>JAFWAC010000002.1 GCA_017507805.1 Clostridia bacterium
CGTACCCGAAGTTGCAGGAGAACATGTACTTATCACCTTCTCACCAGCTACAGGTACTATCGATGCCGCTGACTGGGATGAAAATCCCGTTGACTTCATTGCCGCTGACGGTATATGGACCGTCGAGGATGAGGTGCCGGAGGAGCCGGTGGAGGATGCAACAATTAAAATCCGTCACTCTGTTGCTTTTGAAAGCTGCGTTGAAACCAACTATAAGGTTGCAACATCGCTTTTAGAGGGTTGCACCGATATTTATGCCGTATTTGATTACATTACTTTTAATGGTACAGAAATGGTTCCTGATACCCTTACCGTTGAGCCGGAAATTTGGGGCTCGGACTATGTTTTCACTTATGACAGAACTCCTGTTGCAGAAATCGGCGTAACAGTTGATGCTGTAGTTTATGCAACAAAGGCTGATGGAACCAAAATAAAGAGTGTTGTTGATAAATATAGTGTTAGACAGTTTGCTATGAGTCAGCTCAATAAAACCACAAGAAATCCTAAATTAGAAACCTTGCTTGTTGACCTTTTGCGCTATGCTGCTGGTGTTCAGGAAAAATTTGGGGTTTTGACAGACGATTTAGTAACTAAGGATTTGACAGAGGAACAGGCTGCAAGAGGTACTGACATTAGCATTCCGGTTACTGCTGCAAATGAAGGCTCTGAAACAACTCTTGATGGTGCTATTGTTAAATTCAACAAAGCATTGGAGTTGGAAAGCTCTACTTTCTTGAAAATTCTTATGACAATGGACAGTACCGTTGATGTAAATAGCTTGACATTACATATGTCTTATAAAGATATGTATGACAACGAGCATCCATATGAAATAGCCGGTTCTGACTTTGATAAAGAGATTTCTGGAAAATTGCGTCCTTTCTATAGCTTCGGTGTGATTGCACCTGCAGATATGCGTGCGGAATGTACTATTTATGTAACACAAAATGGTGAGAAGGTAAGTAACACTCTCGTTTACGGTATTGAAACATTCTGCTCAAACAAGCTTACCCCTGGCTCTCATGAATTAAGTGATGTTTTCTGTGCAATGTTCCGTTATAGCGATTCTGCAAAAGCATACTTTACAAATTAAAATGATTTATTTTATTCCATACATAGGTAGGTGAATAGATAATGAAATTCGAGCTTGAAATCGTAAAGTTCAATGTTAACGATGTTATCACTGCTTCTAATGGTGGCGGTAACTCACAGTGCCCTTATGAGGTAGAGGAATAATCAAAAGTTATTCAATAAGCGTGGCGTTTTCGCGCCACGCTTATCTTATATTAAACCGTTTTGGAAATAACAAAAGATAAAAAGGAACTTATATGAAAAATATTATCGCTAAAAGCCCGACCTTTTCCCTGATTTTCAGTGAACAGGGATTAAAAGAAACTGAATACTCATTAGCTTCCTACTGCATTACAGTGGATTGTGAGGACGGAACACTTATATATAACAATCTGTCAAAAGAATTATTGTTGCTGTCAAAAGAGGAAGCAGAAGTGTTGCAGGATATAAATTCCTTTAATACACCTGTAGCAGAATATTTGAAAAAGCATTGGTTTTTTGTTCCTGTTGGCACTGATACTGTAAAGCTGTGTGACCAACTTTTAAGCACTGTAAAGCTTTTTGAAAAACCGAGAACTGCCAATACCTACAAAAGCTATACTATAATGACAACCCTTGACTGTAACGCAAGATGTTTTTACTGTTTTCAAAAAGGGCGGGTACAGCCGACAATGTCGGCGGATACTGCACGGTCTATTGCGGAATACATTATAAACCATTCGGACAGGGAAAAGGAAATTACAATTAATTGGTTTGGCGGCGAGCCGCTTTATAATAAAGATGCTATTGACATAATATGTGATAGACTAAACTCCGAGGGAGTTAAATTCAAATCAAAGATAATTACCAACGGATATTTGTTGGATAAAGCTCTGTTGGCAGAGGCAAAGGAAAATTGGAATACCCAAAAGGTGCAAATTACTTTGGATGGTACTGAAAAAATATATAACCGTACCAAGAATTATATATACAAAGACACAAACCCCTTTGAAACGGTAATTGCCAATATAGGCGATTTGCTGAATAACGAAATAAAGGTAATAATAAGACTGAACTTAGGTCTGCACAATGCAGATGATTTATATAAGCTGGTAGATTTCTTATCTGAAAAATTTGGGGGCAGAGAAAATTTCTCTGTGTATGCTCACCGTCTGTTCGATTATGATGACAGCGGAAAGCAGGTACACAAGCAGGATGAAATCATTAAAACTATAGAAATTTTCAACAGTTTTAATGATTATCTGGCAGAAAAAGGCTTGTTCTCTTACCGCAAGCTTGATAACACCTACACCACAAATCGTTGTATGGCAGATTCGGATAATGCGATTGTAATCACCCCCGAAGGCAAGCTTGGAAAGTGCGAGCATTTTTCAGATAAAGAGATAATAGGTGATATATATTCGGAAATACTTGACAAAGATAATATTTCCGAATGGAAGGAAAAACAGACCAAACTTGATATCTGTGATAATTGCGCAGAGTATATCAATTGCATGCGTTTGAAAAAATGTCCGGATATTTCTCCACAGTGTGATATATACCAGCGGGATGAAAAAATCCAAACCCTGAAAAAGAAAATATTAAACACCTATAATAATACAAAATCTTAGGCTTTTGCATTATTACGGTTATAATTTGTAGGGAACGACCTGTGTGTCGTTCCGTTGAATATCGATAAATTTTGACGGGGCAACACATAGGTTGCCCCTACGAAAGGTCAATTGGTTTGTTCGTGGATGAAACAATAATTCATCCGCAACAATAACCATAAAATATGGTTGTTTTCTAAATCCTTTTATGGTAACATAATAATGAAATATTTTTAATTACAAAACAAGATAAAATCACGCAAAAAGGCGGATTTAAAATGAATTTGAAAATAGCAGATTTTAATATTGAATATACGCGGTCTAACAGCTTATTGGAAAAACTGTTGGGTGATTACATATCCGACAATGGAAAGGTGGATTTTTCAATCTCCGCAACCGACAGTGAGCTTGAAGCGCAGAGAATTTATGAGGGCGGTCAAATATCCCTCCGAATGGCGGAAAACAATGTTTTGCATCAAAAGATTGCCGACCAATTACCCTCACGCAATGCTTTTGTGCTTCATTCCGCCTGCTTTGATGTTGAGGGTGAGGGTGTTGTTTTCTCGGCGCACAGCGGAACGGGCAAAACCACCCACATGAGGCTCTGGCAGGAATACCTTGGGGACAAGATGGTTGTTGTCAACGGGGACAAGCCGATGGTGCGCTTCTTTGACAGCGAGCCGGTCACACCCTATGCCTACGGCACGCCGTGGAACGGCAAGGAACGGTACGGTTGCAATATGCGCACCCCCTTAAAACACATTTGCTTTATAGAGCGCAGTGAGACCAATTTTGTCGAGGTCTTGGATAAAGGTGCGGCGATAGACCGCATTTTTAATCAGGTGTATATGCCGAAAGACCCGATAGCCCTTGCCTGCACAATAAATTTAATTGATAGATTATTGTCAAGCTGTAAGCTTTGGATAATCCATTGTAATATGGATATTTCGGCGGCAGGGGTGGCATATAAAGCGATAATAGCAGAAAACAAATAATAATCAAAATGGAACAACCAAAACGAAAGCAAACCCGATTGGGAAATTTTGATTACGGGCAAAACGGCGCATATTTTATAACAATCTGTACCCAAAACCGTGAAAGAATATTATCGGATATAATTGTAGGGGAGGGGTTTCCCCTCCCGCGATTAACCGCAAAAGGCAAAATTGCAGAGAATTTAATATTGGCGGTTAATGAAAAATTTCATAATGTGAAAATTGATAATTATATAATCATGCCTGACCACATACACATTATAATCCAAATTCAAAACGGGATTGGTAACCCCAACGGGAGGGGAGACCCCTCCCCTACGGTGGTAACAGTCGGCAATGTGGTTGGATGGTTAAAATACAGCATAACAAAGCAAATCAATGAAGCATACGGTATGGCAGGAAATAAAATTTTCCAACGCTCGTATCACGACCACATAATCCGCAATCAGCAGGATTATAACGAGGTATGGGAATACATTGAAAATAATCCTGCAAAATGGGTATTAACTCATAAAACAGGTTGAAAAAATTAATTATTAAGGTGGAATAGAAAATGAAATTAAAGTATAATTTTGTTATTAATGCAGTTGCAGACAAGATGGTGGCTGTTGCGGTCGGAGACGACCTCAATGCTTTCGGCGGATTTATTAAAATGAACGATATCGGCGCCGAAATATTTGAGATACTTAAAAACGATGTCACACTTGAGGAAGCAATTAAGCTTATGAAGGAAAAGCACCCCGAAGCTACCGAAGCCGAGGTTACCGATACCGTTACGGGGTTTGTAAATCAGCTCAAAGAGGCTGATGTGATTACCGAATAATGGAGCATAGAGACTTTAAAACTGCCGGAGAAGCCTTGGAGATAAGTGAGGAAATAAGCATTTTAACTGCAGGCTGCAGTATGCAGCCGATGCTGAGGCAGCACAGGGATTTGGTTATTGTCAAGAGGATAGACCGCGCCCTTAAAAAGGGGGATGTGGTTTTATACCCCGGTAATGACGGAAAATTTATTCTGCACAGAATTATTGCGGTTAAAAACGGCAGCTACATTATGCGCGGTGACAACAACTATTTTACCGAGCACGATATTAACCCCGACAGCATAGTCGGTATTTTAAAGGAATTTTACCGTGACGGTAAATACATTCATTGCGAGACCGATAAAAAGTACCAACTTTATACTTTTTATATACTCCACAGCTATTTCCCGCGTTATTTCTGGAAAAGGCTTTTAAAGCCTATGCTTTCGAAAATAAAGCATAGAGTTATTAAGTGATGAAATTATGAAAATGCGATAAAAGCTTAAAAGGCTTCTATCGCATTTTTTAAATTTTAATATTTGATTTATAAATTTCTTATAAATATTCCTTTACAAATCCATTGCCTGAAAGAGTGTATATTTCCTTAAAGCCCACATCCTTTAAAAGTGTGCGTGCCTGCTCAAAGCCGAAGGCAAGGGTGTTCACACTGTGACTGTCGGACGAAAGGATAACCCTGCCGCCGTTATTTTTAATCACCCTTAGCAGATTTTCATTCGGATATGGGGTCTTGCGGTAGCCGCGCGAAATCGCGCCGGTGTTCACCTCGAAAATGCAGCCGCTTTGCAGGGCGATTTTGATATATTTCTCTGCTATGCGATTATATTCGTCATTTGCAAAAAACAAAGATGTATCCATCTCATCAAACTTGGTTATCAAATCAAAATGTCCGATTATATCGGGCCTTCGCTTTAAAATATAGTCGCAAAAAAAGCTGTAATATTCCTCTGCAAACCCAAGGACATCCCCGTTCCAGAGCTCCAAACAAGTCTTAAAGCACTCGTAATCCGAATCTATGGGGTATCTTTTCCCATCCTTGCGGGTATAGTGCAGAGAACCTATTATATAATCAAAATCTGCGCGGTTGACAAGGCAGTGCGCGTCCTCCTCAACCCCGAGATAAACTTGGATTTTGTTTTTATATTTTTCCTTCAGCCGTTTCACCTCTGCGATATATCCCGCTGTGTCCTGCATGCAGTAGCTCGAATCAAAATCGGTGTACCCATGCCCGGAAAAACCGATTGCCGAAAAACCTTGCTCGATTGCGGCGCAAACGATTTCCTCGGGAGTGTTGTCCCCGTCACAAAAAACGGAATGTGTGTGGTAATTTGTTATCATAAACCCGTTTATTCCTTCTTAAAATTTATTATATTTAAAATATACCATATTTTGCTTTCCATTTCAACTCTTGACGGTTTAAAAAATAAAGCTTACAAAAAATTCAAAAACGAGCAAAAATTACCTTAAATAAAACAAAATAATATTCACAAGCTAATATTGCAAACGCAAAACAATATTAAAAAATTTAGGAGAGAAATTACAATGTCTAAGTATGTAGTACCTGAGGCTAAAGATGCACTCAACCGTTTTAAGATGGAAGCTGCCAACGAGGTTGGCGTAAACCTTAAGCAGGGTTACAACGGCGACCTTACCTCTAAGCAGGCCGGTTCTATCGGCGGACAGATGGTTAAGAAAATGATCGAGTCTTACGAAAACAGCATGAAATAAGCTTTGACCAAGCTTACAGCCCCCGACAGCTATATGACTGTCGGGGGCTGTTTATACCTTTAGTCGGTCCGAGGCGATGTGTCAGATGTATTTTTCGGCAGGCATACACAGGAGATAATCCCCTGTGATATTTTCCGCCTTATAGTATGTGCCCAAGCTGTCGGTTATCAATTCCCATGAATTATCCAAAACGGGCGTGGCATCGCAATAGCTCAAATCCTCCGTATTGACAAAGCCGCATTTTTCTGCCCCCTTATATTCAGGGAAAACATAAACTGTGGCGGCTTCAAGACCGCCTATTAATATTTTTCTGCGGTACAAAGCATTAACGGGCGGCTTTTCCTTAACCGAAACCACTCCGGATTTTTGCTTCACAAAAACACGGCATTCCTTATGCTCACACCGAGGGAAGCGATATTTTGCAAAGCCGTCAACTATTTCCGCCTCGTAGCAATCAAGTATTGGTGCACCAAGCGGAAATTTTATAAGGGTGTCGGTTGTGGTATTAGGGTTATACACCGAAAAAATTGTTGCATTGTTATTCTTATGAACCGTAATTGCAGGTGTTTTTTCGGTGGATTTTTTGCAATCGAATTCAATGCAATATTCAAATTTTGAGGCTGCCGCACGCATTGCATCTGCATTTGTGCAAATATCAACCAAAGCAATATTTTTGTTGCTCTCAATTTTTTTGAGTTTTTCGCAAGTCGAGTAATAAATTATTTTTCCGCCCTGCTTGTTAAATTCCTTAAGCTTACTCATTACCTCACCGTTTGGCTGAACAGGTGATACAATAACACTGTTTTGATATGCCGAAATAGGGGTTTTCAAAAAGATATCGGAGGAAACGACACAGTTAAGCGGAAAACCGTTATTTATTGCTTCGCAAATAAACCTATCTCCGTAATACATCTCATACAGCAGTTGTTCTGAATTGGTTGTTGTGTATTCCCTCATTGGATATACCCATACAAAGGGCGGCATACCGTCAGGGGCATCCTTTTCTGCCTTTAATATATGCGGCAGAGGCTCGTTGACACAGCAGTCGGGCATTTCACCGAAGGAATTATCGATAGACAGAATATTAAATCTTTCAGCGGTTTTCACACTGCCGTCACTGCCAACCCTTGAAATTGCCATCGGCAAATAAATATCGTGCGGACTTCCGTTATAGCGGTCATACCATGGGGAATTAACCCACCAAGGGTCGTGAATGTAATAGCGAAACATAAATCCGGCTTGCGGCAGCTCACAAATTCTCGTCATGTGTCCCATAATTTCAAGCCCGAAATTATCGTTGAGCGCCGCCCAAGGCGAGTTGGGCGGTGCCGCAATATTAAGCCCTGCATTATAAATATCGTAAAGCGGAACACCGTCACTTGCATAATCAATACCAACAGAATTGTTTGTACCCCTTGTTTCTATCAGAAAATCGGGGCAGGCTTCTCTGAAAAGCTTCCAAAAAAGAAAAACATTCTCTTTGGTTTTTGCAAGCCTTTCAACATGAAAATTTTCGCCGTCAAAAATTTTACCTGTTATATCCCAAGGGTCACTGCTGAAACCAAGTCCGTTTGAAAGCCAGATGTAATCAAAGCCCATATCCTTTAAAAATACATTTGCCTGTTTTCCGAAAAAGGTTCCGAAGGGGGTTTGGTCGGGTATTCCGTTGGGGTAGGCGGCATATTTCACGGTATCGCCGTTAAGCAACCCTGTTGCATCTAAGAGTCCCAAAGAGCCAAGCTTTGTTCCCGTGCAAATTTCGGTGTGGCGGTTATATTTAAAATCCGACACCGCAAATTCAGGGCCGATATCAAAGGTTTCGCCCACCCTGATGACAGCCCCCGGGCAGGCTTTTTTTCCCTCCTCCTTCAATATTTCAATTATCCGTTTTAGAATACGGTAGGTCATTACGGGGGGATTTTCGGTGTAATATCTTTTTTTGTCATGCAAGGACAGTGCCGGATTGTCCTGATCGGTTGCAATCGGCTTGTTTGCTATACCGATATAGCGGCACCATTCAAAGCTATCATTAAGATTTCCGCTGTAATCAAGAATTTCGCTTCCGTCAGCCGTCCAAAGCATAACCGAAACTGTCTTTCGGTTTTTGATAAGCGGAAGCCATTGGGTGAAAATCCTTGAGCAAACACGCCTTATACTTTCATCATCGGTTTTTTTAAAGGGCTTAAGACTAACCTCAAGGGTTACAAAATCAAACATACACTAAAACCTCTCATTCAACAATTACTGCCTCAATTCCCAATACATCGGCAATTTTTTTAATGGTTACCGCATGGTGGCCGATACCCAAGGCATAGTGATGCGTGGGGCCTTCCATTACCCATTTTTTAATAAATTCTCTGGTGGTGGGCTTAAAGAAGCCGCGTGTGTTTGTGTTACCTGTCGGCGGAATTGGGCCTGCCTTGGATTCGCCCTCGCCTATGACAAACTTGAAGCTTCCGCTTGCCGTCTGTGTGATACCGAGCATTGTGATAGGTCCTTCCCTGATTTTAAATTCAACCGAAGCGCCGCTTCCCGGTTTTCCGTGAAATTTGGTAAGACTGCGGAGAATCGGCTTGCCGTTTGCAATTGCAATATGATGCGGTCCGTCATGCCCCACCAAGATAAAATCCTCGCTGAAATCAAGGGGATGAAATTCCGCAAAGCTGCCTCCGATATTGAGCCTGTCCATAATAAGCATGGCAATGCAGGTTTTTATGTCAAATTCTCCGCACATGGGTATACCCTGCGCGTTAAGAATTGAATTTCCAACTATAAAGGAGGTTGCAACCTCGCGCTGAATTGTACCCTCGCTTCCTTCGTAATAATAAGCCAGACCGTCAAGCTTATATGTATCAATAAGTCTGTCAAGCGCCGCCGCACCGTGAGCTGCTCTTTGCAGGTCGGTGTCTGTGAGCTTCATTGTCACGGGGTCGCTGACGGGAACGGGGGTATCAAATTCTCTTAAAATCAGTTGCTTCTTGGCTTCAATTTCTTCCTCTGTTACCTTTTCATATTCTCTGACAGCATCGTCAATCTCTATCAGCGGAATATGTAAATTAAAGGCGGCAGAAACAGCTGTGGGGTCGGCATGCATATCATACATTGACTCAAGAACATGCCCCATAAGTCCGATTCTGGCGCCCTTCAAGCCGTGAAGCACCTTAGCAATTTCGCACCATTCGGCAAGCTCAGAATGTGCTTGTTCATCATCGTAAAGACAGCCTATTACCACATCGGTTATGGGCTTACCCATTCTGACGGCAACACCTGTAAATTCGGGTACGGAGCAAATATTATCATTTTCCAGCTGCATATAGGTGCACGCCTTGCTGTAGTCTAAGTGCTGTAACGGTTGGAGTGCAAGTAAAATCATCGGTGCGCTTGTGTTTTGCAAAATAGGAGCAAACACAGATGATGTGGCGTAGGTAAGCATATTGCAGATTATAAGGTCGTTTTTGTCACCGTTGATTTTGTCGGCGGTCTCAAAGGCGGCGGTATTTGTGCCGATAATACCGTAATCCATAACCTCAACGCCGTTTTTCTCCACAAGCTTAACTGTTTCTCCGTGATAATGCTGAAGCGATTCCCGAAGCCCCTCAAATTGCTCGAAATACACCTCATGCACCACCGAAAAAAATGCTGTTCTTGCCGTCCGCGGTTTTTTTCTTTCGATCATATAAGCTATCCTCCAAAATAAATTTCCGTCTTGATTTTATCACTGCAGGATTATATAATCAATATGTAAAACAAAGCAAAAATAGCACAAAATAAAGATGAGGTGCGCGATGAAATTTGAGAGCATTCAGCCGTTTGTAAGATTTGTCAGGTATATAAAAATTGAGGAAAAATCATATTTCCCTACCGTCATTCCTCTTGATGCGAGAATTTTTTATTCGGTGAGAGGAATGTGCATTATAGATATTGACGGCAAAGCCCTTAGCATAAAAGAAGGAAGCTTGATATACATTCCATCGGGTATGGCTTATACCCTCATACCCTCTGACACAACCCTCCTTGCGATAAATTTTGATTTCACAAGCAAGCACTGTGATTTAACCCTTCCGATACCGCCCGTCCCGACCGTTTCGGAGGCAAAAGCAGAGCCGCTTGAAAAAATTGAATTTTCTGACACGGTCTGCTTTAATAATTACTGCATTTACGAGGATTGTCAAGCACTATCGGAAAGTCTTTTCCGCCTGGAAAAGGAATACATAAGAAAGCTTCCCTTTTACAGGGTGGAAACCGCTTCTCTGCTGACCTCTGTTTTAACAAGGCTTGCAAGGCACGCCGAGCAACGGGGTACCAAAAGCAGCCGTTTTAATATTGAGGCGGTGGTTTCCTATATTCAAAAGCATTACAGCGAGCCACTCACCAATGCAGGTATTGCCCAAAGCTTTCACTATCATCCGAATTATTTAAGCTCCGAATTTAAACGGTCGATGGGTATGCCGCTTCACCGTTACCTGCTTGAAACAAGGATTATGAAGGCGAGTTCACTTATAGAGGCGGGCTATGAAAATTTGGGCGAGATTGCAAGCTTGTGTGGCTTCAGCGATATTAATTATTTTATAAGATATTTTAAAAAAATCATAGGCACCACCCCTGCAAAATTCGGTAAAAGCAGGAAATGATTTAAATATATGTCCCGAACGGAGCATCACTGCACTGCGAATGAGTGAAAAATCCCACCCTGCCGCGCGGCAGGATGGGATACTCTCAACCGAATATTCTTTTTCGTATGTCCGCTTGACAGCAAGCGCTACAAGGGTTTCGCGTTTGTTATTTTATTAATTCCAATAATCGGTTTTGTGCGGCAGGTTGATGCTTTCCGCCTTGAAAACAGGGTCTTTACCCGCCTTGCGTTGCAAATCATAATCCTTAAGCGCGGCAACGGCATATTTCCCGAGCAGGAAAAGCACAGGCATATTAATAAGCGTCATTGCACCCATCGTTATATCGGCAATATTCCACAAGAGCCCTGCGCTCAAGCCCGAGCCCACAAATATAACAAGCGAAGCCATAATATAGTAGGTGCTGTTGAAAATTTTACCGGGGGTCTTCTTTAAAATGTAGAACCAACAGCGGTCAACATAATAAAGATTTCCAAGCAGAGTGGTAAAGGCAAAAAGTATCATAGCGGCGGTGATAAAGATTGTCCCGAAATCGCCAAAGGTTGATGAAAGCGCCTGCTGAATATAGGGCGCGCCCGAAAGCTCGGCAGAGGGCTCCACACTCGAAGCCATACACATAAAGCCTGTTGCTGAGCAAATAAGCAGTGTGTCAATGAAAACCGAAAGAATTTGCACAAGTCCCTGCTTTATGGGGTGGCTTACCTTAGCCGAAGCAGAGGCATTGGGCGCTGAGCCGACACCTGCCTCGTTACTGAAAAGTCCGCGCTTTATGCCGTACATAACGCAGGAGCCGCTAAAACCGCCGAAAATCGCCTTGAAATCAAAGGCATCGGTAAAAATGCGGGCAAAAACCGCCGGCATTTCGGTTATATTAAGCGCCACCATCAGGAGAGCAATCAAAACATAGGCAACACCCATAATCGGTACTAAAATACCGGTTATTTTTATAATTCGCTTGCCGCCTCCGAAAAGGCAATAGCCCACAAGCACTGCCAAAATCAAGCCGATAATCCACGGGGTTTTTTGCGTGTCATAAAAGCTGTAAGCCGAAAAGGTTGACTGCAAATTATATGAAGCCAGCATATTAAAGCCAAAGCCATAGGTCAAAACAAGAAAAATGCAGAAAATCACTGCAGGAACACGGCTCTTTAATGCCGCTTCAATATAATAGGCAGGGCCGCCGTAGCACCCGTCCTCACCGCGTTTTTTATAAATTTGTGCAAGGGTGCTTTCTATCAAGGCAGAGCCGCCGCCGATGATGGCAATTACCCACATCCAGAACATAGAGCCAAAGCCGCCAAGGCAAAGGGCGGTTGCAACACCCACAATATTTCCCGTCCCCACCCTTGATGCGGTGGAAACCATCAACGCCTGAAAGGAGGAAACACCGTCCTTGTCGGTCGGTTTTTCGGTCAGCACGCGGTATTGCTCCTTTAAAAGCCTGAACTGCACAAATTTCGTGCGCAGGGTGAAATAGAGACCGCCCGCCACGAGCAGGATTATTAATATGTAGCTGTAAAGCGTGTCACTCACAACAGCAACGATTTTATCCAACATAACAAAACACCCATTCTTTTAAATATCCATTAAATGATACCATATTTCAATTTAAAATACAAGCAATTAAAATGGCGAAAATATACAAAATAATCGCATATATTTCCACTTGCAAAAAGGGAGAAAAACCCGTATATTTATTAATGGACTTTTAAAAAGAGGTAGTTGTTTATGAATTTTAACGGTTTCCAAAAGCTGACTTTACTCGATTTCCCCGGGAAGGTTGCCTGCACGCTGTTTACGGCAGGCTGTAATTTCCGTTGTCCCTTTTGCCATAATGCAGGGCTTGTTACAGATATAGACAACAGCACCGTTTTTCCCGAGGAGCAGGTGCTTGAATTTCTTGAAAAACGGAAAGGCATTCTGGAGGGCGTCTGCATAACGGGCGGCGAGCCGCTTCTGCAGCCGGATTTGACCGATTTTATAAGACGGGTTAAGGCGGAGGGCTTTTGTGTTAAGCTTGATACTAACGGAAGCTACCCCGAAAGGCTTATATCCCTTGCCGAAGCAGGTCTTTTGGATTATGTTGCAATGGATGTTAAAAACTGTCCCGAAAAATACGGCGCAACGGCAGGTGTTAAGGATTTTAATATGAAACCTGTAAATGAAAGTATCGACTATCTGCTTGGCGGAAAAATCCCCTTTGAATTTCGCACAACCGTAACAGCAGAGCACCACACCCCACAAGATATTGAGGCTATTGCGCGCCGCATTTCGGGCGCACCGAAATACTTTTTGCAGAATTTCGTAAATTCGGGCAACTGTCTTGACCGAAGTCTTACCCCCGTTTCAAACGAAATGTTAGAGGAAATGTGCAATAAAGCCTCCAAATATGTACCTTTTACCCAAATTCGATAAAATAAACACAAGATATTGATTTTTGGGTATTGACAAAACACAATACTTAGTATATAATGGGCTTACTTCACAAAAAATATTAAACAAAGAAAAAAGGAGAGAAAAGGATGTATAATGTTGTTAAACGAGACGGCAAGCTTGTTTCTTTTGACCTTTCAAAGATAAGCGTTGCCATTACACAGGCATTTGAAGCCTGCCAAAAGCAGTTCAATCAGGATATTATTGATTTTCTTGCACTTAAGGTTACTGCCGAGTTTGAGCCTAAAATAGAGGACGGCAAAATTTCGGTTGAGCATATTCAGGACAGCGTTGAATCTGTGCTGATTAAAGCAGGCTATGACGATGTTGCAAAGGCATACATTATCTACCGCCGCCAGAGAGAAAAAATCCGTAACATCAATGCCACAATGGTTGATTACAAGGCAATCATTGATAACTACCTTAACATAAGCGATTGGCGCGTTAAGGAAAACTCCACCGTTACCTATTCTGTGGGCGGTCTTATTTTGAGCAACTCGGGCGCCGTTACCGCAAACTATTGGCTTTCCGAAATTTATGACGATGAAATCGGCAACGCACACCGCAATGCTGACATTCACATTCACGACCTTTCAATGCTCACCGGTTACTGCGCAGGCTGGTCCTTGAAGCAGTTAATTCAGGAGGGCTTGGGCGGTGTTCCGGGCAAGATTACCTCTGCACCGGCAAGCCACCTCTCCACCCTCTGCAACCAGATGGTTAATTTCCTCGGTATTATGCAGAACGAGTGGGCAGGCGCGCAGGCATTCTCCTCATTTGATACCTATTTGGCACCCTTTGTTAAGGTTGATAACCTTAGCTACAAGGAGGTTAAGCAGTGTATCCAAAGCTTTATCTACGGTGTAAACACCCCCTCCCGTTGGGGTACACAGTCACCCTTTACCAACATAACACTTGATTGGGTTGTTCCTAACGACCTTGCAGAGCTTAACTGTATCGTAGGCGGCAAGGAAATGGACTTTAAGTATAAAGACTGTAAAAAAGAGATGGATATGGTCAACCGCGCCTTTATCGAAATTATGGTTGAGGGCGATGCCAACGGCAGAGGCTTCCAATATCCTATCCCCACCTATTCCATCACACGCGAGTTTGATTGGTCCGAAACCGAGAATAACAAGCTTCTCTTTGAGATGACCGCAAAGTACGGTACACCCTATTTCTCAAACTACATCAACAGCGATATGGAGCCCAGCGATGTTCGTTCAATGTGCTGCCGCTTGCGTCTTGATTTGCGTGAGCTTCGCAAAAAGTCGGGCGGATTTTTCGGCAGCGGTGAGTCAACAGGCTCGGTTGGTGTTGTTACAATCAATATGCCCCGAATTGCCTATCTTGCAAAGGATGAGACGGATTTCTATGCCCGTCTTGACAAGATGATGGATATTGCCGCCCGTTCACTCAAGGTTAAGAGAACTGTTATTACAAAGCTTTTAGATGCAGGACTTTATCCTTACACTAAGAGATACCTTGGCACCTTTAACAACCACTTCTCAACCATCGGTCTTGTTGGTATGAACGAGGTTGGTCTTAACGCAAAATGGCTCAAGGCTGACCTTACCAATGAAAGAACTCAGGAGTTTACAAAGGCAGTTCTCAACCACATGCGTGACAGACTTTCTGATTATCAGGTTGAGTACGGCGACCTTTATAACCTGGAGGCTACCCCCGCAGAGTCAACCGCTTTCCGTCTTGCAAAGCATGACCTTAAGCACTATCCCGATATAATCACTGCCGGAAACGGCGAGGGTGAAACTCCTTACTATACCAACAGCTCACATCTCCCCGTTGGTTACACAGAGGATATTTTCACGGCTCTCGATGTTCAGGATGAGCTTCAGACACTTTACACCTCGGGCACGGTTTTCCATGCCTTCCTCGGTGAGAAATTGCCCGATTGGAAAGCCGCCGCAAATCTTATAAGAAAGATTGCCGAAAACTACCGCCTGCCTTACTACACCCTTTCTCCCACATACTCGGTTTGCAAAAACCACGGTTATATTACGGGCGAGCAGTTCACATGCCCCGAATGTGGCGAGAAAACCGAGGTTTACAGCCGCATTACCGGATATTACCGTCCGGTGCAGAATTGGAATGACGGTAAAACTCAGGAATATAATGACAGATTGGTTTACAATATCAAGAACTCTGTTCTCAAAACCGGCGGTGTAGCCAAGGCTTCAGAGGAAGCTCCCGAGACCGAGGCTTGCATAGCAGACGGAATTTATCTGTTCACAAGCGCAACCTGCCCCAACTGCAAGATTGCCTGCTCACTTCTTGACAAGGCAGAGGTAGCTTACAATAAGCTTCTTGCCAACGAGCACGCAGAAATGGCAACCTCCTTGGGCATTAAGCAGGCACCCACACTTGTTGTTGCCGCCGGCGGTCAGGTAAACAAGTATGCAGGTGTTTCCGAAATCAAAAAGTTTCTTGCAAACTAAGGGAAAGAAATTATGTATGATATAGCTGTAATCGGCGGCGGTCCTGCGGGGCTGACCGCCGCGCTCTATGCACGCAGAGCAAACAAAAGCGTGCTTGTAATCGAAAAAGAAACCTTTGGCGGTCAAATAACACATTCCCCAAAGGTGGAAAACATTCCGGGCTTTATCGAGCTTTCAGGCAACGAATTTGCCGAAAAGCTTGTCGAGCAGGTTATGGAGCAGGGCGCAGAAATCGAATGTGCCGAGGTTTTAAAGGTGACCGATGGCGAAATCAAAACCGTCACTACCGACAGCGGCGATTTTACCGCAAAGGCTGTGATAATAGCCACAGGCGCCAAGCACAGACTTTTAGGTCTTGAGGGCGAGGAGGCACTTATAGGTGAGGGAATTTCCTTCTGTGCCGTTTGTGACGGGGCATTCTATTCGGGTAAAACCGTGGCTGTAATCGGCGGCGGCAACTCCGCACTGCAGGAAGCCATAATGCTCTCTGATATAGCCCAAAAGGTTTATCTGATCCAAAATTTAGGCTTCCTTACAGGTGAGGAGAAGCTTGCCCGTCAGGTGGAGGCAAAGGAAAATATTGAGGTTGTTCTCAATACCGTTGTGGACTCCCTGATTGGCGAAACCGAGCTTAAGGGAATTACCATCAAGAATGAAACGGGTGAAAAAACCGATATTGTACTTGACGGAATGTTCGTTGCCATCGGCTTGGTGCCTCAAAACGAAGCTTTTGCCGACTTAATTTTGCTTGATGACCGCGGTTATGCCGTTGCAGACGAAGCCTGCCTTTCGAACACAAAGGGAATTTTCGTTGCGGGGGATTGCCGCACAAAGAAAATCCGCCAGGTAGCGACAGCCGCCGCTGACGGCGCCGTTGCCGCCTTAGCCGCCTGTGATTATGTCGATAATAATTAAGGATTGTTGGGCAAATATATCTCTAATAAAATGTATTTAGAGGTGTATAATATAGTTATGATAAAATTAACACTTGAAAAAGCCTTGCAGAAAGCAGATGTCAGCAGATATGCTTTGGCAAAGCGCACAGGAATACAGTATCAAATAATTGATAAATACTATAAAAACAAGGTTAAAAGATACGATAGCTTTGTTTTGGACAGAATTTGTGAATCGCTGAACTGCACTATCAGCGATTTGATTGAATATCAAAAATAACTTTCCTATATTTTAACAGCCGCCGCAGATTTCATTTCTGCGGCGGTTGATTTTTTATGAATATTCGGTTTTTATAGTATTTCCACCTTTATAAGGTTGGTATTGCCGGATTTTCCGTTTGTAACACCGCCGGTCATAACAATGCGGTCTCCGCTTTCAAGCTTTAAAGTCTCCTTGGTAAGCCTTGCGGCAGTGAAAAACAGTACCTCTGTTGAGGTGTAGCTGTCACACATAAGAGGCAGAACACCCCACGAAAGCGAGAGCTTTCGCCAGGTTTTTTCCTCGGTAGTAATTCCCATAATGCTCATGGGCGGTCTGAAACGCGAGACCATTCTTGCGGTCATTCCCGAAAGAGAGCAAACGGCAATCGCCTTGGCGTCAATATCAATCGCCATTCCGCAGGTCGCGTGGGAAATGGCATCAACCGTATTCTTTATCTTGAACTCGCGGTTTAAAAATCTCTTTTTGTAATGGATGTTTTGCTCGGTGTTAAGGGCAATTCGGTCCATAGCCTCAACCGCCGCCACAGGATACTGTCCTGCCGCTGTCTCTCCCGAAAGCATAATTGCGCTCGTCCCGTCATATACGGCGTTTGCCACATCCGAAATCTCGGCGCGGGTAGGGCGTGGACTGTGTATCATAGACTCAAGCATTTCGGTAGCCGTTATTACCCGTTTTCCCAATAAGCGACATTTGGTTATGAGCATTTTCTGAATTGCCGGCAGCTCCTCATAGGGTATTTCTACACCCATATCGCCGCGGGCTATCATAATGCCGTCACATTCCCGGCAGATTTCCTCAATATTCTCAACACCCGAACGGTTTTCAATCTTGGCAATAATATCTATGTCCTCAATACCGTTCTGCGCAAGAAACTCCTTAACATCCACCAAATCCTGACGGCAGGAAACAAAGGAACAGGCAATAAAATCAATATCATGCTGAGCGCCGAAAAGGATGTCCTTTTTGTCCTGCTCGCTGAGATATTCCTGCTTGAGGGTTTTGTCGGGGAAGCTCATACTTTTTCGATCGGAAAGCTCTCCCCCGATAAGCACAGTGCAGTTGACATCGGTCTCGGTTGTGGACTCAACCTCAAATGTCAACAGCCCGTTGTTAAGTAAAATTTTATCTCCGGCTTCAAGGTCGCGTGCTAAATTCTTGTAATTCACCGAAACCCTTTCACGGTCTCCCTCAATTTCATCGGCGGTAAAGGTGAATTTATCCCCTGTATTCAAAAAGATTTTTCCGTCCTTAAAGGTTTTTATGCGGTATTCCGGACCCTTTGTGTCAAGCAAAATCGCAATGGGTAGCCCGAGCTTCTCACGCACCTTTTTCACAAGGGCAATCCGTTCGCCGTGCTCCTTGTAGGTGTTGTGCGAAAAATTCATTCTGGCAACATTCATACCTGCCAGGCACATTTGGGTTATGGTTTCCTCGTCCGAGCAAGCCGGACCGATTGTGCAAACAATTTTTGTTTTTCTTAAAGTGCTGTTCATTTTCTTTCCCTACTTTTCTTATTTACCGATATTATTTTACCATATTTAAACAGGAATAGCAATAATGTAGTATAAAACGGGGAAATGAAAAAATGTGACAGAATTGGGGAATAAACCTCTGTCACATTTTTATATCATATCCACCGTCAAATTACTTTACAAATTAATTATTTGTAGGGACAGGCGTCCCCGACTGTCCGCAAAATACATCTAATCAACGGACAGTCGAGGACGCCTGTCCCTACGATATGTCACACTGATTAGCACGCTAAACTATAATTTGTTTTTTAATCCCATTTCATTCCATCTGCCTACCCAAAAATGCCGCCGCAACACTCGCAAGCTTAACATCGGTTTCATTTGCGACTGTACCCGCCTCATCTGCCACAAGCACCACCGCGCCGCTGACATCACCGGCATTGAGAATGGGAACACTCACACGCATCGGCCGCTTCACTCCCTCTAAAGCCTGATGGGTGCCGTCAGCTCCGAAGCTGACGCTTCTGCGCTGCTCCATAATCTCCTCCAGAGATGGTGTAACGCGCCTTTCAAGTACCTCTTTTTTTGAAATGCCTGCCGCCGCAACACAGTGGTCGCGGTCACATATAATCACAGGCAATCGGGTTGCCTCAGCCAAGGACTCGGCATACTGCGCCGCAAACCCCGACATCTCCCCCATAGGGGAATATTTTTTGAAAATAACCTCCCCCGATGCACTTGTGTATATCTCAAGCGGATCTCCCTCACGGATTCTCATTGTTCTTCTGATTTCTTTCGGAATAACCACACGACCAAGGTCGTCTATTCTACGAACTATTCCTGTTGCTTTCATATATAAACTCTCCTTTGTTGATTTGATAACACTGTTATTATCTGTCAACAAAGGAGTTTTATACTGTTAAACTTTATTTCAATAATTCATATTTAAACAATAGATGAGATATGTTTTTTTCATAATATTCTTTTATTTTTGTTTTCAAGACTTCTAAGTAACCGTTAAGCTCATTATAATCGTAAATTTTATTATTGTTATCATCTAATTTATATGTGTTTAATTCATTTGTTATTTGATAAACGCCATATTTATAGTTGGCATTGTAATTTTTTGTTTTTTTGGCTAATGACAAAATCAAATCCCATAATTGTAGTAAATTTTGTTCTTCTTGAGATAAATTCAGAGTGCTTAACTTTTCTCGTGATACTGTATTATTATCAAAACACAACTCATTTAAATAAATTTTATCATTACTTGCAACAAAGGAAACACAATGATTCATTGAAGATAAACACGTATAAATAAGTGAGCTTTTTAAAAGATTAATATCTTTAATATATTCATCTCCCTTATCAGAACAAACATAAACAATATCTTTTTCGTACCAAATATTCTATGGGTATTTTTTGGCACAAAAAAGTGGCAACTTATTAAAATAATTATCTTTTGTCAAATAAAAGCCTCTTCCATTAAAGTATACTAGTCTACCTAAATCAAAACTTGCAGAAACAAGACAAAAATAAGCCAAAACATTATCATCATCATAACTTGTTGTTTCGATTTTTTTATTAACTTCTTCATACCCAGAACTATTACATGCCAATTTACAAAGATTTTGCCCTATATATTTTTCTTGATAATTATTAAAAGTTTTGTTTACTTTTTTAACTTCGATAGAATGCAACTTATTTAAACTTTCATCTTCGTTTATATCAAATACCTCAAATAAAAATTTTGATTCTGTTGTTTTGTTGTTGCTCCACAAAACGCAACTTATTCCTGAAGGTGTTGCATGAAACCATTTTCTATTAAAAATATAACCCTTAACAAACTTTTTATTATCATTTGGTATAATACCTAAAGTTTTAAAATATTTTACAGGACTAAACACAACATAAGAGTCGTTTGGTTTTATTAAATAATATTTATACGCACTCCATATAAAGCGATTAGCAAAATCTCTAACTGTACTTATATTAGAATTTTTAAATTCATTTTTAACCTTTGACATTTCTTGAAATACAAACGAATTTTTGTTTCTTGTTGTATATTTTTTCCCATTTTCATCATATTCGCCTGTTATACTTGAAGTGTCATTGTACGGCGGGTTTTCATACATGATTATATTACATTTTGGATTATCAACATACTGCCTTATTAAAGGATTATTTATGTATGATTGCGACATTGCATCCGCGCAACTCACAAAACCGCAGTTATAAGTGTCTTCCATTTCTACTGGCGGAATAATTAACCTTACTTTATCAGCCAATCTTTCGCACAAAACTTTATATTCATAATATTCATATGTAGATAATACGCAATGAGAAAGTTGCTCATCCGTAAGAACCGATTCTAGATTTCCCGTTCCTGCACACCTATCTAAAATAATATAATCGTTTCCTTCTGGAATATTTTTTATTGCGATTTCTAATAATTCTTTTGCCTTTACACAGTATGGGATAGGCGTATAAAACGCTCCTAATGTTTTCTTTCTGAGCTTGTCATTTAATTTATCCATTAGGTATTTAAATTTTTCGTTCGATTTTTTCGTGTACGGATTTATTAAACCTTTAAACAATTTGGGATTCCTAATTTCTCCAAGTATCTTTACTTTTCCAGTATCATCACCTATAAAATCACCTTTAGTAGCTTTTGGGTAGAAAGAATAATAGCGTTCAGCCCAACCAACAATACAGTTTTCATCTATATTAATAGGCATATAGTTTGACATGCGCAATAAGTTTAATAAATCAACAACGCCTTCTTGATTTGAATAATCAATTTTTTTGACATATGTGCCGCCTACAAAGCTATCATTATTTTTACTTGAAGCACCAAAGTACACTTCATGTATCTCATCAAAGTAATCCTCTGATTTAAAGTAATAACATATTTGTTGATTTAAGGATATTAGCAAAATATTTGCCGGCACCGATTCACCTCTAATTCTCATTCTAGATAAATATTTTATTGCTTGAAAAAGAGTTCTATTAATATTTGATATATTCAATTTAAACTCTAATAAATTTCCTTTCCAAACACCATCTGTATAATCTATTAAAACATTGTTGTTTTGATAATCTATTCTAAACGTTTCAAAAAATTCTATTTGTCCCTGTTTTTCAATTTCGTACTTTTTCATAAAAGCCTCCATAAACAAAAAAATGCGTCCACCGAAGCAGACGCACAAAAAACGCAAACTCCGATAGTCGCCAAACCAATTCAATATAAAGGGCAATAAGCACACTCACATTGATGGAATTTGCATTTTTATCAAATTCACAAAATGAGTATGCACAAAAAAGGTACAATAATTCCTGAAAATAAAAAATTGCCCCCTGTTTTTATATTCAATTGGTTTGGCATAATTATTTTACCACACAACACCTAAAAAATCAATAATCCCCAAAATTTTATCGCATAACGAAAGCGGAGTGGAATTCCACTCCGCTGTTTTACTTATTTTTGTGAAAAAATATATTAAAGTATGTACAAATATGTAAAAGTATATACAATATATTGATTTTTTATAATTAAGAAACACAATATATTGTATTTTTGCTTGACTTTTAAGGAAAGCATGCTATAATATAATGCGGTGAATATAGATTTTTGCCAAATTTATTCTGAAAGAGAGTTGATGAAAATTGATTATAACAATAAAAAAAGAAAGCATTTCGTAAGTTGCGGCAACAACAAACAAAATACTTTCTCTTTGCTGGATGTGTTAAACAATCCAACATTGCTGTGGTTTCAGTATAACACATCCGGATCCAGTTTGTCTACTGGAAAAATTCACAAAATTTATGCCGTAATAATCGGCGGAAAGGATGTGTTTTTTATGGCAGTACACCATGGTGGTAAGGTCGGTAAAGCTGGTAAAACTTTAGCTTCTAAAAAGTCTTCTAAAAAAGCTAAAAGCAATGCTGGCAAAACATTGGCTGATCACAAAGCAGCAAAACATTAATTAATCAGAAAAAGTGAGGGGCTTCCCCTCACTTTTTTCTATGTATAAAAACTGCCCAAAACTCAATTTTGACACCAATGCGTTCAATGGGGCAAACCAGCGAAAACCCTAGTGTTTATGCGGGTTTCAGGCGGTTTGCCCTAAAATAACGCATTCCTCTATTCTACGAACTATCCCAGTTGCTTTCATATATACATTTCTCCTTAAATTACAAATTGTGTTGTTATTATCTGTAATTACGGGAGAAATATACCGCAACATTTACTTTTGAATTAAAATGTGATATAGTGATATAAATAAATTTTGGAGCGCTGATTATGAAAACTCACTTTCACATAGAGAACAAAGACTTTACGGATTATCTTAAAATAACAGTTCAAGATAAAGAGTATTATTTTTGCGATGATTTAACAATTGAATATGACGATTGCGATACTTTAAATGTTGATGTCGAATTGATAAAAGCAGAAGAATATCTTAAAATCAAAGCCAAAAACTCATTTTTAAGATTGTTGTTAAATATAGTGAAATGGATTTTTGCTCCTTTACTGTATTTTATCGACAACGAAGATGGGATTGGTTTGGATAAAGGTTATCACTCTTTTAATCCGTTTACAATAACACAATCCCTTTCTATAAATTCTCCTAATGAAAAGACAGTCAACATCACCTATATCGAGTCAGCCTATAACAAAATAACAAAGAAATTCACTCCACCCGCACTCAAACATCAAGAAAACACAATCATTAACACAGAGCAAGTTTCATTTTCTTCACTCGCACTAAAAAGAGAATGGAACACATATCATATCCCCGCATTTTCTGTAATAATGGTTGTTATAGTGTTATTGAATTGGCTAAACTTTTCAATCTTTGCTAAAGTAATAAGAGAAGTACCATTATATCCAATGTCCGAAAATATTGGCGGTATCATTGGAATGTCGTTTTGCTCTCTCGTTATGATTGCATTGTTGATTGCGTATATCATTGTTATTGTCAAATCGCATAAGCTGTATAAAGAAGTTTTAAAAGTAAAAATGTAACCCTAAAAGCGAAGTGAAAATTTCACCTCGCTTTTGCTATGTATCAGTCAAAATATGCTGTTTTTCGTCAAAAATTTTTCCTTAAAAACCGCCCGAAAACCCAGTATTCATAAGGCTTTAAGGCACTTTTGTGTTATTATTACACGAGCCTCTATTCTTCTAACAATTCCAGTTGCTTTCATATATACATTTCTCCTTAATTTACAAATTGTGTTGTTATTATCTGTATTTTGAGAAGATTTATACTGCGGCAATTTACTTTTTAAATACTTTGTGATATAATAAAGACGATTCTGAAAGGAGTGGGGAAATGAAAATCGCCGATCTTCTCAAAAAAAATACCCTGTCAATTTCTTTTGAGGTCTTTCCTCCAAAAACCGATTACAATTTTGAAAGCGTGCGCGCGGCCGTTGAGGAAATA
>JAFWAC010000003.1 GCA_017507805.1 Clostridia bacterium
GGCGGAATCGGCAGCATCGTCACCGAAGCGCTCCCGGTGGGAGATGAAGCGAGGTGAGGATGGCGCAGCGGTCGGAATTCGGCGAAAGAAGAGAGCAACGAATTACGGGCACCGCAAGAGTCACGCGCACGCAACCTTCAAGCGGTTGCACAACAATTAAATATGCGAGAGTGGCGGAATCGGCAGACGCGCACGTTTGAGGGGCGTGTGGGGCAGCTCGTACGGGTTCAAGTCCCGTCTCTCGCACCATAGTGAGTATTCATAACACAAGTGAATACTCACTTTTCTTTTTTTACATTTCCTCTAAGTTTAAATTGTTATGTATCGAGCAGGTTTTGAGCCTGCTCTTTTTTATGCCGTGAGATATTCAACGGCTACGCCTTGTCTTGCTTACTGTCAACCAAGTCTTTGACCGCTATGAATCTGATGTTATGCTCGGGAAAGAAGTTATCCGTATAGTGACCTACAGAAACATAATCTCTGCCGAGACGGGATAAGTCTTTTACCATTACGGTTGTTACATATCCCATTTCTATATCTTCAAGCATTGCCTGAAAACCGGGTCTGTTGAAATTCGTTCCCGTGTAACCGTCATCAACATAATACTTTGTGTTGGTGAGCTTCAATTCTTTTCTTTTCTTCTTTTCATCTCCATTCATTCTGTTTTGTAAAACGGCTTTTTGACCGTTTGGGGATTTCCGGGCCCGAAATCCAATGCTCGCTAAGACAAGGACACAAACCCGCCACAAGGAAAAATGCAAAACAAAAAAGCCGCTACATAGGCAACAGAAACAAGCGTGTAGAGAAAATCTCACCTCGCTCATATTCTGTTGGGTCACTATGTAACAGCTTTTAAATAAAGCTAAATATAAATCGATGTGTGTGGCTGTTTGTGCAAAGCATAATTAAAGCAGTTGTAGTTTTGCCAAGCTCAACAAAAACATTGTGACGGTGGTATGATATATTATTTTGAAAATTTTGACAACGGGAAATTTGTCGAATGGTTTAAAAAATTTTTCACGGCCAATAATATTTGATTTAGGCATTTGGATAAAAATTTTTACCTCCCATATATACAACGACATAAGCAGGGGTGAAATGTTCCAAGATTTTGAAAAAAGTTAAAAAATTTTTGTATGTAGAGAAAAGTGATGCAGTATTCATATAGCCAAAATTTGATTTTAAACCTGCCGCATAAAACTGACGTGTTTGAATTTTTTCTGAGTATTATTGAATTATTACATCCTTCCTTGATGGTACGAAAATAAGACACCTACCGTCGGGTAAGTGTCTTGTTTTGAAAATTAGGCTTTAACAGTTGTCAGTTTTCTGTAATGTAAAATATTACATAAGCTTAAGATAAAGCTCCTTGATTTCCTCAACGCTTGTATCTCTGGGATTACCGGGACGACAAGCATCGTCAAAGGCCGACTGTGAAAGGAAATCAATATCCTCCGCTTTAACAATCTCTTTAAGGTCAGCGGGAATGCCAACATCAATTGAAAGCTGCTTAACAGCTTCAATAGCTGCCTTTCTTGCTTCTTCAAGACTCATTGCATCAACGCCGTTAACCCCCATTGCCTTTGCGATGTCTCTGTATTTTTCGCCTGTGGCAGGTGCGTTATATTCCATAACAGTAGGAAGGATGATAGCATTTGCTACACCGTGGGGTGTGTCATAAACAGCACCGAGAGGATGTGCCATTGAATGTACAATACCAAGACCCACA
>JAFWAC010000004.1 GCA_017507805.1 Clostridia bacterium
AGCAGTTTTTTGAGGATGAGGAAGCGGAGACCGAGCTTCCGGAGAATATCGAGATTTTGTCGCTGACAAAGGATAATGACAAGCGGCGGCACACCACCCTCAAGGAACAGCAGTACATCCAAAAGATATGCGATAAGTTAGGAATTAAAATCGTGTTTGAGGATGTATATCAAACCTTGATAGATGCAAGGTATAATATGCATGGATATATCCCGGACGGATATTATGACCGTGTTACAAGGGTTTTACATATCGGATACACGGTTGCAAACCCGATTAAGTTCGTTTTCAAGCACGAGCTTACCCACTACTGCGAGGGAACGGAAAGCTTTAAGCGGTTTGTGGAAGCGGTACGAAAAACAAGAGCTTATAAAAAATGGCTTAAAAAGCAATGCGGATTTAAGTGCAAGGTTGATTTAGAGACATTAGAGGATGGATATGTAAGTCTATACAACTATGAACGCCCGAGTGTTGCCCAGGCAAAGGTTGAGGATATTTCGGGCGGAGATATGCCGGGTATTGTAACAGAGCCGGTGTGCGACTTTGTTGGTGACTGTCTGTTCACAGAAAAGGGCTCCGGCTTAGAGGCACTGCGCAATGACCTTGATATTGATGTCAAGGAGCGCAATGTGATAGTGCAGTATATACGCGACTTTTTCAGGTTTGTTAAGGAAAGGCTTTCGGGTCACAAGATTTCTCTTGAAATATCCCGATTGGAAAACCGTTTTAACCGCGCACTTTCGGAAGCTAAATTCACCGAGCCTGCATTCGGCAGACCGATGGATGATATTAAGTTTAGTGTTGCAAATAGTACACAATACGCAGATAGAGAAAATTTGGTTGAAAAATATACGGAAACGCAATATAATAATTTTGGTTGGGTAAGATACAACGATGTATTGTCTCCTGCTGAATATAGTACATTACTTTCAAGATATGCAGATTATAAACATAATAAAGACCATTACCCTACTACAAGATTTGGAGAAGCAGTTATATATTCTTTTGACTATCCTAATATACTTATGTATGTTAAGGGAGCAATAAGAAGTCCACAAATTACTAAAATCTTAAAAATAGATTCGTCTATACCTGATACAATCCAAATTGATATACAAAAGGAGATTTTATCTAATGAAAGAAACAACTTATCAATCTCGTGGGAAAATGTTACATTTATTTTTGGAGAAGAATCTATCAACATCAACAAAAAGCGAGATTTCCCGTCTTTTCAAGAATATAAAAGAAGAAAAGAAGGAGAACTTAGCAGAGAAGATAATCCCTCTTATAGAATCGAGCAAGACGGAGCAAGAGTTGGTGAGCAAAGCACAAGAATTAGCGAACAAAATGAACAACAAATAGGTGGGTCTAATCCTGACATTCAGTTTTCAGTACCAACTGAGGCGCGGATGTTGCTTAACAGCTATGAAAGCGGAGAAATCACCCGCGAGGAATACCACCAAAAGTTTGACGAGCTCTGGAATAAGACCATTTCCGAAATGGAGGACAGGGTTTTAGCGGAAAAATCTCTGCCGCTAAAGAGGGCACCAAAATGAAAGCGCGGATTGTCCGTCAAAACGAACAACTTGCTAAGAGAAGGGGTGAGGGTTATAGGAGAATATCTACTATTGACAAGCCAAATAAAAATGATATAATAAAAACAGGAAGTGAGAATGTGGGTACTACGATTAAAATTGATGGGTTTACACCTTGCTTGATCGAAACAAGCAGCGGTAAAATTGTAGATACCGAATATTCTTTAGTAACTACTAAAAACACAAAATTAAGCGGTTGGAATTTCAATTGGTCTGATAGTGGTTTGAAAAACTCAGAAATTTATAAATTAACTTTAAAAGGTGATGACAAAATACAAGGGTTAGTTGCCTTAAATGATTTTAAAAAAGATAATGCTGTTTATGTCAAACTTGCTGAAAGCGCACCGCATAACATCGGCCAAAATAAACTGTATGATGGTGTAGGTGGTCACTTGTTCGCAATAGCAATTAAAAAATCGTTGGAGCGCGGCTATGGCGGATTTGTATTTATGGACGCTAAAAATATAGAATTGGTAAAGCATTATCAAAAGACTCTTGGTGCAGTTCATATAGGTGGAGCACACCCATATCGAATGTACATTGATGGAGATAACGCACAAAAAATTCTTGATTATTATACATTGGAGGAGAATTAATCATGTCAGAAAAAGAACGAGTTACATTTATTAAAAAACTTGCTGAACTTGATGATGTTGCTGCGGAAGTGGGTGGTTTTGTGGCTTTGAATTTTGATATTGAAAAAGAGCCTCGCTATAACTACCGAGCAATAAGCGAATATTGTAAGAAAAAAGGTATCGCACCTCTCGATATGACATTAAGAGAATTAAATTCATTTATTGTTCAATAGCAAATCAGAATAAATCTGATACATTTACCAATCCAAGAGACCATCTGTATAGGTGGTCTCTCCTTTTTTGATTTTTTTTGAAAAATACTCAACCAATCTATTGCCGCGCTTGAGGAATTGGCAAACACCGACCGCACCCTTTTCCAAAGGATAAAGGATATGTTACCTCTGAGCAGGCTGCAGAAGCGGAAAAGCAAAAAGCACAATTGAAACAGATTGGGCAGACGGTTTTGAAAATTCCAACCACAAAGGAATTATCAGAACAGATTAAGGCTAAGACTACTATTGGCTCACCTACTTATGATGAGGGCTTTGTGAAGCTTGGGGAGCTTAAAAGGGCCGCCGAGGAAGCAAAGAAAAAGTATGAGGATTTGGGCGGAACAGATGAGCGCAAGGTCGTGAGGGAAAGACTTCTCGGCACTGAGTTTGCTACAGAGCTTAGCACTGCTAAGACAGATTATGAAGTCAAGCAAGCGGAATACGAGAAATATAAGAAAGCAAGAGAATATTCTTTTTTTCCTGATGGTGAGGCAAAAACCACTAATCCCAAAAATAAACTTTACAATGCTACCACTGATTTTTCCATTGATTGGGAATATGAGTATATAAACGATATAAACGGTGTTCGTAAAACGGTAGCAGCCGGTGCTGTAAACAGGGGTAATCCGTATAAGCTATATGATAATATGTCAGATAGGGAGATAGGTATATATAACTATCTCTATGACAAAAAAGGCAAGAAAGCGGCAAAAGAGTTTTTAGCGTTTTTAGAGGAGGATTTAGAAGCAAGGCACTCGGCTGGTAGTGCGGA
Source organism: Clostridia bacterium (assembly GCA_017507805.1). GTDB lineage: Bacteria > Bacillota > Clostridia > Oscillospirales > Acutalibacteraceae > UBA737. The sequence goes on from JAFWAC010000004.1 coordinate 3,215, forward strand.
GCAGGCGCAAAAATTCGCAGAAAAACACCCATATGTTAGCGCCGCACTTTCTGTCCCAGCAAATGCTGCAGCAGCTGGAGAGCAGATAAAAAATACAGCAGAATATCTTTTTACAGGAGAAACGAAGCGAAATCAAATGGCAGACAAAGCCAATATATACCGTGGCGCATTAGCGGAAAAAGTTGATTGGGAAATCGGAAATTGGGACGCGTTTGATTTTGTTTACAATACTGCAATGTCGGCAGCGGATACTCTTGTGGTAGCACCTTTGGGTACAGCCGGTGCGGTGGCTTTGGGACTTTCGGCAGCGGCAAGTACAACCAATGATATACTTGACCGCGGCGGTACAAACGAGCAGGCTTTTTGGGGCGGTATTGCCGCAGGTGTTTTCGAGGGATTTTTTGAAAAATTCTCTATAAGTCAGTTGGAAACTATGAAAGACGGTGCAGTTAAAGGTTTAAGAGATTATGCCAAAAATGTCGGAAAATCGATGCTTACCAATGCATCTGAGGAAACGGCAACCGAGGCGGCTAATCTTTTATATGATTGGGCTGTTAATGACGGCATTTCGCAGTATGCATTACTTGTAGAGGAATATATGCAAGACCCGAATATGGATGAAAAAACCGCAAAGAAAAAAGCAGCCAAAAAATTAGGACTGCAAATCTTGGAAGCCGGTGCATCAGGCGCGCTGATGGGTTTTGGCTTTGCTTCTGCAAGCTCTGCCAAGGCTTATAACAACTATAAAAAATATGGTTTACAAGATGTTATAAATAGGCTGGCAAATGACGAGGATGTGTCGGTAGATGAAATATATAATTTGCCTCAAATAAGAAAAGTGTCAAAAGAGGTTGCAGAGCGCGAAGAAACATATGCTATTAATACACCTGAAAGAAACGCGTTGAGACAGGATATTGTAAGTAAACTTTCAAATAAAGGCAGCTATTCAGGCGTTGACGAAAACGGCAAAGAGGTGTATAATGGTAATGTGAAACAAGAACGAAGGGCAGATATAGTTATTGGTTTGTCTGCAGCGGGAAAATCAAGTGTTCTTGTAAACCCTCTTTCCGAAAGGTATTCATCGAGAATAATTGACAGTGATATGGCAAAAGAGGAATTACCGGAATTTGATAACGGATTAGGTGCTAATGCTGTTCACCGCGAAAGCCAAGTTATTATTAGTGATGTTTTGGGCCAAGCTACTCAAAACGGTGATAATATAGTGTGGGCTATTGTCGGCGGTAATGATGCACAATCTTTGATTAGCAAAATAGAGGATTTAAAAAGCTTTGGTTATTCTGTTCATCTGCACTTGAATGAATTATCTAACAATAAAGCTTTAGGGCGCGCCCTTAATCGTTTTTTGGAAACCGGCAGATATATACCGCCGGAGGTTATAAAAGCTTACGGCGATACACCAACACAAAATTTCAATACTATTATTAATACGGAGGGGTTAGTTGATGGATACACGCACTACTCAAACGATGTCGCAAGAGGAGAAAAACCAAAGCTTATCGAAGCATCAGAGAATGATAGAGAATTTGATGAACGATTATTTCGAGGAAAGTCAGTTTCACAAGAAATGTCTCGAAATGAGGGAAGCTCAGAAAATGGGATTGAAGCCTCAACAGAAACCGTAACCGACAGCGGGGAAAATGCGGAGCAGTTTTTTGAGGATGAGGAAGCGGAGACCGAGCTTCCGGAGAATATCGAGATTTTGTCGCTGACAAAGGATAATGACAAGCGGCGGCACACCACCCTCAAGGAACAGCAGTACATCCAAAAGATATGCGATAAGTTAG
>JAFWAC010000017.1 GCA_017507805.1 Clostridia bacterium
TTCCCATGATATATTCTCCTTTACATATTTGTCGAAGTATTAAAAATAGATAAAGGCATCTTTAATGCGGGAAACATTAAAGACGCCTTTGCCTTTATTGTATGAAATTGTTATGGCATTAGACAATGCCCTGTGCATTCATGGCATCTACGACCTTTTCAAAGCCGGCGATATTGGCACCGACAACGAAGTTGCATTCAAAACCGTATTTCTTTGCCGCCTCGTCAATGTTGTGGTACAGATACACCATAATACCCTTGAGTTTCGCATCAACCTTTTCAAAAGACCACTGCAATCTCTCGCTGTTCTGAGACATCTCAAGAGCAGAGGTAGCTACGCCACCTGCATTGGCTGCCTTGCCGGGAAGGAAGAATACACCGTTTGCCTGAAAGTAATCGGTTGCTTCTGCGGTGGTCGGCATATTCGCACCTTCTGCAACAGCGATCACGCCGTTTGCAACCAAGGTTTTTGCATCCTCAAGACCGAGCTCGTTTTGGGTAGCACAAGGAAGTGCAATATCGCTCTTAATGCTCCATACGCCCTTGCCTTCGTGATACTGGGCATTCGGTCTGTATGTCTTATACTCGGTGAGTCGCTGACGTTTAACCTCTTTGATTTCTTTAAGGGCATCCACATCAATGCCGTCGGGATCGTAAACCCAACCGGTAGAATCGGAGCAGGTCACAACCTTTGCGCCGAGCTGCTGTGCTTTTTCAATCGCATAGATTGCAACATTGCCTGCACCGGAAACAGTAACTGTCTTGCCTTCAAGCGTTTCCCCGTGGCATTTCAGCATTTCCTCTACGATATAAAGAAGTCCGTATCCGGTCGCTTCTGTTCTAGCAAGAGAGCCGCCGTAGGAAAGACCTTTACCGGTAAGCACTCCTTCAAATAAACCGCGAAGCTTCTTATACTGACCGAACATATAGCCGATCTCACGTGCACCTGTACCGATATCGCCTGCAGGAACGTCTGTATCTGCACCGATATACTTGCAAAGCTCGCTCATAAAGCTCTGGCAGAACGCCATAACCTCACGGTCGGATTTGCCTTTGGGATCAAAGTCTGAACCACCCTTACCGCCGCCGATAGGAAGACCGGTCAGTGAGTTTTTAAAGATTTGCTCAAAACCAAGAAACTTAATAATACCAAGGTTGACGGAGGGATGAAGTCTGAGGCCGCCCTTGTACGGACCAATCGCACTGTTGAACTGAACACGATATCCGGTATTGACGTGAACCTGACCGTTATCATCGATCCACGGAACACGGAACTTAATCTGCCTTTCGGGATTTACCAGTCTTTCAAGCAACGCATCGCGTCGGAATGCTTGCTCATGTGTCTCAACCACCGGACGGAGTGAATCAAGAACTTCCTTTACAGCCTGATGAAATTCGGGCTCATTCGGATTCTCTTTTACCACTCGTTCGATTACTTCATCTACATACGACATACTGTTTCCTCCTCTATGAAAAACGAAAAGACGCCTTTAACGGTAGGAGTATCCCCTACAACATTAAAGACGTCATTGCCTTCTTCATATATAAAATTATTTTGATTCCTAAAAGTAAAATAGCGTCTTTGAGCACTAACACTCAAAGACGCCTTTGCCTTTACGTTTCGTATTATACACCTGTGAAATTCATTTGTCAACTCTTTTCTTAAAAAAATTAAAATTCACCCACATCAAATAATTTATGTCAACAATTTAGAAAAAATTTTGTGCAAACTGCACGACTTGTAGGATTCGTGGTTAGGCAAATCGCCGTTTTGAAGGCTGCCATATTGACAAATACGAATAATTAATGTAAAATAAGGTCGGATTAAATATATTGCAATTTTATTGGAGTGTTACCGTATGGGCATAACCAACTTTTTGCACTACTGTGTATCTTTCGGCACGGGTGCTTAAGGTTGGCTTTTTTTATTTTCAGGATCGGGAGACAAGTATGAAAGTTATAAAAGCCATCAACAATAATAATCTTTGTGTTTTGGACGAGCACGGAAAAGAACAGATTGTTTCTGGGAAAGGCATCGGTTTCGGAAAAAAATACGGCGATGACGTGGATGAATCCTTGATTCAAAAGACCTATCTTATCACCGACCACTCTATTCAAAAGAAAATGATCGCCCTTCTTAGAGAGATACCCGAAGAATATTTAACATTCACCGTTGATATTGTTGAATATATAAATGCCGCTTACAATGAAAAACTTAAGGAATCTTTGCTTGTCACATTAAGCGACCATATTGCCTTTGCGATCGAAAGAAAGCAAAACGGAATAGAATTTACCAACCCACTGCTTGATTCCATAGCCCAATGCTTTCCGAAGGAACTGCTATTGGGCGAATATTGCATAGAGCAAATGGATAAAAAATTAGGCATTAAAATGTCAAAAGATGAGGCCGGATTTATTGCAATGCATATAATAAATGCCCGTTTGGATACAAACATAGGCAATGTGTATGATATCACAAAAATGATAAACGGATGCATTGAAATATCCGAACATTATTATAAGAAAAGCTTTGATAGGACCAATCCCTGCTATGAGAGATTTCTTACACACTTAAAATATCTGGCAGGACGTCTTTTTGAAAACAA
>JAFWAC010000018.1 GCA_017507805.1 Clostridia bacterium
CAATGCGTTATCTTACCCAACGATATTCACAACCCTTTAACGAAGTTAAGGGAATACTGACTGATATAGGTACAGAAGAATTAGCTCATCTTGAAATGGTGTGTGCAATGGTGCATCAGCTTACCCGCAACCTGACCGAGGAGCAAATAAAAGAAAGCGGTTTTGATAAATACTTTGTTGATCACACAAATGCGGTTTATCCCGTAGCCGCTTCAGGTGTTCCGTGGACAGCGAGCTATATACAAGCTAAAGGTGATGTAATAGCTGACCTGCATGAGGATATGGCTGCTGAACAAAAGGCAAGAGTAACCTATGAAAATCTTTTGAGATTAATCGATGACCCCGATATTATCCAACCTTTAAAATTCTTGAGAGAGCGCGAAATTGTCCATTATCAACGCTTTGGTGATGCGACACTACCTGATTTAAACGGATTATCACATATTAAACCCCGCTACAACTATGGTGATTGTAGCGGGGTTATTAGCGTGAAATTAGTATTCAAGATACTTGTTAATTTCTTTTCGACTTTTGATTTTTCCAAGCCTTTTTAGCCGTGCTGAAATGCCGCCTTTTGTTCGACCTAAAAAGACGCATATTTCTCTGATGGTGCGTCTGTCATCGAACATTTCGCACAACTTTTCATCCTCATACCTTGTCCAAGCCTTTCCATTATGCTGTTTAGAATATTGACCGCTTCGACCTGATATTTCGCATTCGGCTATCTTTAATGCCTCTATTGTATCGGTATCTTCCGTAAAACCATCTATAACCTCACTTAAAATTTTTTGAAACCTCCGATTTTGTAAGCATCGTTTTAATCTTTTTCATAAGTATCTTTCTCCTAAATATTCCATAGTATTTCTGCGTTGCCTAATCCATCTATTACGATAGATTTAATCAGCACATTGCAAATGGCTTTTCGCTCCTTAAAATCAGCTTTATTCCATTTCTTTGAGAAGTTCAGGCTTTCCTTAACATTACTTGAAGATATAAGCAAATCATCTATATCGTTAAGATATTTTCGTTTTTCCTCCGTAAGTTTCTTTGCTCTCTCATTTAAAACCGCAATCATTTCTTCATTTAATGAACCGCTTAAAATAGCATCACTAAGCGAAGATAATTTTTGTTCAACCTCCTTGACCTTTAATTTGATTATATTAATCTGTGCGGAATTTTCGTCTGAATGATGGACTTTAGATAGGTTGAGTGATTCGAGCTTATTTGAAATATATTCATCTATCATTTCTTCCATATCTTCGACATATATGGTCTGCTTAACACCTGTACAAGTCTTTTTATGCGTTTTGCCTGTACATAAGAAATATTTTCTCGTCTCGCCTTTAACGGTTGTCATTGTATGTCCGCATTTAGCGCATACGAGCTTACCAGAAAGCCACGAAGTATTATTGCTTAAGCTATTACCGATTTGCTTGTTCTGTTCAAGCTTCCTTTGACATTTTAACCAAATAGCTGAATCCACTATTCCGTGACTTTGAAGCAGAACTATTTTCATATCGCTCCAATCAGTTAGTTTTTTGTCGTGGGTTGTCTTTCCGTAAAGTTGAATATTATGTTTGCCATTAAAATCTTCAATATTTCCTACAATATTCGTGTTATTCCGCTCAAAATAGTCGTAAATATCTACATCAGCCTTAACGTATATAGGATTTCTGAGAAGTGTACCGAGCTTTCCAGTTGTCCAATCGACCCCATACAAAGGTTTAATACCATTTTCAAGAAGATTGTTTTGCAATAGCCGGAGCGTTACTGATGGCTGAGAGTACACCTCAAATATGTACTTGATATGCTCTGCTTCTTTTTTGTTAATGACAAACTTTTTTGTTTTGATTCCGTTAATTACAGTATCTTCAAGATTATATCCATAAACTCTGCGACCACCTGAATACAAACCCATATCGCTACGTTTGTCGTAAGCATCTCTTATACGATTAATGATAGAGGTTCTTTCAAATTCTGCAAATATCATCAAGAGCTTACATATCATCTCCCCGTAAGGAGAACTTGTATCGAAGCACTCCTGCGAGCTTATGAATTCAACATTATATTTCTTGAACACTGCGAGCATATCTACAAAATCAATCAGAGAACGGCTTACTCTGTCGAGTTTATAAACAATTACTTTTTTTACTTTTCCTCTGTGAATATCTTTCATCAATCGTTGAAAGTCAGGTCGATTCGTGTCTTTACCCGAGTAACCTTTATCAGAAAAGTTTTTGACATCATATAGCTTTTCATCAGGTCTAATCATTCCATTGCAATATTGAAGCTGAGTTTCTATACTTATCGAGTTATCTCTCTCAATACTTTGTCGAGCGTATAACGCTATATACATAAAATCAACCTCCTTCCGCTCCGCAAATCAAATGCGGAGCGGTTTTATAGGTCATACGCTTGCTTTTTTTGCGAAAATTCGGTATAAATCCTCTGCGATTCTATCTTCAAGCTCACGCTTTTCATAATCGGCAAGGATTATACTATGTTTTATGGTATGTGAACGGTTTTTCGAGTCAATATATTCAGAAAAACCGACTTCATTAGTTAAATAATCTGAATTTAGCATTTTATGTACCTCCAATATTAGGTTCTTAATACATAATATGCTTAAAATAAGCAATATTATATCTGTATCTTAATTCACCACCTTCACCATAAGATGAATATGTATATTAGTTAAACATTGCCACAAAGGGCAAAAGTATTGTTTTCAACATCAATACTCTTATCCGCTATGATTATGTCTGTAAAGTCACAATCAAGCTCACGATTGACCGTGTCGATAATAGTTTTACGGTTATACTCTACAAAAACAGTTGTCAGCATTTGTGGTATAACCTTTGTTTTTGCCTTGTAAGACCTATCATAATAATAAGCCTCAACCGCTCCCAAGTTATCTTTATAATAACTAATCCGTAGATAAATTTTGCGGTGTATTCGATTGGCAAGTCTTGTTGTGAGAGTTGACGGCAACTCATTAATAATTTTACCCTCTCCAACAAAAATCAGAAACTTATAGCCTTTTTTAAGCTCGTTAAGCTTATATTCAATAAATTCTTTTGTTGACAATTCGGAAAATTCATCAGAAAATTCTATTCCGTAATACTGCCGGTCAAGTTCCGTTGCAACGACATCTAAGATATCAGATTGATTAAAATGCTTCGTTACAAGTTTCTGCGGGGTAGCATAGTATTTGCCACCTCGAACCCTATCTAAGTATATACACCTCCTTACAGTAAATTTAGTATTGGCTTCTGTGCCAAGTTCTAAATATATCACTCTCCCGTGCTTGGTCTTTATAACAGTGCGGAATGTGTCTGCATTAGTTGTATGTAAAAATAATGACTGTCTTTTTATAGTAATTCCTCCTTTGTAGTGACGAAATCCCGCACGATATTGATTATATGATTTTTATGCTTCTAAATGCGGATTGGGTATTTTCGCCGCCATCTCTCATTTTAAAGTGTTTCAAACCTACCACATCTTCAAGATATTGCTTAAAAACATTATATGAAGCAACAGCCTGATTATCTTCTACGCAATAATCTTCATATTGTCTATATAATTTCTTAACCAATTCTCCTTTATGTTTATTTGAAATTACACATCTTTCTTCTAAAAAACATTCAATAGAATCTGATGTTCTGCCTCTCCAAGATTGAATTTTCTTTTCAATTTCATAATCTGTAGGAAACTGAAAATTGTTGTCAATAAGTTGCTTGGTGTATCTAAGAGCTTTACTGACAATAGCATCCTTCTCTTTTTGGAATTTTTCCAATAATCTGCTATCTCGTTCTTCATAAGGAACAGTGTGGTTGAATGGCAAATATATCACTCTGCTCCAAAATGCATCATCATCTTCATTTAAGAGAATTGGATGATTGGATGCAAAAAGAAATTTAGCTGAGTTTCGATATTTGAATTCAGGCTGGAATTTTTGATTTATATTAAGTGCATCACCTCCGGTGAATTTTTTTAACTTTGATACAGCTTTAGCATTTAATTTTGAAGCAGGCATATCAAGTGCAGTATTTAATACCGCTCCAACAATGGGTGCAATTGCAAAATTTCTGTTAAAATCATTTAGTTCGATATTACTTACATACTTTTCTGGAAATAAGCTTTCTATAAATCTTCCTACAAGACTCTTTCCGGAGTCTCTTGCAAGCCCCATAAAGAAAAACACCTTACCTTCCAATGTCTCAAGTAACAAATAACCAACCGACAACCAAAAACGGTTTATATATAATTCATTGGAGTCAAAGGTCTCATAAAGGAAGTTATCAAAACACGGACATTCACCGTTTTCTATATAGTTTGCATCTATGTAGTAGCAAACTATATTTTCCGGCGAGTGTGGTAACAAAGTCATATTTTCAGCATCATAAATGCCATTTTTTAAAACCGCAATGCGAAGATTTCTCTTGCGAATCGCTTTTGGAATAGTTTCATCAGAGAGCAAGCAATTGTATAGTTGATTTATAGCACCCATTCCTTTGTCTGAATCGAGTGCAAAATCTACACAACTCCTATAAAGTTTTACAACATCTATGTCCGAAACCACATCATAACATATACCATTAAAGGCATATAAAATACCCTCTATAAAACAGAAATGTACCTTCTTTTTAAGATTTTCGGCACGAACTTCTATTGGAGGTGTTTTGTCATTTGTACCCCTTGGTGGTCTTTTTGCTGAAATGGTTTCAATTGTTGCTTTGTTTTCAGAAGTGCCATGCAAGCTCTCAATTAATGTGGAAAACTGCTTAAATTCTGAGTTTTCTTTTTTAGGTTTTGCTTGCCGTTGCTTTCTGACTGCCTTTTGGTTGTCGAGAGTTCTCGACAACCTATCATCTTCAAAGGTGTTTATATTTAATCTTTTTTGAGAAAATGCAGCATTTAGAAATCTACTATTAATTTCGACACTCACTTTCTTCACCTGCACTTTCATTTGATGCTATTCCTAAAATGCTTTCTAAGCAATAGCACAAAGATTTTTTTTCTTCGGAAGCAATAAAATCAATCACTTCAACAGAATTCGTTTTTCTATTTGCTGAGATGATTGTACAAAGCTTCTTAGTCTTAAATGCTACTAATAGGTTTTCGATGTCATCATTTGATTTTTTAAATCCAAACGAATAAACCTTACCCGAATCATCACTAATAGCAATTTTCTTATAGTCTTTGACCAGTATATAGATATTAGGCGGTCGCTGACCTTCGTTATTTGATGTCCAACAGGTAGATTCCCTCTTGCTATCAACCGATTCCGTTGTCATCAAAAAGTAATCTATAGGAGTTCCTGTTTTTTGGGAAACTATTCCAATAATATTATTTTTTGATACGATACCGTAAACATCTGCTTCTCCTTCCTCTAAATTTGTAATAAGATTTTCAAGTTTTTCTTCTGAGTAGCTTAATTCTTTTTTTGTTTCTTGATACATAGCTTATCTCTCCATTCAAATAATAATATAGGATATAAAAATAGATTTCCATTAGCTCCTAAAATAACGGATATTTCAGTACCTCCTATATAAAGAATAGCACATTCTTTATATAATAGATAGGGACATTGTCATTACCCACTTATGTTATAAACATCCCATTTTAAGCTGTTTTTCCAATTTTAGGCATAAAAAAATGTCCCCAATTTTTGAAATCGGGACATTTATTATTATTATTATTCAATTATTTCCATATTTTTATCCATTTCATATATGATATTAGACATAAAACTATTTGCTTCTTTGAAAAATCTTTTCGTATTATTTAAAAAGAGAATTTTACTTTTTTCTTCATAATTTGCTTTATCTATATCGATATCTTCATCAATATCAATATCTTTAACTAACGACTGATTTAATTTTACGGAATCTTTTAGAAGTTCCAACCTTTGTAACAATCGTTCTGAAGAATACATATCATACATTTTAAATGTTACGTCAAATCTTTTTTCAATTTCATCAATATTTATACTCGACTGATGATACTTTAGTAATAATTCAACACCTTTTCTGCATTTTATTAAATAATTAATAGAAATTCTTTCATAATTTCCCTTTCTCAAATATTCTGCATTTAAACTATCGTATGTATCTAATAAAAATATGAAAAAGCTAAAATCAAGCCTATTAAATTCAAATGATTTGTTATCTGCTCTTAAACAAGTGAAAATATCCTCTTTTCCTGTAAGTATATATAGCATCTTCTTCAATCTTCTATCTTCTGTCTTTTTAAAAGAATCATATTTTTCGGTGGAATAATCATTAATTCGTTTTACTAATTTATCTATGCTCATACTATTATTTTTTATCTCTTCAAGTTTTTTCTGTCCATCCTTTTCTATGTTCTTTAGTAAAACATCCTTATATTTGTTTATATACCTTATGTGATATAAATAATATAAGGTATGTCCCCTAAATTCAGAAAGTGCTTTTTGATATTTTTCTTTTAAAAATAGTATACCTGACCAAACCGGTATATCAGACATCAATCTATAATATTTATTATAAACTTTTAATGTCACTTTATCTTTTGGTTTATTTTCCGCTGTTATGGATGCGTATTCTTTTGTTTTTTCTAAGACTTCTACTGTTTTTTTATACTTATCTATCTTCTTATTGTATTTATCAATTTTCTTGTTATACTTATCAATTTTTTTGTTCCAATGCTCCATAGAAAAAATCCTCTTTTCTTATTTTAATATTGAATTACGGTAATCCTATTATAATATAAAAAAGTGACTGGAGCAATGGAGCATTTGAATTTTATATAATAATTTGAAAATCTCTGGAACTATGGAGCATATCATTTTATATATCGTTTACTAATTTGTAAAATGTTGATTTGCTTATGTGAAGTTTTTCTACTGCTTTTCTTGCAGTGATTTTTTTATCTTTCCACTCGGTTATAACTTCGTCCCAATTATCGGGGATGGTTAGTTTAGGTCTGCCAAGATGTTTTCCTTTGGCTTTTGCAGCATCAATACCTTCTCTTTGTCTTTGCCGTATTGTCTGTCGCTCCTGCTCAGCGATTGTACCAAGCACCTCAATCAGAATATTATTTACCATTTCAAACACCCATTCCTGACCTTTAGGTAAATCCATCATTGTTGTAGGTAAATCTATAACCTTTAATCTGATATTATTATCCTTGAAGTATTGAAGTTCATTTTTTATATCTGCTTTATTACGGCTTAGTCTGTCAAGGGATTTTACTATCAGTGTATCACCGCTACGAAGCATTGCATTTTTTAATGCCTGATACCCTCTACGTTCTAAATTCTTTCCACTTTCTTTATCGCAGATAATCTCCCTTTCATCAGCTCCTAAATTTTTAAAGACTTCGAGCTGACGGTCTAAATTTTGCTCTTTACTCGATACTCTTGCATAATAAAATATTTTATTTTCCATAATTGCCCCCAAAAAGGAAGTGTCCAAAAAGGTCATTGAGTTTAAGGATATTTCCAAAAACTTGCACAGAAGCTTAAAGGACACTTTTTTGTTGTTTTACTGATATTTTTAGAGAGTGTATAAAGGTACACCTTTAAACACTCTAACGCTTATGCTTTATATATACTTCCGTTACTACGTCGAATATAAGGTCTATTGCAGTTATAATAAATCGAACAAATTTCATAGTTGTAATTCCTCCTATATTTTAAAATTCATAGCCACAGTACAAATGCTCTTCAATTTCTTCGGGACTAAAACCGCTCCCTATAAGTTCATCAACTGTTTCGGGAGAATATCCTTGAAAACAAGCAAGTGATTTTAAGTCCTCTATATAGTCATCTTTATTGCTTATAGAACTGCTATAAGGTACGATACCAAAATCCCACCAATTTCTCCCATAATAATACCTATAGTTAAAATCTCTTTTCTCCAACTTACCATCAGAGCAGATTTTTAAAATATTGCCTTCGTTGATTTCAATCTCCTCAAAAGCACCACTTTTAAGTTCTGAAAGCAACTTTGTATCAATTACAGATTTATATAAGATTTCATCTGTAGAAGCGAATACATATATTTTGTAATTTGGGAAGTGAAGTATAGATAGCGGACTATCGCCTTTAACAAGATAAATATTATTTTTATCATCAATGATAGAGTAGGAGAAACTCCCCTCTGTCTTTTCAGCCATATATTTTATGCTATCAAAATCTAAATGCTTTTTGCTTTCTATGAGCTGAACTGCTATGTAAGAATCGGTTTCGATTTTTGTTTTGGGTAGGCGCAGGGATTTTCTTAATTCCTTATCGTTGCATAAAACTCCGTTATGAGCAAGAGCAAATTTTGTGTTTTGACATTTACCTGAAAAGGGATGATTATTATAATTTTTCTTTTCAGAACCTTGTGTACTGTGTCTTGTATGACCTATTAAAGCTATTGTGTTGTCAGGATGCTTAAAATCCATTCTGTAAGCCGATTTACTGTCCTTTACAGTATTAATGCCACTGGAACTTGTAAAAGCAATTCCAGTGGCATCTGTACCTCTTATGGCTGATTGTTCGGCTAATGAATTAGTTAGAACAGATAAGTTCATAGTTTTATCATTGCTATAATTTAAAAATCCAAATAGACCGCACATTTACATTTCCTCACTTTCTGTTACGGCTTCGTTCACATAAAGTCTTTTTGATTTTAAATACTCTATTAACTCAACCTTTTTCGGCAGTATTTTAGATACGAAGTCAGACCAAGATAATTCTTCCATTTCCTTGTCTGTAAGATTAATCGCCCAATAACAAATTTCATCAACCAACTGTAATGTCGCAATAAAGGTTTTGTAGCATAGAGTACCTCTAAAAAGGCGAAATTCTATCGTGCTACCGTTTTCAAGATTTACAGCAACATATCTGCCCATCCGCTTGTCCTTTGCCTTTTTATATGTTTCTTCCGTAGTGTCAGATATAGTCGCATATTTAGCTGCCCAATGGCTTAAATTTTCGGGTGTTCTACGGCTGAATTTTACAAGCTCGTTCCAATGCCTTTCAACAAAGAAAACCACTCTGCCGATTGCCTTTTCCTGCTTTTCATAATCTTTACCAAAAGCAGAGCGGGAGCAATGTATATGTAATCCGCAAGTAGTTGTGTTATGGGAGCGATAATCAAGCTCAACAGCCTTTTCAAATACACTAAGCCAATTCATATTGTTAATGTGATAATCAAGGCTCATTGGATGGGATACAACCTCAAAACCGTCATAGATGCTACCATCGTGTTTGCAGTAGATTCTTTCACCATTTTTATTTGCAATGTCAAGCAAAATTTGAGCGTTTGAGCCATCTTCACCGCCTTTATCGATTTCCAATTCAACCCCATAAAACAAATTGCCTGAACCGTAGAAAATCGGCTCAGGCTTGTAATAGTAATTTTTTATTGAATTATTATTTAGCTTTTCAAAGCAATCTCGGCAATACGGATAATCTTCATCATCCATATACAAAGCATCCTCGTTGTGAATAAGTCTTCCGCAATCCTCACAAGAAGTGTAATGGTTTTCATAACAATGGTGACATAGAGTGTATGTAGCATCTCCCTCAGCTTCGTCCCTCCAAATTCTGTCCTGACAATTATCGCATAAAACCGTCTTATCATATAAACAGGTTTCACACATAATACGTCCTTCAAATTCTCTCGCATTTTCCTCTGTTAATACTGCTCCGCATACAGAGCATACTGTTTTTTCTTTCATTTTATAAAATCCTCCTAAGTTTATAATGGTATTAACCAAAGGTATAATATATAAACAAAATTGGATTTGTTTGCGTATCTAATATAAACTTATATAAACCAACAAACACTAATATAAAACAAAAAATAAAAAGATGGGAGCGGATGTTAATGTTTGAAAATATCTCCGATATACTAACCTTTAATGAGTGTAAGCAACTTTTAAAGGTTGGAAAAAATACAATGCTTGATTTATTACATAGCGGTCAAATTGAAGCATTTAAAATTGGCAATAGGTGGAAAATACCTAAAGATAACATTTTAGAATATCTCTACTATAAATAAGACAGTTCAAATCAAATTGAACTGTCTTATTTATTCTAATATTTCGTGTAAACACCGCAAAAACTACACGACCAACTTGCATCAAATATTTCTACTGTGTTACTATCCAGAATTCTAAGCGAAAAAGAATGAGTGTCACCATCAGAATAACACAATGTATTATTTTCTTCTAAAAACAATTTTCCTTCTAAATCCTCGCCGCCTCTGTATGTGCCTATTGTGATATAAAATCCATTTCCATTATTTTCGAGGTAAATACTGTTCATACCATCACCCGAATATTCACCGAGCATATTATCCCAATTCAAGTCGTTATTTTCTTCAAGGTATTCTGTATTTATTTCTACTTCTTTAGGTTCGCTCCATTCGCTATATATGCGTTTTCCGTTTTCATTGTCTATATATGCTCTTACTCTAACTTTAGCAATTAGCGGCATTGAAGTTGCAACCTCATAGAACAAATCGGTAGTTTCTTTAGTTTCTGTATATGAACCGTCGTTAGTAAGTTGAGTAGACTCAATTTCATATCCTGTGGCATTTTCGATTCCACCCCAATGTGTTCTATAACATTGACCATCAAGTCCGTTAGATACATTCACAGAATAAAATCCCGATAAAATAGGTGTTGAAAGTGATGTTACATATTCTGGCGGTGTTTCTTCGGACATTGTTTCATCAGAAAATATTTCTTCCGATGAAGCTTCTTCGGAAGATGTTTCTAAATCTGTTTTAGGTTTTTTTTCAAATACACTTTCCATAAGTAAGGCATACGTTTCCATATCTTGAATTTCTCCATTTATGGTAAAGTATGAGAGTTCAAAAGTGTCGTTAACATCATCCATAGTATATTGCATAAGGACAGTTGCATTTTCTCCATCCATTAAGAAAGTTCCTTTGAATTCCGCTACTTTTCTGCCATCATCAGCATTAAACCCTTCCCAAGTTGCATCTGTGAAGAAATCTGCAAAAGCCTCTCCGTATGTAACATTATATCCTTCGGGGACAGAGTTTTTAACTACATCTACATATCCTTTTTTCAAAGAAACTACTGAAAAAATTATTAATACTATAGATATTAAAGCTAAAAGATTTGTAAGCATAGATATATTAGAAACAGATTTTATCTTTTTTTCGTTTTCCGTTTCATTTGTTTTATTACCGCTTATATTCTCAAAAATTGAATTAATTTCATTAGCCATTTTCATTTTAGGTACAATTTTTAACCAAGCTAAAAATCTACCTATTCGGCTTATTCTAAAACCGTATTTAATAAGTTCGCATTTTACATAACCTTTTTCAAGATAAAACAAATGCGTACCTATATTTCCTATAACCTCAACTTGTTCAGAAGGATTTATTGTTGCTCCTTTTATAATATTAGAACTGGTTTCTGTAATTTTATTTTTCAGTTCTTCTGCTGAGGACAATTCAGTAGCAATACCTTCACGATACTTATTTTCTATAATGCCAAGAAAATTTGTGCCTTTTATTAAAACTATGTGTGATAATACGGCAACAATAATCAAAATTAATAAACCAACTAAAATCATTGTCTTGTATTCCTTTTATTCTAATCTTTTAATGTTAAATTAAACCTATTTTCATTGATATACCCGCCAAAACAGCGATAACAATCATCCATACGATTACGAAACGTTTTATGTATGCGTATGTTGTTCCTATACTATTTCTGTTCATCAGATGGCAAATTACACCTGCAATAATTAACGATAAAATCAAGATTACCCAAGCCATTTATTTTCTCTCCTATAATTATAAATTTATTTTGCAAATTCATTTAAAATCTGTCTTACTCGTCTGTCTGAATATCCAAACATTTTCGATAACTCACGAATATTTTTGCCGTTGTAATTCTGTTTGATATAGTTATATATGTAGTCTTTCTTATATAACTTCTGCGGAAACAAAATCTGCTGACCTTTAAACAATTTATGTATAGCAACAGCGGTTTCCGCTCCCACTTCAACGGCAATTTCCTCATAAATATCCGCAAAATCTTTTGCTTCCATTTGAGTTCACCTCCAAATAATACTTATATTTATAATTTTAGATATTTTTCCCTGAAATTACCATTTGCAAGTTTCAATGAAATTTACATTGTTTATTTCTGAATAAGATTTGCTTGTTTAAGAAAATGCTATATGTTTTTCATAAAGATAATATATAATTGAAAATTAAATGGTATACTTTTTAAAGACTGCATTGCTAATAACATTGAAACATTTAGTAAAATATGTTAATATATATTTGTAAATTTAAGAGGTGAAAATAATGAAAAAATTTTTTATTTGGATACTAATAGTTGTTATATGTATATTTTCAATTAATATTGTCGTATTCTTTTTAGATATAGGGTTAGGAATATCAAAATTTATGCCTAAATCTTTAATTAATGTATTTATAGATTCATCAAGAACATTTGATATACCGGAATTTATCGACTTATGGTTTTCATTTATTGGAATATTGGTAACTGCAGTTTTAAGCTACTTACTTTTAAAAGTATCGCAAAAAAGTAATAATATTTCAGAACAAATATCAAATTTAGAAAAAAACAGAGATAAACAACTATTAAACGACAATATTGCTACTATATATTATCAAACAATATATTCTATAAGGCAATTACATAATCTTTATATAGCCTATTTTATAAATGGTAAAACTCCAACATATACTAATATAAAATTATATGAGAATTGGGTTGTTGTCTTAGGTTCTATTCAAAGCAAGTTGTCGGTAGCAGAAATCGACATACTATATCAATTTTTTATTGATATAGAGAATTTAAATGATGATTTATCACACGAAAAACAAGCTAACATATCAAATATTTATAAAAAAATAATGTTGCCCTGTTATTTTGATAGCCCTAAAATGTTTGATTTAACAGAAATTGATCCAATCACAATGCTTAAACCTAAGTTTTTATCAATACTATTATCTTTGTTTTTTGCTTTGAAAAAAGATAGTTTTATCTATAATAAAAATAATAATGTTTACACTATATATGAGACTGACGATAATTCTTTTAATGGAAATGTAGAAATTAAGAATAATCAATTTGATGGAAAAATAGAATTAAATTATAATAATATTAAAGTAAATGCAAAGTATTTAAAAAATAAATTTCGTTCAGGAACAATTAAGGCTTATTACGATAATACTTGGAAAGTTTTTTATGAGATTGATTATAAGAGTCCCAATGATTTTGATGCTAAATTTTTTAATTCTAAACTTAACAGTTGTACAGGAGAAAAAATAATAGACGCAGATTACAAAAATTTCGAATTTCAAAAAGGATATTTAAAATTCTATAAACGTAACGAATTATGGGACGGAGTCATAAAACGAAATGATTCGAATTATGAAATGATTGATGGTATAATTCATCACAGATTAGTTGAAGATTCTGAAGGATATAATTATGATGTTGAACAAGAACAAATAGCAAGATATGAAGAATTGCAAAATGATTCGCAATATCAAGAATATTTAGCAGTTAATCAACAGAATTATGAAGATGAAGTTGGTTATGAAGTATACGAAGACTTTATGTATGAAAATGGTGAAGTCATTAAACGTATTAACAGAAGAACAGAAGAACAATACAGTTGTTTATAAAAATAATATAGCCGTAAACCCTCATTTTAAAAGGGGTTACGGCTATTCGTTTAATTTAATCGCTTCGGTGAAGCGATGCGACTTACAACGGATAAGCTTGACAGCAAGAATTTTTATGCTTTCAACCCCGGTTTTGATACAAAGCCTTGCAGCAAGCTTAAATAGCAGAAAAACCGTTAGTGTGAATTTCACACTAACGGTTTTAAGCTTTAAAAGGCACTTATTAATCGCAACATTCGTCTTTTTTCTCTGGTTTAACCGGCTTTGGTGCTTCTTTAACATTATCACCCAATCCGGTTGTCTCAGTGAAAATCGCATTATTGGTAACTGCATTTACAGCATCGGTAGGGATTATGAGCTTTGCGGCTGTTCCGTTTGACATTTCAACCAATGCCTCATATTTTTTAAGTTCCAAAACCGCCAAATCTGCACCGGCTTCTTTTAATGCCTTAAGACCGTCTGCCTCGGCTTTTTTTGCCAGATAAATAGCCTTAGCTTCACCTTCAGCTCGGGCAATTCTGGCATCTCTCTCGCCTTCAGCGGCAAGAATCATTGCTTGCTTATCACCCTCTGCCCGTGTGATTGCAGCAGCCTTATGTCCCTCAGCCTGAAGCAATGTTTCACGGCGATCCCGTTCAGCCTTCATTTGCTTTTCCATGGCACTTTGAATTTCCTCGGGCGGAATAATGTTTTTAAGCTCTACCCTGTTTACCTTCATTCCCCATTTATCTGTAGCATCATCCAAAATGGCAGTCATTTTCCCATTGATGGTATCTCGGGAGGTTAAGGTGCCGTCAAGCTCAAGCTCACCGACAAGGTTTCTGAGGGTTGTTGCAGTCAAGTTTTCAAGTGCATTTACAGGATTTACAACTCCATAGGTATAAAGCTTTGCATCAAATATACGATAATAAACTACGGTGTCAATTCTCATAGTTACATTATCCTTTGTGATAACCGGCTGTGGCGGAGAATCAAGCACCTGCTCCTTTAAGGTTATTTTTTTAGAAATCTTTTCTAAAAGAGGGATTTTGAAATGCAAACCTGCGCCCCAAGTGGTTTTATACTTTCCTAAAAATTCAATAACATATTCAGTTGCCTGGGGTACAATTTTAACATTAGGTACAAGGATTAAAAGAACAAAAATTAAAGCGAGAAAAAACCACATAAAGAAACCTCCGTAAATTAAAATTATTTCACAAGTGCAGACAAAAGCTTTTTGTTCTTTATGAAAACAGCCTTAAAATTTTCATAAGAGGAAAGGAAATGCTTATCCTCCTCCAACATTGTCTTTATAGCAGTGTCAGCACTTTCATTCTTATAGGATGCGGCGCAAAGTAAAGCGATAAGAATATTCACAGTATCCTTATCCCCTTTTACATAGGCATCCTCAAAAACATCATAAAGCTTTTTGATTTGCTTTTTGTTTCCTTCAGAAAAGAGCGAATTAAGACAAGGTACTAAATGCTCACCAAAGAAATTAATATAAAGAAAATTTCCGTAGGTTGCTATATGAGCTTTATATTCGTCTTTCAATGCCGGAAATACATCAAGCATTTTTTTTGCAAATCCGGTAACTGTCATATTGCCGGATTTAGAGGCAGTTGGCAGCTCAACATCAGCCGTAGATGCCACGCGCTTATGCTTAATACCAAGATGCTTTCGCAAGGAAACGCCGAAATCAATTCCAACGGATACGGCATCCTTTGCGTTTTGCGTATCGTCAAAAAGCCAAGAGCTCAACTCGCTGTATTCACCGAATTTTTTTGAATCCTCATCAAAATCAGCAACCGAAAGTATATACATCTGGCGAGCTTCATCATAATCAATTTTTACAGACTTGGATGAATTTTCATAAGCTCCGTTATCATTGAGCTTAAAGCCGTGTTCATCAAAAAAAGCCTGCATTTCAGAAATTACATTTTCATAATACCTATTATCCAACTTAAGTTCACATCCAAAAATATATTTAAAAACATTTTAACATATATTTTTCAATTTGTCATCAAAAATTTTATTGCAACGGTCAATTTATTGGAGTATAATGAAATATATTAAATTTACGGAGTAATTAAATGAAGCTTTCTGATATTAATGCCATTGAAAATTTACTTAAAAACGCTGGTTTTTCCTTCAAAAAAAGCTTGGGGCAAAATTTTTTGATAGACGATTCTGTATGCCCTGCCATGGCAAGCGCCGCCTGCGATGATGACACGGGTGTTATAGAAATAGGTCCCGGAATCGGTGTACTTACAACCGAGCTTTCCAAAAGGGCAAAAAAGGTTGTTGCTATTGAGCTGGATGAACGGCTGAAAAAAATACTGCCTGTTACCCTTGCAGACTGTGAAAATGTTGAAGTGATATACGGTGATGCCATGAAGCTTGATCTAAAAAGACTTATCACTGAAAAGTTTTCAGATTGTTCCGGGGTTTGCGTTTGTGCAAATCTCCCCTATTATATTACCTCACCCATTATTATGTCCCTACTTGAAAGCGAGTTGCCGATTAAAAATATTACCGTGATGGTGCAATTAGAAGCAGCAAAGCGCCTTTGTGCTGAGGTTGGAAGCCGCGAATCGGGAGCTGTAACGGTGGCAGTAAACTATTATGCGGATGCAGAAATTCTTTTTGAGGTCGGAAAAGAAAGCTTTTTACCGTCCCCCAAGGTTGATTCCGCAGTTATAAGCTTAAAAATAAGAAATAAGCCGCCTGTTAATGTTTCGGACAAATCAAAGTTTTTCAAACTTATTAAAGCCTGCTTTGCACAGCGCAGAAAAACACTTGTCAACACTGTTTCAAATACTTTGGGAATAGATAAAGATGTTATTCGCAATGCTTTGCAGGAACTCGGACTTTCCGAGACGGTGCGTTCTGAACAATTAACTATGCAACAATTAGCCGACTTATCAGAAAGAATATAGTCGGGGGTTGATAATTGTATAGCAAGCAATATTTCGTAGGGGCGGTCTGAGTGTTACCCGTTAGAATTTATCAATATCCAACGGAACGACACACAGGTCGTTCCCTACGAAATATCTTTTTCTCCCCTCTTTTTTACCTGTTACCCTTGATACGGTTGTGCGTTTTACAAAGCATTTGGCAGTTGTTAATTTCTGTCGCTCCGCCCTTGCTCCACGCGGTTACATGGTCTGCATCCATTTCGGTTATTTTCCAGATACGGTTTTTGTTATTATCGCCACCCATAGCACACAATGGACAGTTAGAAACAGTTTTGACTTTTGCTTCATTTGTTTGGCGGCTGTAGACCGTCTTTTTAGTCGGCTCGTCAAACACACGGATATTTAAAAGCTTGTTATCGGTACAACCGCCGAGTATATACTCGTAAATCCCTTTTTTATCCTTAACATAAAAGTCAGCATACAGTTCGTGCAGTTTGGCTGAGACCTCATCAGGTGCATAAGAATTGCGGTGATAACGCTCGTAAAGCACGCCCCAAGGTAAACCTCTCATTTCGCTTTCAATATCTATAAACACACTTGAAACCCAATCAATAACACTTGTGAAATAAGACTTAAGCTCGGTGATGTTATCATCATAACGGTGTCGGCTCATATAATCGTCAATGTTACCTTTGCTCACCCATTCAAGCGCTGTTCTCAAATAGTCCTGACGGAGAACATTACCCGAAACATAAGCGCTCCACTTTTGGATGTTTGCGTTTTGACTGTTTGAAAATTCCTCTTTCGCCTTTGTTACAAAGGGCCCCGAATGGATTGCGTTTGACAGCTCTTGCTCGTTAAGAGGCACACCTGCAATATTTATTGTCTTAAACCATTCCTTAATCTCGCTTTCAGTGCCCTCGCATATATAGACGGTGAGCTTCGTCTCCATTATTTTTTTCTGCAAATCCTCTGCAAGCCCTGAAAAATATCTCGGTATGCCGTTACAGTCCTTAATTGCAAACTTACCCGTAACATATCGACCAAAGCTTGTTATGCGCTGTTGACCGTCAAGCACCTCGTATTTGTCCTCTGCAACCTTTGTAAAATAGATAAGCCCTAAAGGATAACCTTTGATAATTGACTCGATAACCGCAACATCGCGCTTTCCGTCAGCATATATGTAATTTCTTTGGTATTCCGGCTGTATCGTCAGCTTGCCGGACAGTCCGAATAATCCTTTGCCCTCATATTCATTATACACAAAGCCTTGGCAAATATCAGCTACGGTTATATCGGTTTTTAATGTAGTAATCATCAAACTATCTCCTTCGTATCAAAATTCTAAAGTAAGGGCATTTCCCATTAACACTTAAATCCTTCTCATCGTCACCTTTTCTGAATTTAATTATTTCAAATTGCTCAGGACAGTATTTCAGTAAAAAAGAAATCGGCACACCCATTACGCCATCATAGTCACAAGGTATTGCATCAGTAAAAGGTACTTCGATGGCATCGCAATTATCATATTTCTGATACCCTTGTTCTTTTATCTCTTTATGTTTACTGAATTTAATGTTATCCTCCATTGACATTAGTTGTAGCGGTTGATGTCGTCTGCCGTGGTCAACATTAGTAAACCAACAGCAATTACGGAACTTAACCAACCCTGTCTTTTCGTCATATACACCGCTTGCATATTCAAAAACATTTGCAGATGCGGGCATAAAATAAGCATTACCAGCGCTAAAGCCGTTACCAAGCCAAACCGTATTTTGCATAATTAATGGGAAAACTTCTTTATATGTAATAGCATTCATATTACCAATAATAATAAAATCTTTTCCACCCTCAATTATCCATGTTAAAAATTCCCTAAATAATGAAAAAGGTGGATTGGTGATTATTATGTCGGCTTCGTCACGTAAAGCCTTTACTTCATTGCTTCTGAAATCTCCGTCACCCTCTAAATATTGCCATTCGAGGTCGTCAATATCAATTACACCAGATTTGTTACTATCCTTTGTTAATGTAAAAATTTTGCCGTGTGTTCTGGTTTTGTTCTCATCAAAGTTTAATGAGGTTTCCTCAAATACAGATGACTTATATTTTACATTTGAATTTTTACTTTCATACGCAAAGCTTGTACTAATAAGCTTTTTTAATCCGAAATTTTCAAAGTTTTGAGCAAAAAATCTTGTGAAGTTCGACCATTCCGGATCATCACAAGGTAAAAGCACAGTTTTGCCACGGAACACATCAGGATTGTATTCAAGATAGGCATTGATTTCCCGCTGTATATCCTCGTATTGTGTGTAAAATTCATCATTCTTTGTATTTTTTGCTTCAGCAAGCGTTGCATTTGCCATATAACAATCTCCTTGTACCATTATCAAAAGGTGTGCTTTTTGATAATAGTTGCAAGGCATTTAATTTTAACGAGAAAATCATTTTAAAAGACAAAATTTGAATATTTTTTCTCCAAAATCTTGCATTTATGGAGATTGTAATGTATAATTTTAATATAAAAACCCGACTATCAAAAAGCACACCTTTTGAGAGTCGGGTTTTATTGTAATTTCTTAGAATAAAAGGACAGAATGACCGCTAAATTATAGTTTGCCGCACTAATTTAATTAATTTCGTAGGGGGCGATGCCCACATCGCCCCGTTGGGTTTCTGCAAATTTTAGCGGGACGATGTGGGCATCGTCCCCTACAAATAACCACAATAAACTATAATTTTACATATAAAATACAAATACTCAAATTGCAAATTGGCTGTTATAAAGCTGGGTATAAAATCCGTTTTTCGCTAAAAGCTCTGTGTGTGTTCCCTGCTCAACGATATTTCCGTCTTTCATAACAAGAATAACATCAGCATCGATGACGGTGGAAAGTCTGTGTGCAACAACAAATGAGGTTTTCCCTTGCATAAGCTTTTTAAAGGCATCCTGTACCTTAAGCTCGGTTGCAGTGTCAATAGATGAGGTCGCTTCATCAAGAATTAACATTGATGGAGCCGACAGCATTGCTCTTGCAATACAGAGTAATTGCTTCTCACCTTGGGACAGTTGTGAGCCCTTACCACCTAAAACAGTATCATAGCCGTCAGGCAACCGCATAATAAAGCTATGTGCGTGTGCGGCTTTTGCCGCCGTTATTATATCCTCCTCGGTAGCATCAGCATTTCCGTAGGATATATTTTCTCTGACGTTGCCCTCTTTAAGCCATGTCTCCTGTAAAACCATACCGTAATGATCTCTTAGTGAATTTTTAGTAATATTTTTTACATCAATCCCATCAACGCTTATAGTTCCGCTATCCATATCGTAAAAGCGCATAAGTAGGTTAATTAATGTGGTTTTTCCGCAACCCGTGGGGCCGACAATCGCAATTTTCTGACCTGCAGAAACATTCAAATTCAGGTTTTGCAACAGTTTTTTGCTTTTATCATACGAAAAATACAAACCGTCTATCTTAATATCACCGTTTATATTTTTCAAATCAAGAGCATCGTTTTTATCCGGTACTTCCGGAGAAGCATCCAACAGTTCAAAAACCCTTTGAATACAGGCAAAAGCATTTTGCAATTCGGTAATCACACCCGAAATTTCATTGAATGGCTTGGTATATTGATTAGCGTATGCCAAAAAGCTTACAAAACCGCCCACACTCAACACTCCTGCGAGTGAAGCTAATGCACCTGATAAGCCAACAGCGGCATAAATTAAATTATTAACAAATCTGGTAAACGGATTTGTTAGCGAGGAGAAAAATATTGCTTTGATAGAACAATCACTTAATTCTTTATTAATCTCATCAAATCTGACAGCACTTCTATCCTCATACGAAAAAGCCTGAACTGTTTTTTGGTTGCTGACAATTTCATTTATCAGCGCGGTTTGTTCTCCCCTGATTTTTGATTGTTTACCAAAGAGTGAATAGGTTTTTGACGCAATAAATCTTGCAATAAATAATGATATAGGTGTCAGCGCAACCACCACGATGGCTATAACGGGGCTCAAAGTGAGCATAAAAATAAGTGTTATTATAATTGTAACTGCTCCGTTAAACAACTGTGAAAAGCCCAACAAAAGACCGTCCGTGAAAACATCGGTATCAGATGTAACTCGGCTGACAATATCACCGTAGGGGTGCGAATCGATATACGAAAGCGGCAAGCTGTTTATATGCTGTGCAACACGGTTTCTTAAATCGTTGGCGGTTTTATAGGCAACCCGGTTATTTATAACCGAAATTAACCATTGCAGCATTCCCGAAGCACCGGCACAAACCGCAATCAAAAAAAGATTCTGAACAATAACATCCAGCCGAACATCATTTTTACCAATAATAGCATCAATTGCATTTCCGGCAAGTATAGGAATATACAATGTAAGCGCTACACTGAATACGGTTAGCAACAGTGAGAGTAAAATAAGATACTTATTATTGCCAACAGTTGCTAAAATGCGTTTAAGAAGGGTTTGTTTTGTTTTTTCGGATTTACTCATCACTTTCCCCTCCTGCTTCTTCAAACTGTGTGCGGCGGATTTCTCGGTATATTCCGCACCGTTCTTTTAGTTCATTATCTGTACCGACATCAACTATGCTTCCCTTCTCAAGTACAACTATTTTATCGGCATGGCGCAAGGAGGATGCCCTTTGAGAGACAATAATAACAGTGCATGGAAAATCCAAATTCTTTATAGCTGTACGCAGTGCCGCATCGGTTGCATAGTCAAGCGCACTTGAGGAATCATCCAAAATAAGAATTTCCGGCTTGCGAACAAGCGCTCTCGCGATATTAAGTCTTTGACGCTGACCGCCCGAAAGATTTTTTCCGTTTTGCTCAACCACAAAATCAAGCACCCCGTTTTTTTTCAAAATAAAATCCTCTGCCTGCGCAGTCTTTAATGCGGCAAAAATTTCCTCGTCTGTGGCATTTGGATTGGACATTCTCATATTTTCTCGCACGGTTCCTTTGAACAAAACTGCATTTTGCGGCACAAGACCAATTTTACCACGCAAAAAGTCAAGAGAAAAGGAATTTACATTTTTTCCAAAAACAGAAACCGTTCCGCTGTCCGGAGTATAAAAATGCGGTATTAAATTAATCAATGTGCTTTTTCCTGAGCCTGTTGCGCCTATAATACCAACCGTTTCGTGCGGCTTGATTTTTAAATTGATATTTTTAATTGCAGGCTCGGCACCCTTTGCATAGGCAAAGGTTACATTGTCAAATTCGATTGCATATTCAGCCGGCGTTGCCACGGTTGTATCACCTGAAACAATATCAGGCTGAGTGTCAAAAACAGCTTGAATGCGATTGCCGCAAGCTATGGATTTGGCAATATTAATTATCAGGTTTGCAAGCTTTATAAGCTCTATTAATATTTGTGTCATATAATTATATAATGCCACAACCTGACCTTTGCTAAGATAACCGCTGTCAACCTGCAAAGCGCCCCTGTAAATCAGTAACGCTATTGAAAGATTTACAATCACTACCGTTAGCGGATTTAACAACGCAGAAATTCTGCCAACCCTTAATTGAGTGGCGCAAAGCTTAGAATTTGCCGCCTCAAATTCAGAATATTCCTCTCTTTCCTTACAAAAGGCGCGGATAACACGCACACCGAGTAATGATTCGGAAATTTTACTTAAAAGCTTATCAAGCAGTTGCTGTGTGTGTTTGTAAAGCGGTATGGTTATAAGCATTACAGCGAAAATTATCACCGCCAAAATCGGTACAGTAACGGCAAATACTGTGGCGGCACGCGAATCAACGGTAAATGCCATTATTACTGCGCCAAACACAACAAAGGGAGACCGTATCAAAAGTCTCAATGTCAAATTAACGCCTGTTTGCACCTGATTAAGGTCACCTGTAAGACGAGTGATTAAGGTAGGTGTACCAATACCGTCTATCTGAGAAAAAGAGAGCTTTGAAATATGTTTAAAAAGCGCTGAACGAATATCACTGCAAAATGACACCGAAGCTTTTGCTGCGAAATACTGTGCCAGAAGTGTGCAGGAAAGTCCAACCACAGCCAACAGCACTAATACACCGCACATTTTAAAAATATAGGGTTTATCTGCCAGGACAATTCCCTTATCAATTACAGCCGCAATTACAATCGGAACAATTAACTCAAAGGCTACCTCCAATCCTTTGAAAATTGGAGCGCATACGCTTTGAGCAGCATATTTTTTCAAAAATCGTAAAAGCTTCCACATACTTATTTTACCTCAATCTCCCTCGATAAAGCAAAGGAATAAATTATTTTTTGTTTTACCGGCTTTTCAAATATTTTTTCACAGGCAGCAGCATAAATATTAAGCTGTTCGGAATAAGCGGCGGCGAGCTGTAACGGCGAGTCTACTCTATCGGTTTTGAAATCCAAAATAACGATACCGTCAGGCTCAATAAAGCAAACATCAACCGCACCCTGCACGATTATCTTTTCGTCAGAAAGCTCATTTTCAAGCTCGGCAGAGAGCTGACCTGCAGGAACCTCTGTCAAAAAACGCATTTCCCGTTTTACGGTTTGAGACTGCCTTATTCTGGAAAAAATCTCACTTCCGAAAAAGCTTTTTAAAGCCTTTATATCCATCGCCTTGGCTTCCCTTTCGGATATGAACTGCCATTCATAAAGCCGTTCTATTTCAAGCTCGGGTTGTTCAAAATTTTCAAAGTCAAAAAACTGCATCACCCGATGCATTGCAGTTCCGCGTTCCGAAGCGGTTATACCACCCACGCTCATAAAAGAAGGTTTGCCGGAAAATGCATATTTAGCGCTTTCTGCACTGTTTGCAAGTCTTGAAACCGAAGCCTTTGACTCTATATTCAATAGCTTTTCAAAGGGATAAACAAAGCTTATATTGTTTTTGATTTTGTCCGTCAAAGTCTTGTCCTCACACAGCTTTGCCTTTCCTTTGGTTTCGGAACGGTCGGGCAGGCTTTCAGCATCAAAAACCGAAACGGCAATTTTACTCTTTGTATCAACGGTTATAATCGAAGAACCGTTTCCGCGAATACACTTACCGTCCGGATGAAGCAGTAGCGAAATCAAAAGCCAATCGGCATAAGATTTGGTTCGAGAAAACAAATTGGAGGTAACTGAGCAACCGGAAGAAATAAGCAGTGTTTTTATTTCCTCCACCTTTTTTTCAACATCAGAAAAGGTTGCGGTCATTAACAGTCTGTCCTGAGTACGGGTTAATGCCACATAAAAAAGTCTTAACTCCTCCTCCAAGCGCGTTCTGCGAATACGATCAAGTATTACCTCGCGCCCCACCGTTGTGAGCTTCTTTTTCTCCACCTCATCAAAGTATTTAAAGCCAATTCCGAAATCGGTTGAATACAGAGTGGCAGAATGTGCTTCGTTATCATTAAAGTCGGCAGAGAGTCCCGCAACAATACAAACCGGAAACTGAAGTCCCTTAGAGGCATGTATACTCATTATTTTTACAGAATCGCTTCCTCCGCCGACAGATGCCGCTTTTAATCCGCCCTCGGACTGTTTGGAAATAAACCTGATAAAGCCCCCTAATGTGGGGCTTGAGTTTTTAATATACTGTTCTGCATAATCGCAAAGCAGCAAGAGGTTATATCGCCGTTTTGCACCGTCAGGCATAACAGAAACAATATCAA
Organism: Clostridia bacterium; assembly: GCA_017507805.1. Classification (GTDB taxonomy): domain Bacteria; phylum Bacillota; class Clostridia; order Oscillospirales; family Acutalibacteraceae; genus UBA737. The sequence continues at coordinate 24,239 of JAFWAC010000018.1, forward strand.
TATAATTTGTTTCATTAAGCAACAGGGAAATAAAACGCGGCAACGGATTGGTAACCGAATACAAACGATATTTTTCAATTTGTTTTAAAAAGCTTTTTGCCGCCTCCTTTCCCTGTGCCCCTGCCAAAACAACCGCTGAATATAAAGAAGCATCTCTTTTCTCAATTCGGAAATTTGAAACATCATCAGGGGTGAAGCCGAAAATGGGTGACAGCATAACACTCAAAAGCTCAATATCTCTTTGCGGGTTATCAATTACAGTAAGCAAGGAAAGAAAGGTGGAAATTTCAATTGTTTGTGTGAAATTTTCCAAGGTGAAGCTAACGGGAATCCCCTGCTTTTTTAATTCCTCTGCCATTGCGGGAGCTTTAAGCTTAGCACTGCGAAGTAAAATCGCAAAGTCAGAAAAACGCGCAGGTCTTAAGTTTTCATTATCAACCTTGATAACAGGTCCGCTATTCATAACCTTGTGAATATAGTCCGCTATAAGACGCGCTTCAAGCAGATTGTTTTTTGAAGCGGTGGCTTTGCTGTTCAAAATATAAAAATCTGTACTGATTTCATTGGGGATTTCGGGATAAACTGCAGCAGGTATAAGCTTTTCTTCCTCGTTATAAACAATTTCCCCCGTGTCAGGATTCATAAACAGCGTAAAGAAAAAATTCACAAAATCGCAAACCTGCGGTTTACATCTGAAATTATTGCCTAAAATGATTTTTTGCGGATTGCCGGTCTTTGCTTCGGCAAAGGGTATATATCTGTTTTTCTTTTTAAGAAAGTTCCTTGGATTAGCGCCTCTGAAGCCATATATACTTTGCTTCACATCACCGACTACAAAGAGGCGGCTTTCACGGTTGGAAAGAACATAAAAAAGCATATCCTGAAGGTCGTTAGTGTCCTGATATTCGTCAACCATAACCTCACTAAAACGGTTCAACAGTTTTTCAGCCTGCGGTTTGACAATTATCTCGCCCTCCCTTTGCTCGCACAATAGTCTCAAAGCCAAATGCTCGGTATTGTGAAATGTAAAGGTATTAAGCGAGGTGTATTCCTCAAAAAGCGCTGTGTCAAATTCGGTCAAAATATCGGCTAAAAGAGCAATCGGTTTGGAAAGCATTGAAAATTGACCGTTAATAACGGATAAATCAGCATAAAAAATCTTTTTCAGCTTATCAATCGCCTTATCGGAAATATATTTATATATATTTTTGGCGGCGGTAACCTCGTATATACTACTGACACCGCGTACAACAGGCAAAGACGGCAGATAGAAATCAACCAAAGCATAATAGAAAATATCCCAATCACCTGTATCCAAAGCGTTAGTTAAAATATTCAGATATTCTTTTGCCTGTAAAAACTGAGGCATCATAACCTCGGACGCTTTTTCGCAAACGCTCAGTAGGTCAATCGCACAGGAAAGCGCACCGACACACTCATCAATCACCTCGCTTGCCCGACCAAAGGCATAAACATACCAGGGTGATTCATTTGAGAAAACCCCTTGTGAATAAAACTCTGCAATTTCATTAAACCAGATTTCCGGGAAAGGTAATTGGCGTGAATATTCATATATTCCTAAAACAAATTCAACAAAGCTTGTTTCATCGTATTCTGTGCCGACAATATCCAAAAGCTCCTCAAAATACGGCGTATTTTCTTTAAGATGTCTGTTTACGATGCTTGACAAAACTCTTTCATTGATTGCTTTAAGAGAGTTACCGTCACTAATTTTGAAATCCGGAGAAACACCGGCAATTTCAAAATTCTCCCGAACCAAATCAATACAAAAGGAGTCAATCGTACAGATTTTTGCACTGCTTAGCAAATGCTTTTGTCTCAGCAAAGAAACATCATCGGGATGTTTCCTGCATTCCTCGTCCAAGCGCATTTCTATTCGTGAACGCATTTCGGCTGCGGCGGCATTTGTAAAGGTTACAATCAAAAGACTGTCTGCGCTTACACATTCGTCAGGTGAGCAAAGCTTTTGTATTACGCGCTCAACCAAAACGGCTGTTTTGCCCGACCCTGCGGCGGCAGAAACCAAAATATTACCCTTTGCAAATATTGCAGAATGTTGTTCGGGTGTAGGATTAAATGCCATTGTTATCTCCTTCCTTGATTTTTTCAAAAACTTCCTCATTATTTATGTCGGGCACGCGTGGCACTTCCCTGCCTTCAATCCCACATACACAATAGAAATCACAGTATTTACAGGCGGGCGATTCCCTACCGTCAATCGGGGAAACCGAAATATCCCCGTTAGAAATAAGCTTGCCTGTTTTTTTCATAGTTTTCTCAATATAGTCAAAAATCTCTGTGAATTTTTCAGCAGAAATATAAGAAGCCGATCTCTTTGAAATGCTCCCATCCTTATTAAAAGCAAGTTTTGGCACGAACTCGCCCTGACCCGCCTTATCCATTGCATCAACAAGTGCCTTATCACCCTGAAGTAACCCGTTCATTGCCATACCGTTATTATTAATATCCCGTTTTGACGGTTGATATAAAATTCCTGCGCCAAAGGAATCCTGCAGGCCGCTTCCTCTGATAACGGCATATAAGTATAAAAGCATTTGCATATTTAGACCGAATAATATATCGGGAAGCTTAAAGCTTTTACTGCCTGTTTTATAATCTATTATACGGATATAACCGTTATATTTGTCAACACGGTCGATACTTCCCTCCAACAAAAGTGTTCCATCGTCAAAGTTAAATTCAATTGCAGGAATATCGCCGTTTTTTCCGATTTTGAGCTCGCATGCAACAGGCTTGAAATCGCTTTGCGAAAGCTCTGCGGCAATATGACGCACAACCTCCTTTAATGAACGCAAAAGCCTTGAAATCGAGAATTTGAATTTAGGATTTTCAATGCTTCGGTATCCGGGAATAGCATCCAAATATAAATTAACAGCATTTTCTGTAAATAAATCCAAAGCTTCAAGCGAAAGCCTTGAAATACCATCGCCATGCTCGGTAATAAGCTTTTCCAACACAAAATGAACGACAGTGCCGCGTTGCATTACATTAAGCTGTGCCGGTTCGATTTTTCTCACACCCAAACCGTATCTGCAAAAATATGAAAAATGACAGCGGTTAAAGGTATCAAGCTTGGAAGCAGACATTTTGATATTTTTACCGTAAAGCTTGCGTGCAGTTGCAGGTGAAACTGTTTTTTGAGGATTATAAAATATATTTTCGATATATTCAAGCCTTTTTCCGCTTCCGTCTGCAATAATAGCCTCTCTTAAGGAAAGAATTTCGTCAGCGGAATTCTGCCTTCTGCGGCAATATTCACTGTAAGCAGCTTGGGCGGTTTCGGGCGCATTATCTATCGAAAAAAATGCATTTGGTTCATATACCCTGTTGCACTCGATTTTTTTACATATCAAATCAACAAATGCAGACGGTTCCTTTTTTTCGCCCGAAAAAGACTGATTGCTGTAAGAAACATATATTTCATCGGTTGCACAGCAGAGACTGCAATAAACAAGAAAATCCTCGTCTATGGCAGAATAAACCGAATTGTCCGCTATATCTATGCCGTATTCAATTAATCCTTTTCTTTCGGATGTGTTAAGTAAACCGTTATTCACGGCACTGCAAGGGAAAACACCTTGATTTGCTCCTAAAACAAAAGCAATTTTAGGTCTTGACGGACGAATTCTGTCTGCAGAGCCGAAGGTTACCTCATCGAGCATTTGAGGTATAACACCAATATCGCAATTAGAAACCGCGAGAATGAGCGCTTCAGAGAATTCCTCAGTCTTGAGACTTTGTCCGCCAAAGCAGGTAACCAAGCTGTCAAGTATCTTAATATACTCGTCATACGCCTGTATAAAAGCATCATAGGACATAATATTGTTATCGTATTTAAAGCTTTCACTTATTGCAGACAGCTTGTCCGACATTGCGCAAGCATCAATTAAAGCTATGATTGCACGCACCATATCGGCAGCATTTCCTTTGAAGCTATCGCGGAATGCCAATAAAGGCGAGATTGCCCGTTTGCGCAAATTGTTTATTTGCTCTGTTTCCTGTGACAATTCGGCAGTATTATCATCAGCAGAAGCAAAGCCTTTAGGATTCATATCCCATTCTTTAAGCCAAAGCTCCCCGTCAATATTCCATAGCAGGGCATAATTTTCAAGCTGTGATATTTCATCGGTCTCAAGGGTTCCTAAGCCGCTTTTATGAAATCTTAATATATTTTCAGTTGAAATTGATTTAGCAGAAATTGCAGCCTCAACTGCAACCGCCAAGGGAAATGCCGATAAAGGAATACGGCTGTCATAAAAACAGCTCACAGAATTTCTTTCGCAAGAAGCAAAAACAGCCTCTTTATACTTTTCGGCATCTCTTGCTATTATAATAAAATCACGGTATCTGTAGCCCTTTGTTCTTACGAGCCTTCTTATAGTGCGAGCTGTAAATTCAGCTTCATCGTAAGCAGTAACCGCAGAGCATATAGTAATATGCTCTGCTGAAATATTTTCCGTAATGTTTTTTCCGGAAAGAAGCCCTTCAAGTACATTTAATTCCTTGTGAGTATAGCGGCTTTCACCTAAAATCAAAGGTGCATCAATATCAATGTTATATTTTCTGGCTATTTTTGAAATTCGTTCTGCCGAAATACGAATATTCGTATAAACATTGTATTCCCTTGAATTTTCCACATCGTTTGTAAGCGCTATATATACATCCTCTGACTGCGCCATTATCCGTTCAATTATTTTGTATTGTTGACCGGTAAAGCCTCTAAAGCAATCGAAAAAGACTGTTTTTCCTTTGAAAAAATCAAAATCTGCAAGCTTACGGTATAAAATAGTGAGATTATCAGCCGGGTCGATAAATTTTTCACCCGTCAAAATATCAAAGGTTTCGTAAATCAACGCAATATCCGAAAGCTTTGTTTTAAGGGTGGTATTTTCGGTAAAAGCAGCAGCATCGCGGATTTTTTCGGGAGTAACTGCGTTAATTTTAAATTCTCCAACGGTATCGAGCATAATTTTTGCAAAGCTTACAGAATCTGCATATTTAGACCAAAGGGTTAATTCACTCTTAATTTCACGCAAAGCTCGCTTCATAAAAATGATTTTATCGCTTGAGCTTAGCACCGTACCGCAAAGTCCGCCCACATTGCGCAAGATCTCATCATACAAGCGCGAAAAGCTGAGAACGGTTGCTTTCAAAGCCGCTTTATCTCCTAACGCCTGCAAAAGTGCTCTTTCACTTTCGAAGGTGAACTGTTCAGGAACAATCAAAACACATTCCTTGTCTTGACCTATTACCTGCTTTATTTTATTTATTATTGTGTATGTTTTGCCGGATGCGGGTTTACCAAAAATAAATTGCAGCAAAAAACTCACCTACTAAATTAAACTTCTTTTATTTTAACACAAAACAGTCATTATTGCGAGTAATATTTATATAAAAATAAATCTTAACAGCAAAAATCCGCAAATTGCGGGTAAACCGTATATACTGCTTCCTAAAACAGTGTATTCATTTATTGGGATATACACCCCTGTAAGCTTTGAGCTTAAATCGACAATACCCAAAACGGCAACACCCAATATCGCATTTAAAATCAAGGCTTTAAAGGGCTTCTTGCTCTTAATGGCAAAAATCAAAATAACAAATGCCGATATTCCCAACAAAGTAATAACAGCATATTTTAAAAAAATCACAATCATCACCCAATAAAGGGTATGCGAAATAAATATAATAAATTACTAATAAACGGTCACGCCGCTATAAATTATAGCGGCGTGGTATTTTGAAAATTATTTTTCCTTTTCATCATCGGACGCAAGCAAAGAAAACTTGCTGTTTAAGGTGACCTCATCAAAATCATCCTCAGAACTATCTTCTTCACTGTTTGGATCAGCGTTATTATTCATAACCTTTATTACCGCTAAAACAGCCAAGGCAACAACAGCTAAAACGATAAAAATAAATGCGATAACAATCATTTTTGAGTTTGTGGTCAAGGTATTGAAGCGGGCAATAATTCCGTCAGGTCGTTCGGCATCGCTGTCTACAACAGGGCTTATAGTTTGTGTGGCTGAAAGCTCAGGAAAACGCTGCATTACATTTTCTCTGGTATCATATCTGTAAAAACCATATATACCGTCAGAATAGCAATACAGATAATAAAAATCGCGAGTGCCGCTTTCAGAATTAGCATAGCAATATATATTCATATCCAAAAGCTTTAAATTTGTTTGATAATAATTCTCGGGCATAACCATATCATCGGGCAATTGTGCGAAAATATAGGTGTAGTCACCCTGAGTATAATATTCAAGCTTTGTAAAGAAGCCGGTTTGTTCATCGTAGGTATAAGGCACAAGCTCGGGCTCTTCTTCTGAGGAAAGATAATATATGGTATATTGATCATTATCATCCTTTAAAACAGAAATATTTTCACCGTTATATGTGACATTTGAAACCGTGAAGCCGTTAAAAATCTTCACAGACGAAATATCTGCGGCTACTTTATATACTACGCCGTCAATTTCTGTTTCAAGGGGATTTTCGGTATTATCATCGGGCTCCTCGGAGGTTACAGGCTCATCCTCGGTGTCACTTCTGGTAATAGTTATTGTATAACTCTTTTGTGTACCGTTGGGGGCAGTAACGGTAACTGTACGGACATTTTTACCTATTTTAAGTGTCGAGCTGCCAGAAACAGAAACCTTAGCTTCACTATCGGCGGCAGTTGCGTATACTTTACACTCTGTAACAGAATTTTTAACACCGACAGTGTATGATGTTTTTGACGCTGAAAAGCTTGGTGACAAAGTACCCTCGCTTACAGAAAGAGATTTTAAATTTGCATTACCTGAAAGTGCTTTATCCTTAACTGTAAGAGTCGCACCTTGATTTGCAACATCAACCATTTCCTCGGAGAGTGGAATATATATCAAATCACTGGTTACAATTTGACATGAGCCGGCTTTTATTGCTTTGAATGTATAGCTCAGTGATTTTGTTTTGGAATCTGCACCGGAAGCAACGGTCAATGCCCCTGCTCCGCCGGAGCAAGCGTCTCCTGATTGAAATTCCAATATAGCATCATCATAGGTCAGAACAAATTGAATACCGTACATAGCTTCATCAGCACTGACTTTAACGGTAACTGTTACATTTTCCCCCACATTAACCGAGTTTTTACTGAAATGCAGTGTGCATTTTCCTGCTGCCGAAACACTGAGCATACTAAAACAGGATAATGCTAAAACAACAGCGATTATTAAGCTAATAATTTTTTTCATACCATTCACCTTTATTGTTCAATTAATTTAACCTTAAGAATGTGCATTTGCACCCTTGCTAAATCAACGATATTAACCTTGCCGTCTTTATTAATATCACCTGCGTTAAGGTTATCACCCGTAAGTGTTTTCACTTTAAGAATATGCATTTGCACCCTTGCTAAATCAACTATAGTTATTTTTCCGTCACCGCTTGTGTCACCGAGCATAATGACCTTTTCTTCCGGCGGCTCCTCAGTAGCACCGCTTGGAAGCTTACCGTCAGAAGTAAGATATAGCGTACATTCCTTTGATGCATTTACAGAAATAGTATAATTATTTAAGTATCCTGTTTCGGACTTAACAGAAATCACGACCTGATTTTCGCCCTTTTTAAGAGCAATTTCTTTACTTGAAGCTATGGTTGCACCGTTTACTGCTGCAACTTTTAAGGCGGTGTTTCCGCTAACTGCCAAAGCATAGCTGTAAGTATACATTTCAAAGGATGGCGTAAGTCCTGAAACGGAAAGCTCAGAAAGATAATAATTGTTTTTCTTGTTGCTTGACGCAGGCTTTTCTGCTGCCGTTTCGGGCATATCTGTAAACACCGGAATACGGAAGCTTAATGACATATCGGTATAGCTTTCATAGGTCTTTTTGAGTGAAGTTCCTTTATTATACGCATCGTGCACAGCCTGTGCATACTGCCACGCAACATTGCCGTGAACATTGAAATCCTGATAATAATAGGTATCCTGACCTTTTGAAATATAGTTTTTTGCAAGGAACTGCGCGCCGCCCAAAATTGATTTGTATCTCGTATTCCAATCCTTAGCTTTGGCATAAGCAAGACCGTTGGCAACAACCTCTGCATTAGTCGAGCCGCTTGCGCTGACATTAAAGAAATTATAATAACCCTTATAGGTATCATTATAGGTGCCGGAAATCAAAGCGCTTGTACCCTTTGAGCCTTGTTCCTGAATTATTTTTGAAGCGATTATATAAGGATTAACTCCTGATGCCTTGGCAGCAAGCATTATGACCTCAGCATAAGAGCCGCCACCCGGCTCGTCTGTTGCAGGTGTATAATTCGTTGCAAGAAAGGTTCCTTTTATTATTTGTTCGACACCTGCTTTATTTTGAACAGCGGAATTATAGCTCTGCTCCAAAAACATATATACTGTGCTTGAGCTCAGAAAATTTCGCGGGTCCATATAATATGCAATAATTTCCCTTGAAGCACCGGTCCATCCTCCATTGGTTTCAACCCATTTTCCTGTACTCCATGTATATGAGCCGGAACCCATTGAACGCCAGGAAACCGGTTGTGATGACATCTGCACCTGCTTTCGCATCTTAACCGTCTGCTCTGCTACAGCATCGCTAAATGATTTTGCCACCGGATCGGGAATAAATTCCCAATTAGGATATGCGGCATGCAAATCGCGCAGGGCATCGCGGTAGCTTTCAGGAAAGGCTTTAAGCTTCTCTTCAAAAGATGTGTCCGGATTATATGTGACAATTCTTATATATGATTTATCATAAAAAATATAACCCGTTATTTGTTCGGTTCCGTTATGATAGGTGACTTTGTACCAAATATTATTTTCGTCAATTTTTTCAGTACCGATAACGGTAACGCTTGTATTAGAAAGCTTCTCAATAATTGTACTTGTGGTTGAAGGACCTGTTCTTACATTAATATTAGTCCCCTCAATATATGCCGTTGTTACCGTTGCCGCATAAGAATGCAACAAACAGGTATTAACGGCTGTTGTAAAAAGCATAACAGCCATAACAATAAGCGAAACGGATTTTTTAAAAAAGTCCATTATTTTGTCCTTTCATTAAAATTAAAATCATACACACCAATTATATATATTATTTGTTTTTATGTCAACCTAATTTCGACAAAAAAGCCTGCTTTTTTACAAATTTAAAAATTCTTAATATTTTTTAAAAAATAAAAAAGCCCGCAACAAAGCGGGCAAAAAAATTATTCTATTCCGAAAAATCTTGCTGCATTATTATAGCAAATGTCTTTCACTAAGGATTCCAAAGTGGTTTCATCGTCCGGATATTCTCCGTTTTCAACCCATTCGCCTATCAGGTTACAAAGTATACGGCGGAAATATTCATGCCTTGTATATGATAAAAAGCTTCTTGAATCTGTAAGCATTCCTATGAAGTTTCCAAGCAAGGAAAGATTTGCAAGTGATTTCAACTGAGCTTCCATACCGGATTTTGTATCGCTGAACCACCACGCACTGCCATGCTGGATTTTGCCTGCGACCTCAGTGCCCTGAAAACAGCCGAGAATGGTATCCAACAGCTCGTTATCATTGGGATTGAGTGAATAAAGAACGGTTTTCGGAAGCTTATCGGCCTTTGCCAATTCGTTTAAGAAAGCAGTTATTGCCTCACCGCAATTAATTGTCGAAATACAGTCAAATCCGGTATCGGGACCGAGAGAATTAAACATTTTTGTATTTGTATTGCGTTGTGCGCCATAATGTATCTGCATTACAACACCCAAACGGGAGTATTCCTTACCTAAATGCAGTAAAATAGCGGTTTTGTACTTATCGGCATCAAATTTACAGATTTTCTCACCGTTCATAGCGGCAACGAATATTTTTTCCAATTCGTTTTCATCTGCAATAGCAAAAGGAACATAATCAAGACCGTGGTCAGACGCACAACAGCCCAAGCCACAAAAATATTCAAGGCGTTTTGTGAGTGCAGTCTTAACATCGTCAACAGAATTAATTTCAATATCGGCACTAACGGATAATCTTTTTATGTAATCCACAAAGCCTTCTTTATCAATATTAACTGCCTTATCAGGTCTGAAGGAAGGAACAACCTTGGCTGTGCAACCGTTTTCCTCGGCTATTTTCTTGTGCCATTCAAGGCTGTCAATCGGGTCATCGGTTGTTCCGATTAACTTGACATTTGAATTTTTTATAATGCTCCGCACGGTCATATCACTCTCAGCTAATCTGCGATTGCAAATATCCCAGACCTCTCCTGCGGTATTTCCGTTCAAAATTCCGTCATACCCGAAATAGCGCTTTAATTCCAAATGCGTCCAATGGTACATCGGATTGCCGATTGCGCGCGGAAGCATCTGAGCAAAGCGTTCAAATTTAATGCGGTCATCCGCAGAGCCCGTAATTTCGTCCTCTGAAACACCGTTACTGCGTATAAGACGCCATTTATAATGGTCACCGCCAAGCCAGATGCGGGTTATATTCTCAAACTGCTTATCCTCATAAATTTCTTGTGGATTAATGTGGCAATGATAATCAATAATCGGCATATCAGCGGCATATTTATGATAAAGTCTTTTTGCCGTTTCGTTTGTAAGTAAAAAATCCTCTTTAATAAAACACATAACGGATTCCTCTCTTAAATATTTAACTTCATTTCAATTATACATTCTTTTGTTTAAAAATCAAGTCAAACTATACATTAAACGGTTATTTCTTAAAACTGCCGTCTTAATTTTTCCAAAGCAGATTTTTCTATTCTCGAAATATAGCTTCGGGAAATACCTAATTTTTTTGCAATTTCCCGTTGCGTAAGCTCTTGACATCCGTTTATACCGTAACGCATTTCCAAAATTTGCTTTTCCCTTTCGTCAAGACAAACCGAAAGTATTTTTCTGAGCTTCTCAAGCTTCAGCTTTGTATCTATTTCTTCAACAATATCGCGTTTATCAGCAATGATATCTATCAATGTGAGTGCATTACCGTCTTTATCGGTGTCAATCGGGTCACTTATAAAAACATCCTGTGCAGTTTTTTTCTGATTTCTGAAAAACATAAGTATTTCGTTTTCTATACACCGTGCGGCATAAGTGGCGAGACGGATACCCTTGTCTGTATTAAATGTGGAAACCGCTTTTATAAGTCCTATTGTTCCTATGGAAATCAAATCGTCCTGTTCGGCGCCTGTTGCGTAATATTTTTTGACGATATGTGCCACTAATCTGAGGTTGTGCTCTATAAGCACATTTCTGGCATCAATATCGCCGTTACGGCTTTTTTCAAACAGCTCCGCTTCCCTTGCCGCAGAAAGCGGAGGCGGAAACGAACCTGCTCCTTTTACATGAAGTGCGAAATAATAGATTCCGGATATTAACTCTAAAAACAGCTTAAACAAAAAACCAGCCCCTGACGATACATTTTCATTACAGAAAAGTATATGTTTTCAGGGGCTTGTTTGTTGTCGATAATTTTTATATCCGTACTATGGTTATTCTGGCTGAATGATTTTTTATCCAATTGTCACATTCTCACCCGCAATATATCGTTTCAGGCGTATTAAATCAAGCAAATCAATTTTACCGTCTGCGGCATAATCGAATAACAGATTATCACTAAGCATTAAGAGTTCTTTTGAAAGATTTACCAAATCCTCACCATTCGGTATTGTTTTGGGAATAACCATTACATCGGTGATTTCATCGCAATTAATGCAATGTCTCGATTTGCAGCCCTCCTCAAAATGAGTAGGCTGTTTATCAACAGTATACTCCGTATTATAGTTATGATAGGGCTCAATCGCTTGCGTTTCCGAAAAATCACATTCATTACACCTGCGGCTTTTTATTCCTGCTGTAGTGCAAGTGGCACCAATATCAATTACCCAATCATCAAAAGAATGGTTTACTTCGCCTGTAGGAGTGACAACAACCGCCTGTGCACCTAATCCATAGTAAGCAATTTCTGCATTATTGCGCAAATAATAGGTGTACTTTTTATTTAGCGGATCATTAAAAATATAGTGATGCTCTGTATATCCAACGAGTACGAGACAATGTTCCGGAGCAATCCATTGAATAGTTTTTCCGTTATAGGAAAGCTTTTTGCCGTTACGGGGTGTTTCCATTCCGACTGTAGCCCACACAATGACGGGAATATCGTTATCGACATATTCCTTACACAAGTCGTTCAGGCTTTTACCGCAAAGTGTTTCGGCTTTAAGCTTCATACATTTATTTATACTGTTTACTGCTCGTTCAATTACAGGTGCATAGCAACCCATTCCTGTCGAGCTTCTTGGATCTCCGCCAAAGCATTCATCGGGGTCAAAGCTATCAACAGAGCCCTTTTCAAGATAGCTGTCAATAAATTCATCAACTGTGATATCAAGCCCATAATACTGCAAAGTCATAACAGCGCTTACACTTTCACAGCCCGTTGGATATGTATTTGCCTGATTAATATAAGGCACATCAAAAAACTTGGTTGTACCGCTTTCACCAAGAGAAGTTATTATTTCGTTTTCTTCAAAAATACGGATTTCGATGCCTGTAATAAAGCTACCATCATCAAGTCCAGCATAATTATTTGCTACATCAGCTTTGTCAATAACACCTGTAAGACCATATTTTCGCTGAACAAAGTATCGCCAATCAAGCGCGGCACTGCTTGCCCAAGCAAGCCAACGCCCACCTGTTTTAACACGGTACATCACTACGATTTTTTCTGTGATGTTTTTTCCGGTGCTTTTGTCAACAACATTGATTTTAAGCTTTTGTATGCGCCGACCGGCTAATCCGGCATAATCATTTTCAATGCTTGTAACTGCAGGATAAAAATAGGTCTTGCCTTCGTTATAGGTCTGATAACTTAGATAATAGCTTTTGGAACTGCTTGTCTGAATTTTCAGGCAATCTATATAGCTTTCGTTTTCAATAAAACCGTCAAACTCCGTCCAATCACTGCCTGAAGGCTGATACAGAAAATCAGCATACACAGAGACTTCAACCGCACTTACTGAAAATGCAGTCAAAAAAATAATTAAGGCTAATAGGAAGGAAGGTTTTTTAAGCATTGTTTTGTCACCGTTTTTTCTGATTATTTAATTACAAACTTGTTATATACCTTTTTACCCTTTTTAAGAATTACGCCATCGGCGAATTTTTCAGCCTCAATAGCAAATGTGGGATCGGTAATTTTAACATCATCAATGCTGACACCGCCCTGCTGAACAAGGCGTCTGCCCTCACCCTTGGAGGGTATAAGACCTGCAACGAGCATCATATCGAGAACTCCGATTTTACCGTCAGTAAAATTCTCAGCGGTAAGCTCTGTTGTGGGCATATTTTCATCGGAGCCAATTCCGCCAAATACGGCGCGCGCAGTGCTTTGCGCTTTCTCGGCTTCCTCCTCGCCGTGAACAAGCTTGGTAAGCTCATAAGCCAAAATCTCTTTAGCAGTATTAAGCTGACTGCCCTCCCATGAGTCCATCTTATCGATTTCCTCAAGTGGCAGGAAGGTAAGCATACGGATACATTTTAAAACATCCTTATCCCCTACATTGCGCCAATACTGATAAAACTCATAGGGCGAGGTCTTTTCGGGGTCGAGCCATACTGCACCCGAAGCGGTTTTGCCCATTTTCTTACCCTCAGAATTAAGCAAAAGAGTAATGGTCATGGCAAAGGCATCTTTTCCGAGCTTCTTTCTTATAAGCTCAGAGCCAAAGAGCATATTTGACCATTGGTCATCGCCGCCAAACTGCATATTACAGCCATACTCTTTATAAAGGTGATAGAAGTCATAGCTTTGCATTATCATATAGTTGAACTCAAGGAAAGAAAGTCCCTTTTCCATTCTTTGCTTGTAGCATTCAGCTCTCAGCATATTATTAACCGAGAAGCAGGCACCCACATCACGCAAAAGCTCTATATAATTAAGATTTAAAAGCCAATCAGAGTTATTTACCATTTGGGCTTTACCCTCACCAAACTCAATGAAACGGCTCATCTGCTTTTTAAAGCATTCGCAGTTGTGCTGAATTTGCTCAGGTGTCATCATAGAGCGCATATCACTTCTGCCGGAAGGGTCACCGATATAACCTGTACCGCCGCCGATAAGAGCAATGGGCTTATTTCCAGCCATTTGCAAACGCTTCATAAGACAAAGCGCCATAAAGTGTCCTACATGCAAACTATCTGCTGTGGGGTCAAATCCAATGTAAAAGGTAGCCTTGCCGTTATTAACAAGCTCACGAATTTCATCCTCATCGGTTACCTGAGCGATAAGTCCGCGTGCCACAAGTTCGTCATAAATTTTCATAATCATTACTCCTGTCCAATAATTCCTTAGCTGAATTGTAAAAATTCTCCGTAAGCTCTGTTCCGGACATAATTCTTGCAATTTCGCTTATTCTTCCGTTATATTCAAGGGGCAACACCCTTGTGTAGGTTCTGCCGCCATCAATATTTTTTTCAATCAGCAGATGATTGCTTGCCATTGCCGCAATCTGTGCTAAATGTGTTACGCAGATAACCTGACGGTTTTCAGATACACGCCGTAGCTGAATTCCCACCTTATCTGCGGCAAATCCGCTGATGCCGGCATCAATTTCGTCAAAAATCATCGTTTCGGTATTATCCTTATCAAGCAATGAGCTTTTAATTGCAAGCATTGTCCTCGAAAGCTCACCGCCGGAAGCAATTTTTGCCAATGGTTTTAAATTTTCGCCCTTGTTTGCAGAAATTAAAAACTCAACAACATCGCAACCGATTTTTGTGTATCTCCCCTGTACTATCTGTACCTTAAAAACAACATCGGGCATATTGAGATATTTTAAAACCTCGCACACCTTTTGTTCAAAGCTGCAAGCCGCAGATTTTCGGTTTTCTGTGAGTTTTTGCGCCAATGCAACAAGCCGTTCCTTTGAAAGGTCTAATTCCTCGGATAATTCCTGTGCTCTCTGCTCTGAAAGATTAATATCATTCAGTTGAATTTTTGCTTTTTCTAAAAAGCTGAGCATTTCTGCCTCGCTATTGCCGTATTTTAACATAAGCTTATGCAAACAGTCAAGTCTAATATTAATTTCATCTGAATTAATTTCCAAAAGCTCATCATCATTCAGAAAACCCGAAAGCTCAAGATTAACATCCTTGACGAGTGATACCGACTCGGCAAGCTTTTGAAGCACAGCATCAAAGGTATCATTTTTTAAAGATAAAAGCTGTTTCTCAGCCGTTTCCAAAAGTGATATTGCGCCGTCAGCATCATCTCCGCCGGATATTACATTTAAGGCAATATTCAGGGCTTTAAGTGTCGCTTCATAATCCTCAGCAATTTTAAGCTTCTTTTTAAGGCTTTCAAGCTCACCGATTTTTATATCTGCCGCTTCAAGCTCCTCAATCTGATATTTAAGCAGATCAATTTGCTGTGCCTTTTCCTGCTCTTGCGTTTCAATTTCTTTAAGCTCACGCCGAATTTGATTTAACCTTTTAAATTCAGCATAATATTTGGAAAGCAGCTCCTGATTTTCTGCAACAGCATCTATAAAATCAATATGTCTGTCAGGATTAAGCAAAGCCTGATTATCGTGCTGACCGTGTATATTAATAAGCTTATCGGCAGCATCGCGCAAAATCGAAGCTGTGAACGGTTTTCCGTTTATTTTGATTATTCCCTTACCGGACAGGCTTAATTTTCTGGTTATCAGAATATTTCCTTCCTCGTCCGGGAAAACATCATACTCCTTTAAGGCTTCAATGCACGAAGGAGAAAGTTCACCGAAAAGCGCAGAAACCTCTGCAGTATCGCATCCTGCTCTTATTAAATCCTTAGAGGTGCGTTCTCCCAAAACAGCATTAATCGAATCAATTATTATAGATTTACCTGCACCTGTTTCGCCGGTAAGAACATTAAAGCCTTTATCAAATTCAATATCGGTTTTTTCGATAACTGCAATATTCTCAATATGTAAAAACTTAAGCATATATTTATCGCCGCCGTTAAATAAGTTTATTTAATTGCTCGCATAAAAGCTTTGATTGTTCTTCGCTAACGGTAACAATTATTATGGTGTCATCACCTGCCAATGAGCCGAGCATCATATCACCAAATAGCTCATCAATTGCAACACAGGCACTTGATGCCATACCGTTACCGCATTTAACCACCACATTGTTAATCGAATAATCAACCCGTTGAACAGCGCCGGAAATCAAGCTTTTATATTGCGGATAGTTTGAGCCCGATTGATTTGCCGAATGATTTGACAAATAGCGGTAATTACCCTTTTCGTCACGCCCCTTAACAAGCTTTAATTCTCTTATATCTCTCGAAACGGTGGACTGTGTCACATCAAAGCCTGCCGCCAATAATCCGTTTTGCAAATCCTCCTGTGTTACGCAGATTTGTTCGGATATAAGCTCAAGTATTTTTTGCTGCCTTTTTCTTTTCATATCAAATACTCCTGCCGTCTTTAAATTTATAGGAAAGGGTTTTATAAAATGAACGGTCGTTTAGTCGGACTAATTGTACGGTTCTTTCCGAACGGGTTATTCTTACCTCAGTAAACGGTCGCATCGCCGCTACCTTCCGTCCGTCAACCGTCAAGAAAATATCGGTGCGTTTCTTGGAAAAAGCCTTTAATTTAATTGTATTATCAGCTCCGAGAAGTATCGGCTTGGCAGAAAGCGAATGTGAGCATATAGGCGTTATGCAGAAGCTTTCTGTAAGCGGGTCAATAATCGGTCCTCCGGCAGACATAGAATATGCCGTGGAGCCGGTAGGGGTTGAGACAATTAAGCCGTCTGCCCGATAGCTTATCGAATCCCCGTCCACAGTGGCGGAAATATCAATTATGCGGGAAATAAAACCGCTTGTTATGACTGCATCGTTAAGTGCAGTATATTCATTAATAAGTCTGCCGTTTTCCAAAAGTGAAACCGAAAGCATCATTCGCTTTTCAATAACATATTCGCCCCTGTTAAGCTTTGAAAGCAATGGAAGCTCATTCTGTTCAATATTCGCAAGGTAACCCATTCTGCCGGCGTTAATTCCCAAAACAGGCTTATTATCAAGTGCCGCGCGCTTGGCATAGCGGATTATTGTACCGTCTCCGCCGATTGTGATTATAATATCTGCAAGCTTGTAAAGCTGTTCCTCGGGAGCATGCTTAAAATCGGTGCCGCAGATACTGTCGGGCAGGTAGGCTTCTATATTTTCAGCTTTTAATATTCTCCCAAGCTTAGCTACAACCTCGGCAGAGCCGCGTTTATCAAGGTTAGGAATTACTGCAATAACCAAAATATTCACCCTTTACTTAAAGTTTATTTATCAAGCGCCCCATGTGAGCGTTCAACCACATCCTGAGCAGTGGTTTCGGTTGCAATTACGGGCTCTGAGCTTTTTTGTATGTAACACAAATATTCAATATTACCCTCAGGACCTTTAACAGGAGAATAATCAATTCCCAAAACTGAAAATCCCTCAGAAACAGCGAGGCAGATTATTTTTTCAACCACATCAGCATGTACGGATTTTTCCCTTACAACACCCTTTTTCCCCACCTTTTCCTTACCTGCCTCAAACTGCGGCTTGATAAGACAAACGGCTGTGGCATTATCGTTCAAAAGCTTGTGCATAACAGGCAAAATATGAGACAGAGATATAAAAGAAACATCCACCGAAGCAAAATCAAGCTTATCAGGAATTTGTTCTTCGGTAACATATCTGAAATTTGTGCGTTCTAAGTTAATAACACGCTCGTCTGTTCTGAGCTTCCATGCAAGCTGACCGTAACCGACATCTATGGCATAAACCTTTTTTGCTCCGTTTTGAAGCATACAGTCGGTAAAGCCGCCGGTTGAGGCACCAATATCGGCACAAACAAAACCATTCAATGCAAGCTCAAAGGAGCTAACTGCCTTTTCAAGCTTTAAGCCACCTCTGCTTACATATTTTAAGGTCTCTCCCCTAACCTCAACAACATCATCAGGGCGAATTATATTACCGGCTTTATCTGATTTTTGATTATTAACAAAAACTATTCCCGACATAATATATGCCTTGGCTTTTTCACGGCTTTCACAAAAGCCGTTTTCCACGAGGTATACATCCAATCTGCATTTTTCTGCCATAGTATTCTCCAAAATTATGAAAGTGATTTTACAATTAAATCGGCGTCAAGCATATTGTCCTTTAATATCTCTGCAATACTTGCACCTGAAACAAACTTGTTTTCTACAGTATGAGTACAAACGGTACCCTTATATCCTTTTTCTGCAAGCAGGGTGACAAAATGCTCGGAAACACCGCCGTTTCGTACCGATTCCTCATAGAAGTGAAGCTCACTATATTTCAAAGCCTCGTTTACAAGAGCTTCCGAAAACGGGTAAACCTGATTAAGCTTTATTATGCTTATGTCGGGAAGGATTGATTTGGCGGCGCAAGCCTCCGAAAAAAGCCGTCCGTAGGTGATAACCGCTTTTTCTCCGTTTCCTTCGATAACCGAATATTCGGATTTGTAATCAAAATCAATTGTTTCTTTTTCTCCGCCGCGCGGATACCTGACAGCAATCGGCGCATCGTAGTCTGCTGCAAATTCTATTCTGTATTCAAGCTCTTTATAGGTTGCAGGAGAATAAACACAAATGCCGGGTATGGCGGTGAGAAAAGACATATCAAACAAGCCCTGATGGGTTTCGCCGTCCTCGCCGACAATTCCGGCGCGGTCAACAAGCAGCCTTACGGGCAGTCTGCCAATCGCCACATCGTGCACAAGCTGGTCAAAGCCTCTTTGCAGAAACGAGGAATAAACCACAAAAAAGGGTTTTAAGCCTGCTTTTGCCATACCGGCCGCAAATGTAACTGCGTGTTGTTCCGCAATACCGACATCGAAAAAACGCGAACGGTATTTTTGAGAAAAATTGCTCAAGCCTGTACCCTCTGTCATGGCGGCAGTTATGGCACAAATCTTATCATCCTTTTCAGCAAGCCTGCAAAGCGTGTCTCCTGCCGTCTTGGAAAAATTAACCTTTTCCGCGGAATCTGCACCCTCGTAAACATCAAAGGGCGACACTCCGTGATAGTTTTTAGGGCTTGTTTCTGCAAATGAATAGCCCTTACCCTTTATGGTTATAACATGAATTAACGATGGGCGGTTATAGGTCTGGGCGATTTTAAAGAGTGATTCCATCGCTGATATATTATGCCCATCCACAGGCCCTAAATAATTGAAGCCCAAAGCGCTGAAAACATTGTTCCTGTAAACCAAGCCTTTCACAGCTTCCTTACAAACGAAAACTGCGCGGTTGATATATTTTCCAACAAACGGAATTTTGAGCAAAAAATTGCTCAAGGCGAATTTAAAACGGTGGTAACGCGGTTTGTTGCGCATTTTTGAAAGACTTCTTGCCAAAGCGCCGACATTGCGGGAAATGGACATTTTATTATCATTTAACACAACAATAAAATTACTTCTGCCGCTGCCTGCATTATTTAATGCTTCGTATGCCATACCGCCGGTCATAGCACCGTCACCTATAACAGCAACTGCAGTTCCGTCCTCACCGCTTATGCGTTTAGCTTTATAAATACCGTATGCCGCGGAAATTGAATTACTGCTGTGTCCTGTAATAAACGGGTCATGCTCGCTTTCGTCCGGACGCATAAAGCCTGATATGCCGTTTTTGGTTCTCAGTGTATCAAAACGGTCAAACCGACCGGTAATCAGCTTATGTGCATAACACTGATGACCGACATCGAAAATTATGCTGTCATCAGGTGATGAAAAGGCACGGTGCAAGGCTACCGTAAGCTCTATCGCACCAAGATTAGATGCCAAATGACCGCCGTTTTTGGAAACGGTTGATATAATGCAATCTCTTAGTTCATCACACAAAATATGAAGCTCTGAGTCGTTTAATTTTTTTACATCATCAGGAGAATTAACCTTCCCCAAAATCTTATATTCCAAATTATCAATCCTTTAATAGCTTCTTACAAGTAGCTTTTTAGTAAGCTCTCTAAGAACCGTTGTATCGCCTTTGAGTCTGTCAAGACAATCACTTGCAGCCTCCGTGAGCTCTGTCGCCATTTGGCGTGACCTTTCTAACCCGAAAATGGAAACAAATGTGGTTTTATTATTTTTCTCGTCACTGCCCACAGGCTTTCCTAAAACCAATTGGTCAGCAGTGCAATCAAGAATATCATCGATTATCTGAAAAGCCAGACCTAAATTTTCTGCATATTCGGCAGCGGTTTTAACTGTAGACACATCTGCGCCTGCTAAAACACAGCCAATTTCTGCGGCGGCACAAAGCAAAGCACCTGTTTTTCTTTTATACATATCCTCAAGCTGACTAACGGCAGGCTTGCTTTTCTCAAAGCTAATGTCGCACACCTGACCGCCAATCATTCCGTGAAGACCTGCACTATCTGCCAAAATACCGATTGCCTTTATGGCTCTGTCTGGTGAAGCGCCGGAGCTTGCGGCAACCGAAAAGGCGGTTGTTAATAAAGTATCCCCCGCAAGCAGAGCTATATCCTCACCGAATTTTTTATGGCAAGACGGTTTTCCTCTGCGCATATCATCATTATCCATACAGGGTAAATCATCATGAATTAGGGAATATGTATGTATCATTTCAAGTGCAACGGCAAAATTTTCAGCTTTGTCATCATTTCCGCCGCAAAGCTTATAAAACTCCAATAAAATAATCGGTCGGATGCGTTTTCCGCCTAACAAAAGACTATAGCGCGCCGCATCACAAGCAAGTGAATAATCGGTTTCAATTTCGGGAAAAAGTTGATTGATTTTATTTTCAATTTTTTCCTGATGTTCTTTCAAAATTAAATCAATCACCATCTGCTACCTCTTCTGCTTCACAAAGTGAAATTATGCGTTTTTGCGCGGTTTTCAAAGCAGTGCGACACTCCTCAGTATGCTTTATCCCCTGCTCAAACAGCTTGATTGATTCATCAAGGGTACATTCTCCGCTTTCCAGACGGGAAATTATTTTTTCAAGCTCATTCAAGGATTTTTCAAAATCAATTTTTTCAACCATCATTTTTCTCCTTGGTAATTTCTAAAATTTCACATTTTGCGCTACCGTCACGCAATCTTAAATCAATAATATCGCAGGGTTTTATATCATTAATGCTGTAAACCGCTTCGCCGTCCTTTTGGAGCGCGGCATAACCTCTTGAAAGCACCTTAAGCGGGCTTAACCCGTCAAGCCTTAATGCCAGACTCGCGAGTGAATCCTCGTACCGCTTAAACTGCTGATTACCGCAATCGCACAGTTTTTCATAAAGGTGGTCGAGTTGCATAAAATTATTATTCACAAAGGCATCCATCGGCTTTTTGAAATAGATACTCTCAAGGCATTTTTCCAAGCGCGAAAGACATAGCTCATACTTGGCGGTGAGTGAATTTTTCAATCCCCTCTCAAACCGTTCAAGCTTAAGATTTATTTCTGCACAATCGGGTACGGCAAGCTCTGCCGCGGCAGAGGGTGTCGGTGCCCGCAGATCGGCAACAAAATCACAAATCGTAAAATCGGTTTCGTGACCTACGGCAGAAATGACCGGTATCGGTGATTCAAAAATCTTTCTCGCAAGTGTTTCGCTGTTAAATGCCCATAAATCCTCTACCGAACCGCCGCCGCGACCGATGATTATAAGGTCAGCAAGACCAAGGTTATAAACCCTTTCAAGTGCTTCAAGCATTTCGGGAACAGCAAGCTCTCCCTGAACGGAAACCGGACATATTATAATTTGGGTCAAGGGCCATCTTCTGCCGAGAATATTAAGTATATCCTGAATGGCGGCACCTGTTTGCGAGGTTATTACTGCAATATTTTTCGGAAATTTCGGAATCGGTCTTTTAGATTCGGGGTCAAACAAGCCTTCAGCCTCTAAGCGTGCCTTAATTTGTTCGAACTGTAATGCAACATCTCCAATACCTAAAGGTGACATTTCCTCGGCATAGAATTGGTACTGACCGTCCTTTTCATAAACCGATACTCTGCCGCGTAAAACAACCTGAATACCGTCCTCAGGCTTAAATTTTATCCTTGAAGCAAAGGTGCGAAACATAACACAGCGGATAGAAGCATCGTTATCCTTTAAGGTAAAATATAAATGACCGCTTGAATAATGATTTTTAAGGTTGGAAATTTCACCTGTTACCGCAATATTTAAAAGTCGGCTATCCCCTTCAAGCAAGGAACGGACATAGAGATTAAGCTGGCGGACGGTAATTACGGATTTTTCCATCTTATGAACTTTTTTCCACTGATGATAAAATTCCGTTTACAAAAGCCGCTTCCTCTTGGGTAGCATATTTTTTGCACAGCTCAACAGCTTCGTTTATGGAAACGGATACAGGAATTTCATCAATGAATTTTATTTCGTATATTGCAAGTCTCAACACAGAAAGGGCAGTTTTGGAAATTCTACCGATTTTCCATCCCTTTGCATTTTCTGAAATCAAGCTGTCAATTACTTCAAGATTACTGAAAACTCCCGAAAAAACACCGATTATATATTCATCGGGCTCCAAATCGCGCACCTCACGCGCAATTTCCAGAATTTCCTCAATCGAAATATCATTAAAGGCTTTTTCAAAAATCAAAATAAAAGCTTCTTCTCTTGCCTGTTTGCGGGTCATATACCATCTCTCCTAAATCCCAAAATCGTAAAAAACTCCAATTTAATTAAGTATACACGAAAATATGCATTTTTTCAAGCATAAACTGCATATTTTACAAATAATTAAGGCTCTCTTAACAGAGAGCCTACAAATTCTATATGTTCAACATTTTTATGATTTCACCGGCATCATTTAAAACAATATCCGGCTTATCATCTGAAGCGGCGAGAATTTCATCTGTCGTTTCGCCACTCATCACCAAAATACTCAATGCGCCCGAATTAATGCCGCTTTTTATGTCGGTATAAATTCTGTCACCAATCACAGCAGTTTCCTCCGGAACGCAATTCCACTTTTCCATAGCAAGCTGGGGCATAAGCGGAGCAGGCTTTCCGATAAAGACAGGTCTTTTGCCGGTCGAGTTGAAAATCATATCGCAAAAGCTGCCGCAATCAGGTACGCTGCCAAATTCGGTGGGACAAACATAATCAGGATTGGTTGCAATATACGGCAATTCCTTTGTAAGCAAAAGCTTGCAGATATCCTCTAATTTTTTAAAGGTAAGCTCAGTATCATTTCCGATAACAATACATTCTGTTTCATCAATATTATCGCTTACCCTAAATCCCTCTGTCATTAGCTCCTGCTTTAGCGATTTAGTACCGCAAACATAAAGCACAGCATCCTTATGATGCTTTTTTAAATAATAAGCAGTTGCCTGAGATGAGGTGATAAAATCCTCCCTATCAGCCTTAATACCAAGCTTACTAAGCTTTAAAATATAATCTGCAACACTTTTTGAGGAATTGTTTGTCATAAATAAATATCTTTTACCCGCAGCCTTTATAGCTTGCAAAAGCTCGGTCGTAAAGGAATAAAGCCTGTTTCCGAGATAAAGAGTGCCGTCCATATCAAACAAAAAAAGATTGATATTTGAAATTCTGTTCATACTTCCACCGTCTTTGTAGCAATAATATCTGTTCCGTAAATGTTTTCAATTATAACCTGACCGATTTTAACAGGCGCGTTTACGGTTGTATTGTGTATAATCTGCATTAAATCAAATATGTTTTCTTTCGGGATTGGTGAAGCGGTTTTAACACTTACCATTGTATCTGCAAGGTTGGCAATCCTGACCGATGATGTTACCGTTCGGGTTGGATTAGTATACTCATCGGTGGCATATTTAAGACCGCGAGGGCAGGTATAACCGCTGACATTCAAACCGTCAGCCCCCATTTCCGCAACCATCGGGCAACCCTTGGGACAAATTATACAGGTAATTGATTTTTTCATCACATTTCCTCCAAGGTAACAGTAATATCCTGATTTATTTCTTTAAGCATTTCAGGTTTTAAGGTGATTTTTTCCATTTCGCCGGGGACAGCACGCACACGAACTACTTGATTTAAAATGTTGTCACCTGAGATAACCTTAATTTTCACTTTACCAAATGGCTTGGTAACACGGAAATATAAATCTGTATTTTCTGTGCCGCAGGTATGAATTCGTTGCGGTAAAACATATCTCACACCGTTACCCGAGCTTGTATTGACCGCCTGTGCAACCGGCAATTGACTTTTAACAAATTTTGCGGCAGAAACACCTGCGATTTCAGCTTCATCCGAAACATAATCGACAAGGTCATGCACCTGCAAAACATTTCCGCAAGCAAAAATACCGCTTACATCTGTCTGGCGAAACTCATCAACAACCGCACCGCCGGTAACAGGGTCAATTGTAATCCCTGCCTGACGGGTTAATTCATTTTCGGGGATAAGACCGACCGATAAAAGTAGAGTGTCACACTCAATATATCTTTTGGTTTGGTCAATTATACGCCTGTTTTCATCAACCTCGGCAATGGTAACACCCTCAAGTCTGTCCTTTCCGTGAATTTCCGCAACTGTATGGTTAAGATAAAGGGGTATGTTATAATCCTCAAGGCACTGAACGATATTTCTGGTAAGACCACCCGAATAGGGCATTATTTCACAGACCGCCTCAACTGTTGCACCCTCTAAGGAAAGGCGGCGAGCCATAATAAGACCTATATCACCGGAGCCCAAAATAACTGCTTTTTTGCCAACACTAAAGCCCTCAAGATTTATAAGCCTTTGAGCAGTACCGGCGCTGTAAATACCGGCAGGTCGTGTGCCGCTTATATTCAAAGCTCCGCGGCTTCTTTCGCGGCATCCCATTGCAAGAATTACCGCCTTTGCCTGTACCTCAATTATACCCTCTGAATTGCGTGCGGTTACAACACGGTCAGAGGATAAATCGGTAACTGTGGTATTATTATAAATCTTTATTCCTCTTTTTGCAACCATTCCACTGAAAACATCTGCATATTCCGGTCCGGTCAGCTCTTGTCCCAGCTTATGAAGTCCAAAACCGTTATGAATGCACTGACGCAAAATACCGCCCGTGGTTTGTTCGCGGTCAAATATAACAATATCCCTTATACCGTTTTCATAAGCCGCAACCGCCGCTGCCAATCCGGCAGGACCGCCACCGATAATAACTATATCATTTTTAATCACAGCAATTCCTCCTTACAGCTTACCCTTGAGTAATACCGAGCCGCTTCCTCTTTTAGTTACCTCAGTCATTGAAATATTATGCTCCTGCGCTAATATTTTTATAACTGTAGGCATACAGAAGCCGCCTTGACATCTTCCCATACCTGAGCGAGTTCTTCTTTTAACACCGTCAACATCAAATGCAGGCGGATTTTGCCTTATTACCCTACGGATTTCTCCCTCGCTGACACCCTCACATCTGCAAACGATTTTACCGTATTCGGGATTTTTCTTTATAAATTCGTTTTTCTCCTCATTGTTCATATTTCGAAAGAAATGCGGATCCGTTCTTTTTCCGTTCCAATTTTTCTTTAATTCAAGCTTAATGCCTAAGGATTTTAAGATTTCAACCGTATACTCAGCAATGGCAACTGCACTTGTAAGACCGGGAGAATCTATTGCCGCTACATTAATAAGCCCCTCAACCTTTTTACTGCCCTCGATAATAAAATCACCGTTCTTTTCCGATGCACGCACACCGCAGAAGGAGGTTATTGTCTGACGGAAATCAACAGCAGGCACGCTTTTTTGCGCAAGCTCGATAACCTTGTTAAGTCCCGAAACGGTGGTATTGGTGCTTTCGGGCGTATCAACAGCTACAGCAGTAGGGCCTGTGAGCAAATTACCGTCAACCGTGGGAGTTACAAGTATCCCCTTTCCCTCTTTAGTGGGAACCTGAAAAACAGTATGTCCAACAAGTCCGCCTTCCTCCTTGTCAAGCAAGATGTATTCTCCGCAACGGGGGATGATTTCAAAAGTGCCATCCCCTGCAAGCTTAGCGATTTTATCGGAATAAGCTCCTGCACAATTAATCAAAAATTTCCCCTCAAATTTACGCATATCAGCCCCCGAGACTACAAAGCATTCCTCGTCACGGACAATTTCAGTCACCTCAAAATTCAGACTTAAATCCACCGCATTATCCATTGCGTTTCCTATAGCGGCGATTGTAAGCTCATAGGGGCAAACAATTCCGGCATTTGGTACCAAAAGTGCCTTAGTAACCTCTTTGGAAAGCTCGGGCTCTAATTCCCTCGCTTCATCCCCTGAAATTATCGATAATCCGCTTATACCGTTTTGATTACCTCGGTTTAAAAGCTCCTCCAAAAAACCGTTTTCGGCTTCACTGAAGGCACAAACCATTGAGCCGTTATTCTTGATAGGCACATTAAGCTCTCTTGCAGTATCATAAAGCTTTTGTATACCTGCAGTATTAAGCTGTGCCTTTAATGTTCCGGGCTCCGGGTCATAGCCACCGTGAACTATTCCGCTGTTTGCCTTTGAAGCACCGCAGGCAACATCGTTTTCCTTTTCCAAAATACAAACAGAAAGCTCATATTTTGAAAGCTCTCTTGCCAGCATGCCGCCGATAACACCGGCACCTATAATCAAAACATCATACATTTATTAAAACCTCCTAAAATAATAACGCGTAATTTTGCCGTTAAATGCAAAAAAAGGCAGAACGACAACAGTATTATTATCGTTCCATGCCTTTTCGTTACTCCAAAAAACTCCACGAAATATTTAATTTATTACATATACCAAAGCTCGGTTTTGCCGGTTGAAACTGCCTCTGCGCCGTTATTCAGCGCCTGAGTAACCTCATTTTTGGTTTCAATCAGTCCGCCGGCTATAACCGGTATATTACCGCCGGAGAACCTTTTTATAACCTTCCCGATAACTCCCGGCATTATTTCTATAAGGTCGGGCTTTGAATTTTCAAGCATATCGGATATTGCATCAACACCCTTACTGTCAAGCGCAAAGAAACGCTGAACGGTAAACATACCGCACTCTTTGGCATAGCGTATAAGCTGAGTACGGGTACTGATTATACCGTCAACACCGCAAGACGAAAGATATTCGATAGCCGTCTTATCCTTTCCAATACCGTCAGCAAGGTCAATATGGATAAACAGCTTCTTTTCCGCTTCATGTGCCGCCGCAACATAAAGACCGATTTCCGGCAAGGATGAGCTTAACAAAAACACAATTTCGCAGGGGGAATTTAAAGCTTCATTCAAGCGATTGCTTTGCACAGCGGCGATAACCGGAGAACGCTCAATAAAATTTTTCAGCTCTGTCAACCTTTGTCTACCTCCAAATAAAAAGACGCAAGGATACAATAACACATTGTAAATCCTTGCATCTCCAAAACTCTGCAATACTATTTTATAGACTTTGCTGACAAATGTCAAGAAAAAATTATATTACTCCTCAATAGCGAAAACTACGCCCTCGATATCCAAAAAAAGCTTGATATCAAACTTAAAGGCTTTTTTAATGGTAATATTTATTCCCAAATTTCCTTTGCTCTCGCTTTTTGGCGGAACAACCGATACCGAATGACGGACAGGTATCCTGCTTTCAATTTCGGCAAGTATATCATTAGTGCGGCGCATATCGTCAATTTCTATGTAAACAAGCTCTGTTGTTCTTTTCGACCTTTCAAGCTTCGCGAAAAGAATAACAGAAATAAGATAAAATGCCGCCACGATAAGGGCGCCCTCATAAAATCCGTAACCTAAGGCTATTCCGATTACGGCAGTAGTCCACATACCTGCGGCGGTTGTGAGACCTGTAATGACATTTCCGTTTTTAAGGATTATCATACCGGCACCCAAGAAGCCTATGCCGGAAATCACCTGCGCAGAAATGCGCATAACATCGCCAGAACAGTAAACCTCGTTTACAAAAACACCTGTCATTGCGGTAAGTGCCGCACCCAAGCACACAAGAATGTGTGTTCTCATACCGGCAGCTCTGCCGTGACGGGCACGCTCGGTACCTATAAGTCCGCCTACAATAATAGCCACAACCGTTCTTGTTAAAACATCAAAAATATCTATTTCAAACACCTCTATATTTATTTTATAAAAATTTCAAGCTCTCTTTTAAGGCGCGCTATCGGCAAACCAACCACATTGTAATAATCGCCGATAATTTGTTTCACGAATAAACCTCCCTTAGACTGTATACCGTATCCCCCTGCTTTATCATACGGTTCTTCTGTGGAGATATATTCCTCGATTTCAGATGCAGAAAGCTTGAAAAATTCAACATTAGTCACGACAGAAAAGCTCTTTACCACTCCGCCTGCCGAAAATGCACAGCCTGTAACAACCCGATGGACATTACCCGAAAGCATTTCAAGCATTTGACGGGCTTGAGCCTTTGTTTTCGGTTTGCCAAGTATGATGTTTTCAAAAAGCACCGAAGTATCCGCCCCGATAACAAGGCTATCGGGATTTTTTTCGGCAATATCCTTAGCCTTCAGATTAGCAAGAAATTCAGGCTGTTCTTCAGTATTAAGTCCTTCAGGAACAATTTCCGGTGCAAAAGAAGGAATTATTTGAAATTCGTTAAAAATCATCTTTAAAAGCTCCTGTCTTCTCGGAGAAGCGGAAGCTAATATAATATTATTCATAATTAAAACCCTGCAACAAAGCTTTGAAATTCATCGGTCTCATTCTTTTCAATATGCTTATTATATTCAGCAACTGCAAATCTAACATGCACCGCATAGGAAGTAATCATATAAGGCAGTGTGAAAATCAAAGGTATCATAAAGACAGAGAGCAAAATCCACCCCAAAAAGCTTAACAACAAATAGAAAAAATCAAGACCTGATTTTTTTGAAATGGTTGCGGACATATATATCGCTTCATTAACATCCATATTTTCATCTGCCACGAAAAGTAAGGGAGACATATAATATTTAAGCATAAAAACACATAACAGCACACTTGAAAATGTTCGCAGAAAAACAAATAAGTGGTCAAGATTTGCCGTCCACATTGGGATAGGAATATTAATAAGCTCAAAAATAAAGCTTTGTGACAGCACCCAAACAGCAATAACCGGAAAAAATAAAATCAGTGCCGCCGGAATTGCGCGCAGGATAATTGAAAAATTAAGCTTAATTGCTTTAAGATACAGTTCCTTTGTGGATAAATAATAAAACACCGAAACAGGACTGTCCTCCACAGCAAACAGTAAACGCCAAAAATAGCGAATTAACCCTAAAAGCAAAGGAACGGTGATAAATATTGAATAAGCAAGGGAAAAAATATAATAAAAATGCTCTGTAGAAACAAATTCAACAAGCGAGGCAAGCAGCTCACCGATAATAACAGAAAAAATCAAACACAAGCTACTGAATATCGCCCCTAAATACCTGCCCTTAAGGGCGGTTTTTGCCGTAATTTTAACGACACGGTTTCCGGCTGTCATAAGCGACTCTCCCTAATAACAAATTCATTATTATATTTTAGCACCAAAATACTGAGCAACTGTTGCTAAACTGTTAATTTTGCAAAGTTCGCCATAATTTTTTTAGTACCGACATTCTCAAAAGCAATTTCAAGCAAGGTATCGCCGCCGGCAGGAACAACCGACAGAATCGTACCCTTTCCGAAGGTTTTGTGTGTAACCTGCTGTCCGACAGTATAGGTCTGTGATGCGGTCGGCTTTGCGGCAAAATCTTTGGTTTTTTCGGCACTTATAAATGAGTTGCCGAACAAATTGCCTCTCTGGGTATTGTTGGATTTGAAGCTCGAGGCCTGTGAAATGACAGGTTTTGCAACCAAACCGGAGGACTCACAGTATTCATCAGGAATTTCCCTTACAAAGCGTGAGGGCATATTTCGGTTTGTGGTTCCGAAAAGCATTCTCATATATGTATTAGTTATTGTGAGTCTGCGCTTTGCTCTTGTAATTGCAACATAGGCAAGGCGGCGCTCCTCCTCAATTTCCTCGGGACCGCCGTATATAGACTGATTTCCGGGGAAAATACCCTCCTCCATACCCACAAGGTATACATTATTAAATTCAAGTCCCTTTGCGGAATGAACGGTCATTAAGACAACACGGTCGGACTCGCTGTCAAGTGAATCAATATCACTTATAAGTGCAATCTGCTCGAGGAAATCCGAAAGCGTTGGCTCCTCATTTTCAAGCTCATATTGAGCGATATTGGAAGAAAATTCCTTTACATTTTCAAGTCTGTCCTTACCCTCGTCACCCTCTGCAATCAGTGCGTTTGTGTAACCCGTTGTCTCAAGCATAGCCTCGAAAAGCTCGCTGATTGTAGCTGTTTTTGAAAGCTCAATAAGCTGATTTATTATTTCACAAAATTCTTTTAGCTTAACAGCCGCGCGGGTAAGCGGCGTAAACTGCTCTGCCTGCATTAAAGCCTCAAAAAGTGATAACCCGAGCTGTGAGGCGATTTCTGCGGCGCGGTTTACCGTGGTATCTCCAATACCTCTCTTAGGCTCGTTTATAATTCGCCTCAGACGCAGGTCATCGTTACTGTTATTAATAAGCTGTAAATAGGCTAAAACATCCTTAATTTCCTTGCGGTCATAAAACTTAGTGCCGCCCACAACCTTATATGCCACACCGCTTCGGGCAAAAACATTTTCAAGCGCATTGGATTGGGCATTCATTCGGTAAAGAATTGCATGGTCGGAAAATTTAGCGCCTTTCCGTACATTTTCAAGAATACTGTCGGTAACATAGCGCGCTTCCATGCGTTCGTCCTCGGCAGTGTAGAGGGTGATTTTTTCACCCTCGCCGTTATCGGTCCAGAGCGTTTTCCCTTTTCTCCCCTTATTATTTTCAATAACACTGTTCGCGGCGTTAAGAATGTTCGAGGTTGAACGGTAATTCTGCTCCAAACGAATGGTTTTGGCATTTTCGTATTCATCCTCAAAATTAAGTATGTTCTCGATTGTGGCACCGCGGAAGCGATAGATACTCTGGTCATCATCACCAACAACACAAATATTGTTTCTGCCCGATGCCAAAAGGCTTACAAGCACATACTGTGCGTGGTTTGTATCCTGATATTCATCAACCATAACATAACGGAATTTATTGGTGTAATACTCCAAAACATCAGGATTATCGTTAAGCAACTTTACAGTATTTACAATCATATCGTCAAAATCCATTGCATCCGCCGCTTTAAGCCTTTTTTGATATGAGGTATAAAGCTCAGCAATCTGCTTTTGGCGAAAATCCCCACCCACAGATGCAGAAAATTCCTGCGGTGAAATAAGCTTATCCTTGGCGTTTGAAATCGCCGCCAACACTGATTTGTGCGGAATAAACTTATCATCAATATTATGCTCTTTCATGATTTCCTTCATAACACGGCGTTGGTCATCAGTGTCATAAATCGTGAAATGCGAGGTATATCCGATATATTCAGCATTGCGCCTTAATATCTTTCCGCAAACCGAGTGAAAAGTACCTGCCCAAATATCGTTACCAATATCACCGAGCTTGGCTATGATACGCTCCTTAAGCTCACCTGCCGCTTTGTTTGTAAAGGTAATGGCAAGTATCTGCCAAGGCTTTGCGGCATCTACACTGAAAACCGTGTCGGGAACATCATCAGCAATGCCTGCCAAAAAATCGTTGCCGGCAGTAATATCCGCAGGGGAATATGTGTAAACAAGATCACTGTTATAAGCGTTGCCAAATTTTACAAGATTTAAAATCCTGTTTACAAGCACCGTTGTTTTTCCGCTTCCTGCACCTGCCAAAACAAGAACAGGGCCGTTGACAGTAGTTACAGCTTCAAACTGACGGTCGTTCATTCTTGAAAAATATTTCTTTATAATTTCGCGTCTGAGGGTTATAAAATCCATAAAGCATCTCCGATAATATACTATAATATAACATAATACTATTTTAATTTACAAAAGTCAAATAAAAGTAATTTGTTCAAGTTATACTTTTTTATAATTGTTATTTTTATATCAAAGCTTGCAATTTACAATTTAAGGTGGTAAAATATGCTTGCGACACATATGAATATTTCCCACGTGAGTGTGTATTTTTATTTAGGTAAAAATACATTCTCTATTTTCACATTCGCGTGGATTGAAAATATGTGTCGCAGCATAAAGAGTTTGTGTTTTTCGTGCGCAGGCTCTGCTTGCGCACTTTTTAAATTGGAGGTATAAATAATGCACATTAAAAAATTATTGTCTGTTATTTTATCGCTTGTCCTTTTTATGGGTATTATGCCGCTTAACACTGTCGCAACCGATACATCAATAAGCGGTATCACTGGTGATTGCATATGGTCGCTTGACGGCACTATTCTTACAATCTCACCCACACTTTCAGGCGGTGATATGGCAGATTATGATGAGCCCACTTCTTATGAGAGTGATATTACTGTTGTCGAGTGGGAAAACCAACCTCCCTGGTACGAATATGATATAACCGAGATTTTGATATTAGAGGGTGTTACCCACATCGGCAGTTACGCCTTTAATTCCAAGGATTACATATTTGAAATATATGATAACGGCGATTGCCCGGGTTGTCATAATATATTACCGGATTCTTTTGATGAGTTTACTTATTGCGATGTTTGTCTCGGTACTTTTATACCGTATGTAATGTATACTCAAGAATTTACCTCCGGCATTAATGTTTCCTCCATAATCATTCCCTCCACCGCAACGAGTATAGGCGAGAATGCTTTTATCGGCGCAGATGTAACCTTCATTTATGGTGCAAGCTCGGACGGCGAATTAACCACCGCCGATTTGGATTATATCATGAAAGCGCTTGTCGGTATATGTGAATATAATTCTGCTTTAGACTATAACGGCGATTGTGTCATAGACACCAAAGACTATGTCCAACTGAAAAAATATTTATCCGGCGCAGGCTCTGACAATACCTCCTCAACCGGCGATACTGTTTTGCTCTCGGTTTCAAACGAGGATATAACCTCCGCCGATACCTCTGTTACCGTTTCGGTTGATATATCAAACAATCCCGGTATTATGGTATTATTAACAGAAATACAATTTGATTCCGGTGTGTTCAGCTTTGTAGGCTACGGCGGTTCCTCAGATATATTCGATGATTGTATAGTTGATTATTCCGATAATTCCGTAACTGTACTTTCGGTTTCAAATGACGGCAACAAAACCAAAGACGGTAGAGTTCTTTTTCTAACCTTTGATGTTATCTCAAGCACCGCCGGCACCTATCCCTTTGAAATCATAAGAACAGATATAAGCGACTATAACGAAATGTCAGTTATTGCCCAAACCACAGATGGAAATGTAACGATAACTACACATACCCACAGCTTCGGCAATTGGAGAACTACAACAACTGCAGATTGCGTAAATAATGGAAGCAGAGTTCGCACCTGTACGGATTGCGGATATATAGAAACCGAAACTATTTCTGCCCTCGGACACGAATATTCGGCAAGCTTCACGATTGATACTAAGGCTACCTGTACAGCTACGGGCAGTAAATCCCGCCATTGCCTTTATTGCACTGCTAAAACAGATATAACTGAAATTCCGTCAACAGCACACAATTATAATTCTATTATAACTCCACCCACCTGCACAGAAAAGGGATATACCACCCATACCTGTCCCGATTGCGGCAAAAAATTGATTGACAGTTATGTTGATGCACTCGGTCACAGCTACAGCGAGTGGCAAACCGTGACCGAGCCCACCTGCACCGTAAAGGGAACTCAAAGCCGCACCTGCTCTGCTTGCGGTGATGTTCAGACAAAGGCAATTTCTGCCACAGGTCACAACCTTAAAACACGCTACACCTGTGTTACTGAATGTCCCCTTTGTGCAGATAATGAGTTTGAAATGCCACATGACGGTTGTGTTTATTATCATTTGACTTACTTTAAAAACCACTGCACAGACTGCGATTATTCGGAAATTTATGAAACGATTTATCCCACCGCAACAGTTGTTGCTCCCACCTGTACAGAGCAGGGATATACAATCGAAGCTTGCCAATATTGCGATTACGCAAAAACATACGATTATACAGAAGCAACCAACCACAGCTACAGCGAGTGGAAAATTATAATACAAGCCACCTGTACCGAAAACGGCATTAAAAGACAGCTTTGCTCCGCCTGCGGTGATATCAAAACCGAGGTCATTTCCGCAACGGGACACAACTATACCTCGGTTGTAACAGCACCCACCTGCACCGCACAGGGTTATACTACCCACACCTGCTCCGGCTGTGGGTACAGCTACATTGACGGCTATGTAGATGCTACCTCTCACAGCTTTGAAACGAGATATGAATGTGTTACCGAATACAACGGTGATAACGCCTTGGATTGTTCAAAATATTCTCATTCGACCTATCTCCAACAATACTGTACCGTCTGTAGTTATGTAGCTGATAAACAATTTGTGGGTTATCCCCCGAAAACTGTAATCCAGCCCACCTGCACAGAGCATGGCTATACAATCGAAGCTTGCCAATATTGCGATTACTCTTATAGCTATGACTACACCGATACAACCAAACACGGCTATGGTGAATGGCAAACCGTAACCCCGTCAACCTGTACGGCAGAGGGAACACAGAACCGCACCTGTTCTGCTTGCGGAAATACCGAAACGGCAGTTATCGGCAAGCTTGACCACGAATATTCCTTTGATTTTACGGTTGATACCCAAGCCACCTGCGGAGCTTCCGGCAGTAAGTCTCGCCACTGCCTACACTGTGAAGCTAAAACCGATATTACAGAAATTCCCGCCCTTTCAACGGAACATGATTATACGGTTAGCATATTAGAGCCTACTCCCTATTTAAAGGGAGGAACACTCCACACCTGCACCGTTTGCGGAAATAGCTTTATCGACAACGAAACTGAATATTTCGGCGGTGCGGCAATCCGCCTTTCCCCCGTAACCGCAGTTGCAGGCAAAGGTAAGCTTGTAAAGGTTAAGGCGTACATAGAAAATAATCCGGGTATAATCGGATTTAAGCTCGGTATTAAATATGACAAAGATGTTCTCACCCTCCAAAATGCCGAGGTTAACTCACATCTTGGCGGAATAAGCTACTTTGAGGAAAGTGTGGTTTGGTTTTCACTTAACGGCAGGGATGTGAAATATAACGGCGAAGCTATACTGCTCACATTTGTTGTGAACACTGATGCGCCTGTGGGCGAAACCGTAATAACTCTTACCTATTCGGACGGAGATATTGGTAACACAGCAGAGGAAAATGTTGATTTTGCGATAATACCAACCGTAATCACAGTGGAGCAGCACACTCCCGGCGATATTAATGGTGACGGTGTATTTAATATGCATGACATTACCCGACTTTATAATTATCTTGCCCGAGTTAAAGATACAGAGGTCAATTATATTGCACTTGACACCAATAATGATGGCTATGTAAATAATAAAGATTTAATAAGACTCGTAAGAGCCTATGCCGGAGACTCAAGCACCGGCGGCGGTGCAGAGGCTGAGGACGGCGAAACCGGAGAAAGAGTGGAGATTTACTGATGAAAAATAATACAATAAAAATTTTAACATTAATTTTGTCTTTCTTGCTCTTGTTACCTTGCATTTTTGTTCATGCCAATGGCACCTTAACTCCTACCATAGCGGTTGATACCGCTGAAGCTGTTTGCGGTCAGACAGTTGAATTAGAGGTCAGCCTTCAAAACAACCCCGGAATTGCCAGCTTTGCATTAGACGTTGGTTACGATGCCACAAAGCTTATATATAACGGAGCAACTGTAAATGAAAGCTTTTCGTCAGCCGCTGTAAATGAAAATTTTATTTTTTGGTATGATTGGGCTGATTCCTATTATAACGGAGTTGTATTCACTCTCAGTTTTACTGTCAAAGATGCTGTACTTTCCGGTCGCACACAGATTTCCGTCAACTATGACAACGAGACCGGCGGTATTATCAATTTTGGTGAGGAAAATGTAGATTTCGCAATTTCCTCGGGGTATATCGATATTCTATCTGAAATAGGCGACCCAAACAATGACAAAAAAATCAATTCCGAAGACTTGGTTGTTCTTAATCAAATCCTTTTCGGAAACATTTTAGCTGACGATGTTTTGACTGCAGTGTGTGATGTAAAACCCGATATGGAAATAAACATTCTTGACTTGATAAGGCTTAAGAGATACATTTGCGGCGATAATATTTCTCTTGGAAATGTTTAAATTCAACTAACCAAGCATATTACCGTAAATGTTAAGCAAAAGAAGCTTGCTATATTTAAAAGCTTCTGTTATAATGATAATAATTTAAAATGATATATAGGAATAAGGACGGTTAAATATGGCAATTGGTTTTAGAAAAAGTCTGTTCGGCTTTAATTGCGAGGATGTAACACAATATATTGAAAAAACACACAAAACCTTTTTGAGCCGTGAAAAAGAATTAAACGAAAAGCTTTCCGGCATTATAGACCAGCTTAATCTTTCAAAGGATGAGCAAAAAAAGCTTTCTGCCGAAAAAGAGGAGCTCAGCAAGAAATTAGCTGAGTTTACTGAAAAATATGACGAAATTGAACGCTTGTCTGAAAATATCGGTAAGCTTTATCTTGTTGCTCAGGCAAATGCTCAGGCAATAATCGAAAACTCAGAAAACAGTGCGCGCATCTCTAACGAGGAGGTTTCCAAAAATCTTTGCACTATTGATGAAGCGCATAAATCTCTGCATGAGCTTCGCCTTAACATTACCAAAACCTCTGAGGATTTTGTTACAGAGGTTGATAAGCTAATCTCCTCTCTTGACAACACAAGGGAGCAAATTACCGCAAACACAGACTCGGCAGTTGCCGCAAAGGATGAATTTGACAGGGTTTACAGCAGTATAGTGGAATGAAGGAATATAATTTAACCACAGAGCAGTTAAAACAATATATCCCCCTGCTTGAATGCGGTGACAGGATATATCTTTCGGGCACGGTATACACTGCTCGCGATGCGGCACACAAACGAATTTTTGAGCTTATTGATAAAAAAAAGCCCCTTCCTTTTGAAATTAAAAATTCAGTTATTTATTATGCAGGCCCCACACCCACTCCTGAAGGTCTTGCAATCGGGAGCTGCGGTCCCACCACCTCCTGTCGAATGGATCCTTACACTCCAAAGCTTTTTGACATGGGACTTGTTGCAACCATTGGCAAGGGAGAACGCTCTGAAGCGGTAACCGAAGCTATAAAGCGAAATTCCGCGGTTTATCTGTGTGCAATCGGCGGTGCCGGTGCGCTTGCCGCATTAAGCATTACAAAGTGTGAAGTTATTGCATTTGAGGATTTGGGCTGCGAGTCCGTAAAAAAGCTCACCTTTAAAGATTTCCCCCTCATTGTCGGAATAGACGGTAGCGGAAAAAGCATATTTAGAAACGAATAAATTTCAGGCTGTGTGAAAATTCGCACAGCCTTTTAATTTAAGTATTAAGCGAATAAAAAGCACCGGCTTCAAGCCGGTGCTTTGCTTAGTCGATTTCGACCGATACATTTTGATTTTGTCTGCTGGCGGCGG
The DNA here is from genome assembly GCA_017507805.1 of Clostridia bacterium. Taxonomy (GTDB): domain Bacteria; phylum Bacillota; class Clostridia; order Oscillospirales; family Acutalibacteraceae; genus UBA737. The sequence continues at coordinate 61,846 of JAFWAC010000018.1, forward strand.
CGCGCATTACAACGCGGATTGCATTAGCAATTCTACCCTGCTTACCGATTACGCGTCCCATATCATTTTCTGCAACATGCAAATGATAAACGGTTACGCCGTCCTCGGTAGGCTCGTCAACAACTACCTTAACAGCCTCAGGATTTTCAACTAAACCTGAAGCCAAAGAAATCAGAAGCTCTTTCATTAATAATTAACCTCACAAAATTTGACATTCGTTTGTCTTGGATTAGATTACACCGTTTTTCTTAAGCAAAGCTTTAACGGTGTCTGTCGGCTGAGCTCCGTTAGCAATCCATTTCTTAGCCTTTTCGCTATCGATATTAACAGCTGCCGGATCCTTAGTGGGATCGTAGGTACCGATTTCCTCGATAAAACGACCGTCACGCGGGTATCTTGAATCAGCTACAACTACACGGTAGAAAGGAGCCTTTTTAGCGCCCATACGGCGAAGTCTGATTTTTACTGCCATTATAATACACCTCCGTTTTTAAAATTACATCTATGTTTTAAAGACAACAGTCTAAAAACCGAAATTACCCGGACCGCCGGGGAAATTTATTCCGCGCATAAGTCTGCGCTTTCCACCCTTAACATTCATCTGCTTGAACATTTTTTTCATCTGTTCATACTGTTTCAGTAAGCGGTTTACATCCTCAACCTTAACTCCGGCGCCAGCCGCAATGCGGCGCTTGCGGGACGCGTTGATAATGTCCGGCTTTGCTCTTTCCTTTTTGGTCATTGAGGTTATAATAGCCTCAATTCTAAGCATCTGGCGGTCATCAATATCAACATCACGAAGCTGTTTGTCCATTCCGGGAAGCATTGAAAGAATACTTTTCAAGGACCCCATTTTCTTTATCTGACCAAACTGCTCCAAAAGGTCGTTCATATCAAACTTATTTTCCTGAAGCCTTTTAGCGGTTTCCTCTGCCTTTTTCTCATCAAGCTCAGACTCAACTTTTTCAATGAGCGAAAGCACATCGCCCATCCCAAGTATACGGGAAGCCATACGGTCGGGATGAAATTCATCAAGCTCATCAAGCTTTTCTCCCACACCTGCGAACATAATAGGTTTTCCTGTAACCGCCCTCACCGAAAGCGCGGCACCGCCACGGGTATCACCGTCAAGCTTAGTAAGGATTATACCGTCAATTTCAAGGATATCGTTAAAAGCCTTAGCAATGTTTACTGCATCCTGACCGACCATAGAATCAACAACAAGCAGAATGTTATTAACCTCAACCGCTTCGGTTATGCGCTTCAACTCATCCATAAGCTCGGTATCAATATGCAAGCGACCTGCGGTGTCAAGAATTAAATAATCGTAACCGTAATCTCTTGCGTATGCAACCGCCTTTTGAGCAATCTTTTCGGGCTTTTCTGTACCCATTTCAAAAACCGGCGCATCAACGGCTTTACCAACCACCTTTAACTGCTCGATTGCGGCAGGACGGTAAATATCACAGGCGGCAAGCATAGGTCTGTGTCCCTGTGCCTTAAGAAGCCTTGCAAGCTTTGCAGAGTGGGTTGTTTTACCTGAGCCCTGCAAGCCGCACATCATAACAACGGTTGGAATTTTAGACGAGGTTTTAAGCCTTGCCTGTTCATTACCCATTAAAGCGGTAAGCTCTTCTTTTACAATTTTTACCACCATTTGCGCCGCAGTAAGGCTTTCCATTACATTGGCACCAATACATTTTTCGGTTACAGTGTTAGTGAAATCCTTAGCAACCTTATAGTTGACATCAGCTTCAAGAAGCGCTAAACGCACCTCACGCATAGCGGTTTTAACATCACTTTCGGAAAGCTTACCCTTTGAGCGCAGGCGTTTAAATACGCTGCCAAGCTTATCGGATAAATTATCAAACGCCATTTTGCCCACCTCTACAATTCGTCAATAATATCAAAAATTTCAGCTACCGAAGCAGTATCACCGTTACGCGCCTTATCACTTAACTCCTTAAGCCTTAAAAAGCGTTCACAGTAATGACATTTTGCCTCAAAAGCATTTAGCTGTGCCTCTGCACGCTTTATTAAATCACACACACCCTGACGGGTTATACCTTCATTTTCGGCAATTTCTGCAAGGGATAAATCATCGTTATAATAATGCTCAGTAACAACTCTTTGCTTTTCGCTTAAAAACTCGCCGTACACATCAAGCAAAGCAGAAACATACAGGTTCTTACTCATAATCCACCTCACAGCCTAAAGATTATAGCACATCGAAATCGGTCTGTCAAGCTTTTTTCTTTACACCCTTTGTTTTTTCTTTGCTATTGACTTTTTTTGGAATAACCATTATAATTAACACATCAAAAAAATAGGAGATTTTGGTATGAAAATTAAGGTTATGAGCATCTTTGGAACAAGACCTGAAGCCATAAAAATGGCTCCGCTTGTCAAAGAGCTCGAAAAACGCGAGGAAATTGAAAGTATTGTTTGTGTTACGGCACAGCACAGAGAAATGCTTGATCAGGTTCTTGAAACCTTTAATATCACCCCTGATTATGACTTAAATATGATGAAGCAGGGGCAAACACTTATAGATATCACAACCGGCGCACTAACAGGTGTTGACGGTGTGCTTAAGGAAGCAAAGCCTGATATTGTTTTAGTTCACGGTGACACCTCGACAACCTTTGCAGGCGCACTTGCCGCATTTTATAATCAAATCGCTATAGGTCATGTTGAGGCAGGCTTACGGACATATAATAAATATTCTCCCTACCCCGAGGAAATGAACCGCCAGATGGTTGATTGCATGACAGATATGTATTTTGCGCCGACAGAGCTCAGCCGCAAAAATCTGCTTGAGGAGAATATTGACGACAGCAAGATATATGTAACAGGTAACACTGCTATTGATGCGATGGATACCACGGTTGACGAAAATTACAGTCATCCCGAGCTTGATTGGGTTGGTGACGATAAGATGATATTGCTTACCGCCCACCGCCGTGAAAATTTGGGCGAGCCCATGAGAAATATATTCCGCGGTATTCGCCGTGTGCTCGATGAGATTGAGGGCATCAAGGTTGTTTACCCAATACACAAAAATCCGCTTGTGCGCGCCGCGGCAGATGAGATTTTCAAGGACTGTGACCGAGTTAAGCTTATTGAACCGTTAGAGGTATTTGATTTCCACAATTTCCAGAATATGTCGCATATAATTCTGACAGACAGCGGCGGTATTCAGGAGGAAGCCCCCTCCTTAGGCAAGCCTGTTTTGGTATTGAGAGACACAACCGAAAGACCCGAAGGAATTGATGCCGGCACCCTAAAGCTTGTTGGTACAGACTCGGATGCTATTTACAAGGAAACCATACGCCTGCTTACCGATAAAGATGAATACGAGCGTATGAGCAAAGCCTCAAACCCTTACGGTGACGGACACGCCAGCGAGCGCATTGTTGATGCAATTATAGAAAAATTCAGTAAATAACAGCAAGTACCCTTGACAAGCTTGTCAAGGGTACCTTTTTTAAATTCAAGAAAATCTCTTTGTGCCAAGCTTTAAAAGCTCGGTGACAGGAAAAATGCATAGTGAAAGTAATAAACAGATAACAAACTGCTTAAAGCTTAAAATTGTCAAACCAAAGACAAAGCCTGCCGGTGTGAATATCAGGAAAAGAATAATAAACAAGGTTATTCCAACGGCATAATTCATAAAGCGGTTTGAGAAAATAGCTTTATTGAATATAGTGCCTGAGAACTTGTTGTTAATACAGTGGAAAATTTGTGATATACCCAATGTTGCAAAAGCCATTGTCATGGATGTGGCGGCATCGCCGAAATCGTTACCCAAGCCGTAGGCTATTAATGTAGCAACAGCAATAAACAAGCTTTGAATTGAAACCGAAGCCGCAGATTTTAAATCGAAAATTTTTCCTATTGCAGAGAGTGGCTTTGAATGCATTATATTATCATCGGCATTCTCCATACTGAGTGAAATTGCCGGCGCACAATCAGTAAGTAAATTAATCCAAAGAAGCTGAACAGCGGCAACGGGAGCTGAACGGAAAATAAACATTCCGAAAACAACTGCAATTATTTCCGCAAAATTACAACTTAAAAGATAATAGACCGATTTTCTTATATTGCTGAAAAGACCTCGGCTTTCCTTTATAGCATGCACTATCGAGCCAAAACGGTTATTCGATATAACAATATCAGCATTGCTTTTAGCAACATCTGCACCGAATTTACCGATTGCACATCCAACATCCGCCTGTGCAATTGCTTCTGCGTCCTGAATACTGTCACCCGTTATTGTGACAACTTTTTTCTTTTGTTGCCATGCCTTAACGATGCGAAGCTTATGACTTGGAGAAATTCTCGCAAAAACCGAGTATTTCTCAATATTGGCGGAAAGCTTGTCGTCATCCATTTCATCAAGCTCGGCACCGGTTATTACAAATGTATCATCCTTTAAAATTCCTATTCTGCGAGCAATTGTTTTTGCGGTGGTAAGGTTATCACCCGTCAGCATAACGGTTTTTATTCCGGCGGCATCACAGGCGGCAATATCATCAACTATACCTTCACGCGGTGGGTCCTCAAGCCCCAAAAGACCGACAAATGTAAGATTACATTCAATATCAGCAGGTTGCGGATTGGCAGGGATTTCAGACAACGGTCTGATGGCTATACAAACTAATCTTAAAGCTTCATTTGCCAATTTTTCATTAACCTCAAGGATACCTTTAACATCGCAACCGTCACACATTGGCACGATGCTTTCGGGAGCTCCCTTTACAAGAGCAAAGGGCTTTTCGTTAATCATCGTAATTACGGTCATAGCCTTGCGTTCGGAATCAAAAGGAATTTCAGTTATATGCGGAAAAAGATTAACAACATCCTGTCTGGACATAGAATTATATGCCAAGCAAGCCTTTTCGATTGCATCCTCGGTTGAATCGTTGTTGAGGGTTGAGCAAGCAGTTGCAAGCTTAATGATTGTTGCCGCAGTCTCGTCAACGGCATCGACACTCAAGCTGTATTGCTTTTTACCGTCAAATATATAGCTCAATTCCATTTTGTTATGGGTTAAAACACCGGTTTTGTCGCAACAAATAACATCGGTCTTACCTAACAATTCAGCGGCTTTTGGATCTTTAACAATAATTTTATCCTGCAAAATGCGATGAATACCAATTGCAATAACAATAGTTGTTATTGCGGGCAAGCCTTCAGGAATAGCCGCAACCGCCAATGCTGTTGCATTTATTAGCATCGATACCGTCATTTCGGCAAAATTTCCCGAAGCGAAGTTTTGAATCATACCCAACAAGAAAACAAAGGCGCATATAATAAGAATAGCAAAATTCACTATTTTGCTTAAAGAGTCAAGCTGTTGCTGAAGCGGCAGCTTATCCTCACCGCTTTGCTGTAAAATCGCAGAGGTTCTGCCCAACTCGGTTTCAAGTCCTGTTGCCACAACAACCGCTTTTGCATTGCCGTGAACAATACTACTGCCGGAAAAGAGCATATTTCTGCGTTCCTCAAGCAAGGCAATATCCTCGAAAGTGACATCTGCCTCCTTTTCTACCGGAATTTCTGTACCCGTAATTGCCGATTCGTTACAGCGAAGCTCATTTGACTCAATAATACGGGCATCAGCAGGAACATAATCGCCTTCTTCAAGCAATATTATATCACCGGGCACCAAAAGTGCGGCATTAACACTTTTAAGTATCCCCTCGCGCATAACGGTAACTTCCGGGTTGGTTACCAGCTTCATATTATCAAGTGTGGAATCGGAGGTGTGGATATGAAAAGAACTAACCAAAGCATTAATCACAACTATTGCAATTATCAGCAATGAGGAATAGGCATCCACATTATTATACGCTAAAGAAATAACAAAAGAAATAATTGCTATTATTATAAGCGCAATAACCGTTTTATTTCTAAGCTGTGCCAAAAAGCATTTTAAAAAGCTTGGCCGTTCAATTTTTGATACTACATTCTGACCATACTGCTCCAAACGAATATCTACCACACCGTTGGCAAGACCTGTTTTATCGTCAACCTCAAGCTCTTTTAAAGCTTCGCTTGTTGTGGCGTTATGCCAAATCATAAAAAACAACCCCTTGAATTACAAAATACTCAGATAATATTCCTTCATAAGCTTTGCATCCTCTGCCTGAGTTCCCGCCGACTCACAAATAAACACCGGACTGCAGTTATATTTAAGCGTCAATTCCAAAACGGGCTCAAAATCAGGCCCGTAAACCTTGTCATCAAATGTGAGATGCCGTTTTTCACCGCCGGTAGTATACTCGATTTTTGAAAAATGAGAATGAAATGTCCTTAGTCTTTCTGTGCCGATATTATCCCTGATTTTTACAAAAACATTTTCATACTCCGACAAGGATTTAAAATAACCCATATCACGGGCGTTCAGGTGACCGAAATCTATACACGGAATAAGTCTTTCATCAATTTTGCAAAGCTCCAGCACCTCATAAAGGGTGCCAAGCTGATTGACCTTTCCCATGGTTTCCGGACATATATGAATATGACCTAAGCCCTCATCATCCAAAGCCTTCAAGCAGAGCTTCATCGTGTCCTTCGCAAGCAGGAGTGCATCCTCACGAGAAATTTTTCCGCAAGAACCCGTATGAACAACAATGCGATTACCGCCCATAGCATTTACTGCCCTTGCAGAAGCCAAAACATAATTTACAGAATTAAGTCTCTTATCCTCCTCGACAGAGGACATGGAAATATAATAAGGTGCATGCAGAGAAAGTGATATTCCCTTTTCAGCCGCAAGCTTTCCGAGAGTTTCCGCCTTTTCCAATCCAATATTAACGCCCCTGCCGCACTGATATTCAAAGCAGTCAAGCCCCATTTTCATTACATACTCAGGCACATCCAAGCTGCTTTTGTAACCAAGTGCAGTAAAGCTTTCGGAATTACCGGCGGGACCAAATTTTGCAGACATCCTAAACCTCCGTGTTTTTTATGTTAAAGTGTTTAATAATATGTTTTTCTAATTTTCTTCTTATTTTAAAGCTCAGCTTATCCTCCGGCTTAATAGGCGTCAGCAATATTGTATTAATACCTACTGCATTACCGCCTAAAATATCGGTAAAAATCTGATCACCCACTATGGCGGTATTTTTTTTATCGACACCTAATTTCTTAATTGCCCTTAAAAAGCCGAAAGGTAACGGCTTTAAACCGAGACTTATATAATCAAGGCTGATTTTTTCAGCAAAAGGCTTTACCCTTTTTTTCTTTGAGTTGGAAAGCACTGTAAGCTTTATACCGTTTGTATGCATAAGGCTGAGCCATTCGGTAAGACCGTCTGTTAAAATCTGACCGTGGTGGGTGGAAAGTGTGTTATCCACATCCAGGATAAGTGCAGTAATACCGTATTTCCGTAAAAGAGGTAAGCTTATATCTGTTACCCTGTCCAATTTAATATCAGGCTTTAAAAGCATATAATTTTCTCCAAAATCATAAAATAAAAATAAAAAGCGGTTTATATAAAACCGCTTTTTCAAAGCTTATTAGCGGAACTTTCTTTTACGAGCAGCTTCCGACTTCTTTTTACGCTTTACAGAGGGCTTTTCATAGTGCTCTCTTTTACGAACTTCCTGTATAACGCCGTCCTTAGCGGTTTGCCTTTTAAAACGGCGTAAAGCGTTATCAAGTGATTCGTTTTCTTTAATTCTAACTTGACTCATTTACATTCCCTCCCTCCGCAAAAATGCAGGGGTATTATCATAATAGTTGCAGATAACCGAATTATCCTCTAAGAGCGATTATGTTTGCAACAATCGCAAGGACAAAGAAAAGAATTGCAACATACTTTGTCCATCTTGCAAGAAAAGCATCAAAGGTTCTTGCTTTATTCTTAGAAAGAAAAGTATCCGCACCGCCGGAGATTACGCCGTTTATACCTGCACGACGACCCGGCTGTAAAAGGATAGCGAGTATTATTACAAGCGAAACGAGTATAATCAAAATACCTAATATTATCTCAAAGGCGTTCACCTGTTTCACCTCCATTGATTAATAGCTTCTATTATAATAACATAACACAAATTAATTTGCAACAATTTTTTTAACAAATTTAAATAAAATTATTGTGGTTTAACAACAATATTTACGAGCTTCTTAGGAATGTAAAGCTCTTTTACGATATTTTTACCCGAAAGCTCGTTAGAAATTGCCTCCTGTTCCTTTGCTAATGCAATAGCATCAGAAGCAGAAATATCAGCGGCAACATTAAGACGGGCTTTGATTTTTCCGTTTATCTGAACAACTATTTCCACGGTTGCGTCAACGCATTTACCTTCATCAAAGGCGGGCCATTCGGTTTGATTAAGCATACCCTCAAAGCCGTTAAGCTGCCAAAGCTCCTCAGTAATATGAGGTGCAAAGGGATTAAGTAAAATCAGGAAGGTTTTATATTCGCCACGGGTGATTTTTCCTGTGGCTTGAATAGAGTTAAGCAAGGACATTAATGCCGCAATCGCAGTATTCATCTTAAGACCTTCAATATCCTCGGTAACCTTTTTGATTGTACGGTGAATTTCAGCCTCGAGTTCAGGGCGGTATCCGTCACTGTCGGTCAAAATATCACTTAATGCCCAAACCTTATCAAGGAAGCGCTTACTGCCCTTAATTGAGGACTGACTCCAAGGAGCCGCTTTTTCAAAGTCTCCTATAAACATTTCATAGACACGCATAGTGTCAGCGCCGTAGTTTTCAATTATCTCATCGGGGTTTACTACATTGCCGCGGGATTTTGACATCTTTTCGCCGTTTTCACCCAAAATCATACCGTGGCTTGTGCGCTTAGAATAAGGCTCAGCATTAGGTACAACACCGATGTCATAAAGGAATTTATGCCAGAAACGGCTATAAAGCAGATGCAAAGTAGTATGCTCCATACCGCCATTATACCAATCAACAGGACACCAATATTCCAAAGCCTCTTTTGAAGCAAGCTCTTTATCATTGTGTGGATCGCAATAGCGCAGGAAATACCATGACGAGCCTGCCCATTGAGGCATTGTATCGGTTTCGCGCTTGGCAGGCGCGCCGCAGCAAGGACAGGTTGTATTAACCCAATCGGTCATTTTTGCCAAGGGAGATTCTCCGTTATCTGTGGGTTCGTAGGATTCTACATTGGGCAACAATAACGGAAGCTCGCTTTCATCGAGAGGAACATAACCGCACTTTTCGCAATAAACCATTGGGATAGGCTCACCCCAATATCTTTGACGGGAGAACACCCAATCGCGAAGCTTATAGTTGGTTTTAACACTGCCTATTCCCTTTTCTGTGAGCCAAGCCTGAATAGCCTTTTTAGCCTCTTCAACAGAAAGACCGTTAAGGAAATCAGAATTAACAAGCTTGCCGGTTGCGCATTCTGTATATGCGGCTTTTTGAACATCCTCGCCGCCCGACACAACCTCGATTATAGGCAAACCGAACTTTTTGGCAAAATCCCAATCTCGGCTGTCGTGTGCAGGAACTGCCATAATAGCGCCGGTACCGTAGGAAATAAGTACATAATCCGAAATAAAAATCGGAATTTCAGTATTATTAACGGGGTTAATCGCAGTAACACCGTTAAGCTTTACGCCGGTTTTATCCTTGGCAAGCTCGGTACGCTCAAAATCAGATTTCTTAGCCGCGGTGGTCTGATATTCGCGCACCTCATCAATATTGCTGATTTTATCAGCCCATTTTTTAAGTAACGGATGCTCAGGAGACATTACCATATATGTCGCACCGAACAAGGTATCAGCACGGGTTGTGAAAATTTCAAAGGTGTCACCGATATTGGTGCTGAAGGTTACCTGTGTACCGTAAGATCTGCCGATCCAATTGCGTTGCTGTGTTTTAACACGCTCAATAAAATCAACATCCTCAAGACCGTCAAGCAGCTTTTCGGCATAATCTGTGATTTTGAGCATCCACTGACTTTTTTCCTTTTGGATAACCTCACTGCCGCAACGCTCACAAACACCGTTCACAACCTCTTCATTTGCAAGCACGCATTTGCAGGATGTGCACCAATTAACTGCCATTTTCTTTTTATAGGCTAAGCCTTTTTTGAAAAGCTGTAAAAAAATCCACTGTGTCCATTTGTAATATGACGGGTCGGTAGTGTCAATTTCACGGCTCCAATCGAAAGAAAAGCCCAAAGACTTTAACTGTCTTTTAAAGTTTTCGATATTCTTTTCAGTAACAATTGCAGGGTGAATATGATTTTTAATGGCAAAATTCTCAGTAGGCAAGCCGAAAGCATCCCAACCCATAGGATAAAGAACATTAAAGCCCTGTAGTCTTTTCTTACGGCAAACTATATCTATTGCAGTATAAGAACGCGGATGGCCCACATGCAAGCCCTGTCCCGATGGGTAAGGAAACTCAACCAAGCCGTAAAATTTAGGCAAGGAATAATCGTTTTTGGCGGCAAAGGTCTGATTGTCATCCCATATTTTTTGCCATTTCTTTTCAATTTGACTGTAATCGTAATGTTGCATTTTTATTCCTCCGTTGAGTTTGTAAGAATTTCGTTTAAGTCGAGGGCTTCACCGTCACTCCACATTTTATCAAGACCGTAAAATTCGCGTTGGTCACGGCTGAAAATATGAATTATAAGTGAGCCGTAATCAAGAACAATCCAACCTGTGGCTCTGCCCTCGATATGATGAAGCTCTGCACCCGCTTCGGCAAGCTTGTCCTCAACCTCATCACACAGCGCCTTAACATGAGTAGATGATGTGGCGGTGCAGATTAAAAAATATTCTGCCAAAACCGTAAGGTCTGCCACCTTTATGGCAGAAAGCTCTCTTGCTTTTTTTTCATTAAGGGTATTTGCGGCAATTTTTAATATTTCTAATGCGTCCATTTTTTTCCTCCAAACAGTAGGGTGTCATTATATGCGTCAACAGTATCGGGATGAATAAATTTTCCTTCCTCCGTAAGCTCCGATATGGAAAATTTCAGTGCGTAAACCATAGCCTCCTCAAGAGACTTGTTTACAAGCTCTCTGATAACCTCTACATCCTCGTAATCGCGGTCAAGAGAAGTAAAGTCAGCCAAGTACAGAATAACCGCGGTAAGCGACATATCAGCTTTAGCAGTAGTATGATACCTTACTGCATCCAAAAGCTCACCGTCTGTAATTCCCAAAACATTTTTTATATATGCTTCGCCGGTTATTGCATGCCAAAGCTTTCTGGTTTTTTTCTCAATATCGCTTAGCATTATACCAAAGCTTGTAAATATTTTCAAGTGTTCTTCAGGCGGAATATTTTTTGTTATATCGTGAAGCAGTCCCGCAAGGTAGCATTTTTCAGGGTCTCCCCCGTATTTTTCTGCTAAACGCCGAGCTTCGTCCGCAACGCACAAGGAATGGTAATACCGTTTTTCTGTGAGCATTTTTGAGAGAAGCTCTTTATATTTTTCATAATTGCTGTTCAAATCAGTATTCTCCCCTTTCGGACAAAAAAGCATGTATTTTCTCGGGTAAAAATCGTTTAGAACAAGAAAAATCCTTTCTTATATCGGTTGAAGAAACTGCAGTTATTATTTCATCCTTCACCGTAATATTCATACCCATCTCAGTAAATCGGGCTACACACTCGTCAAATAATGTATTATCGGTATCGGAACGCCTGAAAACGACAAAAGGCAGTAATTTCATTAATTCTTTATAATTATACCATTTATCAAAGTATACGAGCATATCACCGCCGCAAACAAAAGCAAAGCTCTCACCGGGATATTTTTCCTGTAACAGTAATACCGTATCATAGGTATAGCTTTTGCCCTCCCGTTCAAACTCCAAAAGGCAAAGCTCTGCTTTTGGAAAATCAGAAGCGGCAAGGCGACACATCTCAATACGAACCGCATCACTTGCCATAAAATCACATTTTTTGTGTGGCGGAATTTTGTCGGGCAAAACCAGAATTTTGTTAATGCTTTCATCAGCTTGCAGAGCAGAAAGCATCTCGTAATGCCCGATATGAAAGGGATTAAAGGTGCCGCCGAAAATCGCAGTTACAGGCATCTATTTCACCAGCTTAATAACCTTATTATTTTTGCTTTCCTTATACAGAATAAACCGTGTACCTATGACCTGAACAACATCACACTCCACTGCTTGAGCAATGTTGTCTGCCGTTTCTCTGACCGTTGTAGGGCAGGTTTCCAAAATGCGCAGCTTTATAAGCTCTCTTGCCTCAAGAGCATCGCGTACCTGTTTTATTGTATTTTCCGTAATACCGGATTTTCCTATCTGTAAAATTGTTTCCATTTCGTTTGCCATACCGCGCAGTTGTGCGCGTTGTCTGCTGTTTAACATAAATTTTCACCGCTAACATCGATATATTTTTTTAGCTCGTCCTTGAAAAGTCTTAAAGCCTTTCCTCGGTGGCTGATACTGTCCTTTTCCTCAGCCGAAAGGTGACCGAAGCAACCTTTTTCGCTTATAAAAAGCGGATCATAGCCAAAGCCGCACTCTCCCGATTCCTCAAAAGCTATATGACCGTGACATTCTCCCCTAACGGTAAACTCCCTGCCATCGGGAAAAACACAGGCAATTGCCGCAACATAGTATGCAGTGCGCTTTTCCATGGGAACACCCGATAGCTCGGCAAGCAGCTTTTCATTATTCATTTCATCATTTCCGTGACAGCCGGAATAACGGGCAGAATAGATACCGGGAGCACCGTCCAGATAATCAACACAAAGTCCCGAATCGTCTGCAACGCTTATATAACCCGTTTCCTCAAGACCGGCTCTTGCCTTTAAAATGGCATTTTCCTCAAAGGTAGCTCCCGTTTCCTCTATTTCAGCCAAAGGTGCATCCAAATCCTTTTCACAAACCACCTCAAAGCCCAACGGAACTAATATACGGCTTAATTCAACAAGCTTTTTGGCATTTTTAGTAGCAATAAATACTTTCATTATCGTTCCTCACCGTCAAAAATAGCATCTGCAAATTCGGCAGCATTAAAGGGCTGTAAATCATCAATACCCTCGCCTATACCGACATATTTAACCGGTATATCAAGCTCGTTTCTTATCGGTATTATTATACCGCCTTTTGCGGTGCCGTCAAGCTTAGTTAAAACAATTCCCGTAATATTGGTGACATTTTTAAATTCCCGTGCTTGATTTACGGCATTTTGACCTGTTGCCGCATCCAAAACAAGTAGTGTCTCAACCGATGCATCTGGCAATTCGCGCGAAATAACACGGTTAATCTTAGCAAGCTCATCCATAAGATTTTTCTTATTATGAAGTCTGCCGGCGGTGTCGCAAATAATAACATCGGCACCCCTTGCCTTGGCAGAAGCGATAGTGTCAAAAACTACGGATGCCGGGTCAGTACCCTCAACGCTTTTAACCATTGTAACACCTGCGCGCTCTGCCCATATACCGAGCTGGTCAATTGCAGCCGCACGGAAGGTATCAGCGGCACCTAACACCACATTTTTACCCTGCGCTTTAAGCTGTGCGGAAATTTTACCGATTGAGGTGGTTTTTCCGACACCGTTGACGCCGATAACAAGAATAACCGATGGCTTGGTTTCTAATTTCAAGCCCTCATCCTCACCCAACATTTCGACAATAATCTCTTTCAAAAGAGATTTCACCTCATTAGGGTCTGTGACACCGGTTTCTTTGATTTTTTTGCGGAGTGCATCGCAGATTTCGCCCGATGTGGTAACACCGATATCCGACATAACGAGGGTTTCCTCCAGCTCCTCAAAAAGCTCCTCGTCTATTTTTGTGAAGCTGTTGACAATACTGTTTATACCGTCTGCAATACTGTTACGGGTCTTTTTAAAACCCTCTTTTATTTTACTGAAAAAGCCCATTTAATCACCTGAAATCATATAGTATCCAAAAAATAGCTCTGTGAATCTGCCCTACAACCAAATTCGTCCAAAACAGAAATTCTGAAATAAACATCTGTATCCTTAAGCTCAAACACAGCCTCATTTACATGTTCACCCTCCGGTGCTGTTACGGTGGCACTGCGTCTGCCAAAGGTCGAAAGAGATACTTTTTTAGCATTCGAGCAGTTGACAGTAACCTTATTATCCTCTACCGAAATTTCATAAATAAGAGGTCCGTTTGAAACATAAAAATTGCCGTTCAGCAAGGAATTGATAACCTCGGAATACTCTAATTTATCGGCTTCTATCATACAGAAGGTGCCAAAAGAATCGTCCTTATGATTATGATTATCATCCCCTGAGGTTATGAAAAGTCTCTTGCCGTCACGCAAAAAATCATCATGAACATTTATATCATATTCGTATATTCCCGAATGATTAACACTGCTGTTATAAATTTCAACACCCCAAAGTCCTTCATAGCCTGAATACTCACGATAATTTTCCAAAGACCAGCGCGGATGATTATAAGCAACGAAAAATCCATTATCATTAGCAATTTTTATCAGATTATTAATACCCTCCGTGCTATACGGACGCTCCACATCCTTTTCCGGCTTGCTCAGATTAGCGCGTATCTCCGGAGAGGAATAATGGTCATATACCGAATTATAGAAAGCGTTATAGACATTATCCTGTTCTTTAGCATAAACATTCAAATGACATACCTTCATATTAAAGTTTTTGAGGGTGGATTGCTCGGGAAATTCCTTGATAGCCAGCTCACTGCTTGTAATTGTTAAAAAATCCTCATCATCAAGATAGGAATTATTATTCAAAAACTCATGATCGGTTATAGCGAGTATGCTGTAACCGTGAGATTTATAATATTCCTTTAATTCTGCAGGTGTCAGCTTTCCGTCAGACAAATTACTGTGGCAATGCAAATTACCCTTATAGAAATTATTTTTTCCGCCGAATAAAAGCTTTTTCATTTACTATGCACCTCTATTGTCCTCAAGTAATTTTTTCTCAAGCTCGGCAACATTAAGCTCCAAAAGCTTGGTAACACCCTTTTCCTGCATGGTCACGCCGTAAAGCATATCTGCCGCCTCCATTGTACCGCGGCGGTGAGTAACGCATATAAACTGTGTTGAAAATTCGGATTTTTTCATATAATCGGCAAATCTGTCAACATTTATATCGTCAAGTGCAGTATCGACCTCATCAAGGAAGCAAAAGGGCGGTGCATTAACACGCATGATAGCAAAGTAAATTGAGAGAGCGATAAGCGCTTTTTCTCCGCCCGAAAGACCGTCAAGGCTTGGAACATTTTTACCCGGAAGCTTTACATTAATATCAATTCCGCTTTCAAGAATATTTTCGGGGTCACTCAATGACAGGCTCGCAGTACCTCCACCGAAAAGCTCTGTAAATGTCTTTGAGAAATTCTCACTTATTTTTGCAAAGCCCTCGGTAAATATTTCCTTCATTTGGGTTGTAAGCTGATTAATGAGCTTATGAAGCTCGGCACGGGAATTTTCCACATCCTCAACCTGTGCTGTCAGGAAATCATAGCGCTCCTTAACCTCTTTATACTCCTCAATAGCAGAAACATTAACATTTCCTAAGTTGCGTATTTTTCCTTTGATTTCAGCCAAGGTGCGTTTTGCCTCTGCCGGATGCTCAGGCTCAGAAGCCACACTTTCGGCTTCGCTTCGAGTAAGCTGATACTCATCGTAAAGCTTGCGGATAACCTCGTCATATTCTTTAAGCATAACCTCTTTGCGCTCCGAAAGTCTGGCAAGCTCGCCACCTATTTGCTCGCGGCGGAGAGTTTTTTCTCTTTCGCTGTTGCGCAATTCCACGCCCGCCTTCTCGGTTTGATTGCGCTTTTCAAGCATATCCGCGATATTCGTCTCGCAGGCAACAATCTTTTCCCTAAGACCCTCAATTGCAATGTTGATTGCGGCAATCTGTGAGGTTATAGCTTGGTTTTTAACATTAATGCGGGAAATTTCCACATCAATTTCATTACTGCGTTCTCCGCGGGAGGAAATGAGAGCCAACAGTGAATTAGCGGCATTTTCAAGCTGCTCAATATCCTTTTCAAGCTCAATAACAGAAAGCTTTACCGCAGTAATTTCCGCACCGAGCGCCTCGCGGGTTTCATTGAGACTGTCCCTGCCGCCTGTCATTCGGTCAATTTCTGCCTGAAGCTCGGTTTTACTGCTGTCAATTTCCGCAATTCTTACAGCCGCATCTGCCGATTGCTTTTTAAGCTGGATAAGCTTTTCATCATCATTCTTATATTCATTGGTAAGCTGATTTAAAGCAGATTTTATATTTGAACGCAGGTCATCAATTCTTTTAAGCTCTGCCAAAGCGCGGATTTTATCCTCGTTTGAGGTCAAAAGCTCTGCTTTAACAGCGGTTATGTCTGCATCAACCGAAGCCACCGCCTCATTTGCAGAGGTGAGCTTTTGGGAAACTGCATCTGCCTTTTCGGTTAAAGCCTTTATATCATTCTGCAATTTTTCAATATCCGAAGCACGGCTTAAAAGACCGGCATTTTTTATGAGTGAGCCGCCCGTAAGCGAACCGCCCGGATTTATAACCTGACCGTCAAGTGTCACAACCTTAATACGGTAACCAAATTTTTTGGCAATGGTTGTTGCGCTGTCGATATCCTCTGCGACAACAGCACCGCCCAAAAGATATTTGATAATCTCTCGGTATTTTTCGTCTGTTTCCACCAAATCGGAAGCAAGTCCCACAAAACCGAACATATCCTCAAAACCGTGTTCTTTAAATTCGCGTGACTTAATTGTTGCAACCGGCAAAAATGTTGCACGACCGCCGTTTGATGTTTTAAGAAAATTGATTGCTCGCTTAGCGTCAGCCTCGGTTTCGGTGATAACATTCTGTATGGCATTGGAAAGTGCCGTTTCAACGGCTATACTGTATTGCTTTTCAACCTTGATAAGCTTGGAAACAGGACCGCAAATTCCTTTTAAAATTCCGGTTTCCGCCTGCGACATTACCGCCTTTACCGAATGGGCAAAGCCCTCCATATTGTTTTCAAGCTCTTTTAAAATCTGGGCTCTGCGGCGTTTTGCCTCTATATCAAGCTTCAGGTCGTCAAGCTCCTCTTTGAGCGAATCGACAGCCTGTACCCGTGAAGCCAATCTTAATTCATAGCCTTTTAATGTGTTGCTATCACTTTCAATAGTTTCTTCAAGGCTATTTAAAAGCTTTTGTGTTTCATCAAATTCGCTGTTCAAGCCGGATAATTCATCATTATATTGTTTTATCTGTGTATCGGAATTTCCTCTGCGGTTGCAAATTTCCTCAATAGCGGTATCGGCAGTAACCATTATTACACGCATATCAGCGCTTTGCGAAGAAAGGGTATTAAGTGCGCGGATTTGGGTTTCGATTTTTCTTGAGATGGTGTCACTGTCAGACAAAAGCTCCGAAAGCTGCTGTTCAAGATTGTGAAGCTTTGCTTCAAGCTCTGCGCGCTCTTTTTCCTTCTGTGCCGCCAACTGTTTTTTGTTTTCGATTTCTGCCAAAGCATCACTGTCAGAACGGCTCAGGTTTTCCTTTTCCTCAGTTAGTCTTGCAACTGTGTCATTATTATGCGCAATATCATTCTCCAGGACGGTTATCTCGCCGCCAAGCTTCACAATTTCCTCATTCGTGGATGAAATTGTGAGCCTTTCACCCTCAATATCGGAGGTGAGTCTTGCAAAAAACGCAGTGTTTTGCTCAGTTTTGCGGTCAAAATCCTCCAAATCCTGCTCGATCTCGCGATAGGAATGCTCAGCAGCCGCAATTTTACTTTCCTGATTGCGCAAAGCTTCCTTTGAATTATTGAGCGTATAAAGCCAAAGTCCGATTTCAAGCTCTTTTTTCTGCTCGGAAAGCTCCAAAAATTTCTGTGCTTTACGGCTTTGCTCCTCCAAGGGACCAACACGCGATTTTAATTCATCTAAAATATCGTGAAGTCGCAAAAGATTTTCCTCAGCCGCCAAAAGCTTTCTTTCAGCTTCTATTTTGCGGTATCGGTATTTTGAAATACCGGAAGCCTCCTCAAAAATGTCCCGTCTTTCGCCCGATTTAGAGCTGATAATATTATCGATTTTACCTTGTCCGATCATAGAATAGCCGTCTCTGCCGAGACCTGTATCCATAAACAGCTCATGAATATCCTTAAGACGAACGGAAACACCGTTTATGGCATATTCACTTTCGTGGGAACGGTAATATCTACGGGTTATAGCAACAAAATCATTGTCAAAATTAAGTGTGCGATCTGTATTATTGATATTAAGTGTAACCTCACAAAAACCGTGAGGGCGCCGACTTTCCGTACCACCGAAAATAACATCCTCCATTGATTGTCCGCGCAAGCTTTTGGTAGACTGCTCACCCAAAACCCAACGAACGGCATCTGAAATATTACTTTTTCCGCTGCCGTTTGGACCTACAACAGCCGTAATACCCTTGCCGAATTTAAGGACAGTTTTATCCGCAAAGGATTTAAAGCCTTGAATTTCTATTGAGCTTAATAGCATTTTTGGTTACACTTCCTCTTTAATTTCTATTTGCAGATTGTTTAAATCAGACTTAACGGCTACCTTGCAGTTAAAGCCCTTTGATTTTAAGAATGTGAGATTACATCTCTTTTGACCTATCATTTTGGAAACATCCGATTTTGATACAAAAATGGTATAGTTTCCCTCTTTGTTAAGTCTTTTTAACGCTGTATTAAGCATTATTTGCGATTGGCAAAGCTCACTGAAAGCAGGGTGCCAGGGACCTGCTATGAAGGCACTTTGTTCAATGGAATGTAAACCAAGTCTGATAACTTTGATATCAGCTTCGATAAACATTTCATAAAGCTCACTTGCCAAAGCAATTGCCTCGGAAAGTGTTTGCGGATTATAAATGTTGTCCGCGTGAAGTGCCGCAAGATAGGTATCCTTTAAAACAATAGTGGGATAAATTCGCACCGTATCCGGGTGAATATCAATTACCTTTTGTGCTGTAAGGATGGCTGACTCGTCACTATCTGTATAAAGACCGGTCATTATCTGCAGGCCTAACTCAAATCCATATTTTTTTATCAGCACAGATGCCCTGACAACATCTGCTGAGGTGTGACCGCGGTTATTCATTTTAAGAACACGGTCGTTAAGGCTTTGTGCACCAAGCTCGATTGCCGTTACATGATATTTTTTTAATGTTGAAAGAATTTCCTCGTCAATTGCATCGGGACGGGTGGAAATACGGATTCCTTTGACATCTCCTGCTTCGACCGCAGATGCCGCCACCTTCAGCAAATCCTCCATATAAACAGGATTTATTGCTGTGAAGCTACCTCCGAAAAAAGCAATCTCTGTAGTTTCGGGATTATAATTATTGGAGTTTTTTGCAACCTTAACCGCCTCGAGAACATCGGCAGTTCTCGGAGCCTTTCCAACTCCTGTAATATACCTTTGATTGCAAAAGCTGCATTTATTCGGGCAACCGATATGAGGGACAAAAATTGAAATATTAGAGTGCTTCTCACTCATATTTCTGCTCCCATAAGGCTTAATGCCTGCTTTGCAGCCATCTGCTCTGCCTGCTTTTTACTTTTTCCCTTGCCTTTACCTATCACATTAGAGTTGAGATGCACCTCAACCTCAAAAACCTTGTCATGGTCGGGTCCGCTTTGGTCGGTAAGCACATAGCTTACTGACTCCTCCGGATTTCGCTGTATAATTTCCTGCAAGGCTGTTTTGTAATCCTTAAAAGCAACATCCTCTGTATGCTCCAATTCGGGCAATATAAAGCGCATTACATGCTTTCTTGCTGTTTCCATGCCTCCGTCAAGATACATAGCCGCCAAAACAGCCTCAAATGCATCTGCAAGAATAGAAGCCCTTTTTCTTCCGCCGCCTTTATCCTCACCCTTGCCAAGGCGCAAAAACTCGCCCAATTTTAATTCCTTGGAGAATTCACAAAGAGACTTTTCGCAAACCAAGGCTGCTCTGAGCTTTGTAAGCTCTCCCTCGGGCATACTGTTGAAATTTTTATAGAGATAATCCGCAACAATCACCGAAAGCACCGAATCACCCAAAAATTCTAATCTTTCGTTTGATAAAATGCCGTTGCGAACCTCATTGGCATAAGAAGAATGTGTCAAAGCATTTATAAGTAAATTTTTATTTTTAAAATTATATCTTAAATTTTGCTCCAAAGCTTTCATAGTTTCTCACCTTATAGGTCGGTAAGAGCCTCCGAAACTGCATCTATAACACCGTTTTCGGTAAATATTACCGCCTGTTTTATTGCATTTTTTATCGCCTTTGCATTTGAACTGCCATGCGCCTTGATTACCGGCTTTCTCACGCCTAAAAGCGGTACGCCGCCAATCTCAGTGCTATCCATCATTCCCTTTAAGGCATACAAATCCTTTTTAAGAACAAGCGCCGCAAGCTTATTTTTAATATTTTTATACATAACCTTTTTTATCATACCGAAAAAGGTTGAGGCAGTGCCCTCAATAAGCTTAAGCGCGATATTACCTGTAAATCCATCGGTAATAACCGCATCGCATACACCTTTGGGCATTTCGCGTGATTCAATGTTACCGACAAAGTTTATCGGCGTGGCTTTAAGCAATTTATATGCTTCAAGCTGAAGCTCGCCGCCCTTAGTATCCTCAGTACCGATATTGAGCAAACCGATTGTAGGATTGCTTTTACCCTCAACCCTTTCAAGATAAGCCTTTGCCATAATACCAAACTGTTGAAGCATTTCGGGACGGCATTCTGCATTCGCACCCATATCCATAAGCATATAGTGTCCTGTTGGTGACGGAATTAGTCCCGCCAACGCAGGGCGCTTTATACCCTTAATCCGTTTTACCAGCAATGTGCCGCCAACCACAACAGCACCTGTTGAGCCGGCAGAAACAAAGGCGTCTGCCCTATCCTCGTTAAGCTCCTTAAAGGCAAGTGCCATAGAGCTGTTTGAATGAGCCTTTAAAAGTGTTGTGGGCTCATCGTGCATGGAAATAACATCATCGGTATCAATTATTATAGTCTCGCCGAAAAATTCAAGCGCATTTTCGGATATGATTTTCTCAATCTCGGCTTTTTTACCGGTAAGTGTGATTTGGACACCCAGCTCCTTTGAAGCTAATGCCGCGCCCTTGACAATTTCTAACGGCGCATTATCGCCACCGTAAGCATCTACAACTACACGCATACTTATTCTCCTTGAATTTTAAAATTCCCGTCAATATTTTTATCAAACCACTGTAAGGAGCGCTCGGACAATGCAGCATAGCGTTCGCGTTTGTCCTTGATTTTCTGCTCTAACGGTGGCAAAACGCCGAAATTGGCACCCATTGGCTGAAAATTTGTCACCGATTCATCACATATGTATTTAAGCAAAGCGCCTATCATGGTAAATTCGGGTAACACGATTGCTTTTTCTTGGTTAAGATATGCCGCCGCATTAATACCTGCAATTATACCACTTGCGGCAGATTCCATATACCCCTCTACACCGGAAAGCTGACCTGCAAAGAAAATTCGGGGATTTGCTTTAAGTGAAAGATTATCCAATAAAAGCCTTGGCGAATTTATAAATGTGTTACGGTGCATAACACCGTATCTCATAAACTCAGCATTTTGTAATCCCGGAATCATTGAAAAAACCCGTTTTTGTTCAGGGAATTTAAGATTAGTTTGAAATCCCACAAGATTATAAAGACTGCCTGCCGCATTTTCTTTCCTTAACTGAACTACAGCCCAAGGTCTGTGACCTGTGCGCGGGTCGGTTAGTCCAACAGGCTTTAAGGGCCCAAAACGAATTGAATCATCCCCGCGCTTTGCCAAAATTTCTATTGGCATACAGCCTTCGTAAACATTAACGGGACAGTCAAAATCCTTTAGAGGCGCACTTTCAGCAGAAATTAATGCATTATGAAATTTGGTATACTCGTCCTTGTTCATAGGACAATTAATATAATCGTCAGTGCCTTTTCCGTAACGCGAAGCAAAAAATGCAATATTCATATCAATGCTTTCGGCAGTAACAATAGGAGCCGCCGCATCGAAAAAGCTGAGATTTTCCGTTTCGCAAAGCTTGGAAATATTCTCTGCCAAAGCGCCGTCTGTGAGAGGTCCGGTTGCCACAACCGTGACGGTGTCATCCGGAAGCTCGGAAACCGTTTTGCACTCAACCTTGATATTGGGATGGGATTTGATTTTTTCGGTTATATATTTTGAAAAAATGTCTCTATCAACCGCCAAAGCGCCGCCCGCCGCAACCGAACAGGTATCTGACGCTTCGAGACACAAGGAGCCGAAACGGCGCATTTCCTCCTTTAAAAGCCCTGCCGCAGAATCAATGCGTGCCGCCTTCAGGGAATTAGAGCAAACCAGCTCGGCAAAATCGGAGCTTTTATGTGCTGCGGTGCTTTTTTGCGGCTTCATTTCAAGAAGCGTAACATCTATTCCTCTGTTGGCAAGCTGCCATGCGGCTTCACAGCCGGCAAGACCTGCACCAATAACAGTAACGCTTTTCATTATTTCTCCTTTGTCTTTGAGCCTTTTTTCTGTCTTGTAGGACAATTTGAATTCATACAGTAGCTTCTGCCGCGTATACCTGCAATTAAATAATCACCGCATTCAGGACATTTTTCACCTGTGGGAATACCGGGAGAAGCAAAATCGCACTTAGGATAATTAGAGCAACCGTAAAATTTCTTGCCCTTTTTAGAAACCTTTTTAAGAAGCTTTTCGCCGCATTTCGGACAAGGCTGTTTTACCTCATCCTCCGGCATGGGCTTTGTGTTTTTACAGGTGGGATAATTGGGGCAAGCAAGGAATTTGCCAAACCTACCGCTTTTGATAACCATTTTACTGCCGCATTTTTCGCACAAAATTTCGGTTTCCATAACGGGCACCTTAACCCGCTTGCCGTCCAGAGATTCCTCTGCTTTTTTATAATGCTTATCAAAATCCTGATAAAACTGTGCTATAGTATCTATCCAATTAATGTCCCCCGCACCGATTTTATCAAGCTTTTCTTCAAGACCTGCGGTAAACTTAACATCAAATATGCGCTTGAAATATTCAACCATAAGGTCAACAACAACCATACCCAGATTGGTAGGCTTAAGGGTTTTCTTTACCCTTTCAATATAATCGCGATTGAGGATATTTGAAATTATCGGTGCATAGGTAGAAGGTCTGCCTATGCCGTTGTCGTCAAGCGCTTTAATCAGGGTGGGCTCTGTATATCTCGGCGGAGGTTGAGTAAAGTGCTGATTGGGAGTTAATTCTCTGAGCTTCAGCACATCGCCGACATTCATATCCGGCAAGGCAACCTCTTTTTCACCCACATCATCGCGTCCTTCCTCATAAAGAACAGTGAAACCGTCAAACCTAACCGAATAACCGCTTGCTTTAAAAATATAATCAGCGGCAGTAATATCCACATTAACGGTATTCTGAACACAGGCAGCCATCATAGAAGCAATAAAGCGTTCCCAAATAAGCTTGTAAAGCTTGTACTGCTCAGAGGTAAGAGAATCCTTTACTTCCTCCGGAGAAAGGCTTATAACTGTGGGACGAATAGCCTCATGAGCATCCTGTGCTCCGTTTTTAGTCTTAAAATATCTGGGAGAAGCCGGCAGATATTTTTCACCGTAACGGCTTGAAATATATCCCTTGGCGGCAGCGCGTGCCTCCTCGGAAATACGGAGAGAATCGGTACGCATATAGGTGATAAGACCGGTTACACCTGTACCGGGAATATCAACACCCTCGTAAAGCTGCTGTGCTATACGCATGGTACGCTGACCTGTAAATCCTAATTTACGGGAAGCCTCCTGTTGAAGGGTTGAGGTTATGAAAGGCGGTGCCGGCTGGCGGTTACGCTCACCCTTTTTAATTTTTGAAACGGTATACACCGCATTATCAAGGGCATTGATTATTTTTTGAGCTTCTTCCCCGTTTGGAATATTTTCAATTTTTTCACCGTCTGCAGTGCCGTAAAGCTTAGCCATAAAGGTCTTTTTGCCTGCGGCAAGCTTGGCATCAACCGTCCAATATTCCTCGGTCACAAAGGCTTCTATCTCGCGTTCGCGTTCAACAATCAAACGCAGGGCTACCGTTTGAACACGGCCTGCCGAAAGGCCGCTTTTAACCTTTTTCCAAAGAAAGGGACTGAGCTTATAACCAACGATACGGTCAAGCACGCGGCGAGCCTGCTGTGCATCCACCAAATCAAGATTTAATTTTCTCGGAGCTTTAATTCCTGCCATCACGCCGCTTTTTGTGATTTCGTTAAAGGTAACGCGGTTGGCTTCGTTTATATCAAGCGCCAATATCTGTGCCAAGTGCCAGGAAATAGCCTCACCCTCTCTATCAGGGTCGGTAGCAAGAAAAACCTGCTCACTTTCTGCCGCCGCCTGCTTTAACTGCTTAATCAAATCCTTTTTATCAGGCATATTGATATACTGCGGCTCAAAGTTATTTTCCACATCAACGCCCAGCTTAGATTTTGGCAAATCACGAATATGACCCATTGAAGCCATAACCCTGTAATCACTGCCGAGATATTTATTGATACTTTTCACCTTGGTTGGTGACTCAACAATTAAAAGCTTTGACATACATTGCCTCCGTTAAAGATTTAATATTAGGATATTTTTTCAAACATTCCTCCGGGAAGTGCCCGAATTAAAAACTCCATTTCAAGCTCAGTCAGCGCTGAAAGCAGTTGTTGCGAGCTTAAGCCTGTATTTTTAATTTCCTCAGGCAAAAATTTTTGCTTATCTAAGCAATTATATACTATTTTTGCCTCTTTTGAAAGGGTTTCATTAAAATTTTCTTTTTTCTTTTCACTTTTTTCGTTCTCGCATTGTTTTGTGTCCGAAATAATTTTCCCCTGATACGCTCTTTCTATATTGATTTTATCAGGGAAACGCAAAATATATTCATTAAAAATATCAGACGCATCAAGCAAGGGCTTAGCACCGTCCCTCAAAAGAGCATTAGAGCCTAAGTATTCCTTTTTATTAGGAGAACCGGGAATTACAAAAACATCCCTGCCCTGCTCATAAGCATTGCGCGCTGTAATCAAAGCCCCGCTTTTGGTACCTGCCTCAATTACCACTGTGCCTAAGGTTAAAGCAGACATTATTCTGTTTCTTATCGGAAAAGCGTATTTTGTGGTATCAGCAAATGGCGGATACTCACTTATAAGACAACCCTTTTCGGTTACCGCCTTTCGCATAGCCGCATTTTCGGGTAAATATTTACTTTCTGTTCCGCACGCCATTACAAGTGCGGTAATACCGTCCGCCTTAAGAGTACCTGCATGTGCATAGGTGTCTATACCAATAGCGCCGCCGCTTACAACAATAAATCCCGCCCTTGATAAGCGATAGCTTAATGAGTATGCAGAGCGCTTACCAAAATCACTCGCCTCGCGCGGACCTACAATGCAAATAGAGGGTGTACCGTTAAAATCCGGCAGTTTTCCTTTTACATAAATCACCAACGGCGGATTATCAATTACCGAAAGTGAAATAGGATAGCGCTTGTCACCCAAAGCAATTATTTCTATTCCCAATTTTTTACAGTCCGAAACGATTTTCTCCGCTATAGAAATATGTGTTTTCTTAATTCTCGATAACTCTCTGTTTGTAAAAAGTCCGCTTTGCAGGCAGGCTTCATAACCTGCCGAATGCACATTTTTCGCCGTTTTAAAATAATCAATTATTTTTAAAAGACGGTTATTTCCTGCACCCAAAATCAACTGCAACCAAACATTATAATTTATCATTTCATCATTTCCCACATTGAAATTGATGCCGCCACAGCAGCATTTAAGGATTCTGCCTTTCCGTTCATCGGAATAGTGATGAGCTGTGTTGCAACTCGTTTTGTTTCCTCTGTTATGCCGTTAGCTTCGTTTCCGATAATGATAACCGAGCCATCATCAAACCGTACACCGTTAATTGACAAAGCGGTATTGTCTACAACGCACGCAAAGCTTTTTAAGCCAAGCTTTGGCAAACAATTGGAAAAATCCTCAAGAATTATAAGCGGCATACGCAAAAGCGTACCCATAGAGGCTCGCAATGCTTTCGGAGAATACGGGTCGCATCCGCCGGAGCTCAGAATAATGCCGGTCACTCCCAACGCCTCTGCCGTGCGTGAAATTGCCCCCAAATTTGAAGGGTCAGCAACATTTTCGAGTGCAATATATCTGCCGTTTAAATCAATTTCTGTTGCAGACAAATCCTTTATCCTTGATACCGCAATCACACCTTGAGGAGTTGCGGTATCGCTTATTTTCTTAAAAAGGCTGTCCGGAAGCTCATAGCATTCCTCAGAGCATTCTGAAAAACCCGTAATTTGTTCAGAGTATTTTATTTTTGCAGTTTGCGAGACAATTAATTTATCAAACCGAATTGAATTTTCATATGCATCGGTGCAAATACGCAAACCCTCAAGCACAAAAGAACCGTTTTCTTTTCGCGCTTTAGCAGAAGACTGCAACGCACAAATCAGCTTGATAAGTGAATTTTCTCTGCTTGAAATTTTTTTAAATTCCTTCAAAGCCGCATCTCCTTTTTCTTTAAAATACCTGTAAAAATCAAGAAATTATCACCCAACAAAAATGAAAAAGTCGCCCGAGGGTTCTCGGGCGAGAAAAATTATTTTTCAAGAGCCTTTTTTGCAGCCTTAACAAGTGTTGCAAAGCCTGCAGCGTCATTAACAGCCAAATCCGCAAGCATCTTGCGATTGATTGCAATACCTGCCTTATTAAGACCATTAATAAAGGATGAATAATTAATATCGTTCATTTTGCATGCAGCCGAAATACGGGTAATCCAAAGACGGCGGAAATCGCGCTTTTTCTGCTTACGACCAACATAGGCATAGTTGCCCGATTTCATTACGGCTTCTTTCGCAGTTTTAAAAAGCTTAGACTTAGCGCCAAAATAGCCCTTAGCAAGCTTTAAAATCTTTTTTCTTCTTTTACGGGTTGCTAACGCACCTTTAACTCGTGCCATTTGTATATACCTCCAATTTCAAGCTTCTCTTATTTGTAAGGAATCATTTTCTTTATCTTTGCAACGTTTGTTACATCGGCAGTAACGGTCTTGCGAAGATTTCTTTTACGCTTGGTTGTTTTCTTGTTCAAAATGTGTGACTTGTAAGCATGGGCGCGCTTAACCTTACCGGTTTTTGTGAGCTTGAAGCGTTTCTTTGCGCCGCTGTGTGTTTTAATCTTAGGCATTGTAAATCCTCCTTGAAATTTTTACTACTTTATTTTCCCGACTTCGGAGCAAGGAACATAAGCATATTACGTCCTTCCATCTTAGCAGCCTTTTCGACAGACGAATAATCCTTACAGTATTCGGCAAAACGGGACATTGTGTCCAAACCGATTTCAGGATGACCTAATTCACGGCCTCTGAAGCGGATGGAAACCTTAACCTTGTTACCGTCCTGCAAAAAGCGGATTGCATGTCTGCCCTTTGTCTCAAAATCATGAACGTCAATACTAAGACCCAAGCGAATTTCCTTGACTTCCATTGTCTTTTGGTTCTTTTTGGCTTCCTTCTCGCGTTTTGCCTGCTCAAAACGGTACTTACCGTAATCCATTATTTTGCAGACAGGCGGCTGAGCATTCGGGGATATGCAAACCAAATCCATATCCGCAGCATAAGCTGCCTCCAAAGCCTTGGCGATGGGAATGATACCCAACTGAGAACCGTCAGCGGAAATTGTGCGAACTTCCTTGAATTTAATATTTTCGTTTACGGCGACCTCTTTACTGCTAATGTTGACGCACCTCCAAAATTAGGTTGACCAAATGGTCAAAACAAAAGCGTGGACGCACAATACGCCCACGCACAAAGATACCATAAATAACGGAAATCTTATAGACCCTTTAGCTGAAACCGAGGGTGAGGACGCACAGCGTTCTGCTTCATTGTGATTAATATTCTACCATATATTTTCATTTTGTCAAGACTTTTTTACATTTGTTTTTAAAATTTATTTTCCAGCTTCTTTTCCCAACCACTGAAAAGATACATTAAAAATCCGACAAGCGCGTCAGCTATCCAAAAAGATATCCATCCTATGTAAATACCGTGAATACCAAGCGCGGGCGCAAGCGCTATGCTTACAACTATCCTCACCACAGAACCGCATACCGTGGCAATCAGTAAGGGCTTCATGCTTGCAACTCCTCTGAAAAAATGATGCAACAGATTGGCAACAACATTCAACAAAATAAAGGGTAAATAGTATTTTAAAAATATAACGGTATATTCTATTGCGACTTCACTTGCACCTTGGTCAAAAAACAATGAACAAATCCAGCGAGGCAAAAATACCGAAACGAGAAAGAACGGAAGCATAAAGAGTATATTTTGCCCCAGCCCAAACCAAAGTCCTTTTTTGATTTTATCGTATGTTTTAGCACCCACGCACTGTGCAACAAAGTTTCCGACCGTTTTTCCCGCATTCTGATAAATGGTGGCATTTATATCATAAATCCGCACAGTGACGGTATAGCTTGCGCTTGCGGCACTGCCTATTGAATTTACCAAGGGCGATATTAGCAAAGTAGAAAAGTACATCGCCGACTGCTGGAACATGGTTGGTAAAGCGAAATGCACGGTATCCCTTAAAACCTTTAAATTCACATGCGATTTATGCCTGTTCGTGCCAAGCTGTGAAAAACAGCGTCTCAATTTAATAATATAGCATGCGTCTACTGCCGTTGCAGAAAATACGGTTGAAAAAGCGATACCCGCAATTCCCAATTTCAATACCGCAACACTAAAAATATTACCCGTTATATTTAATATTGCAGATAAAAATGACATATAAAGCGGAAATGTGCCGTCTCCAAATGCGTTGAAAATATACACACAAATCACAGAAAAAATCATAGCGACATTGCCAAGCGTGCAAATTGTGTAGTAAATATCCGCCTCATATATTACAGCGGCATCAATTTGTAAAACAGCATAAAACTGCTTTCTGAAAACAACCATCATAAGGCTGAGTAAAAATATTACTGCTGACACTGCAACAACATTGTTAATTACAACTGTTTTTAATCTGTAATACCTTTTTGCCCCGAAAAGACTTGCAACATATATTCCGATACCTGTACCGTATCCCCAAAAGACCGAGTTGAAAAATGTTATAAGCGGAGATGTAGCACCGATTGCCGCAAGCCCTGCCTCCCCTATCATTTTACCAGCAATTATTGTATTAATTGTATGATATGCCTGAGAAAGCACGCCTGCCAAAACCATTGGAATTGCAAACAACAAAAAATTACGGCACATACTTCCCCTTGTTAAATCCTTCACTTACGACACACCCTTGACAACATATATTTCAGCCTGTATAATTATATAAAATTTTCATTTATTTGCAATATATGTTCTTAATTTATAAGAATTCTCAAATTTTATCATTTTAAAGAGGGCAGCTACTATGGCTAAAAAGCGTACTGATATAATACTTGATATACTGAAAGCACAGGGGTATGTAACTGTAAAATATTTGACCGAACAGCTTCATTACAGCACCGCAACCATAAACCGCGATTTAAATCTGTTGCAAAAGCAGGGGCTTATAAAGCGTCATTACGGCGGTGCTGAGCTTGCTGAGCACAAGGGGGTTCCGCTTACATTCAGGTACCATAAAATGAAGCCGGCAAAAAACATTATAGCGAAAAAGGCGGCAGAATTTATCAATGACGGTGATACCGTTTTTATTGATGCTTCCACAACCACACAATATATAGGACAATACATTACAGACCGTAATGACCTGACGGTAATTACCAACAATATGATCTTAACCTCCTATTTAAGTGAATACGGTATAAAGTGCATTTGTCTCGGAGGCGAGGTGGTCGAAATTCCGTATATGTTGGGCGGTAACCAAACGGTAGAAAACGCCCGAACATATAAAGCGGACAAATTTTTCTTTGCAACCTCGGGAATAACCGAAAACGGAATAATCAGTGACAGTGACGGATATTATTTCCTTCGGAAAATTATGTCTGAAAATTCCGATGAAGTATTTTACCTTGCAGACCATGATAAGGTTGGAAAAAGCGATTCGAGAATTTGTTTTGATTTAAATGATATAAATTATGTAATCAGCGATTATTCCTTCCCAATTAAGCTTAAAAACAAATTCAAAAGCACAAATTTTATAAAGGTGGATACACCGAAATCTCAAAAGTGAAAAAGCTCCCGTCATATCAAGGCGGGAGTTTTTAAATTATGCTTTATAATCCGATGGCAAAATTCCTGTCACCTTTTTAAATGATTTTAAAAAATGACTGTAATCATAAAAACCGCAAATTACACTTATCTGTTTAAGTGTGAGTTCACCGCTTAAGATATACTCCTGTGCCAAATACACCCTTTCTTTGATAATTATATCGTAAATGGTGATATTCATTTCTTTCTTAAAGAGATAGCAACAATGCGATACAGAAAGATTTACACTTTTTGCCACATCCTCAAGACCGATTTTTTCGGTGATATGCTCAGATATATATTTAAGCATTGTATTTATATACGGATTCATGCTGCTTTTAATCAGTACATTTTGCAGTTGCATTATTATAAGACATATATAGTGATAGAGCATATCCTCTCGCAGCTCAATGAAGCGTTCTTTAAAAGAAACATCCATAAGCTGTAAAAGCCTTTTCACCTCACTTGTAACACAGTTTTTCAGAATAGTGGGCAAATCGGGCGTCTCATCTGTAAGACAGAAAAAATTTATACTGTAATAAGACGGTTCCTCTTTACAGGGCAAACGGTGTCTGCGCTGACCTTGGCGTACAAATATACCGTCTCCGGCAGAAACATTATATTCTTTTCCATCAATTTCATAAACAAATTCGCCCTCTAAAACGATAGTAATTTCATAATAATGAGGAATATCATTAATCTCGACAAAAGCTTTATTTGTGTTATGATTTAAAAGCTTGATTTTATATTTGTTCTGCACAGTCAACACCTCTGAAATAATTATATATTTATCGCTGCTTAAAGTCAATCCAAATCATAAGATTTTACACTTTTGGTGCTAAATATAATAGGATTAGACTGTTGATATAACTCTCCTCAGAATGTAAAATTAAATAGTAGGATTATCTAACTTTTAAAAGGAGAGAATATCATGAAAAAACGATTCAAAAAACTTTTGTCACTGTTTTTATGCACAGTGATATTGCTATCGGCTTTTTTGACGGTACAACCAATTTCTGCCGCAAATGCAGAAACCGATGCAGTAGCTCTTGAAAAAACAGTTGCCGATTTTGAAAACGGTGAAAACCCTTTCCCGGTTATATGGAATGTTTACTCCGGGAAAGCACATGCCTCGGTTGACAGTCAGTATATAGGACTTTCGGCAGAAACAGAGGCATTAAACGGAAATGCTTCACTCAAGCTGAATATCCCCTCAGGCAATACAAGAACAGAGGCTGCATTTGCAGAGCCTAAGCTTAATAACGGTAATGCTGTTAAAAAATATATTACCTCTGCAAGCAATGCTTCCGGTATTATGCTTCGGTTAAAAATCAATAATGATGCTTCAACCGAAGGTCACAATTTTGCAGTGCTTCTTTTACAGGGAACTGCACCTGCAAACACCCATCTTGCAAAGGACGCGGTGCTTTACGATTTACAGGGTAATACTATTACTTCCACATCGACCTCATTAAGTGTGATAATACCCTCCGGCTTTGACGGATTTGTATACCTTCCCTTTGCATCGGCAAGGGCTAATATTGATGCCGATGCAAACAAATACTATGACGATTATGTGAACAACCCCGAAAGCATGGTAGACTATACTAAGGATTATTCCATGACAATACTTTTCGGAAAATGGGGCGGCGGTGATTCCTCTTGGGACAACACAGAGGTTTTGGTTGATGATATATGTGTTATCGGCTCTGCTGATGGCGCCGTTTGGGATGCAATGCGTGCTTGCGGTTATAGTGATGTTTTAGCTTCGGCACAGCCCGAAAAATACACATTACCCATAACACACGAAAATCTTTGGCAGCCGATTTCATCCGTTACTGCAACAACCAACTCTGCCGCAACAGATTTTACATATACTGCAAACGCTTCACTCACTAATAATGCCGATGAGGTTTTGCTTGGCGATATTTCAGCAAAGCTTTCTACCGAAACCACATACAGTGGCGATGCGGCAGGTGTTATTGAAACCCTTAAAACCAACAGCTTTACGGTTGCCGGTATAGAAGCTCTTGCTACCGACAAAATAACTGCTGAAAATTATGCGTATCTAAAGATGCGTATTAAGGCACCTACTAACGAGAACGGTAATGCCTACACCTTCCGAACGATTTTTCATTCAAATAACCGCTACTACTTCTTAAGCAACCGTAGTGGTGTTGCTTATAACGCAGACGGAACAGAAAACAGCTCTTTCGCTGCAAACGCCGCTAAAACGGATTATATCTATTTGCCTTCGGGATTTGACGGTTATATCTATTTGCCGATATACCGTTTAAGAGATACCGATGTCAATAATAATAACTTCGGTATAGCCGCCTTTACAACTGATACATATACTAATCCCACTCTTGACCAAGATTTTGATATACTCTTTTATTTTAAGCAAAACGGCTATAATCTTGACAATGCAGAGATTATAATTGACGATTTAGATTTTGTGTTTGGTGATACCTTTAGCGAGCAATTACCCTTTTCCTTTGAGGATATACTATATACAAGACCTACCGTCAACGGAAAAGACGAAAGCTCATGGAAAGTCAAGGATTTAAGCGGTACAATCGGTTATACCGATGATAACGAAGCCCTTAACGGAAAAGCTTCACTCAGGATAGATGTCAAAGGCAACTACACTGAAAGTGTTTACTATAACTATAACGCGGTTATCTTTGATAACATTAATCCTGTCACCGACACCTCTATAGGCGGTGTTATGCTCAGATTAAAGCTTTTAAACGACATAACTACCGGCACCGGTACAAAAGCTCACGGTATGCAGCTTGTTCTGGTTCAAAGCGGTTGTTCAGATACCTGTATAGGCGGAACCTCGACAAAGCTCTTTGATACTGACGGAAAACCGCTTCCTTCGACCGATTACGCCACCTCAAAAACCACAGTATACATACCAATCGGGTTTGACGGATTTGTATTTTTCCCGCTTTCCTCAAAAGCACATCGAACAGGCTCATCCGAATTAGTTGATACAACCACCACTTTCAGCTTACAGGTTTGGTTTACTGCACCCGAGCTGTGGAACGGTGTAAGCGCTGTTTTCGATGATATTTCTTACTACACTGTTGCTGACAGTACGGTAGGTCTTACCGAAACCGATGCTATAAGCGCTATGAATACCCTCGGTTATACAACCAAATGGGCAGAGCAGCCCGATGCTTATGATCTCTCCTTGGATTTTGAGGATTATATGCTTCCCTTTGATACTGCGATTTCAAAATACGGTCAATTAAACGGAGATAACAAATATCCTGAAATCACAACTGACGCTCAGTTTGTAACAGGCAACGAAGCGCTTTCTGGTAATGTGTCTCTGAAATATTCCTTTATAAGGGACGAAGCTACCGAGGCTGCGGGCAGAAAATATATAAGAGCCTTAACCTCAATTAGTAGCTTCAACGGAATTGAGGGGCTTGACAAGGAAAGTATTGCAAATAATGCAGAAAACTACGCCTATCTTACTATGCGCGTAAAGGTGCCCGATACAAACGAAAGCGGCTATGAATTCAATGTTTATGCTAAACAGGAAAATAACACTAAGCTTCCTGCCACAAGGTTGCGTGCCGAATACGGTTATACAGCAGACGGTGAATATGTTGAATTTAAGGTATCTGACGGTGTGTCCACCCTGCCTGCAGGCTTTAACGGTACAATTTATATGCCGATCAAAAATTCCACATCCACAAAGGTGCTTACCACAGGTATGAGAGCTAAATACGGAAATTCATTTACCCAGGCGGACGGAACTGTTCTTTACGGCAACGATTATATGGTGGATTTCTCATCCGAATTTATTATGTATTTATACCTTGGTAACGCCGCATGGGCAGACACAGAGCTTTATATTGACGATATTCTGATAAAGAGCTTCGAGGCTTCCGACTTTGATAACAGCGGCAGTACAAACGCCCTCGATATTTTAACCCTTTCAAGATACATCTTAGGTGTTGACACGGTGCAAAGAGATGCGTTCGATTTGAACAAGGACGGTGACATCGATGTTGGAGATGTTGTTCGTATCAAGAGAATAATTGCGGGCTTAGTTGAAGGCAGACGGAATAGGAGTGAATACAAATGAGAAAATTACTTTCTGTGATTTCGGTAATTCTGGCACTCACAATGCTTTTGGTATCTGTGCCTGTTTCAGCCGAAAAGACAACTGCAACGCACAGCGTTGCGCTTTCTGCACCGACAGAAACCCCCACATATAACGAGTTCGATATTGATATTAATTTAAGTGGCTTCAAATATGCTACCGGTATTCAGCTTAATATAAATATCACAGGCTTTGAAATCCGTGCCATAACCTCGGATGTTTTCACAACCGATGAAAACGGATATCTGACCAAAAATCTCAATTACTCGGTAAGCGGTAATGCACTGAAAATTATGGTTGCAAGCACTTCCGGCTGGCAGGAGCTTGACAGCGACACCCCTGTAAAAGCATTTACGCTTAAAACAAAAGCTACTGCAGACGGTGAATACACCGTTTCGGTTGACAAGGCTGTAATTTACGGCACAGCTTCCGCCCCTGAGGAAAAGGTTACCGATGTTGCCGTAACAAATGCCGATATTACTGTTAAAACATATTACAAAGACGAATTTGCCAATGATGTCTGGAAGGATATGCTTCTTAACAACTACAGATTTTTCGATATGCCGAGAAATCAGGCATCGAGTGATCGCGAATATTTCGATTTGCTTTACAAATTGGAAAGCGACCACCTACAGGGTGCTTGTGTTGATGACGATGCAAGATACTTATATCTTTCCTACGAAGCAGCTATTGCAAAAATGGATTTGGAAACCGAGGAAATAGTTGGTATTATAACCGGATTTGATGACGGTGTTCATACCGCCGGTATGGACTTTTATGACGGTTATCTTTACTGTAATGCCACCGTTCCTGCAAGTAAGACTTATGTTATGCAAATTGATGCAAGTAAGTTCCACGGACTTATGGATACCCCCGAGGAATGGGAAACGGTTTTACGCGTAATGCTTCCGTACGAGACTATGCAAAACGCACGCGACCTTATGGGTGACTATGATATAAACGGTGACGGTTACGCAGAAACCGACGAGCTTGTAGAACGCAGTCAAGGCGCAGAAGGACACAGATATGCTTGTTGCGGTGTTGGAGCTATGTCCTTTGGTACACTGCCCGGTGAATTTGGTGAAAAAGATGCCGATACCTATATGATACTTGTCTCCGGTGCGCGTTGGTACGGTGATCCGGCACTTAACAAATACGGCGAACACTACTACCGTTATGATGACGAGCACTGTATATTGTATTTTTATAATGTAAATGATTTCCTCTCCCCCGAAGCTTCCTCAAAGCTTTTAAAGCTTGAATTCCGTGATGATGACACGGGCGACACAAACGGTGTTGCCAACGCGCGTTCCTTTAATTTTGAGGAGGATGCTGTAATAAAGGCTGAAAAAACACTATTTGCATTTACAGGCAATTGCTATTACGGTCCTCAAAGTATAGACTATAATCCCGAAAACGGCGATATTTGGCTTTACGGTTATGTTTCAACCGATGGTGCGCCTGTACTCGATGAAAAATCCATACCGCATAGTCCTTTATATGTAATAGACGGTTCGCGCGAACCGCAATTCATAGAGCTGCAGCTCGGACAAAACGTTGATTTAACAAACACAGATAATCTTTACGGCACAATTAAAAACCGTTCCGTAGAAATTCGCGCAGAGGTTACAGCATGGGCAAAAGAAAGAGCAGAACGCTACCGCGTTGGTTACGAAGGCTCATGGCTTGCGCGTCCCGATGACAGTATGTTTAACGATGACGGTTATTTAATGGGATATGTTCCCTACCTCAAATGCCTTTGCGGTGAGGATTGCCAAGAAGCCGACTACCCATATATCGGTTATGAAAATGTGTTGCTTTGCTCACGGTGTCAACCAAGTCCTTACGGTGCACAATATCTCGGAAACGGTTATTGGCTCTTTAGTAAAGCAGAGCAGATTTCACTTAACCATTATGAAGGTAAATACCTTAATATTACCCCTATACAAAGCTGGAACTATGAAACACATTTGAAAAAGCAGGGCTTATACAATGACCCGTCTGTGGAAGCACAGCTTTCTGTATTACAGAGCAAAATTGCATTGGCTGAGGACGATTTCCCGACACAGGATGAATTCACCGATGCAACCTGGGAAAATTATCAAAACGCCCTTAAAGCCGCTAAAGCCATGACAGCTGAAAACACCTTGGATGAAATAAAAACAGCCCAGGCGGCACTAAAGCAGGCGCAAAAGGACTTGCGGCAGGTAGATACAGCTTATGATAATGCAATAGCCTCTGCAAACAATCTGAACACCGTAATTTATACAAACCAAAGTGTAGCTATACTTCAAACAGCCTTGGATGCATTCGGAGAAAATCCATCACAGCTTAAAATTGCGGTGGAAACTCAAGCGCTTGTTGACGCACTTGACGCATTGGAGATTATCGGTGATATTAAGGCAGATAACGAGGTTAATATTTTGGATATGGTAAGACTTAAAAAATGTCTTGCCGAGGAAACAGAAATGAACGGCTATGCATACGATACCAACCTGAACGAAGTTCTTGATACAGGCGACCTTGTGCAGCTTCAAAAATTCCTACTTGGAACAATCAGCACATTTAAATAGCTTTATAGATATTTCTTCTTTATAACAGAACAAGCGGAGGCTGAGTAATGATTACTGCCTCCGCTTGTTCTGTTGTTATTTATAAATTAAAGCTTTGCATAGCCATGAGCATTTATAATAGCGTCCAGCTTTTGCCCTTCCTTACACATGGGACATTCTCCTACGGGATAATTTGCATAGTCAGGCAAATCCTCAGGATTGAAAACGGAATGAACTGTATAACCGTTACACTCGCCGCAAGTGGCAAATATGGAGGCGATACCAACGGGATTTCCCTCATAGTATTTTACAGCCTTTATTGCTTCCTCTGCAGTGTAACCGTTGGTGACAGAAGCCGCTAAAATAAGCACATGCTTTCCCTTTATCATGGAAAGCGTATTTTCGCGGAATATGATTTTTCCTTCACTGCTGTACTCAGGAGAAGCAACATAAACGGTGCCGTGAGCATTCATATTTGTAAAATCATCATCAATCAGCTCCAAAGCCAGACAGGTGCCTATTACCTGAGTTTCATCAAGACAAAGAATTGTGTCAATCATTGTATTGTGATGATAATAATGAAGCAAGCCTTTAGCAACCGCCTTTGCTTCAGACAAGCGCGATTTTTGCGCCGTTACATCAATATAATAATTAGTGTGGCTGTGATTGGCGGCAAAGTGTCCCTTTGTAACACGCAAAACCAAATCAGGGTTTTTGGTGCGGATTTTATAGCTGTTTTCAATAGACATTAACAAAACCTCCTATTAAGCATTAAAATTATTCTTTACTGTAACTACCCTAATTATATCAAAACTGAAAAAAGCTGTCAAGAAAATAACAAGTCTGCCTCCTTAAAAAAGAAGCAGACTTGTTGCCATAACCGCCATCCCTAAAATAAAACCTGTTGTAGCTATGTTACCTTTAGCATATTCACGAGCTGTCGGTAAAAGCTCATTGAAAGAAATATATACCATTATGCCTGCAACCGAAGCAAAGATTATACCAAATATAAAATCGTTAATTACAGGCATTAAAACTGCTCCGGCAAGAATTCCGCCTATTGGCTCGGTAAGCCCCGAAAACAGCGAATAAAAAAAGGCTTTGCTTTTAGAGCCTGTAGCTTTGTATATTGGAACTGAAACAGCTACACCCTCAGGTATATTATGAATTGCAATTGCCACTACTATGGGAACAGCTACCGTTGGCTCCTGCAGGGCAGAAACAAAGGTGGCTATTCCCTCAGGGAAATTGTGTATAGCAATAGCAAGCGCTGTCAAAACACCCATACGCATAAGGTCTGTACCGCTTTTGCTTCCCTTTTCAGACGGTATTCCCGTTGGGATCATCCTATCAATCAAGGCAACAATTAAAATTCCGCCGAAAAATGCTGCTGCCGTTACCCATTCAGCCGTTTTTTCACCAAGCTCATTAATAAGCGCATCCTGCGCTTTAAAATAAATTTCTATCATAGAAACATATATCATAACTCCGGCAGAAAACCCAAGCATAAATCCCAAAAATTGATTACTTGTGTGCTTCATTAAAAAAGCACTGCAGCTACCTATCCCTGTGCTTAAGCCGGCCGCAAGAGTAAATAAAAAGGCTATCCAGAAATCTGACATAATTTCACCTCACACAACTATACTCTTACATTTTATGCCGACATTCTGTTTTCTGTGAGGTATTGAAATACAGTCATAAAAAATCTTGACAAATCAGTCTACATAGTGTAAACTGATTATAGTCTACAATATGTAAACCGAGGAGGCTTTTATATGAGCGATTATCAGATGGGAGTAATCGAATCGCGCTTTGCGGATATTATCTGGGAGAACGAACCGCTTTCGTCAGCAGAGCTTTGC
Source organism: Clostridia bacterium (assembly GCA_017507805.1). Classification (GTDB taxonomy): domain Bacteria; phylum Bacillota; class Clostridia; order Oscillospirales; family Acutalibacteraceae; genus UBA737. The sequence continues at coordinate 100,602 of JAFWAC010000018.1, forward strand.
AAAAAAAGTGAGGAGCTGCTCAAATGGAAAAAATCAACAACCTATACCGTTTTAAAAAGGCTTTGCGAAAAAGGTATTTTTAAAAACGAGGGAGGGGTTGTCGGCTCCTTAATTTCCCGTGAGGATTTTTATTCGGTAAGAAGCGAAAGGTTTGTTGAGGAGGCTTTTGGCGGCTCTCTGCCTGCCTTTCTTGCCGCATTTACAAAGCGCAAAAACTTAACCGCACAAGAGGTTGAGCAGCTGCGCCGCATAGTACGCGATTATAATGAAATAGGTTAGGCAAAACAAATTTATTTCACCACAAAATCTTTGATTTTGCGACAAATTTTTATAAAAAAATTGTCCTTTTCCATTGAAATGAGTGTTGTGCAAAATTAAATAATATTATTTGATTTTGCTAAAGCTACTTAGAAAGTGGCTTATCGAAACGCTTTTTAGCGTTTCGACTAACTACAATTATTATGAGGAGGGCTGATAATGGAACAGCTGTTTCTGCAATTACTTAATATGAGCATAACCGCAAGCTGGATTGTGTTGGCAGTTTCGGTATTCAGGTTTTTATTCAAAAAAGCACCAAAAGCCATCATCTGCGTTTTGTGGGCTTTTGTGGCAATAAGGCTGATTTGTCCTTTTTCCTTTGAAAGCGTGCTCAGCCTAATCCCGAGTGCTGAAACTATACCGCAGGAGATTATCTATTCAAAAGAGCCTACAATAAACAGCGGTATTCCAATTTTGAACTCAAGTGTCAATCCAATAATTTCTGAAGCCTTTGCACCTGCTCCGCAAAACAGTGCAAATCCGTTACAAATATTAACCGCTATCGCGGCGAATCTGTGGATTGCGGGTATCGTTATAATGCTATCATATATAGCAGTAAGCTATCTGCGTTTGCGAAAAAGAACCAAGGAAGCCGCACCGCTTGAAAAAGGCATTTGGGTTTGCGACCGTATTGATACACCATTTATTTTAGGTGTTATTAAACCCCGAATTTTCTTGCCCTCTGCTATGAATGATGCGGATAAGCAATATGTAATAGCTCATGAAAAAGCCCACCTTAAAAGGTGCGACCATCTGTGGAAGCCTTTAGGATTTATTATACTTACGGTTTATTGGTTTAATCCCGTTATATGGCTTGCCTACATTCTGCTTTGCCGCGACATTGAGCTTGCCTGTGACCAAAGGGTTATTAAGGAAATGGGAATAGAAAATAAAAAGCCCTATTCAAACGCACTTATTAATTGCAGTACGCCCGCAAAGCTGATAACAGCCTGTCCTTTAGCCTTCGGGGAGGTTGGTGTTAAAGGCAGAATTAAATCGGTGCTGAGCTATAAAAAGCCGAGCTTCTGGATTATAATTTTAACTTTCATAACCGGTATTGCTGTCGCCATCTGTTTTTTAACAAATCCCATAACCGAAAAGAAAATTGACAATAATCTTAATACATTTTTAAAAAGCACAATCGCCGGAGAAAATTACTCCGAAAAAAGTATTAATAACTACTGTGTTTTAGACTATAAAATTTTGGATATAAAAGAAAACGAGGACACCACTACGGTTTATCTTTGGACGCTATATCAGGAATACGGCTTTTCAAGAGATTTCACACCCGAATCCGGTTCTCATATTCCTGTTGTTATCACCGCAAAAAAGCTTGAAAACGATTATGCTTTGTTAGAATATTGGACACCTGAGGACGGAAATGAATATGCACCGAGCATTCGTTCGAAATTCCCTTGGTATTTGTGGGGAAAAGCACTATATTCACAGGGTTATATTGATGAGCTTTCAAAAAGCTGTAACGAATTAGCAGCAGAATATTACGGTGTTACCCAAAACGGTGTGATTTATAAGAGCGAAAAGCTTATTATGGATAACGGTATGTTTTCGTTTTCTATTGATCCTGAAGGCTACCTGCCCTACTTCCTTATCTCGGACGATTTCCACATTTATTCCGACCATTATACCTATCCCGACCTTTCCTCTCATTGGACATCCTGGGGAGATGCAGGTAAGCTTAAGGAATTTGACCTGAAAAAAGAAGGCTTCGGGACGGTACTTGCAAGTGAAATTTGGTATGACGGTTATTCTTCAGCAGAGCTTATTGAAAACAACCAAAAAGCTTATCTGGCTGTTGATGAAAAGTTGGAAAGAAAATATTATCTGCTTGAACAGAAAAACGGAGAAATATTTATCGCCTTTGGTTACACAGACCCCGATATTATCCGTCATATTTTCAAGGTCAACAAGAAGCAAATCACGGTCATTGAAAAACATTCCCAGAGAGAGGGCTTGACCATTTCGATTAAGCAAGCGGTGCTTAGCGGCTCAAAGCCCTACATTGAAATAGAATGGAAAAATGAAACTGACGAGGAAAAAGCCTTTGGTGAAGCCTTTGATATTTATTATCACAAAAACGGCAAGCTAATTCGCTGTGCTAAAGGTGACCTTTTCTTTAACGCATTGGCTTATCTTATAAAACCGAACTCATCAGTAACACACACCTACTATATTTCCGAATTCGATTTGTCAAAAAGCGGAAAATACCGTTTTCAGGTTGGAGAATATGAGGGAGATTATTTGTGGATTGATTTTTTAATTGAATAAAAGTATTGACAAAATCTAATTTGTTAATATAATAATAATATATTTGCAGAGTAGACAGTCGAGCGTTAAGTGCCTGTGGGACGGGGAGTTGCCCGCAGGACGAAGGAACTTTTTCCCGCGGTTCGGCAGTCGCATCCCGCTGCCGTTTAATATCGGGTTTAATCCTCCTATTATTCGGAATAACGGGTAATAAGGAGGATTATTTATGCAAAAAAACAGCAAACAATTTCTATTTAAGGTCGTTTTCACATCGGTACTTATAGCGCTCAATGTCATTTTAGAGCGCTTTCTCTCCTATTCGGTATGGAATCAAAGCATAAGCTTTTCGTTTATTACGATAGCCTTTGCCGCCTCTTTTTTAGGTATTCCGTATGCAATAGCGGTCGGCGGCTTGGGAGACCTTATCGGCTCACTGCTATTCCCTTTCGGTCCCTATTTCCCCGGCTTCACGCTGACAAATGTTTTAGCGGCTCTTTGCACAGGCATATTCCTGCGAAAAAATGCTACTATTCTCAAAATTTCAGCAAGCGTTGTTTTAAATAAGATTTTCTGCACCCTCTTACTTAACACGCTTTGGATTTCCATCCTCTACCGCGGCGGAATAAGCGACTTTTACACCGTACTCGTTCCCCGCTTGCCGCAGGCTGTGTTTATGGGTATAATTGAGATAATCGTCTTAATAATTGTTTTTTCAGAGAAAAGCAAAATCCGAAATATACTTGCTAAAAATATTAATAAAATCAATTAAATTTAAAAGCTCGGCATTGCCGAGCTTTTAAATTATCAGCCTGTTTTAAGCTTTAAACGAAGCTTGTCACTAATCATTGCAATAAACTCGCTGTTGGTTGGTTTTCCGCGGTCGGTTTGAACGGTGTACCCGAAATAGGAATTTAAAACATCAATGTCTCCCCTGTCCCAAGCAACCTCAATTGCGTGTCTTATTGCTCTTTCAACCCTTGAAGCCGTTGTGCCGTGGGTTTTGGCAACCGTTGGGTACAAAAGCTTTGTAACTGAATTTACAATGTCACTGTTCTTAACAGAAAGAATTATTGCCTCTCTCAAATAATGATAACCCTTAATATGTGCAGGAACGCCAATCTGATGTATTATTTCTGTTACCATCAATTCAAGCTCCGGATCGGTCACAACATTGTTTTTTACCACAAGCGGTGCCTTTTCGTTTTTCCAGCCGGACAGTCTTATTATCCTTTCTGCAACTGTATTTACATCAAAGGGTTTGAGAAAATAATAACAGGCTCCCGCCTCAAGTGTTTCCTTTTCAAGTCTCTGATGATCAAAGCTGCACATTGCCGCAACCAACGGTCTGTCCTTTAGAGAATATTCCTCCTTTAATACCGCAAGTACACCTAAAATATCAGTACCCGGCATAAACACATCCGCCAACACAACATCGGGTTTTTCAGATTTTATCTTATTAAGCAGAGTTTTACCGTTTTTCTCACAAAGCACCACATTCATACCGTATGCCTTAAAAACTTTTGCACAATTCTGCCCTAAATCTGTTAAATCGTCAGTTACAACTATTTTTAGCTTGCTTTCCATAAATTTATACCTCTTCTCTTTTATTTTCCCAAATAGTAGCACATAAAAACAGCAAAATCAAGCCTTTCGGCAGCAGTTGCAAAAAGAAGTGGTGAGATGTCATTTTCTGCCAATTTTTTCCTCTTTTCTACCTACCCGTTCGACAGTTTTCGCAATATAAAAAGAATAAAAAAACGGCTTGACAGTTGCTATACTGTCAAGCCATAAATCTTGGACTTTTATTAATACATTCCGCCTGCCTGAGCTGCTGCAGCGGCAGCAGCATTAGCTGCGGCTGCATCCTCGGGCTTATCTGCAACAAGGCTTTCGGTTGTGAGAACCATTGCGGCAACAGAAGCGGCATTTTCAAGTGCAGAACGGGTAACCTTTGTCGGGTCAACGATACCCGCTTCGAGCATATCGGTATAAACCTCATTGTAAGCATCGAAACCGTAATTAACCTTTCCGCTTGAAATAATCTTATCAATTATTACAGAGCCTTCAAGACCGGAGTTAAGGGCAATCTGCTTAATAGGAGCTTCAAGAGCCTTAAGAACGATGCTGACACCGGTTTTTTCGTCACCGTCTGTGCTGTCGAGCAAAGCCTTAACAGCAGGAATAGCGTTAATAAGTGCAACACCGCCGCCTGCAACGATACCCTCCTCAACAGCCGCCTTTGTGGCAGAGAGAGCATCCTCAATGCGAAGCTTTTTATCCTTCATTTCGATTTCAGTTGCGGCGCCAACCTTTATAACTGCAACACCGCCGGCAAGCTTAGCAAGTCTTTCCTGAAGCTTTTCTCTGTCAAAATCAGAGGTGGTAACACCAAGCTCGTTTCTTATCTGAGCAATTCTGTCCTTAATGGCATCAGAATCACCGGCACCATCAACAATGATAGTATTTTCCTTGGAAACCTTAACCTGACGGGCGGTACCGAGCTGAGCAACGGTTGTATCCTTAAGCTCTAAGCCAAGCTCCTCGGAAATAACCTCGCCGCCTGTAAGAATAGCAATATCACGAAGCATTTCCTTGCGTCTGTCACCAAAGCCGGGTGCCTTTACGCCAACACAGGTGAATGTGCCGCGAAGCTTATTAACAATAAGGGTTGAAAGTGCTTCACCCTCAATATCCTCTGCAATGATAAGAAGCTTTTTGCCCGACTGAACAATCTGCTCAAGCAAAGGTAAAATTTCCTGAATGTTGGAAATCTTTTTATCTGTAATAAGAATATAGGGGTCTTCCAGAACGGCTTCCATTTTATCAGAATCGGTTGCCATATAAGGGGTGATATAGCCGCGGTCAAACTGCATACCCTCAACAACCTCAGAATAGGTCTCGGCTGTTTTGGATTCCTCAACCGTTATAACACCGTCTGCAGTTACCTTGCCCATTGCCTCGGCAATAAGAGTACCGATAATTTCGTCACCGGATGAAACGGTTGCAACGCGAGCTATATCCTCTGTGCCGCTTACCTTTTTGGAATTTTCAACAACAGTCTTAATAGCAGTGTCAACGGCGAGCTTTATACCCTTTTTAACAACCATCGGATTAGCCCCGGCAGCAACATTTTTCATACCCTCATTGATAAGTGCCTGTGCCAGAACGGTAGCTGTGGTTGTACCGTCACCGGCAGCATCGTTAGTCTTAACGGAAACTTCCTTTACAAGCTGTGCGCCCATATTTTCAAAAGGATCCTCAAGCTCGATTTCCTTTGCGATTGTAACACCGTCATTCGTGATAAGCGGTGAACCGTATTTTTTATCAAGAACAACATTTCTACCCTTAGGACCCAATGTTACCTTTACTGCGTTTGCCAGCTTATCAACACCGGTCTGTAATGATTTGCGAGCTTCCTCGCCGAAAATAATATTTTTAGCCATTTAAATCACCTGCTCCTTATTCAACGATTGCCAAAATATCCGACTGGTGAAGAACTGTATATTCCTCGCCGTCAATTTTAATATCCGTACCCGAATATTTAGCGGCAATTACCTTATCGCCGGGCTTAACGCTCATAACGATTTCCTTGCCGTCAACCAAACCGCCGGGTCCCACTGCAACTACAACAGCAATCTGCGGTTTTTCCTTTGCGGCAGATGTAAGAACAATGCCGCTTTTGGTGGTTTCTTCTGCTTCTGTTGCCTTGATAACAACATTATCAGCTAAAGGCTTAATGTTCATTTGAATTTCCTCCATAAACAAATATTTTGAGGTTTACACCCCAAATTTTTATCATTTATTAAACATTTTATACTAAAATAAGGAAAAGTCAAGAGGTTGAGGAATTTTTTTAAGTTTTATTAATAATTTTATAAATTATATGCTTCCCAAAGAAATAAAAGTACCCGGAATTCAAATTAAAGTCTATTTGAAATATCACCAAAAATTCTTTTTTCCTCTGTTGTGAAAATACTGTTACAGCATTTTTCCACAGCAGCCTTAACCGCCTTTGCAAGAATAGCGCCTTTACCCGTAACCGTTACCGTTTGATTATCAAGCTTAACAAAGCCACATCTGAGCAGTTGGGACAAATACTTCTCATTATTCGCTGCAAAATCCGGAAAAGCTTCCGCAACCGACAAAAGCAACGCCGCCTGCGGCAAAATACCGCTTCGTTTTGCAATGGGCTCAGCGCTTTCAATAAGCTTGGGCAAAATTTTCAAAAACAAATAAAGTATATCCTTTTCCATCTCATGTCTCCCTTTTATTCTTTTTTGACATTTTACCACATTTTTCTATCAAAGTAAACCCATTAGAATTTTATCGCATTGTCCGTTTTCACTTGCAAAATAAACAAAAATTATCGCAGACATATTTAATATATGCTTTTTATTTAAAATTGTAATTGCCTCGTTGACAAAATATCGGGTATATGTTAATATATAAGCATACAATATATATGGTTCTTTGTGACTGACGGATTAGTAGTGGAGCACCACATGAATCAAAGGACCTTTGAGCCGACCGTCTGGGCACACTTATCCCTTTTTCGGGGTGACAAGTGCGCCCTTTTTAATGTTTTCAACAGGAGGATGTTATGAAAAAAATCGGAATAATAATGGGCAGTGACAGTGACCTGCCAATCGTTTCAAAAGCGGTTAATACACTTAAGGAATTCGGTGTGCCTTATGAGGTGCATGTTTTTTCGGCGCACCGCACCCCCGCAGAAGCTAAGGAATTTAGTATTAATGCACGCAAAAACGGCTTCGGTGCAATCATCGCAGCCGCGGGAATGGCTGCACACCTCGCAGGTGCAATTGCCGCAAATACTACCCTGCCGGTAATCGGTATACCGATTAAATCCGGTAATTTAAACGGTATTGACGCACTTCTTTCTACCGTACAGATGCCCTCTGGTATACCTGTTGCTACGGTTGCGATTGACGGTGCAGTTAATGCCGCTTTATTATGTATACAAATTCTTGCCGTTACCGATTCTGATTTGGCTTCCAAGCTTGACCAAAAGCGGCGCATTGATTCGGAAAAAGTGCTTGAAAAAAATAAGGCTGTTGAGGCAGAGCTTAACAGCTAAGGTTTTCTTGATTTCACCAATTTGGAGGTTCTTTTATGGGTGGATTTTTTGGTGCGGCTTGTAAAAAAGACGCCATTTCCGATGTGTTTTTCGGTACTGATTATCATTCGCATTTAGGCACAAGACGAGGCGGTATGGCTGCTTTCGACAGCACTGTGGGCTTACAAAGAGATATCCACAACATTGAAAACTCGCCTTTCAGAACGAAATTCGAGCATGTTTTTGATGAGATGAAGGGTAACAGCGCTATCGGTTGTATAAGTGACAGCGATCCTCAGCCTCTGCTTATTAAATCAAAGCTCGGTACATACGCAATTTCAATTATCGGTATAATTAATAATTCAAAGGAATTAATCGATAAATATATGACCACATCGGGTGGACATTTCAGCGCTATGACGGGCGGCGCCATAAATTCATCTGAGTTGGTTGCCGCACTTATAAGTCAAAAAAATTCCTATACCGAGGGCATTACCTTTGCGCAGGAGGTTATTGACGGCACCGCCTCAATTCTTTTACTTAAGGATAACGGTGCGATTATTGCCGCAAGGGATAAGGTTGGTAGGTTGCCGCTTCTCATCGGAAAAAGTGACTACGGCTATTGCGCCTCCTTTGAGTCCTTTGCCTATAAAAAATTAGGATATTGTGATGAAAAGGAATTAGGTCCCGGTGAAATAGTTGAAATCACGGCTGACGGAATAGCCCAACTGAAGCCCCCCTCTAAAGAAATGAAAATCTGCTCCTTCCTTTGGTCATATTACGGATATTCAACCTCTGAATACGAAGGGGTTAATGTTGAACTGATGCGTTACCGCAACGGTGAAATAATGGCAGAAAACGATGCCGCAAACGGTATGCTTGAAAATATAGATTATGTTGCAGGTATACCTGACTCAGGTACTCCGCACGCAATAGGCTATGCAAACAAAAGCCACATTCCCTTTGCGCGTCCCTTTATTAAATATACGCCTACATGGCCGCGAAGCTTTATGTCTGCAAGGCAGGATGACCGCAAGCGTGTTGCCAAAATGAAGCAAATTCCTGTCCACAGCCTTATTGAGGATAAAAACCTGCTTTTTGTGGACGATTCGATTGTTCGCGGAACACAGCTTAAGGAAACTGTTGAATTTCTTTATAAAAACGGCGCAAAATCGGTTCATATGCGTTCTGCATGTCCCCCGATAATGTACGGCTGTAAATACCTGAACTTCACCCGTGCCACAAGTGAAATGGAGCTTATAACGCGCAGCACTATTGTTGAGCTTGAGGGCGAGGAAGGCTTGAAATATATAGATGAATACAGTGATTCAAGCACCGAGCGCGGAAAGGCTATGAGAAACAGAATTTGTGAAAAGCTGAATTTTGCCTCTCTTGAATTTCAGTCCCTTGAAGGGATTATAAAAGCCATCGGTTTAGAGCCCTGCAAGCTTTGCACATATTGCTGGAACGGCAAAGAATAAAAAATACGGAGGTTTAAAAAATGAATAATTCTCAATCCAAATCCTACGCTGACGCAGGTGTTGACATTACAGCCGGCTACAAGGCTGTTGAGCTTATGAAAAAGCACATTGCAAGAACACGAAACGAGGGTTGTCTTGACGATGTTGGCGGTTTCGGCGGTTGTTTCGGTTTGCCCTTAGCCGGAATGGAGGAACCCGTTTTAGTCAGCGGAACTGACGGTTGCGGCACAAAGATTAAGCTTGCAATTTTAATGGACAAGCATGACACAATCGGTATAGATGCCGTTGCAATGTGTGTTAATGATATTATATGTGTTGGTGCAAAGCCGCTTTTCTTCTTGGATTACATTGCCTGCGGCAAAAATATTCCCGAAAAAATCGCACAGATAGTAAGCGGTGTTGCTGAAGGCTGTGTTCAATCGGGCGCGGCACTTATAGGCGGCGAAACCGCTGAGCATCCCGGTATGATGCCTGTTGATGACTACGACCTTGCAGGCTTTGCAGTTGGTATTGTTGATAAGAAAAAAATCCTTGATAACACCACCATGAAAGAGGATGATGTTGTAATAGCACTTCCCTCAACCGGTGTTCACTCAAACGGCTTCTCACTTGTTCGCAAGGTTTTCGATGTTGAAAACTGCGACCTTACCTCCCCGAGAGAGGAATTAGGCGGAGTATCATTAGGCGATGCACTCTTAGCCCCCACAAAAATTTATGTTAAGCCCATCCTTGCTTTAATCGAAGCTGTTAAGGTCAGAGCCATCTCTCACATCACAGGCGGCGGCTTCTATGAAAATATCCCGAGAAGCATTCCTGACGGTTTCGGCGCTGAAATATTTAAGGATAGTATTAAGGTATTACCAATATTCAATTTGCTTCAGAAAACCGGCAACATCCCTGAAAGAGATATGTATAACACATATAATATGGGTGTTGGTATGAGTGTTGTTGTAGCACGCGAGGATGCTGAAAAGGCACTTGAAATTCTTAAGGCAAACGGTGAGGATGCTTATATCATCGGTAAGATAGTTAAATCTGACACTAAAATCTCCATTATTTAGGGTGGCGCTATGAGTATAAAAAACATTGCTGTTTTGGTTTCGGGCGGCGGCACTAATTTGCAGGCGCTTATAGATGCACAAAACAGCGGAATTATCAAATCCGGCAAGATAGGTCTTGTTATTTCCAATAATCCCGATGCCTTTGCTCTTGAGAGGGCTAAAAAGGCGGATATAAAGACTGCAGTTTGCAATAAAAAGGATTTTGCTTCTGCGGAGCTTTTCGAGGAGAAGCTCATTTCCCTTTTAGAGGAAAATAAAACCGATTTCATTGTACTTGCAGGCTTTATGTGTATACTCAGTGAGAAATTCACCTCCCGCTTTGAGAAAAGAATTATTAATGTTCACCCCTCCCTTATCCCCTCTTTTTGCGGCAAAGGCTTTTATGGGCTTCATGTTCACGAAGCCGCGCTCAAATACGGTGTTAAGGTCACAGGTGCCACAGTTCACTTTGTCAACGAAATCCCGGACGGCGGTGAAATTATAATGCAAAAGGCTGTGGAGATCAGAGACGGCGATACTCCGGAAACACTTCAAAAGAGAGTTATGGAGGAAGCAGAATGGAAAATTTTGCCCCTTTCTCTCGAAAAGGTTTGCGGTGAAATGTAATGAAAAAGAAAAATCGCAAATTAAATTTTGCGTTTACAGCTATACGTGATATAATTTCTATCTTTTTAGCTTTTACAGTAACCGACTATGTGACAAGGCGATTTAAAATTAAATCCTCGTTATATGAATTTTTAATTTATTTTGGTTTTTTATTTGTTGTTACAATTATCGGTACTTCGATTCAGACAATTATTAAAAAAATTAAGAAAAACATGTATAAAAGGAGGATTTTCAGAATGAAAATCATGTCTATTGAAAATGAACTTAATTCCCTGGCTTACCACGGCAGAGGCATTATTATCGGCAAAAGTGCTGACGGTAAAAAAGCAATTACCGCCTACTTTATTATGGGCAGAAGCGAAAACAGCCGCAACAGAATATTTATTGAAAACGGAGAAGGCATAAGAACACAGGCTTTTGATGAATCAAAAATGACAGATCCGCATCTCATTATTTACGCACCTGTAAGAGTTTTAGGCAATAAAACGATCATTACAAACGGCGACCAGACCGATACAATTTATGAGCTTATGGATAAGCAGATGACCTTTGAACAGGCACTCCGTACCCGTGAGTTTGAGGACGATGCTCCCAACTACACTCCCCGTATTTCAGGTATTATCCGTCTTGAGAACGGTGATATGAACTATGCAATGTCAATTCTTAAATCGGCTGACGGCGATGGCTCTTCCTGCCAGAGATATACTTTTGCCTACAGTAATCCAATCGCCGGCAAGGCAAAGTTTATACATACATATAAGTGTGACGGTAATCCGTTGCCCAGCTTTGAGGGTGAGCCTAAAACCCTTGAATTACCCGATTGTGATATTGACACATTAACAGACCTTATTTGGAAAAATCTCAATCAGGACAACAAGGTTTCGCTTTTTGTAAGATATATTGATTTATCAAACGGCAGTTATGAATCAAGAATTGTAAATAAAAACAACTAAGGAGAAAATCAAAATGAAAGAGTTTGAACTTAAATACGGTTGTAACCCTAATCAAAAACCGTCCAAGATTTATATGGCAGACGGTAGCGACCTTCCTATTGAAATTCTTTGCGGCAGACCCGGATACATTAATTTCTTAGATGCATTCAACTCATGGCAGTTGGTCAAGGAGCTCAAGGAAGCTTTGGGACTTCCGGCTGTTACATCCTTCAAGCATGTAAGCCCCACAAGTGCTGCTGTCGGTACAATTTTGCCCGATAAGCTTAAAAAAGCCTGCTTTGTTGATGATATTGAGGATTTGGACAGCTCATTATTGGCTTGCGCCTATGCAAGAGCAAGAGGAACCGACCGTATGTGCTCCTTCGGAGATTGGGTGGCATTATCCGATGTGTGCGATGTTACCACCGCATTACTTATCAAGCGCGAGGTTTCTGACGGTGTTATTGCCCCCGGTTATACACCCGAAGCTTTGGAAATCTTGAAATCCAAAAGAAACGGTAACTATAACATTGTTAAAATTAACCCAGATTATGTACCTGCTGAGGCTGAGCATAAGCAGGTATACGGTATAACCTTTGAACAAGGCAGAAACAATTTCAAGATTGATGAGGAATTGCTTTCCAATCTTGTTACCGAAAATAAAACCCTGCCCGACAGTGCAAAACGCGACCTTATAATTTCTCTTATCACACTCAAATACACCCAATCCAATTCGGTTTGCTTTGCAGTGGACGGTCAGGCAATCGGTGTAGGTGCAGGTCAGCAATCAAGAATTCACTGCACAAGACTTGCCGGAAGCAAGGCTGATACATGGTTTTTGCGTCAGCATGATAAGGTTCTTTCTCTCCCCTTCCTTGATGAAATCGCAAGACCTACAAGAGACAATGTTATTGACGGTTATATTAACCGCAATGAGGAGGATGTTTGCGCTGACGGAAATTGGCAGAAATACTTTAAAACTCAACCCGAACCTCTTACCGATGAGGAAATCAAGGCTTACCTTGCAACCATTTCGGGTGTAGCCTTAGGCTCTGATGCCTTTTTCCCCTTTGACGATAACATTGAACGCGCTTACAGAAGCGGTGTTTCTTATATAGCTGAGCCCGGCGGTTCAATCCGTGACGATGTAGTTATTGAATGCTGTAACAAATACGGAATTGCAATGGCCTTCACCGGAATGAGACTTTTCCACCACTAATATTAAGGAGAAATTAAAATGAACTTTTTTGACGAACTTAAACAATATGACAGTGAGGTTGCTAATGCCTGTAACTTAGAGCTTGAGCGTCAGCAACACAATATTGAGCTTATTGCCTCTGAAAACATTGTTTCCAAAGCCGTTTTGCTTGCTGCAGGCGGTGTACTTACGAATAAATATGCCGAGGGTTATCCCACAAAGCGTTATTACGGCGGTTGTCAGTGCGTTGATATCGTTGAGGATATTGCCCGCGAAAGAGCCAAAAAGCTTTTCGGCTGCAGCTTTGCCAATGTTCAGCCCCACAGCGGTGCTAACGCAAACCTTGCAACATTTTTTGCCCTTATTAATCCCGGTGATACCGTTATGGGTATGAATTTGCAGCAGGGCGGTCACCTTTCCCACGGCTCACCTGTTAATATTTCGGGTAAATACTTTAATATCGTACCTTACGGTGTAAGTGACGAAACCGAAACCATTGATTATGACGAAATGAGAAAAATTGCTCTTGAGTGTAAGCCGAAGCTTATCGTTGTGGGCGCTTCTGCTTACTCAAGAATTATCGATTTCCCCCGTTGCCGCGAAATTGCAGACGAGGTTGGAGCTTATCTTATGGTTGATATGGCGCACATTGCAGGTCTTATCGCCGCAGGTGTTCATCCCTCTCCTGTTCCCTACGCACATGTTGTTACAACCACCACACACAAGACCTTAAGAGGTCCCCGCGGCGGTATGATTTTGACTAATGACGAGGAAATTGCAAAGAAAATTGACAAGGCTGTATTCCCGGGTACACAGGGCGGTCCTTTAATGCACATTATCGCTGCAAAGGCAGTAGCTTTAGGCGAGGCTTTAACCGATGAATACAAAGAGTATCAAAGCCAAGTTGTTAAGAATGCCGCCGCTTTGGCAGAGGCTTTAACCAATGAAGGCTTTGAGCTTGTTTCGGGCGGTACTGATAACCACCTGATGCTTTTGAAGCTTGTAAAAGAGGGTATCACAGGAAAAGAGCTTGAACACAGACTTGACGAGGTTCACATCACCGCTAATAAAAACACCGTTCCAAATGACCCTCAAAGCCCCTTTGTTACAAGCGGTGTAAGACTTGGTACTCCTGCTGTTACAACACGCGGCTTCAAGGAAGCTGAAATGAAAAAGATTGCTCGTTGGATACGCGAGGTTGTAGATGATTTTGACGGCAATAAAGAAAGAATAAGTGCAGAGGTTCAAGAGCTTTGTGCTAAATTCCCGATTTATTAATTATCACTTATAAACTCAAGTAAGGAGTATTGCAATGAAAGTAATGGTAGTTGGTGGCGGCGGACGCGAGCATGCCATAATAAAAAAGCTTAAAGAAAATAAAAGCATCACCGAAATTTACGCGCTTCCTGGTAACGGAGGTATTGCAGCGGATGCAACCTGCGTTAATATCGGTGCAAAGGATATAGACGGTCAGGTTGAATTTGCCGTTAATAATAAAATTGACTATGCGGTAGTTGCTCCTGATGACCCGTTGGTTTTGGGTGCGGTTGATGCTCTGCAAGAAGCTGGTATCCCATGCTTCGGTCCCGACAAAAAAGCTGCAATAATTGAGGGAAGTAAGGTTTTTTCTAAAAATCTTATGAAAAAATATAATATTCCCACCGCTAAATACGAGGTTTTTAATGATTTGGATTTAGCTCTTGAATATCTTGACACAGCACCCATCCCTACCGTTATCAAGGCGGACGGGCTTGCACTTGGCAAAGGCGTTATTATTGCCGAAACACGAGAGGACGCAAAAGCGGCTGTGCGCTCAATGATGGAGGACAAGATTTTCGGAGAAAGCGGAAGCAATGTTGTTATTGAGGAATTTTTAACAGGACCGGAGGTTTCAGTGCTTTCCTTTACTGACGGTAAAACCGTTGTTCCAATGGTTTCATCAATGGACCACAAACGCGCTTTAGACGGTGACAAAGGGTTAAATACCGGAGGTATGGGCACCGTTGCTCCTAATCCCTACTATACCGAAAAAATTGCTGATATTTGCATGAAAACTATTTTCCGTCCCACAGTTGAAGCAATGAATTCTGAGGGCAGAAGCTTTAAAGGATGTCTTTATTTTGGACTTATGCTTACTCCTGACGGCCCCAAGGTTATTGAATATAACTGCCGTTTTGGCGACCCCGAAACACAGGTTGTTCTTCCCCTTTTGGAAAGTGATTTGCTTACTGTTATGCAGGCAGTAACAAACGGAACACTTGATACCTGCGAGGTTAAATTCAAAAACGGATCTGCCGCTTGTGTGGTTATGTCTTCGAGCGGATATCCGCAAGCTTACGAAAGCGGATTTGAATTATCGATAGACAACAGTGTGGCAGACTGTGTTTATGTTGCAGGCGCAAAGCTTGATGACAATGTTCTTAAAACTGCCGGTGGCAGAGTTTTGGGTGTTACCGCCACAGCTGATACATTAAAATCTGCTCTATCGCTCGCATACGAAAGGGTTGAAAAAGTTCATTTTGACAATGCTTTTTACCGCAAGGATATAGGCGCTAAGGCATTACAGGCAAAGGAAGGTTAAAATTATGGTATACCGTATATTTGTTGAAAAGAAAAAAGAGCTTGCAAATGAAGCATGCGGTCTGCTCAAGGATATAAACGGTCTTTTACAGATAACTTCAGTAAAGGATGTAAGGGTTTTAAACCGTTACGATGTTGACAATATTGAAAAAGAGTTGTTTGATTATGCTGTTGGTACTGTATTTTCCGAGCCACAGCTCGATACGGTTTGCGAACAGCCTGAGCTTGAGGGCGCATATGTTTTTGCCGTTGAGTATCTACCAGGTCAGTTTGACCAGCGCGCCGATTCTGCAGCTCAATGTATACAAATTATTTCTCAGGGAGAGCGCCCGAGGGTTCGCACCGCCAAGGTTTATGCAATCTACGGTGACCTCACAGAAAAAGAAATTGCTGAAATTAAAAAGTATGTTGTAAACCCTGTTGAAGCAAGAATTGCAGCTCTTGACAAGCCCGAAACGCTTGAAACCAAATATGATATTCCTACAACCGTTGATACCTTAGACGGTTTTATCGACTTGGACAGAGCAAGTCTTGAGGCATTTGTTTCCAAGTACGGTTTAGCAATGGATGCCGATGACATTGCTTTTTGCCAGAACTATTTTAAATCCGAAAACCGTAATCCAACCATCACTGAAATTAGAATGATAGATACATATTGGTCCGACCATTGCCGTCATACTACATTTTTAACCAATATCGATAATTGCGTTTTTGAGGACGAGCTTTTACAAAAAGCATACGATGATTATATTGCTACACGCAAGGAGTTAGGCAGAACAAAGCCTGTTTGCCTTATGGATATTGCCACTCTTGCTGTCAGATACCTTAAAAAGAAAGGCAAGCTTCCAAAGCTTGATGAATCCGAGGAAATTAATGCCTGCACCGTTAAAATTGATGTTGAGGTAGACGGTGTAACAGAGCCGTGGTTACTGTTATTTAAAAATGAAACTCACAATCACCCCACCGAAATTGAGCCTTTCGGTGGTGCGGCTACCTGTATAGGCGGCGCAATTCGTGACCCACTTTCCGGTCGTTCTTATGTCTACGGCGCTATGCGTGTTACCGGTGCCGCAAACCCCTTGAAAAGCGTTGCAGAGACTATGCCCGGCAAGCTTCCCCAGAGAAAAATTGTTACTACCGCGGCAGACGGTTATTCATCCTACGGTAACCAAATCGGTCTCGCCACAGGTATTGTTGACGAGATTTATCATGACGGCTATGCCGCAAAGCGTATGGAAATCGGTGCAGTAATTGCCGCTGCCCCCGAAAAGAATGTTCGCCGCGAGGTTCCTGCCCCGGGTGATGTTGTAATCCTTTTGGGCGGAAGTACCGGTCGTGACGGTTGCGGTGGTGCTACCGGCTCCTCAAAATCACACACAGTTGAGTCCTTGGAGTCCTGCGGTGCAGAGGTTCAAAAGGGTAACGCACCTGAGGAAAGAAAGCTGCAGCGCCTTTTCAGAAATTACGATGCCTGCCGTATGATAAAGCGCTGTAATGACTTCGGTGCAGGCGGTGTTTCGGTTGCAATCGGTGAATTGGCAGACGGTCTTGAAATCGACCTTAACGCAGTTCCTAAAAAATATGACGGTCTTGACGGTACCGAGCTTGCAATAAGTGAGTCTCAGGAAAGAATGGCTGTTGTAATTGAAAAGGAAAATGTAGATAAATTCTTAGAGCTTGCTCACAGCGAAAACCTGCAGGCGGTTGTTGTTGCCGAGGTCAAGGCAGAGCCGCGTTTGGTTATGAATTGGAACGGCAAAACCATAGTTAATATCAGCCGCGAATTCCTTAATTCTAACGGTGCAGAAAAGCATATAACCATCACACCTGCAAAGCCTGAGGATTATAACATCCCCGTAAGCGGAGGCTTTACAGAAAATCTGACTGCCTTGGCAGATGACCTTAATATATGCTCAAAGCGCGGTCTTTCCGAGCAATTTGACTCTACCATAGGTGCAGGAACAGTGCTTATGCCTTTTGGTGGCAAAAATCAGCTTACCCCCATTCAGGCAATGGTGCAAAAGATTTCTGTTGAGAAAAAGCATACTGACGATTGCTCCCTTATGGCTTGGGGCTACAACCCGTTTATCACCGAAAAAAGTCCCTATCACGGTGCATATCTGGCTGTTGTCGAGTCGGTTTCTAAGCTTATTGCTACCGGCGCCGAATTTAAGGATGTATACCTTACATTCCAAGAATATTTTGAGCGCCCGGGTAAGGACGGTAAGCGTTGGGGTAAGCCTTTAGCTGCGCTTTTGGGTGCCTTCAAGGCGCAGATGGAGCTTCAAATCGGCTCAATCGGCGGTAAGGACTCGATGAGTGGTACATTTGAAAATTTAGATGTACCCCCTACCCTTGTTTCCTTTGCAGTTACCACAAACAAAACCAAAAATATTATTTCTCCCGAATTTAAAAAATCCGGAAACAAGGTTGTTCTTATAACACCGGTTTACGATGAGAAAGCCAAGCTTCCTGTTACCGCTTCGCTTTTAAGTGTTTATAATACCGTTACAAAGCTTATGCGTGAGGGTAAGGTTGTTGCCTGTTATACGCCCGGTCTTGGCGGTATTGCAGAAGCAGTAATGAAAATGTGCTTTGGCAACGGTTTAGGCTTTGATTTTAACAGCGATATATCTACATCGGCTATATTCGGCTACTGCTACGGTGGCTTCCTGCTTGAGGTTACCGAGGATATTGATGACGGTATTTTAGTGGGTACCGTAACCGACAGCAACAGCATTACCTATAATTCCGAGAAGGTTGATTTGGAGAAATTACTTGGTATTTACGAAAACAAGCTTGAAAGTGTTTATAAATGCAATATTGGGGACAGAAAAACACCTATGGAGAACTTTGCATTTGACGCAGAAGCACGCGTAGCACCTGCAATAAAGGTTGCAAAGCCCAAGGTTTTAATTCCTGTATTCCCGGGCACAAACTGCGAATTTGACAGCGCCAAGGCAATGAGCGATGCAGGTGCAGAGCCTGAAATATTTGTTATTAACAATCAGTCCAGCGAAGGTATTTCACGCAGTGTTGATACCTTTGCACAGAAGCTCAAAGAGGCTCAAATGATATTTGTACCCGGCGGTTTTTCGGGCGGTGATGAGCCTGACGGCAGTGGTAAGTTTATTACAGCATTCTTTAGAAATGCCGCTATTAAAGAGCAGGTGACCGAGCTTTTAGATAACCGTGACGGTCTTATCTGCGGTATTTGCAACGGTTTCCAGGCGCTTATTAAGTTAGGTCTTGTTCCCTACGGTAAAATTATTGATACCGATGAGAATTGTCCCACCCTCACCTTTAACACAATCGGCAGACACCAATCAAGAATTGTAAGAACAAGAATCGCTTCCAATAAATCTCCTTGGCTCGCTCATACTAATATTGGTGATGTTTACAGCGTGCCGATTTCACACGGTGAAGGCAGATTTTTGGCTTCTGAGGAATTGATAAGACAGCTTGCCGCAAACGGACAGATTGCTACACAGTATGTTGACCTTAACGGCAACGCCACAAGTGACGTGCACTTTAATCCCAACGATTCAATGTTTGCAATTGAGGGTATCACTTCACCTGACGGCAGAGTTTTCGGCAAAATGGGTCACTCTGAGCGCAGAGGTGCAGGTCTTTATAAAAATGTTCCGGGTGAATATGATATCAAGATGTTTGAATCGGCTGTAAAATATTTTAAATAAAGAGGTGCTTTTAAATGGCTTATCTGTCAGATATAGAAATTGCTCAACAGGCAGAAATGCAACCTATAACCCAAATCGCCCAAAAGGCAGGAATTGATGAAAAATATTTAGAGCAATACGGAAAATATAAGGCAAAGATTGATCTTGCATTAGCCAAAGAAACCGACCGCAAGGACGGGAAGCTCGTCTTGGTAACTGCCATTACCCCCACCCCCGCAGGCGAGGGAAAAACCACAACCACAATCGGTCTTGCAGACGGTATGAACCGCATTGGTGAAAAGGTATGCGTTGCTTTGCGCGAGCCATCACTCGGTCCCGTTTTCGGTGTAAAGGGCGGTGCGGCAGGCGGCGGATATGCGCAGGTTGTACCTATGGAGGACATAAATCTCCATTTTACGGGTGATTTCCACGCAATTGGCGCTGCTAATAATTTGCTCGCCGCTATGCTTGATAACCACATTCATCAAGGCAATGCCTTGGGTATTGATGTTCGCCGCATCAGCTGGAAGCGTTGCGTTGATATGAATGACCGCCAGCTCCGTTTTGTTACAGACGGTCTCGGTGGCAGAGTGAACGGTGTCCCCCGTGAGGACGGCTTCGACATCACTGTTGCAAGCGAAATAATGGCTGTACTTTGTCTTTCAAGCTCGATTACCGACCTTAAAGAAAGACTTTCGAAAATCATTGTTGGCTATACCTTTAATGACGAGCCTGTAACCGCAGGTCAGCTTAATGCCGCAGGCGCAATGACCGCATTGCTTAAGGATGCACTCAAACCCAACCTTGTTCAGACACTTGAGGGTACACCCGCGTTAGTACACGGCGGTCCCTTCGCAAACATTGCACACGGCTGCAACTCAGTAACAGCTACAAAAATGGCAATGAAGCTTGCTGATTATGCAATTACAGAGGCAGGCTTTGGCGCGGATTTGGGCGCAGAAAAATTCCTTGACATTAAATGCCGTATGGTAGGGCTTACACCCTCCGCCGTTGTGATTGTTGCAACCGTCAGGGCGCTTAAAATGCACGGCGGTCTCGACAAGAAAGCCTTGAATGAGGAAAACCTCGGTGCGTTGGAAAGAGGTATTCCCAACCTTTTGCGTCATGTTTCCAACATAAAAAATGTTTACAAGCTGCCTTGTGTTGTAGCTGTCAACCGTTTCCCGACCGATACCGATAATGAAATTGAATTCATTATTGAAAAATGCAGGGAATTAGGTGTTAATGTTGTTCTTTCGACCGTTTGGGCTGATGGTGGCAAAGGCGGCGAGGAATTGGCAAGGGAGGTTGTTCGTCTTTGTAACGAGGAAAAAGGCGATTTCACCTTTAGCTATACTTACGATTGCTCCATCGAGGAAAAAATTGAGGCCGTTGTCAAGAAGGTTTACGGCGGTGACGGTATTATAATAACACCTGCCGCAAAGAAGCAGATTGATAAGCTCACTGAGCTTGGCTTTGATAAATGCCCTGTTTGCATTGCCAAAACTCAATACAGCTTCTCCGATGACCCAACAAAGCTTGGTGCTCCCGAAGGCTTTAAGGTTACGGTTAGAAATGTTAAGGTTTCTGCCGGTGCAGGCTTTATAGTAGTTCTTACGGGCGATATTATGACTATGCCCGGTCTTCCGAAATCACCGGCCGCCGAAAGAATTGATGTTGATGAAAACGGCAAAATAACCGGATTGTTTTAAGTTTTTAAAAGATAATAAGGCTCTTTGTCAATAGTTGGGGTAAAGAGTTAAAATAGAAAAGATTTATGCAAGCAGTCGCCGTCAGGCGGCTGCTTGTTCTTTGTGCAGGTGTTATGACATTGATTTTTCTAGTATAAACACAGATGATTTGATGTCGGCAACTATTCATGCCGCCAATGGTATAGATGACTTTTTAAAAGAAATTTTCAAAAATGCTATTCAACAATAAATCAATTTGCAGACTGCAAAATTGCGGTCTGCTTTCCTTTTACCTATCGTTATAATAGCCTTTTAGAATTTCATCAAGATGAACCTTACCTCTTGTTCTGCGGACATTGTTTATTGCTTCGGCACGCATACTATCAAGTTCTCTGTCGCTAATATCCGTAATCTGTGCAATGATTCGTGTTATCATTTCAAGCTCAACTGCATATCTAAACAAGCCTTTTGAAATTGCTTTCGCATTATCTTCAGATAAATCCGCAACTGCTTTTGAAAGTTTCTCAGATAATATCGGGCTATTATCTTTTAGCATCTCGTTTGCAATATAGTTTTCAATCATTGCAGAAAAGAATTCGTTTCTTGAAGAATATCCTAATTTGTCCTTTGCTGCATCTGCTTTTTTGATAAGTTTTTTATCTAAATAAAGACTAATTCTTTTCATATTGGGAGAGTCCATTTTTTATCACCTCTTTTCATTACACCAACAGGTTGCCACCTGGTGGCACCTAATATTTTTCTTAGAAAACGGCTTAAAATCGGCAAACCTTATTTTTATAGGCGCCGTTCTTTACGCCAAACGCATTTTTACGGCGCCTAAAGGTGTCAACCAAAATTCAACTTTAAATTTCTTCACAAATGGCTTAAACATGCCTTTTTTCGGTCGGCTCTGCCGTCCGATGTGATGTGCAGCGACGTCGTTTACGGCGTCGTTGCTTTCACCTGCTTGATTTTCGACCCTGAAAAATTCGTCCGAAATTCCATTTTAAATTGTTTTCACAAATGCCTCAAATTTCGTTTTAATGGTTTATACCGAGTCTGTACCCTATTTTTGATACAAAAACCCACACAAGTTGAAACACGGGCGACAAAATGCGAGCCTATGGTTTTACATACCTTTTTAATTTAAGTTTAAGAAAATACCGTTATTTTTTCTCTGAAAATTTCAATTTTTAAGCCCAATTTTTTGTTCGAAAACATTGTCTTTAAACTGCCTTATTATTTTCCTTAAAATTCGGTTTGTTTTTATTCCTTAAATTAAACTCTAATTTCATCATTTGCTGCCTATAAAAATAGTCTTTTGCTTCCTTAATAGGTCGGATAGTATACCGCAAATTTCCGTTCTGTTTTTGCCCTGTTTTTAAGGTTACAGTTGTATGCTCTGTGCTAATAAGACACTTATTTTCAAGACTTTTTACATATTTCATAACTGTTTTCTTACTCATTTTTAATGCCTTTCCTATCGTATTATAGCTTGGATAGCATGTATAAGTTTCTCTATCTTCACAGGACATAAGGTATGTATAAACTGCTAATTCACCACTGTTCAAACCTAAGCAAAAGATTTCATTAGGCATAGGAAAGTAATTGTTTTTCTTCATTCATTACCCTCCTGTATTCCGTTCTACCCACTCTTTAAATTTTGATTTCTCTACGAGTAATCTGTTGCCAACCTTTAGTACAGGAAAGTCTTTTTCATGCATAAGTTCGTATGCAGAAGACGGTGCTATACCCAATACCTCTGCTAAAGTTTTTGCATTTAAAAAGAGCGGAAGCTCATCATAATTTTTGTAAATTGATTCTTTCATTTTTAAATCATCCTTTCAAATTTCAAATAAAAAAGACTCATATTTTTAAGTGAAACAACCTTACATCGTTGTTTCAAACTTTAAAATATAAGTCTGAAAATTTTTACAAATATTCAATTTTTAATATATATCTTTTGATGTGATGTTAACTAATTAGTGTTCAATTAAATTTAAAATGAGTACAATTCACCTAAGGACCTGACAACTTTTCATTCAAAAACTTAAATAATTACGGTCCTACATCCACGCATTTTTGCTTACCAACCGTTTTCATATCTTGTAGCATATTAAAATTCATCTCGCTACAAATTCAACATCTGTCATTGAAACAACTATCCACATTCATTGTTTCAACCAATTAATTTTCGATTCGTATTTGTCCACCACATCCCCGAATCAAGGAACGTTTTTTCCTGGTCATGCCTTTGACCTTCATAGGAATTTCACCTCTCAGATGTCACCTGAGCCCTATTGGGGAAGTATCATTATACCCTCTATTTGTTATCGTTCCAATATGGGTTGCACCACATCGTCTAGGTCGTGCCTACTGTAGCTTGTTGGTTTGCCAACAACAGAGGGGAAAGTAAAAGAAACGCTGATATATATTTTTCAAGATTCGTACATTTAGGTTAACATAATACTATAAAATTGTCAATATATTTTGATATTATTTCAACCTAGTGTTACAGAATATTTACACTTTATACACATACAAATATCTATTTAATGTATTTCAGTTAACGAATTTATGATTTACAAATAAGAAAACAACCACTATTCATTTTTCAGAAGAATGGTCGTGCCTTGCATTAGAACTCATCGACAGAGCCTTATCTAAACATATTAAATATTAAGATTATTGTATGCAAATTCGAAAGTTGCTTATCTTTGATTTATGCGGTATAAATTTTACACTATATATTAATAGATGAAATCCTGCCACCCTGTCCATAAGCACATGTAAATATTTTACCGCAAAAATTTACACTGTTCAATTTGAGCGACGAAGGTGTTCAGTTTTAAACGACGACACCGTTCAATTTAAGCGGCCGAGGTGTTCGATCTTGTCCGCCGTATTCACTTTCCGCTGTTTCTACATTCTTCAACCTGTCGTACCCATTCTTCGAGTTTCTGACTCTTATTATACGTTTGAAGTTCACTTGACATTTTTTCATCTCCGATAATACTTATTGTCTTTAAATTCCACGTAACTCTTGTGATTGCAGTTTACTTTATTAGAGTATTATCTAATCCATTAAACTACATTGGACTTCATTGGATTTTAATAGACTACTTTATATTATCTGGATTTTTAAGGTTCTTCAAGTCGCTTTCATATTTGACGCTTACGAATATTTTATAAAAACTCAATTATTTACTTTTAAATTGGACTATCAATTTTATCTATAAGCCTTTTATTTATTTTATATTTCGTTTCAGATACTGATTTTCGTATCTTTGTATTAAGTTTTTCCATTGATAGATATGTTTTAACGTTTTCCTTTACTTTTTCTAACGGAATATACTTTTCATCACTCTTTGAACAAACCTTTAGGATATATGCATTTGGTGAATCTTCAATTAATTTAACATCACCAACATCCATATTATTTAATGCTTCTATTATCAAAGGATAGCGAATCGAAAGACTTCTCACCTGCGACATATCGTATTCCACTTTGTTAATAGTCATGCCTTGGTTATAAACTAAATTTTTAAGTTCTTCTCCTTGCTTGACTTTATGTATGATTTTTTGTACTGTATTTTTTATTTCCGAGAACTCGCTGTATCCTTCGATTAAAACTTGCTCACATTCATAAATAGATGGTTCGCAAAACATTTTATCTTTATTTTTCTCATAATAAGAATTGATTTCTTGCTCTGTCAAGTTTTCGGACAGTATACTTCTTAAATTCACAGAAAGATTTGATATTAAATACTCATAGTATTCTTCAATCGTAAAACTTGAAACACCATATATTTCCTCTTCGTTTTGTTGATTTTGCGACCTATCTAAATTTTCTTCTTCGAACATCCTATAAATAAATTCAAAACTATCATTTTCAATAAGTTTTTCTTTTTTTGCCATATTTAATATAGCATGATTTTCCTTGATTTTTTCTATGGTTTTCTCATTCAAATATTCTATTGGAGTTATGCTACCAGAAGGATATTCCCGTTTCCAAAAAGATTTCGAAAAATCGGTTTCATTATAGTTTTTGGAATAATACATCATTGTTTCATCTTTAAGCGATGACATTACAATACGGTATTCCTCTTTTGGCACTTCGGTTTCACCTATTTTTAAAATATAATTGGAATTTTGGCAGGAGGAACTCAATAAAACTATCGCAACTATCAAAAGTGTACTTAATATAAAATTAGATAAACGTTTTATTTCAAGCCCTCCTTGTTTTTTATTTTAAAACTCAACACCCGCTAAAGATATTGTATTACCGGTATATTTTGAGTTTTTATAAATCGCTTTTAGATATTTTATATCTTCTGCGGAATAATTATATGCATCAAACTGACATTCATCGGATATGAACGCATCTTCAGGTATTTGTGGGCATGCAGTACTATCGCTTATAAGCCCTTGTTTAAATAAAAACTCATCTATGCTTTCAGGGATTGGAATTTCTTTCGTTCCGGATGGTGCATCTTCAATCATTCCAATTTTTTTATCTTCGGAAATATTAGATACATAGTAGGCTTCAACCTCTGATAGAGAGAATGCATAAGCACTTTCAGGCACATATTCGGGTGCTGAGGGTATACCATTGGAAGATATCTGTATATATGAAGCCTTTATTTCATCAAAATAATAATTGATAGGAAATGAATTTATATCAATATTATAATCGCATATAACACGCACCCATGCACCGTTACTC
>JAFWAC010000019.1 GCA_017507805.1 Clostridia bacterium
ACAAAAGAAAAAAGAGGTGAAATCGGCTCAGGCGAGGTGTAATTTGAGTAAACCAACAAATCCCAAAAACCCACATAAATACTGGGCTTTTAGCACATTGTAGAGTAGAGAAAAGGAGTAGAAATATATGAAAGCAACAGGTATTGTGAGAAGAATCGACGACCTTGGTCGTGTGGTTATACCAAAAGAAATCCGCCGCACTATGCGGATTCGCGAGGGAGACCCGTTGCAGACAACATTGACATCGCGGAATCTTTTTACTCTCGGAATGCTTAATCTGTCTAAACGCAAAGGTTGGAAGTAGTACATATTGAAATAATATTACTCCTTTGATTGTGCGTATTTGTATAGACAGCAAAACAAGAAAGAACTCTGAAAAGGCTTATGATAACCTATTCAGGGTTCTTTTCTATTAGATAAAATTAAGTTTTTACAATTCTATGATGTGGTTTAATTTCACTGTATAATACTTTTGAAATTTACTTTTTGGTTTTTCGGGTATAGTCATAGCAAGCGTACCTGTATCTAACATCGGTTTCAAATATCTTGTTACGATATAGTATGCCGATCCAAGATTAAGGTGTTCTGCAATTTCATCTCTTGATTTAGGATTGGTACAAAATGCTTTGATTCTTGTTTCTACTGATTTTTCTTGATTTTCAGTTTTTTGTTTGGATGTTTCAACTATATCAGCGTGACGGTCGTTATAAAGGATTGCCTTGAAATTTCCCCTGCGGCTTTCAAACACAGGCGGATTAAGTCCTGCGTTTTTCATTTCCTGTATAATGGTAGGAATACCGGAAAAACGATTCTCTGTGTTTATCATTACTTCTAAATTTGCGGCAAGAAACGGATTTCTTGTATCGGCAGGAAGTTTGCCGAGGTCGTTGATTGTTAATCGCCCGTAAAGTCCTCCGGGATTTTCAACTTCCAAACGGTCTTTATACAGTACAATACGAATGGGAGAATATTCTGTGTGTACACTGTAATCCCTATGAATCAGAGCATTTAAAATAATTTCTCTGACAGCCTTTAACGGATATTCAGGTTTGTCTTTTCTTACACCGTTGCTATTGATAACGGTTGCATTGCGTATATTTCTTCTGACAAACGCCATCGCATCTTCAAGCATTTGCGGAATTGTGCCTTCAATACGTTTGTTATCTATGAATCGTTCTCCTGAGCCACCGAGTTCTCCAAATACAGTTCCGTCAACCACCATGGCAGTAATGCTCATTTGTGGGAAAAATGCTTGTGGATAAACTCCGAGCACCATAAGACCTGCTACTGTCGGTTTACCCTCATAAGCCATTCCTTGAAGCGAAAGAATTTTGTCAGATGGGAGTTTTGCCAAGTTCGCTTTAATTCTGCGGGTTTTCAAAAAATATTCTTCCAGAGTCTCACTACTAAAATCTTCTGTTGAGGAGCGTTCAATAACGCGGAGTTCATCGCGTATTTTTTTCTTGTAAGCTTCATAGCAATAAACTTCGTATTCTGTCATCGGTTCGTCGGATTCGCCGACACGGATATACGAACCGCGTAACCTCCCTGCAGCCTTATAAAAACACGGTTTATCGTTTGTATCCACTTCGGAAATTTCAGCCGAAACAACCTTTTTACCTTGATATTCTGTAACGGTAAATATTGGTCTAACAATCGGCTCCATCTGTAACGCTTTCTGTGTTACTTTGGTTTGGAGATCTTGAACATCGTATACGCCTGTAACTTTATAGCCGGATTTTTCGTCGATACCGAAAATAATTGTTCCGCCACCATACTGATTAGAAAAACTGGATAAAGTATCGTACAGTTTTTCGGGTGTTCCTTGACCGGCTTTTTTCAATTCTACAGATTGCAATTCGCACTTGTTAGATAATATTTGATCAATCAGTGCATTTAATTCTTCGGGAAGCATATATAAAACCCTCCTTTTTTCAAAAATATTGTAGCATTTTTCAAAAGAATTGTCAACTTTTTCAAAACATATTTTTGTTTTTCGCAAATCTTTTTTGTTTTTTCTAAAATTTCTTTTGAAAAATAGGTTTTTCACAAATTGTGTTTTTAAAAATAGTGTAGTTAATATTTCGATTATATGGTAAGCCTTGCAAGACAGGCAGGGCTTGCGGTAGTTGCAGATACGGGTCTTAACCTTGCTAACAGTGGGGCACTTGCCACCGCCGATTTTGGCTGTGCGGCGGCGGTGGTGTCGGTTGAACAGCCCTTAAACGAAATCACCGCCTTACCGTCACCCATAAAAAAAAGGAATTGTTGCTTATGGCAATATCCCCTTAATGCTTTTCAGAAACTGCCCCTTAAAAAACGGCATATCCTGTGATAAGTGTGATAAAAACGGAGTATTGACCGACCGCTTGGGTGTGGAATTTCCCGTGGGCTGCCGCGGCGGCTATTCCGAGCTTTATAACAGCCTGCCGATATGGCTGGCAGACAGAAAAAGTGACCTTTCGGGGCTTGATTTTGCGGTGCTTTATTTCACACGGGAAAGCCGGCAGACTGCCGCGCAGGTGATAGAGGCTTATAAAAAAGGCTTGCCACCGCCATTCAAGCACACAAGGGGACTTTATTACCGCGGAACGGTATAAAAATAAAATTTCCAAAGTGTATTATTGAAAAATAAAGTATTAAAACAAAAAACGGTTTTAATTTCTTTTTCATTTTAAAAGTAAATTCTTGCAGTATAAATTTCCTTTAATCACAAATAAAACAACACAAGTTAAAAATTTGTGAAATGAAGCCTCCCTTACCTCAAGGGAGGGGGACCGCTTGCGGTAGAGGGATACAATATCCCCCAGTCGCCATACGGCGCCAGCCCCCTTTAGGCAAGGGGGCCTTTGTTAAGAAGGAAAATTTATATAATATGAAAGCAACAGGTATTGTACGCCGTATTGAGGAATGCGTTATAATAGGACAAAAGTGCGATAAAGCCACATAAACACTAGGGTTTTCGCTGGTTTGCCCCACCCCACGCATTGGTGTCAAAAACGGGTTTTTGGGCGGTTTTATACATAGCAAAAAGCGAGGGAAATTTCCCTCGCTTTTTTAACTAATCACGTTTATGATTTCCTGTGCGTAGCGCACGCCTTCCATAGCGTCCTTGGCGTACTTATCAGCGCCGATTTTGTCGGCGTATTCCTGCGTGAGCACAGCGCCGCCCACAATAATTTTGCACCAGGGTGCCTTGAGCCGAAGCTGTTTTATGGTTTCCTGCATCTGGGCAACTGTGGTGGTCATAAGAGCGCTTAAGCCCACCACGGGAGCGTGAAGCTCGACAACCTTGTCGGCAATCACCTGCGGCGGTACGTCTTTGCCTAAGTCCACAACGTTAAATCCGTAGTTTTCGAGCAGCAGCTTGACAATGTTTTTTCCGATGTCGTGAACGTCCCCACGGACGGTGGCAATAACAAAGGTGCTTTGAGACGCTGAGCCTTTTTTGCCCGACGACGCGGCCTTAATAACCTCAAAGGCGGCTTTTGCGGCCTCTGCGCTCATAAGCAGTTGGGGCAGGTAAAACCTTTTTTCCTCAAATCCCTTTCCAACAATATTAAGAGCGGGAATGATCTCGCTGTTTATTACCTCGAGCGGCGAAGTGTGCGAAAGGAGGGTGGCGGTGATTTCCGCCGCCTTTTCTTTAAAGCCCTTTATGATCGCGTATTGACAGTCCGAATACGACTGATCTGAGACGCTTTGAGGAGCATTTGCGGCCTTTTCCTCGGTTACAAACGAGCCTGCCGCGCCTATGTACTCACTGCAGTTTGAGTCCAGACCCTTGAGCGCGTTGTAGGTGTAATACACCTTCATCATATCCGCCGAATAGGGGTTCATAATGGCGGCGGATAGCCCGTTTTCGAGGGCTAGCGCAAAGAAGGTTCCGTTTATAGCATCGCGGTTAGGCAGACCAAACGAAACGTTGGAAACGCCCAAGGAGGTGTGGCAACCAAGGCGCTCCTTTATGGCCTTTAGCGAGGAGAGGGTAACCTTTGCGGCGCCCGTGTCGGCGCTTATGGTGAGTGCCAAAGGGTCAAAGATAACGTCTTTTTTGTCAATGCCGTATTCCGCGGCAGTTTTAAGTATTTTTTCGGCAATTTTAAATCTGCCCTCGGCAGTTTCGGGAATTCCGTTGTTGTCAAGGGTGAGTGCAACCACAAGGCCGCCGTACTTTTTCACAAGCGGGAAAACGGATCGCATACTTTCATCCTTGCCGTTTACCGAATTTATCATAGCCTTGCCGTTGTAGCGGCGCAGAGCGGCCTGCATTGCCGCAATATCGGAACTGTCGATCTGGAGCGGGAGGTCTATAATTGCCTGAAGCTCGCAAACAGCCGTTTTGAGCATGGCTGTTTCGTCAATGTCGGGCATACCAACGTTTACGTCAAGCACCTGCGCGCCCTTTTGCTGCTGATTTACGCCCTCGGATAAAATATAATCGATGTCGTTTTCCAAAAGAGCCTGCTTAAAACGCTTTTTGCTGGTGGGATTTATCCTCTCGCCTATAAGAATCGGCTTTTTGCCAAACTCCACAGCGTGCGAGTAGGAAGAAATCACGGTGAGGTTTTTCGGCTCTATTTTCACAGGGGAAAGCGGAGCAATCTTGTCGCAAAGCGACTTTATGTATTCGGGTGTGGTGCCGCAGCAACCGCCCACTACGCGAACTCCAGCTTTTACAAGCTCTGCGATTTGGGAGGAAAACTCGTCTATGGTTATGTCAAAAACCGTTTTGCCGTTTTCTGACCTCGGCAGACCCGCGTTTGGCTTTAGTATTACAGGCACCGATGCCTTTTCAAGCAGCCTTCTTACCACGCCGCCAAGCTGACGTGGACCCAACGAGCAGTTTGCACCCAGGGCGTCAACTCCCATACCCTCAAGCAGGGCAACCATCGCCTCGGGGGACGCGCCGGTCATAAGTTTGCCGTCCTCGCCGTAGGCGTTTGACACAATTATCGGCAGATCGCTGTTTTCCTTGGCGGCCAGAAGCGCCGCCTTGGTTTCGTAGCTGTCGTTCATTGTTTCTATTATGATAAGGTCAACACCGTACTTAACGCCGAGCTTTACCGTCTTGGCAAAAACCTCAACCGCGTCCTCAAAATCAAGGTCACCAAGCGGCTTTAACAGCTTTCCGCTCGGGCCGATGTCAAGAGCCACAAACCTTTCCTTTTTTGAGGTAGACTGCGCCTTTGCGACCTTGGCGTTAGAGATAGCGGCGCTTATTATGTCCTCGAGCTCGTTGGGCTCGAATTTAAGCGAATTTGCACCAAAGGTGTTGGTGCAGACAACGTTGCTGCCTGCGTCAAAGTAAGCCCTGTGTATATCGATTATCTCT
>JAFWAC010000005.1 GCA_017507805.1 Clostridia bacterium
AAACGCTTATTTTATTGGCTTGTAAATGGCTTTGTTGCAAGGTTTCGGGCATAAAAAAGACCTTAAAGGATTTTATTCCTTCAAGGTCTTTTTTATATTTTAGTTTGCCTTTATTTTTATATTCAACTGTGTCCTAAAACAGTGACTACTATTCCCACTCTATCGTTCCGACAGGTTTGGGTGTGAGGTCTAAAAGCACACGATTTATTCCATCTACCTCTTTGGTGATGCGGTCGGTTATGCGGTGCAGTACCTCATAAGGTATTTCCTCAATTGTGGCGCTCATGGCATCGGTGGTGTTTACCGCGCGAATGATTGCGGGCCAGCCCTCGTAACGGCTTTCGTCCTTAACACCAACGCTTTTAATGTCAGGCACAACAACAAAATACTGCCAAACCTTTTCTGCCAGACCGCATTTGTCAAATTCGTCCCTCAGAATAGCATCTGCCTCTCTGAGCGCGTGCAAGCGGTCACGGGTAATTGCGCCCAGGCATCTTACGCCCAGACCGGGGCCCGGGAAGGGCTGGCGGTAAACCATAGCATGGGGAAGTCCCAAAGCTTCGCCTACAACGCGCACTTCATCCTTGAAAAGAAGCTTTATAGGCTCAACAAGCTCAAACTGCAAATCCTCAGGCAGGCCGCCCACATTGTGATGCGACTTAACCGCCTTTTTACCCTCTGCCTGTTTAATGCTTTCCAAAATATCGGGGTAAATCGTGCCCTGCGCCAGATAGGAAACACCCTCCAGCTTGCGCGCTTCGTCAGCAAACACATTTATAAATTCAGCACCGATGATCTTTCTCTTTTTCTCAGGGTCAGACACACCTGCCAGCAAATCGAGAAAACGGTCGGTTGCATCAACATAGATAAGATTAGCATCAAGCTCATCTTTAAAAATCTTTATAACATTTTCCGACTCATCCTTACGCATAAGACCGTGATTAACATGAACGCAAACAAGCTGTTTACCGATTGCTTTTATAAGCAGAGCCGCCACAACAGAGCTGTCAACACCGCCGGAAAGGGCAAGCAAAACCTTTTTGTCCCCAACCTGTGCGCGGATTTCAGCAATCTGCTCTGCGATAAAGCTGTCTGCCAATTCCTTTGTGGTTATACGCGACATTGTCTCAGGTCGTACATTACTGTTCATTTAAAATTCCTCCCCTTCGGGTCAATTGGTGTAGTTATCGAAATATCCCTGTACCAAAACTACCGGTGTGCCCTTGTCTCCTGAGCCGCTGGTAAGGTCACAGAGAGAGCCGATAAGGTCGGTAAGCTGACGGGGGGTTGTGCCCTGTGCCGCCATATTTCCAACCAGACTGCTACCGTCCTTTTGACGGATGCTGTTGGAAATTGCTTCCTTGAGCGCCTCGCCCGAAAGGTCTTTGAAATCGTTATCAGCCAAATATTTAAGCTTTAATTCGTTGGGAGTACCCACAAGACCGTCTGTAAATGCAGGGGAAACAACCGGATCGGCAAGCTCCCAGATTTTACCCTTGGGGTCTTTGAAGGCACCGTCACCGTAAACCATAACCTCAACATGCTTGCCCGTAGCTTCAAAAATGAGCTTCTGAATTTCAAGCACAAGGGGCTTACAGTCACGCGGGAAAAGCTTAACCTTGTCCTCTGTGGACTTATTGGAGCCCAAAAGACCGTAAAGCTCGTTACAGCCGCTTCCGTTTACGGGTGCATTGAGAATTTCATCCAGACCGCAAACAATCTTTGCGCCGGCGGCTTTTAAAAGGCGCTTTGTGCGTGCGCGGGTATGAATATCGCAGGTTAAAACACAATCGGTATAATCCAAAATTGCCTTTGCCTGATTTGCAAAGATAATTTCAACCTCGGCACCGTTTTCCTTAATTAGGTTTTGATAATATTCAACATAGTCAACACCGGTAAACTCCAGAGGATGTACTCCGAATACCTCGCGATAACGCTCCAGAGAAAGCACATCAGAATGAGGATTAATACCGGCTTCATCAATTTTATCCCAATCGGCAAGCTCGTTTCCAACCTCGTCCGAGGGGTAAGCCAGCATGAGCACAATCTTTTTTGCCCCCTTTGCTATACCCTTAAGGCAGATAGCAAAACGGTTACGGGAAAGAATTGGGAAAATAACACCGATTGTTCCGCCGCCAAGCTTTGCTTTAACATCGGCGGCAATATCGTCAACCGAAGCATAGTTTCCCTGAGCGCGTGCAACGATGGATTCTGTTATGGAAATAACATCTCTGTCGCGAAGCTCAAATCCGTCATTTTCGGCGGCTTTCAGAACACTGTCTGCCACAATAGCTGCGAGGTTGTCCCCCTCACGGATAATCGGGCAGCGAATACCGCGTGAAACGGTTCCTACAAGGCGTGTTTTTTCTGACATAAATTTTCGTTCCTCTCTGTGGAAAGATTAGATTAGCGGAAAAATCCGCCAAATAACAAAATTAACCATAATATTATAAACGATTTATCCCCTTCTTGCAAGAGTTTGGTAAATTTTTTTTAGAATTTTATATTATTATGTGTCAAATACAATTAATTTATGGTAAAATATTTAAAAAATTGAAACCAACACTAAAAAAAACCGAGTATTATAAGTGAGGGGGGATTCTATGACCGACCAGGAAATTGTGGAGCTTTTTTGGCAACGCGACCAAAGGGCATTAACCGAAACCAGAAACAAATACGAAAAATACCTCTTTAAAATTGCAGAGAACATTTTAAGCGACCTGAGAGACTGCGAGGAAAGCGTTAACGAAACCTATCTTTCGGCATGGAATTCCATTCCGCCGCACAAGCCCAATATTCTTTCTACATATTTAGGAAAGCTTGTAAGGCGCAACTCGATTGACATTTTCCGCAGACATCGCACTCAAAAAAGAATGTACTCGGAATATGCAGTGTCTCTTACAGAGTTAGAGGAGTGTGTAACAGACGGCAAAACCAATTCTGACGAGCTTGAAAATCTGCTTTTGGGCAGAGCAATAAACGAATTTTTGCACACCGTTTCGGAGGATGCGCGCAATCTTTTTATCGGGAGATATTACTTTTTAGACCCCTTGCAGCAGGTTGCGCATTACTGTAACATGAGCGAGGGCAAGGCAAAAACTCTGCTGTACCGTACCCGATGCGAGCTTCGGGAATATCTCAAAAAGGAGGGCTTTGAACTATGAACGAGGAAAAAATTATAGATGCACTTGAATTTGTAGATGACGATTTGCTTTTGCAGGTTGAGGTTTTGCGTTCAAGCAAGGGCAAAAGAAAAAGTCTCCGCTTAAAATGGGTGGCGGCGGCAGCGGGCTTTGTTCTGGCAATCGGTTGCTTTGCGCTGTGGCAAGCCTTACCCGAGCCTGCAGTGCAGTATGACGGTGACAGTAAGCCCTCATCAAGCGAACAAACAGGCACCGGTGAAAACCTTTTTTCGTCAGAACTTGAAAATATTGAGCAAAAACCGTCAGACAGCGATTTTTCATACGATGGATATCAGTCTTTTTCCTCAGGCGAAAGCGATATTACAACTAATTCTGCCACTTCAAATTCTCATACCTTTCAAAGCTCTGCGACAAACGGCTCAAACAGCACAGAAAGCAACAGCTATACCTTCACAGGAGAAATAATTTCCTGGCAAAAGGACGGGTTCACGGTCAGGCCCGTATCCGATTTGCAATCGGCTTCATTCGACCGACTTACCGTTAAATTCAAGGAAAACAACCGGCTTACATTTGTTGACAAAAACGGCATTGTTTCAAAGGATGTTATTCCTACACAAGACAGCCTCCCCGTTGGCAGTCAGGTACAAATCGGATACAGGGAAATTTCTAAAGAGGTTGCAGAGAATGTCGCCTTAGGCAAAGATAACCAACTCGATACTCCTGACTCTGACGGCTTGGAGGACGGTGCGGACGGGGACACAGCCAACAGCCCCACTGAGGAAGGCTCTGCTACACAGCAAATTCAGTATGTTGTTTACCCCACACATATTATATTTAAAAAATAAAACAGAAAGGATGTTTTTTATGAAATTCAGAAAATTCATTGCCGCCACGGTCAGCACTATGCTTATACTCACTGCCTTTACGGGCTGTAACCAAAAATCCGCTTCAAGTGAAGCTCCTGTCAAACCAAGCGCACCCCAGACCTCCAAGCTTCTCAATCTCACCGCAGAGCTCACCCCGAACAAGATAGAAACGGTTCCTGACATTACCGTTAAAAGCCCTGCTATGACCGATTTCGGTGTCAGGCTTTTCAAAGCTTGCAGCAAGGACGGTAAAAACACACTTGTTTCTCCCCTTTCGGTGCTAAGCGCCCTTGCGATGACCGCAAACGGTGCCAGAGGGGAAACTCTCAGCCAAATAGAACAGCTTTTGGGTATGCCGATAGATGGGCTTAACACCTACATCCGCAGTTACACCGACAGCCTGCCCCAAAGTGAAAAATACCACCTCAACCTTGCAAACTCGGTTTGGTTTGCAAACGATAACCCTGCACTTACCGTTAAGGATAGCTTTTTGCAGAAAACAGTTGATTATTACGGTGCGGATATTTACAAAGCCCCATTTAAAAAAGCTTCCACGCTTGATGATATAAATTCCTGGGTAAATGAAAAAACCGAGCAAATGATACCTGAAATTCTCAGCGAAATACCCGCTGATATGATTATGTGTCTCATAAACGCCCTAGCTTTTGAAGCAGAATGGGTAACCCCTTATGACGAGGACGCTGTAACCCCCGGCACCTTTACCACCGAAAGCGGTGAAAGCCGCGAGGCGGAATTTATGAACGGCAAAGTTGCTAAATACATTGAGGACGACAAGGCTGTCGGCTTTATCAAAAACTACATTGACGGAAAATATGCCTTTGCGGCACTGCTCCCCAACAACGGTGTGACTGTGGCTGAATATCTCAAAACCCTTTCGGGCGAAAAGCTAAATCAGCTTCTCTCCAACGCAACTAATGACGATGTTTATGCCAATATCCCGAAATTTGAAACAGAATACAGTATCGAAATGAACAACATATTAAAAAGCCTTGGGATGACCGAAGCTTTCATTCCTGATAAGGCTGACTTTTCCGCTTTGGGTGAGGTTAAAAACAGCAATATCTTTATAGGCAATGTTATTCATAAAACCTTTATCGCGGTAGCCGAAAAGGGCACCCGCGCAGGCGCGGCAACGGCGGTGGCTGTGAGCTCTGCTACATCCTTCAACCCTGTTAAGCCCAAGCACATAAGACTTGACCGTCCCTTTATTTATATGCTGATTGATTGCGAGACCGATATACCTTTCTTTATAGGAACACTGTATGATTTGAAATAATCGTTTCCAATCCTCTTTCACACCACTTGCAAAAAGCAGTTAAAAATGATATAATATATAATAAGTTATCAGTGAAAGAGTGATTAGTTTGTCCAAAAACGATTTACAAGGCGGTATATTCAATCCTCAAATCGAGGAATATTCGCGCCGTTGCTTAGAAAACAGCCGCATTGAGCCGCAGCTTTATATAGAGCATAAGGTAAACCGCGGACTTCGCGACCTGAACGGAAAGGGTGTGCTAACAGGTCTTACCGAAATTTCCGAAATACTTTCCAAAAAAATAGTAGACGGTGAGGAAATACCCTGCCCCGGCAAGCTTTATTACCGCGGCTATGATGTGGAGGATATTGTGCACGGGCTTATTGCAGACGACCGCTTCGGATTTGAGGAGGTTGTATTCCTGTTGCTTTTCGGCGCGTTGCCTGACAGGCAGGAGCTTGCCGAATTTAAAAAGCTTCTTTTTTCCTACCGTCCGCTTCCCAACAACTTTGTAAGGGATATTATAATGAAGGCGCCCTCTACCGATATGATGAATTCCCTTGCGCGGAGTGTGCTCACCCTTTATTCTTATGACAGCAACCCCGATGACACAAGTGTTCCCAACCTGTTAAGGCAATGTCTCCAGCTTATCGCAAGATTTCCCCAGCTTTCGGTTTACGGCTACCACGCGTATAATTATGACAATAAAAAAAGCAACAGCTTCTTTATTCACGAGCCCGACCCCAAGCTTTCCACTGCAGAAAATCTGCTTTATATGCTGAGGCTTGACGGTAAGTACACCCCGTTAGAGGCTAAGGTTCTGGATATTGCCCTTGTGCTTCACGCAGAGCATGGCGGCGGTAATAACTCGACCTTTACCACCCATGTTGTCTCCTCCTCAGGTACAGACACCTATTCGGCAATTGCGGCGGCTTTAGGCTCACTTAAGGGACCAAAGCACGGCGGAGCAAACATCAAGGTTTCAACCATGTTTGCGGACATTAAGAAAAATGTTTCCGATTGGTCTGACCGGGACGAGGTTTACGCCTACCTTGCTAAAATTCTCCACAAGGAAGCCTTTGACAAGGCAGGTTTGATTTACGGTATGGGCCACGCGGTTTATTCCGTTTCCGACCCAAGAGCATCTGTATTCAAGACATTTGTAAAAAGTCTTTCGGAGGAAAAGGGGCTCACCAAGGAATATGAGCTTTACACCCTTGTCGAGGAGCTGGCTCCCAAGGTTATTGCCAAGGAGCGCAAGATTTACAAGGGCGTAAGCGCCAATGTTGATTTTTACAGCGGCTTTGTTTACGATATGCTCAAGCTTCCGCATGAGCTTTATACTCCGATATTCGCGATTGCCCGTATCGCCGGCTGGAGCGCCCACCGCATTGAGGAAATTATTAATGCAGGCAAGATTATCCGCCCCGCTTATATGAGTGTTCAACCGCAAAAGCAATATGTTCCTCTTTGTGACCGGGATAAATAAATTAAAAAAATAATAGCTGTAAAAACCCAAGCAATGCGGCAGAAGTCGGACACCTCTGCCGCATTGCTTTTTTGTGTTCATATTTTATTGGGTGGGCTAACGGCTAAAAAAGCGAACGCAGGTCTTTGATTTTAATCGTCCCAAAGCAGGTGAGCAATACAAAATAAAGCGGCAGACAAACAGCACAAAGCAGGAGAACATAAAGCAATATCTGTTTGATGCCCAAAAGTGAAAGCACCGTATCGGCAAGTAAGCTTAAACACAGGGCGGATATAACGGGAAGTGCGATTTCCTCTGTGAATTTAAGCCCTGCTCCGCTTACCTTTATAAGTCTCCCCACATTTAAGGCACAGGTTAAAAGATTTGAAAAATACATAATGCCGATAAAGCCGTAAAGACCTGTAAAGGGCAGAAGCAACAGGATTAAAATTATCCTGATTACAGAATCCGATATCGCCGTTCTGAAGGAGAAAACCTGCTGGTCGAGCCCCTTTAAAATTCCGTCCGAAATACTGTCAAGGTACATAAACGGCACTATGGGAGAAAGGGCTTTTATCAGAAAGCCCACATCAGGCTCCTTGTATATGAGAATACCTATTTTATCCCCACAAACAAAAAAAATCGCCGCAAAAATAAAGGAAACTGCCGCGGTAAGCTTTAAAATATTGCGCGTAGCTCTGCGTACAAGCGACACCTGATTTTTTGCCGCCGCTTCGGACATCTCGGGAATTAGCAGTGTTGACACTGCATTAAGCACTGCAGACGGAAAAAAGAGTATCGGCAGTGCCATACCCTTTATCATACCGAATTGCGAAAGGGCGCGGTCGCCGCTTAACGGGAATTTGGCAAGGCTTTTCGGCACCAATATGTTTTCTGCCGTCCGTAGCAGAGTGTTTAAATATC
The DNA here is from genome assembly GCA_017507805.1 of Clostridia bacterium. GTDB lineage: Bacteria > Bacillota > Clostridia > Oscillospirales > Acutalibacteraceae > UBA737. Next base: position 7,678 of record JAFWAC010000005.1, read on the forward strand.
TGCCCGATGTAATCGGCAGGGCAATCCTCATAATCTGCCTTAGCACACCGTAGGGCGGCAATTTTCTGCCCGAAAGCGCGGTAAGCTGTTTTTTGTCGGCAGAAAATACGAGAAAAAGCAAAAGACAGGCAAGCAATTCGGAAGCTACATCCCCCACCATAACGGCGGCACACATAGCCGCCAATCCCCTTTTTGCAAAGCTTTTCACAAGAAAAATCACAGTTCCTATTCTCAGCGCTTGCTCTGCAAGCTGGGTGACTGCACCCGGAGTGGCTTTTCTGCGCGCTATAAAATATCCCCTTATGCAGGAGGATATTCCCATAAAGGGAAGCGAAAAGGGTAATATTTTAAGGGCAGGTATGGCACGGACATCACATAAAAGCCTCACCGAAATAAAATCTGCTCCGAAATAAACAATCCCCAACGAAAGCAGTGCAACCGACAGCGTTAGCAGAATTGAACGGCGAAGTATTTTTAAAACACCGCCGCGGCTTCCAAGCGCCAACTCCTCGGCAACAAGCCGCGTTACGGCGGTACTTATCCCTGCAGAGGCAAAGGTAGACGCCAAAACATATACCGAAAATACAAGCTGGTAAAGCCCTATTCCCTCACTGCCGACCGCCGCGGCAAGCCAGACCTTGAATATTATTCCGGCAAACCGCAAAATCAATGAGGAAACGGTCAGAATTGCGGCATTCTTAATAAATAGAGTTTTTTTCACACGGCATCCCTGCTTTTAAGTGGTATTATAATTGAATAGGTTATGCGAAACAATCCTGTTTCGCTACAAAATCTTTGATTTTGCGACAAATTTTTTCTAAAAATTTGTCCTTTTCAATTTAAATGAGCGTTTCGACTAACTACAATCATTATTATATATGTAGTCCCATAAGGGTTTATGATTGCGCAATTTGCCGAAAAAATGCTGTTTATGTAAATAAATGTCCCTTTCCATAATATTTTACTTGCTTTTTTATGCGTTTGTTGTTAAAATATAAATTAACAAAGCTGTGGAGGTGTGTTTTAATGGCTTATAGTATTTCTGATGCATGCATTAGCTGTGGTGCTTGTGCTGCCGGTTGCCCCTGTGAAGCTATCTCTGAGGGTGATTCTACTTATGTAATCGATGCTGATAAGTGCTGCAGCTGCGGTGCTTGCGTTGCAGGTTGCCCCGTTGAGGCTATTTCTGAGGATTAATTCAAAGAAAAAAGGGGCTGTTCAAGTTAAATGAACAGCCCCTTAAGTTTTGCAGATTATTCGACAATATTCACTTGAAAAATTTTTTCAGACCTATTAAAATATCTCGAAGGGAGGTTTTCGGGTGGAAAATACAAAGACTATCGCAACAAACAAAAAGGCTTATCACGAATATTTTGTGCTCGAAAGCTTTGAGGCAGGTATCTCCCTTTCAGGTACAGAGGTCAAATCCATAAGACAAGGCGGCGTTAATCTTAAGGATGCCTGGTGCAGTGTTGATAACGGAGAAATGATTATCAAGCAGTTGCATATAAGTCCTTATGAGCACGGCAACATTTTTAACCGCCCTCCTGCAAGAAACCGTAAGCTTTTGCTTCACAAAAGGGAAATTATGCGTCTTTTGGGCGCCGTAAAGCAGGAGGGCTTGGCACTTATTCCCCTGTCACTTTATTTCAAGGGTTCTCTTGTTAAGGTGCAGTTGGGACTTTGCAAGGGCAAAAAGCTTCACGATAAGCGCGACACTGCCGCCAAGCGTGATGCCAACCGCGCAATCGACAGGGCAATGAAGGAGCAGAACAGATAAACAAACCGCAAAACCTTACAGACGGGTAAATCCCGTCCTCTTAAAACTATATGGGGATGTAAAGGCTTCGACGGGGATTTTGAAGTATTGGAAGCGAGCAGCGGTGCGGAGCCGCTATAAAATCCGCAAAAAAAATTAACTAACAACAATAACGTTGCTTTAGCAGCCTAATTAACGGCTGCTCATCCGACCTCTGAGCACCACGGCAGAGTAAGGGTGTCATTTTAGTGGTGAACGTGAACGGTGGCTTGCTCCTGCCGCCGTCACGGATTGGGAGCTACCGATTGCTAAAGCCTGACACTTGGCGTTAGCATGAGGGAATTCAAATAAGTGTCTGCGCTCGGAGACGCCGGTATGAATAGATTTTCGGACGCGGGTTCAATTCCCGCCATCTCCACCAGCGGCAAGCTGCCGCACCCAATCCGTCCAAGTTCGTGCAAATCTAAAGTTTGTGCCACGAGACGCGAGTTCGGGTGCTGTGCGGTATGCTCCACCAAAAATTCCAAGGACTTAAAGTCCTTGGAATTTTTACTTATTACCTTTTCACTATTCACTCTCCACTAAAAAAGTCCTATAAGAGCACCACCGCCGGAAAAGAAACGCCTTTTTCTATATTTTTTCCTCATACATTGTGCTGTCGTTTAGTTTTTTCTCTGTATTTTCGGGGAAAAGCATTTCAAAAAGGCTGTCAGCAAACAGGCGGTGCATTTCCTTTGTGGGGTGATTGATATAATTTGCCAAAAGCTGAGTGGTGTCCTCTGTTTCGCTCAGCTTTTTCCATTTTGAATAACAATCGCAAACGGGTACACCCATTTTTTGCGCCAGACTGCAGGCTTCCGCCATATATTTATCCATTCTGCCGCCGTTTTGCATCTCGGCGGTTTTCTTTGCATATTCCTTGTAGACTTCGCTCGTGCCCTCTGCAACATAGGTATTAAGCATATTGGGTGTCATATAAATCACATCACAGCCAAAATCCTTGCAGGCAGTGAATATTTTTTCAAGCGCCGACAAAAAATCCTCAAGTGGACGGTTCACATCATTAAGTCCGAAGCAGACAATAACGAGGTCGGGCAGATGGTTGAAAACCTGCTTTTCAAGCCTTGGGAGTGCTTCCTGCGCAGTTCCTCCGCCGATGCCGGCATTTATGACATTGACAGGTACATAATTCCTGACCTGATTGATTTTTTGGCGAAGCCGATTCCAATAAACCGTTTCGTAATTGATTTCATTGTCTGCCACAGCGCCGTGGGTTACGCTGTCCCCTAACGCCACAATTATTATGGGACCATACTTTTCAAGTCCCTCTTTTTCGAGCCGGATTTTTTCACTTATTTTCATAATCAGTTTCCTTTCTGATTTTAAATTATATATACCTTAATTTCAACCCAATAAACCGCACTTGTCATAATATCTCAGCATAAGCCCGACCATTTCATTGTAGCTCAGCACTCCGCTTTCAACACCGTTGACCTTTATAAAAGTATCGTTAAGCTTTTGCGAGGTTTCTCTAACCTCACCCTCAAAGCTCTGCCAATAGGCATTACTCTGCCTCATATCGCGGAGCACCGCTTCGGAGCAGAGGGCGCGCGCCTTTTGCCACAGCTCCTTATCTGCTCTGTAAAGCGCGTTAGCACAGTAGATATATGCCTGCAGATGCCCTGAATAGGTGTAATCAGGCTGTCCGCTTTGGGCGCAGGCAAGCCAGCTCAAAAAATTACATTCGTTTTCCTTGGCAAAGCCCATTGTGTGGGCTATTTCGTGAACGGCGGTGTGACCGAGCTCATAATCGGGAACATCGGTGTTGGCATTGGCTTCACCGAGCCACGGGCAATAGACACCCGTTGTGCCGGTATAGGACCACCAATGCGAAAGCCTAACAGATTTCACTCTCCAGACAGCGGTTTTCAAAAAGGGATAATCTCCTTTAAGACCGTCAAAGCAGTCATCCGCAAGCAAGAGCAATTCCGATTGCTCCACCGAAAGCACCGCACAGCCCTTTCCGTCCTCGTCAAGCGCTTTTCGTGCTTCGGAAGCCTTTTTGGCAAGGTCGCAGGTCACGGTGTAAAGGTCATCGGCAGTGTATGTACCGTCCGGTAATTCGAGCAAATCTCCCACAGGGACACGCGAAAAATTTGCCCCGTCCATAACCATAAAAATGAGCAGTGCCAGAGAGACACACCAAGCCACAAAACGGCAACCGCGCTCAACCGTGATAAGGCGGTTTTTACTGCGGAATATCCTTATTATCCAAACGGTTAAAAGGGTGATGATTGCAGGGAGTGCCAAAATAACTACCGCTTCTGTTACCGAAAAGGGCAAAGCAGACATAATCCATTCGTAGGGGAAGGCAATCACTCTGAAAAGCCCTCTTGCCACTGCATACTCGGTAAACCGCGGAAAATGCGGCAACAAAAAATACATAAGTGCCGCCACAAAAGCCGGGACAGCACAAAAAATCCATTTAAGCCATAAGGGCTTCTGCTTCATAAGCAGCTCCTTTCCAATTGATGATATACTATCACTTTCGCAATGGGAAAAATTCACAAGGTTTATTTAGTGAAAAGTAATAGTAGGTAATAAGTAAAAACAGTTGACAAATATAGATACGGTTGTTATAATAATAACAGAAAGGCTACCGAATAAACGGTTAGCCCTCAAACAGTTGTATAGTTATAGACCGCTTGCTTTGGAGGCTGGGCGGTCTATTTCTTTATTGTCAATATGTAACCTGTGGCAAACACAATTATTAAAATTATGTAAGCATAGTTCTCCATTGGCAACGCCCCCTTCCGAGGGCAAGACTTAACCGCCTATCCGTTATAGTAGCCTTTAAGGGTACATAAGTACCGCCAATATATTACTATATTAGACAGGTTTTGTCAATCTTAAGACTGAAGTTTTTCTGTATGTTTATTTTTTTAAACATTACTCCTCAGAAAAGGCACAAACCTGTGTATAGGACTTTTCCTATACACAGGTTTGTATACTTTATATGGTGCGAGTGACGGGACTTGAACCCGTACGTCGTGGACACACGCCCCTCAAACGTGCCTGTCTGCCTATTCCAGCACACTCGCATAACATATACCGCGAAATATCGCGCTCAATTATTATAGCAAAGGTTATCCCGCTTGTCAACAAAAATTTTAAAATTTATTTTTTTATTATTTTTTTGTATTTTGCCGGCGGATATGCGGTATATCATTAAACATATTCCAATAAAATTCATTGTGAAACACAGCAACCCATTAGTGCCCTTAATGACTTAGGCAATAATGGGTTTTATTTTAAAAATTGCTTGGTACTTTTATGTGGCTTCATCTATTTATCAAAATTAAAATTACAAATAGATTATTTATTATGGTTCATATAATCAAGTATCTCTGTTATAAGCTTAAACTCCTGCGCAGTTAGGGACGCAAGCTTACTAAAAAACTCCTCAGATGTCAAATTCGAATTAGCTCCCGTTAAAATATAATCTGCACTGACATTCAAAACCCCACAAAGCTTAATTAAATTTTCCGGACGAATTGCCTTTTTGCCTAACTCTAAGTTAGAAATCATTTGAGTAGAAACGCACATTTTTTCAGCCAACTCTTCTTGTGTGAACTTTAACAGCTTACGGCGATGATATATACGTTCACCCATTTGTTTTAATACATTTGTTTCTTTCATAGATATATCATCCTTTCAACTATTAATTATAATAACCATGGATGATGATATACATATTCTATAGATATATTTTTTCTTGACTTTATCATCCATAGAGTATATAATTACTTGGAAAGTATACCTATGATATGGTTGATATTCGTAGGTATGAGGCAATTGTTATATCTAAATTTTTTTTAGGAGGAAAAAGAATGAGTTTAAAAAAATTATTGACTTTTTGTTTAATGGTTATACTGTTGCTTAATTGTTGCTTTGGTTTAGTAACTGTATCCGCCACATCTTTAGAAGATTTTTCTTATGAAATTTCTTCTGATGGGATTACCATTACAAAATATAACGGTGAGGAAGAAGATGTTGTTATTGCGGAAAACTATGTAATTGATGGTGCGGTTTATACAATTTCAAAAATTGGTGAGTATGCATTTGAAGATTCTGTTATAGAAAGCGTGAAAATTCCTGAAAGTGTGACAGAAATATCAGAGGGGGCATTCTATAATTGTGATGCGATTACTGCGGTAACCATTCCTGAATCAGTTAACGAAATAGCTTTGTATGCTTTCGATGATTGCAACAATCTTACAAATGTAACAATTTTAAACCCTAATGTTACTATAGGGGATTCAGCATTTGGTTATTATTACTCTGGCAGAAAATATTATATTGTAGATAATTTTGTAATGCACGGATTAGAGAATTCCACCGCACAGAAATATGCAATTGCAAATGATATGACTTTTGAAATATACGTCAAACCTGTTTTGGGTGATGTAAATAATGATAAAATATCAGATATAAGAGATTTGGTTAGGCTTAAAAAGATTCTTGCCGGTGTTGTTGAGACAGGAGATTGTACAGCGGATATTAACGGAGACGGAATCAGTTCAGCAGAAGACCTTGTTAGCGTAAGAATGATATTATTACACGGCGAGGATAATTTGAAAACACATACTGTCACATTTAGGGATAAAGACGGAAATGTTCTTGATATCCAAAAAGTAAAGCATTCTTTTTCTGCAATCGCTCCTAAAGTACCTGTTATAGATGGGTACATTTTTAAGGGTTGGAGTGAAAGTTTCATTAATGTAATGAACGAAATGCAAATTTTTGCAGAATATGAAGCTGATACAAAGCCCACATTTATTGTTGATAGTGTATCTGCCAATCCGGGTGATAAAAAAGTCACCCTTGCTGTTTCAGTAAAAAACAATCCAGGTATACTTGGTATGACATTATCAGTTGAATACGACGAAGAGGTTCTTACATTAACAGAAGCTTCTAGTGGTGAAGCACTTAGCGGTGTCCTTAGTTTTACAAAATCTAATATTCTAAAAAGCGGGTGCAATTTCGTATGGGATGGTCAGGAAATTACAACCGATAGCATAAGAAACGGAACCATATTATTACTAACATTTGATATTTCAAATGATGCTAAAACCGATGAATATCCAATAAAAATTTCCTACAGAAACGGAGATATTATTGATGGAAATTTAGACTCAATATTGTTTGAAATACAAAATGGAAAAATTATAGTTTCATAATTTTAATGAAAGGATGATAAAAATGAAAAAAATAACCAAGCTACTTTCACTATTAATGGTTTGTGCTATTTTACTTTCATCAATTCCCATTATAGTTTTAGCACAAAGTAGTGGTACAGTTGTATCGGTTGATAAAGTATATGGTTCACCTGAAGGAACTGTGGATGTAAATGTAACTATTGAAAACAATCCTGGTATATTGGGCGCTATATTTAGCTTTACTTTCGATAATGATTCACTCACTTTAATTAATGCTAATGCGGGTGATGCATTTTCATCTTTGGTTATGTCAAAACCCGGAAAATTCACTTCACCTTGTCAGTTCGCTTGGGATGGTGAATCGATAAAAGAAGAGGACATAAAAGATGGTATTATTCTAACTCTAACCTTTGAAATTTCAGAAAATGCCATTCCTGGAAGCGATTTAGATATTAATATATCTTATAATCGTGGAGATATCGTTGACGGCAATTTAAAGGTGGTTAATCCTCAAACTGTTTCAGGTATAATTCAAGTTATTGATTATACTCCTGGCGATGTTGACGGTGATAAAGTAATCAATGCAAGAGACCTTGTATTACTAAGAAGATATATTACCGGTGGTTATGACCTTACTATAAACGAATATGCCGGTGATGTTAACGATGACGGAAAAATCAATACAACTGATGTAATTCTTATTCGTAGATATATCGCAGGTGGTTACGGCGTAAAATTAAGACCTTCTCATGGATTGCATGAGCATACTATGGAAGAATTTGAAGCCAAAGAAGCAACATGTATGACAAACGGAAATATAGCTTATTGGCATTGTACATTCTGTAATAATTATTATGCTGATGAAGATGCAACAGAAGAAATTGCTTTGGAAGATACCGTCATTGAAAAGAGTGAAACACATTCTGTGGTTATTGATGAAGCTGTAGCACCAACCACTACAAGCACAGGTCTTACTGAAGGCTCACATTGTTCGGTATGCAAAGAGATTTTAGTTGCACAGCAAATTATTCCCGCATTAAAAAGAACAGAATATTCTATTACATATCATATATCAAATAGTGATATGTATCTTGCTGGAATCGAAATAGTAAACAATAATCCAACTACTTATACAAAAGAAGACGGATTGATTTTACAGGACCTTATTGTACAAGGATATAATTTTAAAGGATGGTATACCGCCCAAACAGGCGGAACCAAAGTAACGGAAATTGTAGTAGGTACTACAGGTAACAAGACACTCTATGCACAATGGGAAAAGATAGTGTATACGGTCACCTTTGATTCTCCGGATGTACCTTGGGCGAGTGTGAAATATACAGTTGACACGGGTGCCACTTTAACTAATCCCTCTTGGTTTGGTTATACATTTGTAGGATGGTCTTTAAACGGACAGATTGTATCAGCTATTAAACCTGGTACTACAGGCAATATTACCTTACAGGCCAACTGGACCAGCAATAGAAACAGAGCAAAATCTGTGACAAATTTAGGTGATCCAATAATAATTGAAGATATGGATATTGGACAGTACCTATTTGTCTATGAAATCGGCACAATCGAAAATGTGCCCTTATCTGTTATTGAATATATAGGCAATTCACAGGGTATAACCATCAATAAGGAATATGAGTATTCAAAGAGCGTACAAGAAGGATTTTCAGAAACAATTGCTAAGGCTGTATCTAATGCAACAACCAAAACATCGGCATGGACATTATCTGAAGATTGGAATTCTTCGGCTTCAGCAACTAATGAACATGATGAAGAAATAGGTAAAACAAACGAAACAACCGATAGCCAAGGTAACACCATTCAAGGTAAATATTATATCAGTAATGTTAAAGGGGGAGAAACATCTACATCGTCTAGTACGGGTGGCTCCAATGCAACATCATCTAAAGTCGCTTTAGGGCATTCTATGGGTATCAATGGTTCCTACTCAACTGAGGACACAGATAGTTCTAGTGTAGAAGTCGGTGTTGATGCATCTTTGTCTGGTGTGGTAGATACAAAAATTTATAAGACAAGTGTTGAAGTGTCTGCAAGTGCTAAGGATACGGAAACCGAAAGTCACAAGGAAACAGCATCAATTGCAAATTCCCGAGAATCCAATATTGGTACGGAGAAGGATAAGGTTAATGAGTCTCATTGGGATACTACTCGTAGTTCGTCTAGCTCTTGGAATACAGAAGAAGGCTATGAAGCTAGTGCAGCTGCTAGTAAGAATTCCTCCGTGTCCAACACAATATCTCAAGCAATACATGACCGATACGCATATACAAGCATGGAAGAAAGGGGCGGTAGCAATAGCTCCACTCATTCTACAGACGAAAGTCAGGAATTGACCAACGAATACGCTTCCACATTAGAGTACTCCACCGAAATAAATGAAACGGTAAAAAAATCAATTACCTATTCAAGCAATGCAACTGGATTCTATAGGTTAGTTAGTGCTGGTACGGTACATGTATTTGCTGTTGTGGGTTATGATATTTCTACAAATTCTTATTTTACATATACATATAATGTTTTAGATAAGGAACGTCATGAATATTTAGATTATTCCAAAGACGATTCAAACTTTAATGATTGTGAAAATGCTATTTTGCCATTTGAGGTTCCGTATTTTGTCAACGAATTCGTTAATACAAAAATTGCGAGATCTAGTGGTTTGGTAATTAACCCTGAGACAGGTATAATAGAAGAATATAATGGTTCTTCTGAATATGTAGTTGTTCCGGAATATGTTTCCTTGGATAATGCCGATGATGGTACATACTCTGCTGTACGTGTGAAGGGTGTTTTGGCAGATGCGTTTAAAGGTAACACCAAAATTAAGGGTGTGATTCTTCCTAAATATGTATCTGAAATTCCCGAATCTGCTTTTGAAGGATGCTCTACACTTGAAATTGTGGTAGGCTATGGCATTAAAACGATTGGTGCAAAAGCTTTTGCAGGATGTACTTCGTTGGGGTCATTTACAGTTGATAAGTACATTATAAACTTAGGCGAAAATGCTTTCCAAGGAGTGCCGGAAATTACTGTTGTAGCTGCTAACGAGAATGTAGTCAACGCAACGCTTAATTCTGGTGCAAGAAAATTCACGCTTAATTTATCAGAATTACAAACACCTATTAATGATACTAAAATTGTGATTCCCGAAACTACAAAATATTTTGCTTTAATTGGTAATGGTTCAATTTATACAAATATTCAAATAATTTCTAATGCTGAAGAAACCTTTATCAGTAATATGAATTTTGAAGGCAACATAGATACTCCTCTTAAATTGAACTCAGGAACTGTAACATTAAGCAGAGTCACTGTGAAAGACTCTCCTGGATTTGCTTTGATTTTACCAGCAGAAAAAACGGTACTAAATTTGTATGGTACTATTGAACTTTCATCGCAAGGCGATAATGCTATGATTAGTAAATATTTAGCCCTTCAAAAAGCAAATTCAGAAGTTGCAGGCAAATTAAAACTCACCGGTGACTGTTTGTTGTGTGGCGAGTTAACAAATCAATCTATGTTGACATTTGATGATGGTGAATTAATACCGATTGATGAGGATACATACAACAGTATGTTGTCTTCCAGCCTTATTGCCTTTGATGCAAATGGTGGAACCATAGCTGAAACAACTAAGACAGTTTATTATGGTCAATATTATGGTGATATGCCTGTACCTACTAAAGAGGGATATTCTTTCGTAGGATGGTTCACAGAGAAGAGCGGCGGAGAACAAGTAACGGCGGAAACGATTGTTACTGCTTTGGTAAATCAAACTTTATATGCTCGATGGTCTGCGATGGCATACACAGTTAATTGGAATGACGGCACAGGATATACAATTACAGTAAATCGAACAGCATCTCCTTATGCGAATGCTACTACAGGAATATTGGAAAGTGGTGCAGTTATTTATTTCGGTGATGTATTAGGTATTACTTATACCGCTAAAACCGGCTATACTATAAATAGTAAAGGTGATACTTCTATAACTGTATCTGGTAATGTTACTTCCTCAAATATCCATGCATCTTCGTCGGTAAATCAGTACAATGTTAGTTGGAATACTGGAATCGGATACACCATTGCAGTAAATCGAACAAGTTCACCTTTAAAAGGCGCATCAACCGGTGCCTTAAATAATAACTCACCGATTTACTATGGCGATGTTCTGTCAGTAACTTATAATTCACAAGCAGGTTACACTATAAATAGTAAAGGCAGTACTTCTATAACTGTAACTGGAAATGTAACTTCTTCAAATATATATGCATCAGCGTCAGTAAATCAATACAAAGTCAGTTGGAATACCGGAACTGGGTACAGTATAATGGTTAAACGAACCAGTTCCCCTTACAAAGGCGCTTCAACTGGAACTTTGAGCAATGGTGATGCTATATATTATGGTGATGTTCTTTCTGTTACTTATACAGCATCTACAGGATATTCTATAACTAGTAAGGGTATAACATCCGCAACAGTAACAAGAAATATTACTTCTTCGGATATTAAAGCCTCTGCTTCTCTAAATGAATATACATATAATATTGTGTATAAATCTATCAACGGAACATCCTTAGGAAGCGATAAAGTTACTTATAAGTATGGTACCACAAACACAATTTACCCAAAGACTTTTTCAGGCTATAACACCCCTCCGGCACAAAGTGTAAAATGGGATTCAACAGGCAATAAGACAATTACATTTACTTACACACCAACAGGAGTTTCTACCTCTCAATTCCTAGTAAGTGGTTGGTGGTGGCAAGATGTATCAGGTTACGGTGTCACCTATAGCGTTAATGCTGAATATCAAAACAGAACCGCTAACAGTGTTCAGGTTAGACTTGTTTGGACTCAGTCTATAAATAGAGCCGCATATGGATATACTCAAAAATTTTATGCAAGTTTTTGGCATAATGGAGATAGAAAGGGTGCTACTGGTGACGTAATAATTGCAACCGCATCCACTTGGCCATGGTATAGTAGTAGTGGCCCCTGGCATACCGGAAGTGTGACTGCTTATTCTGGTTGGGTTACAATTCCTTTAACTACAACAAACGCAACAACCGTAAGTGTGCTCTGTGATTACTTCGATACGGAATATATGGGCACATGGGGTTATAAGGATATTTCTATTCCCGCTTATTAATTTAACAAAAAATACCGTCCACTAAAAAAATACAGTACCTTTTATACCGAAGGTGCTGTATTTTTGATTGAAGGATTCATCACTTTCTCTGTTTGCGATATTTTGGATGTTTTTTACCGGTGAAAGAACTGTTTTCTTGACTTTTCAGAGTAATTATAATACACTTAATACAGATATTCAAAACAGGAGGTTAAAATAATGACAAAAAGAATAGCGCTTATCGCGCATGATAATATGAAGCCCACCATAATCGAATGGTGCATAAAGAACAAGGATGTATTGGCGCATCATTTCCTTTGCGGTACAGGCACAACCGCCACACGCATAAACGAAGCCACAGGGCTTCCCGTAAAGGCATATTTAAGCGGTCCGCTGGGCGGAGACCAGCAAATCGGCGCAAGGGTTGCGGGAGGAGAAATTGACATTATAATTTTCTTTTCCGACCCTCTCACCGCCATGCCTCACGACCCCGATGTCAAGGCGCTTTTGAGAATTGCTCAGGTTTACGATATTCCGATTGCCAACAACAAGGCTACCGCCGATTGTATACTTAAATCGTTAGAGGAATAAAAATGGAGAAAATTTTAAGCTTCAGGGTAAATCACGATATTCTTGAAAGAGGGATATATGTTTCCAGAATAGACGGGGATGTTATAACCTATGATATAAGAATGAAAAAACCGAATAGCGGTGACTATCTCGCAAATGCCGCCATGCACACAACCGAGCATCTGTTTGCCACCTTTGTCCGCAACAGCGCTTTCGGCGGCGAGGTTATATATTTCGGCCCAATGGGCTGCCGCACCGGCTTTTACCTGCTTTTGAGGGACAGTGTAAGCCGTGAGAATGTGCTAAAGCTTGTAAATGAGGCATTTGCCTTTATAGCTTCCTTTTCGGGTGAAATTCCGGGCAACAGCAAAATCGAGTGCGGTAACTATTTAGAGCACGATTTGCAGGGCGCTAAAGCCGAAGCCGAGGCAATGCTTCCGGTAGTTAAAGAGCTTACTGTCGCGGATATGGATTATAAGGAGTAATCTCCCTGCATTTCACCGTAAATTTTCTCGGCATTCCGGAAAATCCTCTCTGCCTCGTCAGAGGAGCAGGTATTAAGCCTTTGATATTTCGGGCTTCCCCAAATGCCGAATATCCGCGGGCCAATCCAATAATTTTCGGGGGTGTCCCTGAAAACACCGTAAAGAATATTTAAAGCCGCACGCTCCGGCTTCATAAAAAGCACCTTCATAGGGTGCTTTATTATTGCAAAAATAAGCTTGGGATAATGGGCGGTTATATTTGTGAGGGTGATGCCCGGATGCACCACGGCAAGTCCCTTTTCGTTTGCGAAAAGTCTGTAAAGCGAAAACATCAGAAACCTTTTTGCATTGCCGTAAACCAAGCTTGACCTTACGCGGGTGGAAAAATCAATGTCGCCGCTGTCGGTTTTGGAATAATTGTGGGCAATGCTTCCGACAGCCACAACCCTGCCGCCTCTTTCTCTGATAGAGGGCTTTAGCCTTCTGACTATATAATAAGGCGAAGCAAAATTTATCTGAAAAACATTGTCAAGTCCTGTTTCACACCTGCGGCGCGGTATGTGGTAAGCCCCGGCGTTAAGAATGAGCACATCGGGCACAGCCTTTAAAAGCGCCTCTGTTGCAGTTTTTACTGAGGAAATATCCTCAAGGTCGAGTGTGATGTAGGAAATTTCGGTATGGGGAAAGCTTTTTTGCAGGCTTTCGCCCAATGCTCTTGATTTTTCGGGATTGCGGTCAAGCAGAATGAGCCTTGCCCCCAAAGCTGCCAGCAATCGGCAGAGCTTACAGCCGATGCCGCCGGTAGCACCGCTTACGGCAACGCTTTTGCCCTTTAGCGATGCGGTATTTTGTTTAATCCAATCAGATGTTTTCATTTTACCTTCCTTTTCGATGTGATAGGTGAATTTTATGCTTGTGTTAAGTTAGGAACAAATCTACACCTCGGCTCCCTCTGACGAGGGAGCTGTCAGCGAAGCTGACTGAGGGAGAGATTTTTTAACAGCTAAATCTATAGATTCACATACACCGCTAAAATTACGGTCAATATCTAAATTGCAAATTCTTAAAACTGTTAATTTCATCTCTTCTAACTCTTTTGTGCGGACTTTGTCTCTTTCTATTTGTTCTACAGTGTAGTGACCACCACCATCAAGTTCAACAACAAGTCTTGCTTTTGCACAATAGAAATCTACTATGTAATTTCCAATAGCTTTTTGTCTTTGAAATCTTGTAGGGTAATATCTTAAAAACTCATACCAAAGTTTTCTTTCCCAAGGTGTCATATTTTTTCTTAAAATTTTTGCAAGAGGGATATTTGATTTATTATATTCCTTCATAGTTCTCTCCCTCCGTCAAAACTTCGTTTTGCCACCTCCCTCGTCAGAGGGAGGCAAAGTCAGTAACAAGGGAAAAGGATTTCCACAAGTTAAAAACAATAAAATTCTTCTTAAATTAAATATAACATTCTCCATCAAAATTTTCAAGGTATATATGATAATAGAGTCATCTCGGAATTACGAGATGACTCTATTTTTTGATAAGCATAACAAAGCTATATAGACAATGTGAAAATAAAACCAGAGTAATTAAAGTTAAAAACTGTAATTCGGCTCACAAATTTAAAAGCTTTATATCAAACCTACCGTTTTGCTTAAAGTAACCTAAATTAAATATTTCTCCGGCATGTTTTTTATTCCATGCTTCGGCAACAGCTTTCAACTCATCCGCTGTTATAAGCAGTATTTGAGTATCATTATTCAAAGAATAATCTACACATTCCTGTACACTTTGTGGTGTAAAGTCGGGTGCGATAACCATAAACACAACGACATCTTTATCAGATGTTTTAATATATCTATCAAATTGCTGTATATGATCTTTAAGATTTACAGGTGTTTCTTTTGATTTATTATCCCACATTATATATTTATCTTTAAAAGATAATTTCCCATCAGGATGCTCTGTTCCCGTTAAAGTCAAAGGCTTATTTAACAACATTTTTTCAAATATATAATTAGTTGCATCTTCAAAATAATGTTCACACTGTAAATCTTTTTCTATTATGCTATTTGATCGCAAAAACTTCAAATTTCTTCTTGCTAACTCATTATATACAGAAACAAGTTTTTCTCTTGCATCTTCTGTTTTTAATTCAATACGCCGCACCGAATCATAATATTCTAATATTCTGTCAATTAAGGTTTTCTTTGCACCTGAAACGCTCAAACCTAATTCTGCGCACCAGCTTGAAAGCTCTTCCACATTCATTCCATCATAAGCAGAAAAACCACCAATCAAATTTGAAGGTTGAACTGATTTTAAAATAATAGTCTTTAATTCATTGACTGTAGGATTATTAGAAATTTCAATGTTCGCTTTTTCACAATGTTTGCTTGCTTTTATTACTATGTCAATTAAATATTGTTTCTTTGTTTTCTTAATAATATAATCAACTAATTTTTCATATCCATAAGAACGAATCTCAACACTGTAATATTTACGAATTTCCCTTGCTATATCGTTAGGTATCATATCACACATAATACCATCTGAATTCTTTATACACACAAGCAAACCTTTTGCTTGTAACAATCTTCTGGCTGCATCAATATCATCAAATGTATGCAACACATTTTCAAAGTTCGGGAATCTACCGGATTTTGCCTCCAAGATTTGTTGTTCTCTAACAGTAATAGATAAATATTTTCGTAACGATTCTAGCAAATTCTTTTCATCTATGGAAATATCATCATTAAGTGCCCACGCTGTATCAAGCATGTGCTTAAATAATGCTAAATCTTTAGAAATTTTACTGATATCAAAATTATTAGATTCATCAATTATTGTTTTCTCGTAGTTAAGAATGGCAGAATCTGTTTCTTTGCAGGGAGAAATAAAATCGTCTTGATCAAGCAAATAATCACGCAACAAAATAGGGACAATTATTCTTACTGCCCTATTACTGTCAAGTTTTAGTTCTTCCAAACGATTAAATATATTTTCGTAAGAAGTATATTGCTTTGCCGTTTTGATTAGAAACTCTTTAATCTCGTCTAACTCTAATCGTCTATAATCAGCAACATATGCAGACGCAATTCTCTTAGCTATCGTTATGTTAGGTATTTGTTCGACAAATTTAATAAAATCCATAATATTCCACCTCAAAATAATATTAACACAAAATATGTCATTTGTCAAAACAAGATATATTACCCTATGGTTTTTCCGTACAGTTAAACTTGTTTCTATTGTGGCGCAGATATAGCATATACCCTTATGTTTGCGAGTGAAAGAAAAAATGTGTCAAAATCGGTTTTTTTATATTAATAAGGGCTTTGGGGTTGACAATTTTTGCTTGAAAAGTTATAATCTAAACTGAGCCGTTACGGCAAATTTTTTAAAATAAGAGGACATATAAATGAAAGAATTTACCTCAACCGAATTGAGAAATACCTGGAAAAAATTCTATTCCGAGCGCGGTCATATTGATGCAGGCACCGTTTCCCTTGTTTCAGATGGCTCAACCGGAGTGCTTTTTAATGTTGCCGGTATGCAGCCCCTGATGCCCTACCTTTTGGGCAAAACCCACCCTCTGGGCAACAGACTTTTTAATGTTCAGGGCTGTGTGAGAACAAATGATATTGATTCTGTTGGTGATGAGAGCCATGTTACCTTTTTTGAAATGATGGGTAGCTGGAGTCTTGGCGATTATTTTAAAAAGGAGAGAACACAGTGGAGCTATGAGCTTCTTACAGATGTTCTCGGCTTTGCGCCGGACAGACTTGCCGCAACCGTTTTTGAGGGCAATGAAAAAGCCCCTCGCGATACAGAAACGGCTGAATACCGCATCGCTTCGGGCTTTAGTCCCGAAAATATATACTACCTGCCCGAGGAGGACAATTGGTGGGGACTTGAATACGGTCCTTGCGGTCCTGACAGTGAAATGTTCTACATCACCGATAAGGCACCCTGCGGCCCCGATTGCCGCCCCGGCTGCTCCTGCGGAAAGTATGTGGAGCTGGGTAATGATGTGTTTATGCAGTATGAGAAGCATGAGGACGGCACAATAACCCCCCTGCAGAAAAAGAATGTGGACACCGGCTGGGGTCTTGAACGTATACTTGCCTTTTTACACGGCACAAGCGATGTTTACCGCACCGATTTATTCACCGCCGCAATTGCCTATATTGAAAAGGCAGCCGCTAAGGGCTACGGCGAGGATGCCGCAGTTACAAAGGCAATGCGCATTGTGGCTGACCATGTCCGCACAAGCGTTATGCTCATAGGAGACGAGGCAAGACTCGTTCCCTCAAATGTAGGAGCAGGCTATATTTTAAGACGCCTTATCCGCCGCGCAGTAAGATATGCACGCATGCTTGATATGACGGTGGAAAATCTTAAGGAATTAGCCCTCATTTATGTAAATGAGGTTTATGCTGAGTCCTACCCACAGCTTAAAGAAAACCGCGATATTATCGTGGACGAATTTGCAAAGGAATGCAGCCGTTTTGAGTCTACACTTGAAAAGGGAATTAAGGAATTCAACAAGATAATCAGACAGAGACTTGAAGCTTCTGCTGACGATAAGATGCTTGACGGAAAATCTGCCTTCCGTTTATATGATACCTTCGGCTTCCCGATTGAGCTTACCGTTGAGCTTGCCGAGGAAAACGGCTTCACGGTTGATACTGACGGATTTAATGACGCATTTAAGGAGCATCAGGAGAAAAGCCGCAGTGTGGCTAAGGATGCTTTGAAAAGCGGACTTGAAAATACTTCTGAGGGCAGTACCAAGCATCACACTGCAACCCACCTGTTAAATGCCGCATTGAAGCAGGTTTTGGGTGCCGACACACATCAACGCGGTTCAAAGGTTTCAGAGGATCAGCTCCGCTTTGACTTTAACTGTGACGATAAGCTGACCGATGAACAGTTAGCGGCAATTGAAAATGTGATTAACGGTTGGATTTCTGAGGGGCTTGCCGTTACCCGTGAGGAGATGCCCAAGGAAAAGGCGGTTGAGGTTGGCGCTGAACATGAGTTCATTGAAAAATATCCCGACATAGTAAGTGTTTACTTTATCGGTGAGATTTCAAAGGAAATTTGTGCCGGCCCCCATGTGGAAAACATTTCCACTCTCGGCAAATTCAAGATTTTGAAAGAAAAATCAAGCTCAAGAGGGGTGCGCCGCATAGTTGCCGCCGTTGAGTAAAACGCACTAATAACAAAAAGATGCTATAGAAGCTTACCTTTGGTTTCTATAGCATTTTTAATTGCAACATTGAATATTATCGTAAAATTTATGTTGGTGGTTTGTACTATATTTTATTAATAATCAATACGAAATCTTATCAAACACTTTTCTTGAAAATCAAAAGTATTGACAAAATTATAAAACAATATTATAATAAAAATACAAAAGGACTACCAAGCAGACGGTTGTCCCATAGTTTAGTTAAAAAGATTTAACCGCACATGTTGGAAGCAGGGCGGTTATTTCTTTTTTGTTATATTGATAACAAGTGCTATAATTGACACAACAAGAGTTCCTAAAAGGAACAATTCTTCGTATGTAACCATTTGGCACCACCCCCTTTATTAAAGAGGGCGAAAAGTGTGCCCTCTTAAAAGAGGGGCAACCGCCTACCGTTGTGATAGTCCTTAAGGGTGCAAATGCACCGCACATATAATACCATAATACGACAAAACAATCAACCCTTATTTAACATTTGTTTCACCTTAAAACCCCCGCTTAAAATGCTTTCACATTCTAAGCGGGGGGTAAAATATCGGTTAATTTAATCCTATATAGGGTGCGGGGTTTACCCTCACATCGTTCACAATAACCTCAAAATGCAGATGGTTTCCGGTTGAGTAGCCCGTGTTGCCCACTGCGGCAATCATATCACCCTGAGAAACCTTTTCTCCCACACCGGCGCACAAAATGCTTGCGTGGGCATACTTTGTCTGAATTCCGTTACCGTGGTCGATTACTATGCTGTAGCCGTAATCACTGCGGTATCCGGCATAGGTGACGGTGCCGCTTGCGGCGGCAAAAATTGCAACACCGTAGTCGGCGCCCAAATCAATTCCCTTGTGGTTTCTGCCGTCCCCGTAATAAGAGGTGACAACAAATTTACCCTTTGCTATCGGGCAGATAAAGCCTGCTGAGGTCACATTTGCCTTTTCAGCGGCGCTCAGCTTCACAGGTGCTGTGCCGATGGTTACAACCTTTGTGACAGGGGTGAAAATAGTTTGCTCAGAAACCTTGGTGCGTGATTTTTCACTGCCGTTAAGGGTTTCAACCGTCTCGACCTTGCGGGTTAATCCGTTTTTGCCGGCGGTAGTTACCTCATTATAACCACAGGGCTGAGTGTTGGTCTTAACCTCTTTGGTGGTATAGGGAACAGTGACATCGGTTGTCACAGAGGAAACGGTTTTAACCGAAAGGCTGTTTATAAGCTTCTCAGCTTCCGAAATATCGCAGATCTCGGATTTGAGAAAATAACCGCTTTTGGTTTCAACCTTATCTGTAAATGAAGCGGCGTTTTGCGCTCCCTTGATATAAAAAGCGGTGCGTCTGGCTTCAAGTAAAAGGGATAAATCGTTTTCGGTCACACAGGCAACCTGCTCACCGTTTATCGAAAGTGCAGTAGCGCGAACAAAATCACCTGTGTTTTCAATAATCGCGTCTGCAACGGCGGCGGCACTGTCAAGCTTGTCCACCACGGTTACGGTGAGAGCAAAACGGGGTGTTTGGATATTATCGTAAGCATCCTCGGTGCTGATATTTTTTGCCGCAATGCTTTTTGCATTCTCAAAAACGGCTGTATTCTGCACCGTTGCAATTATTTTACCCGAATATTCCACATCAAAGCCGAGGGTTATGCCCACAGCCACAATACTTATAACAACGGCAAGCAATCCCGTTAAGCAAAGAGAAAGCGCCCTTACAAATATTCTGTTAGATTTTATGAATTTGAAAGCCTTTACGAACCAATCAGCAGAAAGGAGCTTTTTAAAAAGGGCTTCAATGTCCAAATCCGTAAAAATAACAGTCGCCTCCTTAAATAATTACAATTTGTAATCTTTACAGGTTTTATTATAACAAAAAGGTTACAAAATTGCAACCTTTTTTGTAAATCTTTTTAATTTTTTTCTTAGGATTTGGTAAAATCGTTGCTTTTCACAGTTAATGGGCAAGGTGACAAGGTATTTTGTAATTATTACACATATAGGTCGGAAATCAGGAAAGCTTCAGGCTTACTTCGCCGGAGGAAAGCAGTTCTTGGCTTCCGTCCTCAAGCTCCACAAGCAGGTGGCAATCGCTGTCAATTCCGAGTGCGGCGGCTCTACGGCGGCTCTCCCCCGATATTACGGTCACATTTTTCCCGATAACACAGCTTCGGGATATATAGTAATCGAGGAAGCTTCTCTCAGCAATCTGAGGGTACTGCTCAAAAAAGCGGTTGATTATTTCGGCGGCAAAGCGGTTTCGCAGGTTTTCATCCGACCTTTCAAAAACCGCGCCCGCTATATCCTTTATTTCATCGGCAAAGCCGTCCTTCGGGGTATATACATTGATGCCTATACCCAAAATCACCCGTTCGAGCCTGCCGTTTTGGAGGTTGAGGGTGGCTTCGGGGAGAATACCGCAAACCTTTTTGCCCTTTATCAGCACATCATTCACCCATTTGATTTCCGCCCTTGCGGAGCTTAAGGCTTCGATTGCTTCGCTGACCGCAACGGCGGCAAGCGCGGTTATAAGCACTGCATCAGCCGCCGGAATACGTGGCCTTAAGAGAATACTCATATAAATACCGCTGTTTTCTGGGGAATGGAAGGTGCGGTTAAAACGGCCTCTGCCGCAGGTTTGCCTGCCTGCAATTACGGTTGTGCCCTCAGGCTTATCGGCAAATTCTGCGGTTTTCATATAGCTGTTGGTCGAATCAACGCAGTCAAGCACAAAAATATTGCTTTGCGGATTTTTAAGGTGCTTTTTCACACCCTCGGCAGAAAGAATATCATTCATTAAGGCACCCCACTTTTATATTATATGATTGTGTTAAATCAGGGAGAAATTTAACATTTGGCCCCCTCGTCAGAGGGAGGCAAAGGCTACAATTTGTGACAATCATTTCCACAAGTAAAAAATTCTATATAATAACAAGCATTTTTCTGAATTTAATATAACATTTTTTACTGTTGTTTTCAAGTTATATATGATAATAGAGTTATCTCGAAATTACGAGACAACTCTATTTTTTATGGTATGACAAAAGCATACCGACATGCTGATCATACCAAAGAATTCTTTTTTATAGCGAACAAAATATTTTTTGCGATAATAACAAGCGAAAGAAAAATGTAAAAAATCCGGATGTATTTTAAAAAAGAGAATTTCTTTACTAAAATATAAGAGGAAATGTAATAAGTCTGAAATGGAATCATCATAAAAACAAATAAGGATAGTGCTATTAATACAGAAAGTAATATATTTAGTCTTCTACTTACTTGTTTTTTTAATGTTGAAACAGTTAAAAGAACTACAGTTGTAATACTTAAAAGAACAAACGGTACGGAAAAACACATCCCAAAATATTCCCCATTTTATATATTAAAGTAGGTATATCTGCACCGCCGATTACTTCTATACCATTCATCCCTATCGCCACAGTAGATAATTCAAAAAACAGGCTTTTAATAAGTACATAACACCAAAAAAGCGATACGATACCGTAAAGCATTGATATAAAAGAAATAATGCGCTTCATCTTGAATCCTCATTAAATACAAATAATGCCGCCGCAAAATCAACACCTGACGGGAATTTCAAATCAAACGGATTTTCATCCGCTGAAACTTTTCCGGCAATGACTAAAGAGCCGTTTAACAACAGAGCAGAATCGCAAGGTTCATTATTTACATCACACCTGAAAATCTTTCTGTCAAGTTCTTTGCCGTCTTTGTCTATGCAGGCATTATATACACAGAAAACCCGTTCCCCTTTTTGTTTTTCTTCAGGTAAAATCTGTTCACAGGGATATTTTATCTGATAGCCGTCAAAATAATCTGTCATACCAACTACATAAGCCATGTCGTCTTTTATGTGTATTCCGAAAACATGGTCAACAGCCATTCCCTTATTTGAAAGCGGAACTTTATAAACGATATCACCGGTTTTATTTAATTTAACAAGCATTCGGCGATAAGGCATAGACCGTTCAACACTCATATCCCAAAAAGAATCTGCACCATACCAATTTGTACCTACAGCAAGATAAAAATTACCGTTACTGTCTATAACAGCTTCTTCTATCCAATCGTCTCCGCCACCGCCTAATGTTTTAGCCCATATTAGTTCCCTTTCAGCAGAAAAATGCATTATTATTGCCTCTGTTGCTTTTGAACTATCATAGCTTTCTGCAACCAACGGATATTTTTCTGCCAAAGATTCGTTACAAGCAGATAATAGATAAAATCCACCGTTACCGTCAGCAATTATATCAGCATCTTGTGGGTCAATATTTTTCATAAGGTCAATAGTTTCTATAAGTTCTCCCGCTTTATTCAAATAGGAAATTTTGAGCCTTCTTCCAAAATCCGATGAATTAACCGACACAAACAATACGGCAATTATATCGGGTGATATTTCTTCAATATCATGTACCGTTGCCTCAAACTCAATGCTTTCGTAAGGCATAAACCATTCGGTTTCTAAATCACTATTTATTCTCGTAATACAAGGCGGGCAGTATGATGCCGCAACAAAACCACCGTCACTGCAAACCGCTATTTTATCAAAGCCGTTTCCGTTCTCATAAAAGTGTTCTCCATTTAGGTTTGAATTTTCATCATAGATTTGTATAACCGAATAAACCAAATCCTCTGTAACACGATGTCCCGAAACAGCAAATCCACCGTTTGGAAGATTTACCATGTCTGTAAACCTATGATTACTATCCCTGACTGAAAATTTCACTTCGGGCAATCTGCTTTCAACTACAACGGTTTCGTTTTTGGTGACAGTTTCTTCCTTTGATTTTTCTTTATTTTCTGTCTTTTCTTTTTGGGAATTGACCTTTTCATTTGATTTAGCATTCTGCTCCTCAGAACTAACAACCGAATCAGAATCCTCTGAAATTAGATTTTGTACTTCCGAAACAAAATCGCTGTTAATATTTTCCACTATTTCCTCACAACCGCAAAGGCACACAGATAGAGCAAAAATTAACAATATGGATGTAAATTTTTTCATTTTACCACCTTTTATTTCATAGCATTCTTTAAATCTAATATTTCAGTATAGCTTTCATTTTCTGCATTATATGTAATCATTATATGTGTTTCATCAAGCCATTGCTTAAAAGATATATTACAGCCTTTATATTTATCTATCGAAAAGTGTTTGATATGTTTTGTTATATCAATAACTTTATCCTTTTCCATATCAATAAAAACAGGAATATATGGTTCTACAGTGTTTTCGTATACAGCATTGCCCTCATCATAATACGAAATTGGCATTTCTTTATATCCGCCTAAAAGATATCTTCCGCTTTCATTTGGGATGCCGACTATATCCATAAACGGTTTCATTTTAATGGTAAAATGCTCATTGGTTTTTAAATTATATAAATCTAATTTTCCTTTTTCCCAATTGTTTTTTATTATAATATGTGAAGTCGGATAACCTCCATAATAGGTTGCAGACTGATACGAATCAAAAGACTTTTCTAAATCCCATTTGGTGATTTTATCATCCTTAATGTCATAATAGTAAGTTTCTGAATAATTTTCTTCGGTATTCGGTTCGTGCTCAAAATGAAAGGTTACAATTAACTTATCACCAATAAACATTTGTGGTGAGACGGTATAGCTTGTATATTTATTTTTATCATATTCCGGAATGGGAATTTGCTTTGAGTCACCGCTTTCTAAATTCATAACATAATACTTTGCTGTGCCATGTAGAATATCATATGAAGTTCCACCGTGCAAAGCAATATATTTTCCATCCGCACTTATTCCTGCATAGGATAAAGCGTAGTCTTCCGTTTCGGTAAAAATCAGATTATATTCATCGTTAAACACATTATAAATAATTGGCTTTGTTACAGCAGAACCCCATATCAAAATATTTTCAGGGTTATTAGGAATCGGCTCTAATACAATCTGTGCACCAATTTGTTTGTAATCTATATTTGCATAGGGATAAACCGTGCTTTTGTAAATATAATACTTGATTGGTAATTTAAATTCTTCAAATAAAGCACTAATATCCGAATTTAATTTTATTTCGGTTTCAAACGATTCTAATTGCAATAGGTCACCATCGATGTATGCGTATGCGTTCTCAATAGTGTTAACCTCTTGTTGCATAAAAGAAAGCGCATCTGTTTCTATTATTAGTCCGTCTTTATACCCGTGAAAACCCGCGAGAGGTAAATCTACCACACCTATAGAATGTGTGATTTCTTTGCTTCCGCAAGCAGTCAAACATAAAATTAAGATGAATGTAGTAATAAAAACAACTGATTTTTTCATCTAATCTCATCCTTCCGTTTTTGCACCGCCGATTTGCGGAACTCGGCAGGGGTTGTGCCCGCTATTTTTTTGAAAATACGATTAAAGTGTTGTACCGTTTTAAATCCAACCATGCTTGCAATATCTTTAACCGGCACATCGGTAAAGCTGAGTTGGTTTTTTGCAATAGTAATTCGGTATTGCATCAAATATTCGATTGCAGTACAACCAAGTTCTTCTTTCATAAGTGCAGTAAGAGTGGTGTGGTTTATTCCTGCATTCACCGCTATATCCGAAAGTGTTATATTCTCGCCGTAATGTCCTTCTATATAAAGCACCGCATCCCGAAGCATTGGATTATTGATAATTGGTATATTGTCTGATTTTTGATGGGTTAGTCCATAACCTATAAGACCGTACATACGCTCTAAGGCAATAATAATCTCCATAAAATAAGAGCGACCTCGACAAGACCAATACCAATCCCGTTGTTCCTCTAATTCCTGCATCATATAATCTGCAGAATGCTCGATTTTTTCTACCTGTGTTTCCGCGATAGGAATAACATACGCTTTATGGGTAAACGGTTTTAACATAAACATATCGTGAGTGGTGGCAATATCACTATAGTTTTCAGAACGCAAAAGTTCAAAGGACATATTGATATTTAAGAATTTAGGGTGGAAGTACACACAAGTGTATTGAGCCTTCGCTTTCGACACAAGCACAGGATTTTCTGATTCGTCAAAGCACAAAAAAGACGGTGCGGTAGCAACAATTTTCTTTTCACCAACAGTAAATTCCAATTTGCCCTTGGCAAGAAGGATCAACAAAAAACACTTGTCCTTAATATTGATATCATCCAGTGAACTGTTTTTGGTGCACTCTACAAAGGCAACTTTTCCTTCGTTATATTTTCTACCAACCGTAATATGTTCCATGTTTCCACCGCCTTTAATTACTCATATTTTACCATAATATGTATAGTGCTACAACAAGCAAAATTTATCCGATTTCTAATTTGTTTTATCTAAAATTAAATTTTAACATCTTATATCCTCTGATTTTTTATATAAATAATAAAAACCTGCCAAACAATACATAAAGACAGGTAAATTTAAGAAAATATATTGATATTTTTATTTAGTTTCAGTATAATAAAAATGTATATACATTTTCGTTTTTGAGGGGGCAGTCAAAATGGATTGCAAAAGATTTTTCGAGCAGATAAAGGGCAAAAGAATTGCCATGTGCGGTATAGGGGTGAGCAACACTCCCTTAATTCTTGATTTTCTTTCAAAAGGTGCCAAGGTTTATGCCTGTGACCGCCGCAGCCGTGAGCTTATCGGTGAAACGGCGGAAAAGCTTGAGGCGGCAGGCGCACGGCTCCGTCTCGGAGAGGATTACCTTGATAATCTGGAGGTTGATATTATTTTCCGCACCCCGGGAATGAATTTCAATCTGCCTGAGCTTGAGGCGGCGCGCAAAAAGGGTATTGCTGTTACAAGCGAAATGGAGGTCTTTTTCGATTTGTGCCCTGCAACGGTCTTTGCCGTTACCGGCTCGGACGGTAAAACCACCACAACCACACTTATTGCCAAAATGCTTGAGGCTGAGGGAAAACGAGTGTTTGTCGGCGGAAATATAGGCACTCCCCTGCTTCCCGAAATTGAAAACATAACCGCAGAGGATTTTGTTGTGGCGGAGCTTTCTTCCTTCCAGCTCATCTCAATGAGAAAAAGCCCCGATGTAGCTGTGGTTACAAATGTTGCCCCCAATCACTTGGATGTTCATAAGGATATGGACGAATATGTTGAGGCAAAGAAAAATGTTATTTTGCATCAAAACGCATTCTCGCGTACCGTTTTAAACCGCGATAACGAAATCACCGAGGGCTTCCGTCAGTTCGTGAGGGGACAGTCTCTGGGCTTTAGCATGGAGCGCCAGCTTCACAACGGCGCATGGCTTGACGATGAGGGTTATCTCCACATGGCTTACCGCGGAATTGACGTGCCGATTATGCACAAGAGCGAGATTACAATTCTCGGTGACCACAATGTTGCAAACTATCTCACTGCCATTGCCGCCGTTTGGGGCTATGTGGGTGTGGATACAATTAAAAAGGTGGCAAAGGAATTTGGCGGTGTGGAGCACCGTATCGAATTTGTAAGAGAGGTAAAGGGCGTTAAGTATTATAACGACTCCATCGCCTCAAGCCCCACAAGAACAATCGCAGGCTTAAAGGCTTTTGACCGCAAGGTTCATCTCATTGCAGGGGGCTACGATAAGCACATCCCCTTTGAGCCGATGGTTCCCTTTGTTTTGGAAAAGGTAGAAAAGCTTTACCTTTGCGGTCACACTGCAGATAAAATTGAAACGGCGGTAAGAGCAAGCCGCGACTATAACGGAAATCCCGAAATTATCCGCGTGGAGAATATCGCCCAAGCGGTTGAGATGGCATATAACACAGCAAAGCCGGGAGATATTGTAACCCTTAGTCCTGCCTGCGCCAGCTTTGACGCATACCCCAACTTTGCCGCAAGAGGAAATCATTTTAAGGAATTGGTGAACGGGCTTGAAAACAATTAAGGAAACGCTTTTTGCACTTTCCTCTGCAGATGCAGTGGGCAATGTAAGGGAAGCGGCAGATTTAGGATTTGAGCTTTTGTCGCAGTACACAAAGGCCGAAAAGACCGACAGCTTAACCGTAATCGGATATTTAAAGGGTAACAGTGACTATACCCTTATGCTGGACGCACACATTGACCAGGTTGCAATGGTCGTTACCGATGTGGACGATAACGGCTTTTTAACGGTTGCAAAATGCGGCGGAATAGATATAAGGTCACTGCCCTCGCGCTCGGTTACGGTACACGGCAAGGAAAAAATCCCTGCTGTTTTTTGCAGTACACCGCCCCACCTTGCAAACGGTGAGACAGAGTATGACGATATTTCAAAAATAAAGCTTGACACCGCTTTGGGCGAAGGGGCAAAGACAGTTGTTTCGGTGGGAGATTTTGTCACCTTTAATAAACTGCCTGCCGAGCTTTGCGGCACAAGGGTTACAGGCAGGTCGTTTGACGACCGCGCCGCCGTCACCTGTCTCATAGAGGTTGCAAGGCGGTTGTCGGACAGGGAGCTTCCTGTTAATGTAGTTTTTGTTTTAAGTGACAGCGAGGAGCTTGGGCTTCGCGGAATACGGACTGCCACCTATAAAATAAATCCCGATGAGGCGCTCGCCGTTGATGTAAGCTTCGGTGACGGGCCCTCAATTTCTGCGGAGGAGTGCGGAAAATTAGGCGGCGGAGGTATGATTGGTATATCGCCTGCCTTGGAAAAGCGCATTTCAAAAAAGCTTGTGAGAACGGCAGAGCAGAAAAATATTCCTTACCAGCTTGAGGCAATGGGAGAAACCAGCGGAACCAATGCCGATATGATTGCTGTCACAAGAGAGGGTGTGCCCTGTTGTACCCTTTCGATACCCTTACGCAATATGCACACCGATACCGAGCTGTTGGATTTAAAGGATTTGGAAGCGGTTTGCGATTTGCTTTGTGAATACATCCTTTCGGGAGGTGTTATGAATGACTGACCTGCTTAAAAGGCTTTGCCTGCTTGACGGCACCTCGGGTGACGAGGGGGCGGTCAGGGAGCTCATAATTTCCGAAATCAAGGATTTTTGTGAGCTTAAAACCGACCCGTTAGGAAATATTATAGCCTTTAAAAAGGGCAAAAAGCCCTCTGCCAAAAGGCTTATGCTTGATGCTCACATGGATGAGGTCGGCCTTATCATAACCTCTGTAACGCATGAGGGATTTTTGAAATTCAAAACGGTTGGGGGTATTGACACCTCTGCCCTTTTGTTCCGCTGCGTGAGGATAAACCGAGATATTACGGGTGTTATCGGCGGAAAACCGATACATCTTATTTCTGCCGCGGAAAGAAAAAAACTGCCCAAATGTGACAGTCTTTATATAGATATCGGCGCTCAAAACCGCGAGGAGGCGCTGAAAAGCGTCTGCATTGGGGATTGCGCAATTATGGAAAGTGATTTCACCCTTATGGGGGACAAGGTCATCTCCAAGGCGCTGGACGACCGCATCGGCTGTGCCTTGCTTATAACCCTGCTTAAGGAGGAAAGCGAGTTTGATTTTCACGCTTCCTTTTCGGTACAGGAGGAAATTGGGCTTCGCGGAGCTAAGACCGCTGCCTTCGGCATAAATCCGCAGTGTGCAATCGTGCTTGAAGCAACCACCGCCGCCGACATAGCGGGTGTGGCAGAGGAAAACACCGTTTGCAAATTGGGCGCAGGTCCTGCCGTTTCCTTTATGGACCGTTCGACCGTTTATGACCGCGGTTTTTATAATGCTGCCCTTGAAAGCGGAATTGACTGCCAGCCCAAATCAGCGGTTGCAGGGGGTAACAACTCGGGCGCGGTGCATCTTACACGCGAGGGTGTGAGAACGCTTGCAATTTCCGTTCCCTGCAGATATATTCATACCGCCTGCAATATGGCAGATATTAAGGACATCGAAAACGCATTAAAGCTTTGCAGATTTATGTTGAACGGCATTTGCGGCGGAGAAATAGAATGATAAAGCTCACAGACCGTCTACCGTCTTTAAGGGAGCTTAATGCCGAGGACCTTAAAATTCACTGCCTCTTTGATTGCTATAAGGACGACAGCCGCGTTATGTTCTGGCTTCAGGACGGCGGACAGGCTGTTATTTCCATGACGGACGGAAATATGATAATACAGAATAACGGTGCAGACACAGCCGAGCTTGAGGAATTTGTTTCGGTTTTGTCTCCTGTTTGTATTTTCAGCGATTATGAAACCCTGAGGGCAATAAACCGCTTGCCGAGAGAGCGAATTAATATAATGTACCGCTGTGCCGATATTGAGGGGGAAACTCCTTGCGACAGCCTTTCAAGCCGCGAGCTTTATAACCTTTTGGATGTTGAGGGACTTTCTCTGCCCGAATATCCATATTTTGCAGTGGATTACTGCCGCCGCCTTAATCACGGCGGCGCCGAATATTTCGGAATACGGGACAAATGCGCCGCCATTACCTTTCATTCGGGCAAAAATGCAATCATAAACGGCATAGCCGCCCGACAGAAGGGCTTTGGCAGTGTGGCACTTAAAGGAATTCTGCAAAAAAATCACGGCAGAACACTTTTGGTTTGCTGTCGCGACAAGGTAAAAGGATTTTACGAAAAAAACGGATTTGAGCTGCTTTATTACGGCGGCTATTGGATTGGAGCAGACTTATAAATGAACATAACAAGCTTTTTTAATATAGATGACAGGCTTTTAAGACTTGATAAAGCCGCTTTGGAAAATTCCCAAAAGCAGTTTGGTGAAATAGACGATATTGCAGAATTCAACCAGCTCAAGGTGCTTTCTGCCTTTATAAAAAACGGTGTGAGCGAGGCTGTAATGTCGGGCTCCACGGGCTACGGCTACGATGACCGCGGCAGAGAAATCCTTGAACGGATTATGGCTGACTGTATGGGCGCGGAGGATGCGCTCATGCGCCACAGCTTCGCCTCGGGCACACACACCCTCACGGTTGCACTTTTCGGAATTTTGCGGCCGGGTGACAGGGTGCTTTGCATTACCGGCAGACCTTATGACACAATTACCGGAGTTTTCGGCATTGATTCCGTCACAGACGGCTCGCTTGCCGATTTTGGGGTAAAATATGCTCAGGTGGATTTGCTTGGGGACGGTACACCCGATATAGATGGCATAAAGGCAGAGCTTAAAAGAGAAAAATACAAAATGGCTTATATTCAGCGCTCCCGCGGCTACAGCACAAGACCAAGCCTTACAATCAGCGATATAGAAGGACTTGTGAAGGCTGTGCGCGAGGTCTCTCCCGAAAGCGTTGTTATGGTTGATAACTGCTACGGCGAGTTTGTGGAAAGAAAGGAGCCCTGCGAGGTGGGCGCCGATTTGGTTGCCGGCTCGCTGATTAAAAACCCCGGCGGCGGCATTGCTCCTACCGGCGGTTATATTGCAGGCAAAAAGGAGCTTATAGAAAAATGTGCCGCCCGAATGACCTGTCCGGGTGTGGGCAGAGAGGTCGGCGCCACATTAGGTCACAGCCGCGAGCTTTATATGGGGCTTTTCGCGGCTCCCCATGTTGTGGGCGAGGCGGTTAAAACCGCGGTTTATACCTCGGCTCTGTTTGAGCTTCTGGGCTTTGAGACTTCTCCCCGTCCGCAGGAAAAACGCGGTGATATAATACAGTGTGTAACCCTTGGCAGCGCAGAGGGACTGATTGCCTTTTGTCAGGGTATGCAAAGCGGAGCTCCGGTCGATGCCTTTGTCGTACCCGAGCCTTGGGAAATGCCCGGATATACCGATCCTGTTATAATGGCGGCAGGTGCCTTTACATTGGGAGCTTCAATCGAGCTTTCTGCAGACGGTCCCGTCCGCGAGCCCTATGCCGCATGGATGCAGGGCGGTCTTAACTTTCACAGCGCCAAAGCAGGGGTACTGCTTGCGGCGCAAAAAATGCTCGAAAAGGGCGCATTAAATATAGGAGAATGAAAATATGAAGCAGGTTTTCGCCGGTGAGGTATACGAGGTAATGCCCCTTTCAAACGGCATAATATTTTCCTACTGCAAGGATGTTATAGAAAAAAATGTAATCGTATCCTATAAAATGATTACATTTGACAACGGGCATTTTACCGATGTGGCCAAAAATATATACCTTTTAACAAAGTTTGGCAGTAACTATAAATCGGTCACAGCCCTTTGCGATAATTATATAACCGAAAAATCCATTCTGCTTCCAAACGGCAAGGTGTTTCTGCTCTCACCTGACGGCACAGCCCGTCTTTTGGACACAGATGCTCTGCCTATCTGGACGGGGACATTTGCCTACCGCGGATATAAACCGGCAGATATTGTGATGGCTGAAAACTCCCTTTGGGCAAGCTACCCCGAATGTAACGCTCTTATCCGCTACAGCCTTGCCACAATGCGTGAGGAGCTTCGCATTGGCGGAAAAAAATCACCCTTTGACAAACCGCGCGGTATGTTTTTGGAGGGTGATACTGTAACGGTCAGCAATCTCGGCTCTAAAAGCCTGGTGCAGGTCAACCTCAACACCTACAGCGTCTTTGAATATCAGACCTTTGAGGAGCCGGTTTACCAATACCTTAATGTTTGCGACCACAAATTTGCTGTGTTGCAATCGGGACTTTATCTGATTTAATAAGGGATTGCAAAAATTATCGCAAGGGAGGGTTTTTCCCTCCCTTGCGGTTTTATGTGTTTTTGCGGGAGGCGAAACGCCTCCCCTACAAATTATTGTTTGCCGCACTAATTTAATTGACCTTTTGTAGGGGACGATGCCCACATCGTCCCGCCAGAATTTGCAGAAACCAAACGGGACGATGTGGGCATCGTCCCCTACAATTAACCCCGATAAACTATAATTTATATATCAAATAAAATAATAATCTTAATATAATTATGAAGCCACATATGACCCAAGTCAAGAGGGTAATTTATGACCCGTGATATAATCTACTTATCACACAAAAAGGGATTGTTGAATTATGAAAAAATACAGCGAAATATTAAAAGAATTAAGGGAGGATAGAGACCTTACACAACAAAACTTAGCCGACATATTAAAAACAGAAAGAAGCTATTACGGAAAATATGAAAGAGGCATAAGACCTTTGCCAATTGAGCATCTTATCACCCTTTGCAAATTTTATAATGTTTCGGCAGATTATATTTTGGGGCTTCCCGAGGGGCTGAAATTTCCAAAAAAGTAGAAATATAAAAAGGCGTTTTTTATATTCCGTTTTGCAAGGAGGATAAGCTTGATGCCTTGCGAGTGAATTTTTTGATTACATACATAAAAATACATAAATTCACAATTGAAGCCAAAACAAAGGAAATCGGGTAGGCGGAAAAAAGTATCTCCCAGGCATATTCCGAAGCCCTGAGGGGCTTGAACACCCAGAACACCCAGATAATTCTGAAAATACAGTTAGCAAAAAGGGTAACAAGCATCGGCTTTACCGAATGACCGAGACTTCTCAGTGCGCCGGAAAGCACATTCATAACTCCCCCCATAAAATAAAAGCCTGCAACCAATAAAAGTCTGCTTTTTCCATATTTTATTGCCGCCGGTGAATCGGTTATAAAAAGTGATAAAAGGGTTTCGGAAAAAATATTTGCGGCACTTCCCAAAAAGAGCACAAGTAATACAGTAGATAAAATGCAAAGCTTAACGGTGCGCTTAACGCGGTCCGGTTTTCCGGCACCTGCATTTTGCCCGACAAAGGTAAGGGTGGTTTGCTGCAATGCATCGGCACTTAACCAGATAAAGGAATCTATATTATTGGCGGCGGCATTGCCGGCAACTGCCGCTGAGCCGAAGGAATTGATAGAGCTGTGAATAATCACATTTGAAACAGAAAAAAGTGAGCTTTGTACTCCTGCCGGCACACCGATTTTTAAAATGCTTTTTATCTGCTCACCGTAAAGCCGTACCTTTCGCAGATGAAAACCGCAAGCATCCTTACGGCGCATAAGCTCTCTTACCGCAAGCACAGCCGAAACGGTCTGTGAAACGGCGGTAGCAAGCGCAACCCCTGCAACATCCATCTTAAAAAACATTACAAAAATCAGATTAAGTAAGACATTTATAACCCCTGCAAGAGATAAAAACATAAGCGGGCGGCGTGTATCCCCAACAGCGCGCAGGATGCCTGCGCTGAAATTGTAAATCATGGTGGGTATCATACCACAGGAGTATATTTTGATATAAAGTGCCGCTAAGTCTATAATATCATCGGGCGTCCCCATAATATGAAGCATAGGCTCGGCAAAAAGTAGAAAAAGAATATTGACAATTCCGCCGCAAATCACCGATAAAGGAAGGGCTGTATGTACGGTGCGCCGAACGGTCTCATCGTTCTTAGCGCCGGTTGCGGTGGCAACCATCACACTAACACCCGAGGATACCCCCAAAAATAAATTTGTTATAAGGTGGCAAAGGGCTGAGGTTGCGCCCACAGCGGCAACAGAACGGCTTCCGGCAAATCTGCCAATAACCATAAGGTCGGCAGTGTTGAACAGAAGCTGCAAGCAACCGGTTAAAAAAATCGGAATGGCAAAGATTAATATTTTCCCGAATAAAGGTCCGTTACACATATCGATAGCGGCACCTTGTTTTTTTAATGCAGAAGCTGACATTTATAAACCCTCTTTTCAAAAACAAAGCACAGTGCAGCCGCCTTTTGGCAGTTACACCGTGCATTTTTTTATTTATTCATCGTCACCCTCGGGCATATCCCAATTGTGCCAGACTGCCTGAACATCATCGTTATCCTCGAGCATATCAATAAGCTTCTCCATTTTTGTAACGGCTTCCTCGTCCTCAATGGCGGTCATAGTCTGGGGAATGTAGGCAACCTCTGCCGAAAGGAAGCTATATCCCTTTTCCTCAAGCACATCGCGGACAGCGCCCAAATCGTTTGGCTCTGTTGTGATTTCAAAAACATCGCCGTCAAAATTAAAGTCGTCTGCTCCGGCTTCAAGGGCGGCCTCCATAACGGTGTCCTCGTCAAGCCCCTCGGCTTCAATCTGAATGACACCCTTGCGGTCAAACATAAACATAACCGAGCCTGATTGACCGAGATTTCCGCCGCATTTATCAAAATAATGCCGCATTTCGCCTGCGGTGCGGTTTCGGTTATCCGAAAGGGTTTCAACCACAACGGCAACACCGCACGGACCGTAGCCCTCGTAGATTAGCTCCTCGTAATTATTAGCCTCACCGTCTCCGGCGGCTTTTTTGATAATTCTTTCAATATTTTCATTTGGCACATTTGCCGCCTTTGCCTTGGCAATGGCATCCTTAAGCTTACTGTTTTCGTTCGGATTTGCACCGCCTGTTTTAACTATAACAGCAATCTCTCTGCCTATTTTAGTGAATATTTTTGCCTTTGCGGCATCTGTCTTTTCTTTTTTGCGCTTAATATTATTCCATTTGGAATGTCCGGACATATTTTCGCATCCTTTCTCAAATCTGCCATTAATATTACCACATTTATCGGTTTTGTTCAAGGGCTTTGGCACAAATATTTTCAATATCTGAAAGAGAATTTATTTCACCGCACAGCCGCCGAAGCGCGGCGGCGCCGTTCAAGCCCTGCATATACCACGCGGTGTGCTTTCTTGCTTCAAGAATTGCATTGCGGGGGTCTTTGTATTCGTGCATAAGGGCAACCTGCTCCATAAGCACCCTGAATTTTTGCTCCAATGTGGGCGGTGTGTAGGCTTTACCGCTTAAAAAGCTGTTTATTTCCTCAAAAACAAAGGGATTTCCCTGTGCGGCGCGCCCGACCGACACAAAGGAACAGCCTGTAGCCGAATACATATACTGCGCGGAATCACCGTCACGCACATCGCCGTTGGCAATAACGGGAATTGAAAGTCTTTTCACAACCTCGGCAATTACATTATAATTAATGCCCTGCGCGTACATCTGCTTTCTTGTTCTGCCGTGAATTGTTACCGCCGCGGCGCCTGCCGCCTCACAGCGCACCGCCAATTCGGGAGCGTTTATGCTCTCCTCGTCCCAGCCCGTCCGCATTTTAACCGTCACCGGAACATTAACCGCCTTTACCACCGCCTCAACGATTTTTTCCGCAAGCAATGGGTCTTTCATAAGCGCGCTTCCGCCGCCGTTACCTGCAACCTTAGGGGCAGGACAGCCCATATTAATGTCTATGAAATCAGGCTCAAATTCAAGCGCCTTTACCGCCGCCTGAGCCATAATTTCAGGCTCGCACCCGAAAAGCTGTGAGCCAATCGGTCTTTCCTTTTCGTTGCAGGAAAGCAGTGCCGCCGATTTTTTGTCCCCAAGGGTTACTCCTCTGGAGCTTGTAAGCTCGCCCACACAAAAGGCGGCGCCGTGTGCCATACAGATTTCACGCATTGCACGGTCGGCTACCCCCGCCATTGGAGCTAATGCGGCAAAGCCGTTTATTTTTAAGCTACCTATATTCATAAAAGCTTCCTTTTCAAACAAAAAAGTGGATTATTTTCTAAATACAAACAAATACTCATGTGCTATAAGTAAAAAGTTGTATTTGACACTATTCGTTTTCCAATATCCCGTTGCTTTACAATTATGCTGTTCTTTAATAATCAACTCTTTGAGTTTAAACCCAGCATTTTCAAAAACATGCATAACATCAAAGGACATTGGTATCATATGACCTTTTTGACGAGTATCACCCATAAGAATAGCGCAGAATTTGTCTTTTTTCAAAACACGATAGCTTTCTGCCGCAACCTTTTTCATTTCCTCAAGAAAATCTTTGACCTTTAGCAAAGACAAATCGTTAGGAATATCCTCGCTATACTTAATAATGTCCGCATACGGCGGATGGGTGCAAATTAAATCAATGCTGCCACCCGGCACAAAGTCGAGATTTCTTGCATCTCCTTTGTGTAGATACACTTTCCCGTTTGCACCAATGTGTTCAAAATCGGTTTTTTCCTTGCAACGGGCAAGCGCACTATCGTTTATGTCAACACCGATAATATTTCTGTTAAGTAATTTGGCTTCTACAAGGGTAGTGCCACCCCCGGCAAATTGATCGAGAACTAAATCGTTTTCTTTGGAATAGCGGAGCAAAATATTCCGCGGAATGTATGGCGACCAATTACCGCGCCATTTAGCATCATGGGTTGCCCAATCGCCGCGTTTTGGAAACGACCAATGTGTAGTCATCTCTAATTCAAAATTTTCAGGCTCCCATTTGGTGATTTTTTTAGTTTTCATATCAAGCCTCATTTGGAACAGGTAAGCCAAATTTATATAATGGTATATACTCAAAATAATAGTGACACCTTACACTATGAATATAATCTAACACATCTTTGTATCTGGGATCTCTAAACCAATCACTTAACAAATACATATATTCGACATCTATGTTCGCTTTAGATAATAATTTCTGATATTGCTTTTTCTTAAAATCGCAGGTTTGTAATTTTTCATCAACCGAGCCTGCTACTTGTTGAAATTTACATTCTATAATATACAGAGTATTTTTAATTATTACAAAAATACTATCGTCAGGCAAAAGTTGCTTTGAAATGATTTTAGTCCAATCTATTTCAAGCTCTTTTAAAAATATTTTGTAAAAATCGTATTTTTTGAATATTCTTGCAACCAATTCATTTTCGTAATAAACTCTATCCTTAATAACTTCATATCCTTTTTGCATAGAAAGAAATGTAGACAAATCGGTTTTTCCTTCAAACACAAGCCCCGTTTTAGTGTTGCCCCCGCCTTTTCCGTTTTTTATCATGCTTTTTCTCCTCCCTTAAAATTGCAGATAAGCAATTCCTTGATTTTTCCTCTTGCTTGAGCCTGACAGTTAATCATTCGTGTCGCCTCAACGCGTTTAATATTATATTCAGAGTAGATGTTGTCAAAAAAAGCATCTTTGGTATTCGTGTTTTTAGGATCTGAATTGCTGAGCAAGATCTTTGCACCCTTTTTGCGCATATCATTGACAAATCGTGCGAGTTCAATTTGCTCGTTATCATCAAACAAATTTTCGGTATATGCGGTGAAGCTTGCGGTACCGGTAATAGGTCTGTACGGCGGATCAAAATAAACGAAAGTGTTTTTATCAATAAAATCAGCTGACTTTTTATAATCTCCGCACACAATGGAAACTCTTTGCAGCTTTTCCGATACTGCCCTGAGATTGTTTTCGTCACAAATCATAGGATTTTTATATGCACCCATAGGAACATTAAAGAAGCCTTTTCTGTTTACTCGAAACAGACCATTGAAACAAGTTTTATTTAAGAATATCATCAATGCCGCTTTTTCAACATTAATATTCTCCTTTTCGTTATCTTTCAAATTGTTGAAACGGTCGCGCTTTTCTATATAATATGCTTTACGAGCAACTGTATCTAAAGGAATAAACTCATTTTGCATATTATAAAGTGTTTTAATTAAAGCATCAATATTATTTCGAATAATGTGATAGGTGTTAATTAGTTCAGCATTAATATCGCTGATATAAACCTCTTTCAAAGTATATTTACTGAGTATATCGAATAAAACAGCGCCGCCACCAACAAAGGGTTCTGCATATTTTGTGATATGTTCGTCATCAAAAGGATAATATTGCTCAATTTCTTTGATAAGCTGACCTTTGCCACCTGCCCATTTCAAAAAAGGTTTAACAACTTTTTCTTTACTTTCCGCATATTCGCGGCTTCGCGCGTCTTCCGGCTTTTGAGCATTAATTGGGATAATCCACATATTACCTAACATTGCAACATCTGTTATACGGTTTTCCTTACACAGTGTCAAAACTCGTCTGTGAGATATATTCCATTTTTCGGCGGCTTCGTTTGCTGTCATATATGCTATCATCAGTTCACAACCTTTCTGAAATGATTATATTCCAAAATTGGAATAAAAGCAATACCGTTTTTAAAAAATTATAAAATTCAAGGGAGACAAATTCCTTTTGAACAGTCTCCCTTGAATGGTCAATTTTTATATTTAAATTAATCGTGCTTTCTGAAGCCGCGGCGATCTCTGCCACCGTTTCTCGGCTGGGGAACATTATCGGCATCGGGGTCAACAACCGCGCCGTTAATCTCAACCAAAGCATCGCGTCTTGAAAGGTTAATTCTACCCTGGTCGTCAATCTCGGTAACCTTAACAAGCACCTGATCGCCAACATTTACAACATCCTCAACCTTTTCAACACGCTTAACATCAAGCTTGGAAATGTGAACAAGACCTTCCTTGCCGGGAGCAATCTCAACAAATGCGCCAAAGGTCATAAGTCTTGTTACCTTGCCGCTGTAAACTGCGCCGATTTCGGGATCGTTTGCGATAAGCTCAACAATGGAGATTGCCTGCTTTGCCTTTTCAATATCAAGACCGGCAACATAAACATGACCGTCCTCCTCGATATTGATTGTGCAGTCGCACTGCTCCTGAATGGACTGAATAACCTTACCCTGCTTACCGATAACATCACCGATTTTATCGGGGCTGATAACGGTGGAGAGCATCTTGGGTGCATACTTCGAAAGCTCTGCACGGGGTGCAGGGATTGCTTTAAGCATAACCTCGTCAAGAATGTGAAGTCTTGCCTTGTGTGTCTTGGCGAAAGCTTCTTTAATAATAGCAGGTGTAAGACCGTGTACCTTTAAGTCCATCTGGATTGCGGTGATACCCTTGTGAGTACCTGCAACCTTAAAGTCCATATCGCCGTAGAAATCCTCTAAGCCCTGAATGTCTACCATGGTCATAAAGTCACCGTAAACACCGTCATCCCCTGTGATAAGACCGCAGGAAATACCTGCAACGGGAGCCTTAATCGGAACACCTGCCGCCATAAGCGCAAGTGTTGAACCGCAGATAGAGCCCTGTGAGGTGGAGCCGTTGGAGGAAAGCACCTCGGACACCACGCGGATAGCATAGGGGAATTCCTCAACAGAGGGGATTACAGGCACCAAAGCCTTTTCAGCCAACGCACCATGACCGATTTCGCGTCTGCCGGGACCACGGGAGGGCTTGGTTTCACCCACAGAATATGAGGGGAAATTGTAATGGTGGATATATCTCTTGGAAACCTCCTCGTCAAGACCGTCAAGCTTCTGAGCCTCGCTTACGGGAGCCAGGGTGGCGATTGAAAGCACCTGTGTCTGACCGCGAGTGAACATACCTGAACCGTGAACGCGGGGCAACAAATCAACCTTTGCGTCAAGAGGACGGATATCGTCAATACCTCTGCCGTCAACACGCTTTTTCTCGTCCTTAAGCCAACTTCTTACAACATGCTTCTGGATAAGATAAAGGATTTCGTCAATCTTTGCCTCGTTACCCTCAAACTGAGCATCGTATTTCTCGTGCAAAGCGTTGCTTATGGGCAGTAAAGCCGCATCGCGAACAAGCTTATCGTCTGTATCGAGTGCCTTTTTAACATCCTCAATGCAGAATGCCTCCATCTCGGCAAAGATAACGGGGTCGGGGTCGTTAGACTCAAACTCAAACTTAGGCTTGCCGATTTCTGCAACGATACCGTTTATAAACTTAACAACCTCTTTGTTTGCCTCGTGACCTGCCATAATGCAGTCAAACATAAGTTCATCATCAATCTCATTAGCACCTGCCTCAATCATAGCCACCAAATCGGCTGTTGAGGAAACGGTCAAATTAAGGTCGGTCTTAGCGCGCTGCTCCAAGGTGGGGTTGATAACGATTTCGCCGTCAACCAAGCCAACATTAACGCTTGAAATAGGGCCTGCCCACGGAATATCGGAAATTGCAATGGCGCAGGAAACACCGATTGCGGCGGCTATCTCGGGTGAGCAATCAGGGTCAACCGACATAACGGTTGCTACAACCGAGCAGTCGTTCCTCATATCCTTGGGGAACAAGGGGCGGATGGGACGGTCAATACAACGGGAAGCCAGAATTGCCTTGTCGCTTGCTTTTCCCTCGCGTCTTGTGAAGGAGCCGGGAATTCTGCCCACAGAGTACATCTTTTCCTCATAGTCTACCGACAAGGGGAAAAAGTCCACACCCTCGCGGGGCTTCGGTGAAGCGGTAACGGTGCAGAGCACCTTAGTATCGCCATAGGTTGCCATAACAGCCGCATTTGCAAGCTGTGCCATCATACCGGTTTCAAGGGTTAGCCTTCTGCCGGCAAGCTCTGTTTCGTAAATCTTGAAATTTTCAAACATTTTTAATCTCCTTTTCTTGCTTTTCTTTTTTCGGAGATCTTTGTTTAGCAATAAATCCGAAGCCCGACCTTTCGGACACCCGATTTATCGCTAACCGCAAAAATCCCCGATAATTTACAACAAGGCAGACCGAAAAGTTAAAAGCGGTCTGCCCTGAGTGTACTTACTTACGGATGCCAAGTCTCTTAATAAGAGAACGGTATCTTTCGATGTCAACCTTCTGCAGATAAGCCAAAAGGTTTCTTCTGTGACCTACCATCTTAAGCAGACCGCGATAGGAATGCTTATCCTTCGGATGCTCCTTAAGGTGAGCGTTAAGCTCATTGATTCTGGTGGTAAGAACTGCAATCTGCACCTCGGGTGAACCGGTGTCCCCCTCATGAGTTGCATACTCAGCCATAACCTGCTGCTTTGTTTCCTTTGTCATTAGTTTTCACCTCTTTTTTTATTTTCCGCAAACCAAGCAACGGGTCAGGTGATTCCCCTTTGGGGCAGACGCCCGAAGCATAGTAAACGGTAACGCGCTGCATAACAGCTTTAGTATTTTACCACAGTTTTCTGAAAATGTAAAGCATTTTTTTAAAAAGCTTAGTTCACCTGTCGAAAAGCATAGAAATTTGTTGACAAGGTATATTTATATATGTTAAACTATTAATATAAATTAAGGGTGAGTGTTTTGCTTGAGTTTTTTAAGGCACACAAGTATTTAAGACGCGGATTTTGGCTGTTTCTTATCATAAGCTACTTTGTTGTTACGATTTTTGTTATGGATTCCTTGGGTGTGGGTTGTGTATTCAGAGACCTTTGCGGTTTCCCTTGCCCCGGTTGCGGAATGACAAGTGCCTTTTTAAGCCTTTTGCAGTTGGATTTTTCTGCCGCTTTGCGATACAATCCTCTTGTTTTTTGTATGCCTTATCTTATAATTTACCTTTTCTTTGACCTTAAAAACAAAAGACTTCATAATTTTTTGCTTGCCACCATCGGTATTCTGGCGGTAATCAATTGGCTTTTGAGGCTTTTTGGAATATTAAGTATTTAATTTTAGGAGGAAATAAAAATGTTTTGTAAAAATTGCGGTGCAGAAATCGATCCGAATGCAGCTATCTGCGTAAAGTGCGGCTTCAACAAGGGCACAGGCAACAAGTTCTGCCACAACTGCGGTGTTGAAACTGTTGAGGGTGCAAGCGTTTGCACAAACTGCGGTTATGCGCTTGGCGGTATTCCGGTTAGCGGTGAGCAGAAATCTAAATTGGTTGCTGTTTTGCTGGCTTTCTTCTTGGGTGGTATTGGTATTCACGATTTTTATCTTGGCTACACAAAGTACGGCATTATCAAAATTATTCTCACTGTTTGCACCGGCGTGGGCGGTAGCATCTGGGCTTTGATTGATTTTATCAGACTTCTCACAGGCTCAATCAATGCAGATGCTAACGGTGTTCCGCTTAAGAACGAGTTTTAATTTTAAAACCCTCCGAAAAGGAGGGCTTTTTTTGATTATATAGATAAATAAACCACCTGCTATGCAGGTGGAATGTACGGACTTTAGTGTCAGCATTGGTATATACAAAAAATCACCGTTCTGTTATATTGGAAACGGCTACCAACCGAAACCAAACAGAACGGAGGACATTAGAAATGTTAAACAAAGCTAATGACACATTTAGTTTAGCACACACAAGTTGGAAATGTCAATATCACATAGTGTTTGCGCCTAAGTATAGACGCAAAGCAATATATGGGAAATTGAAAAGAGAAATAGGAGCAATACTGCGAGAGTTGTGCGAGCGCAAACACGTAGGAATAATAGAAGCACATGCAATGCCGGATCATATTCATATGCTTGTTGAGATACCACCAAACCAACGAGTAAGTGATTTTATGGGATACTTAAAAGGCAAAAGTACAATGATAATATTCGAGAGATTTTCAAATTTAAAATATAAATATGGAAATCGACATTTTTGGTGTAGGGGATATTATGTAAGTACGGTAGGTGGAAACAAAGAAGGTATTGCAAAATATATAAGAGAGCAAGAGCACGAAGATCAAATATATGATCAGTTAGCAATAAAGGAGTACACAGATCCATTTAAGGATTAGTATACTCCTTGCGGTTGGTAGCTTTAGCGTGCAGCGTACCCCTTTAGGGGTTGCTGGTGAAGTTCCCTTTAGGGTTGTTGTTAAAACCACCGGCTTAGCCGGTGGATATTTATTTTAGATTGATTTTTTCGTAGGCTCTACTTGGTTACCCCAACATTTATTATAGAGCCCTTAAAATAAGCTTACTAAAGGAATTTTTATTCTAATTATTTATATATGTTTTCGGAAAATCCATTTGTAATAATTCTTTTTAAATTCTTTAACCGAGTGAAAGAATTCCATTTCAGAGTTTGAGAAAAGGTCTGCTACTGTGAAATAATGTAAAACGAAACAAGAACCACCTTGCCTCGTTTCATTACTTCTCACTATTAG
Source organism: Clostridia bacterium (assembly GCA_017507805.1). Classification (GTDB taxonomy): domain Bacteria; phylum Bacillota; class Clostridia; order Oscillospirales; family Acutalibacteraceae; genus UBA737. The sequence goes on from JAFWAC010000005.1 coordinate 50,660, forward strand.
GTAGAAAAACACCTTATTTTACAGCCTCCCTCTTATTGGCGGGGAAACGCCTGCTTTTAAGGATCAAACCCTTCATTTGTCCATAACAATCTATAGAATGTTTTCTTTCGGTGTTACCCTATTCGAGTCTTGGTAAACATACAACCGTCATAAGACTCCACACTACACCGCATCCCGAAACGGCACAGTGCCTCAACATCTAACAAACACTCAAGTTGTCTATCTTGTGCTTGTATTATAACATAACACAAAATTTTATTCAAGTATTATTATCGCAATATCAATATATCGCTTTCTAAAACTGTTTCCAATGCTTTAATTGCAGTGTCGTATTCTACAGGTTCAAAAAGCAAGGCAGAGGTTATACCTTCATAATCTTCCTTATAAACCTTTTTATCGATTATCTCCCGTAATAATTTTGCAATATCTACGCCATCCTGTGCAGAAAGACAGGCAGAGTGAGTTTTACGCTCGGCGGCAACCTCAACTGCCAATGCTTTTAAATCATAATTTAAATCAACTACATTAAGTAGCTTGTATATATCATAAATATGCCTTGAATGCTCGGTAACCTTATCAGCTAAATAATAATCACCCAAGGCAAACAGTTTATCAATTAAGGTGCGTTCTGCTGTTTGCACATTTAGTTCAAACGGTTCAAGACCATGCTCAGAAATAATCTCATCATAGCCATTTTTGTGAAGATAATCGTAATTCAGACTGGATGCCATCATTTTGTTTGACGGATAGGCGCGAAGATATACAGAAGTCTCAATAATCAAATTTTCTTTTAAACATTCCGTACCAAAAACAGAGGGGTAATCCACAATATATTTGTTATAGAATCTGCGACTGCGGATATTATCGACATTAGTTAAAGTAAACCCAAAGAAATCTATTACCGAAACGATACTTCTCTTTAAATTCTTGCGTTGACCCTCTGTGGGATTACTCTCAGTATCAATATTAAGGTCAATATCCTCTGAAAAGCGGTCAATCAGCTTGTAGCACTTGGATAGTGATGTGCCTCCCTTAAAAATAATATCGGGCAGTTCTCTAACGATATATTTTAAGAAAAGGGTTACATAATAGTCCTTTTCAATGATAGCAGCTTTAATGCCCGTATCCTCAGAGGTTCTAAGGATAATCTGCTTAAATAATTCGTTATTATTGTGCAACACTGTAAATCAACTCACTTTCAACTAAGGTTCGGATTGCTTTGTCCGGAAATAAGGGTGCATACTGTAAAATATCTTTTCTTGTAATGCTGTTATCGGAAATGTATTTTTCAATAAGTAGCTTTTTATCTTCATCTATAAATTTAGATGAGATGGTGTTCATCATTTCAAGGAAACTGAGTACAGCGACATTACCAGCATTTACGGTGGTTCTTGCTCTACGCAAAAGCACTTTTTGTTTTCCTACTGTTGCATCACGAACATTAGATGGCTCATTATTAGTATAAATCTCAATAACATTAGGGCATTGCGTAGTCAGGCGCAACTGATTTAAAAAGGTAACACCTGAATAAAAACCAACAGTGTCTTTACCATCGTTTATATATTTTTTTGTAATAACCTTGTTAGGGTCGAGAATACTGGACCCGAAAATCGTTTGAGTAGGAATATAATATAATCCACGCTCATAACGGATAATCTTTCCTTCCTCACAAAGCTTGTTAAGTTCTTTATAAAGCCAAGGTTTTGAGTATTCGCCAAAACTAATTTCGGTAGTATAAAATGGTTCATCTGTACCAAACACACTCAACAGATAATCATATAATTTCATCAAGTTACACCTTCCTTTCTTTTATACTATGTACATTTACAAGAATATTATACTACAACTTACAACTCTTGTCAACTTTAATATAACGCACGATAGCATTTTTCCCGGACTGTCGAAAAAGTCCAGATTTTACTGGGCTTTTTCGACAGTCTGAAACGCCCCACTTGAAGTGGGGCGTTTTTTAACAAAATTATATTTATAGGTTTGAATATTGTGTAGCGGTTATTCCAACCCTTCGCTTAAACAAACGGGAGAAGTAATTTGGATTAACATAACCAAGTCTTCTTGCTATTTCTGTAAAGGTCAGATTGCCCTCAGAAATCATAAGCTTTGCGCGCTCGATTTTTATTCCGATAAAATAATCAATTATACTTTCCCCGATTTCAGCCTTAAAGCTTTTTTGTAGCTGAGAAATGCTAAATCCGTTATCCTTAGCGATTTGTTCAAGGGTAAGATTTTCAGTAATATGCTCTTCCAAATAGTGTTGGATTTGCTGTGTTATAGACTTTTGACGTGTCTGCTTAGCAAAGGAATTTATTCGGTATTCCTTAGATTCGCCGATACCCCTTTGTCTAAGTGACAGCAAAAGTAGTTCTATATGAAGCTTCAGCATCTGCTCAGAGCCAAAGGGCTGTTGGTCGGATGCTTTTTCTTGCATATAGGAAACACCGTTCTTCACACGGTAGCCCTCATAAAGCCTATGCGAACATTTAAGGGCATAATAAAGGTTTTCGTGTTCAAAATTATTAATTGCAATAATTTTGTTTTTAAAGAAATTCAAATCCGAGGATTTTGGATAAAAGGAAACCGAAATAAAGCTTGCATTGCCGTTTTCAAAAGGTGTGATACTAAACGCCTGTCCCGGCTCAGTAAATACAATCTCACCTTTATTGATAATGTATTTATTACCCAACGTAGTAATAACAGCAGTACCCGATTCTATAAATATAAAGGTCCAAAAATCAAACGAACCATTTATAGATTTCTCATCATTAGGATACGATACTGCCAATTCTCTTCGAAAGATAGAAACCAAGCGGGCAATTTCAATCTCCATTTTTAGTTTAATTGTTTTAAAACTATTTTCAGCCATAAGCCTTCTCCCGACATAACCTATTAATCTGAATAATAACACATTTTATAATAATATGCAAATTAAGATTTTTCAATATTAAAGGTATTGTCTTTAAAATCTACAGTAACCGTTACACCATTTGCAAAGCGAGTTCTCTGGCGAGAATAATCATCAGTTAAGAATTCGTGCGAAACCATCTCGCTGAAAACTACCTGCTCTTGTAATTCGGATACAATATTAATTCTTTCAATCTGCTCTAAATCCGCATCGATATCAAGATACGACGGTCCGCCGTTAAGCAAGGAATATAGGTATCTGCTTTCAACAATATCAACCTCATCACCCTCGTGAATTGTCCACGGAACAATAGCACAATCGTGATAGCAAAGGTTGAACAGCGGAACCTTTACACCTACACTCGGCTCATGCGCAAAGCTTGGGAAATAATGGCACAAAACAAGATAAGGCGCAAAGCAGTCAACCATAGACTCACTGCTTATAATCATACCTCTTGAAGCGAGTAATGACATACACCTGCGTCTGAAATCCACACTCTCCCTACGTGTCATCACGTGCTCAGGATTAGAACATTCATCCTGTGCAGTGCAAGAGAATACATCAAGATACACACCGTCGGGCTCAAGTCCCATATCACGAAGCATATCGTAATTTCGTTCTACATAATAAGGCGCCAATGTCTCACAAAGGAAATTCTGGTCGCCGCCGTTCCAGATACATTCCTCATGAATATCTCCCTTATAATCCATTACAGCGTTATTCTTATCGTGAGTGCGGGCATCAAAATAATAATCACGGTATTGGTCATGCAAAGCAAAAAGCACATTGCTTTCGCGACATATATCGATAAGGCGCTTCATAGCCTTTTCTCCGCCAGCCTTTTCGCAAGGAGGCAAAATATCGGGATGCTCGCGGTCATAACCGTCAACTCCCCAACCGTCAAGGTGGAGATAGCCCTTTTTTAGTCCCTTTTTATGAAGCTCGGCAATCTGGTCTGCACGGCGGTCAAAGGTAGTAAAGCGGTAATTTGCCTCAGGGTTCTCCTTATCGTAAATATAAGCCTCGGGCTTAATATTAAAGTAAATACAGCTATGAATAACAGGTGAGCCGATAAGCTCATCCATTTTAGGCAACAGCTCACGCTTTTGCTTTAATGTGACAAACTCGCCCTTTTCCTTAATGTAATTTCTAAAGGCTTTGCAGAGTGTTACATAATCGCAGTCATCAAAGAATTCCATCCTAAGTACACGTCTGTAGCTAAGCTTTCCAAGGGATTCGTACCACTTAAATTTAAGCTCGGTAGGATTCTTTAAATCGTGGTGATACTTAAAGCCTGCATCCCAAGGTGTTTCGGCAATAGCCATATAGCCTGCCCCGTGGTCCACCTGACCGAGCCAAGGCATATTGCCGTAAATCGAAAGGAAACACGGACTGCCGATTTGTGTTATTTCCTCATTAAAATCACTTGGAATCATCATACCGTAGGACAACGGCACCAAGGAATAAGCTTTAGCGTCTGTACGCTCCCATTTCCATGGTGCAGGCCACTGTGCAAGGCTAATTGAGGCAGAATCAGGTTCATTTATAGGCATAAGCTCGAAATAAATTCGGCCGCTTGTTTTGTGCACCCAAATAAGAGTCCTTAACTCAATTTTAATGTCCTTACCGTTATAATTCCAGAATTTATAATCGGTGCGCATACCGTCTGCAATACCTGTAGAATAGTATTCACTTTTAATGGTTTTAGCATTGTCAAAGTAGAATTTAACCTCTTCGCTTACACCCTTTAAGCGCACCATTATATACGGGCGGTGCTTTTCGCTAAAGGTCCAAACCTTTCCCTTTTGCGATACACTTATAGAATGGTTCTCTTTGTCGAAATTATAAGTAATATTTTTAGAATTAGTAATTTTCATATCAGTATCCTTTTATAATTTATGATATTTGAAGCCCATCGTATCCGGGGATAATATTCCAATCCCAACTGCTGAAAAAATCTACCATTTCATCAGGACCTAAAGTATTCAAATGGCAAATATGTGTGAGATATAGAGGTGTAGTGGTATCAATATTACCGAAATCCTCTAACTTCTCAAGCGCAAATTTCAAATTTTTATAATCGAAATGTCCCTCTAAATAATCGGGAAGCTCATGGTCACCATAGGTGCACTCAATAACCGCAAAATCGAATTTAATACCGCAGTTTTTAAGATGATCCCACGTGTTTTGACGGTACCAACCCGTATCACTCGCGTAAAGGAAGGTTTTACCCTCTTTATTGGTGATAATATAATTATAGCCAAGCTCATCCACACCGTAACCGTAATGGCTGGCATAGATGGGAGTAACCTTCATACCGCTTATATCATAGGTTTTATATGCTTCAAGCGGTACAAGCTCATAATTTTTCTCAAAAAATGTTTCCTTGCCAACATTGACAGGCATTACATATTGCTTTGCAAAATGTGTAATCTGCTTCAAAGTTAAATCCGAGCCGAAAATTTTAACCTTACCCTCAAGAAAAGGTCTGCAGGCAGAACGAAGCATTAATTCACTTGCAAAAATATGGTCCTCGTGAGAATGTGTTATAAAAATATTTTTAAGTCCTCTGAGGCTTATACCGTTTTTCACGCATTGATTATAAATATCAGGACCGTAATCTATAAGACTTTCCTCATCTATCAAAAAATCGCTTCTTGTGCGATTGTATTTACCGCCCATTTCACGCGCGCGTGTACAGGTAGGACATTCACAAAAAGGCGCAGGAATTCCCTCACTTGCACCTGTTCCCAAAATAACAGACTTCATAATAGCACCTCAAAACCGAGAAGGAAATCCGACAAAAGCCTGTTTTCCTTCTCGGAATAAAAAATTACTTTAACCTACAGTTGCCTTTAAGCTATCCTTAAGCAAAGGAAGCAAGCTGTCAAGTGTAACAGCAGGGTTCTTCTTCTCCTCAATAATCATATCAAGGAACTTTTCGCGGTTGCCCTTGCCGTTGTACCAACCGGAAAGACCGTCTACCAAAGAGTAAGAAGGCTTAGCCTTTTTGAGGTATTCCTTACGGATTTTCTCATGCTCAACGCTAAGACGCTTGCGGTAATTTGTAAGACCGGGTTCAACACTGTTTCTCTGTTCAATTGCCTTATTGTATTCATAAATCCAAGCAACTGCACCGGGAACGTTCTGCGCACAAGCAGCGACACCGATACCGTCTGCGGATACAGGGAAATAGTAATCCGCATTCTTGTCTAACTTAGGCATTGGAACCATGCCAACCTTGTCAGACATTGTGTTGTAAGCATCAAGACTTCCTGTAGCATACGACGGACGCTCAATAAACATTGCGACCTTACGGCTCTTGAAGTAGTTAACTGTTGAGAAAGGCGCAATAGAGTTATCATTAGCGCACTCATAAAGTAAATTCAAAGCTGCCATACCGTTCTTGTCGGTAATATTCACTTCCCACTTATTGCCATTTTGCTTGATTACAGAGTTGCCTGCTGCCTGAGCAAAGGCAAAATAGTTCCAGGTAGCAAAACCATAGGTAGCGATAGTCTTACCGTCTTTAGCATAGCTTACAGACTGCTTGGCAACCTGACGGAAGGTATCAAAGGTCCAGTTGTTCTTGAGGTAATAATCCTCATATGGGTCCTTTATTCCCTTTTCCTTAAAGTAGGTCTTGTTGTAGAAAATATATGTTTCGTGGTCTTCGATTGAATGAGAGCCGTAAATCTTGTCGTTTAAGGTATACTGATTAAATGCAGGGAAATTAGCATCCTTGTATGTCCAGTTAGAGTCAGTCTTATCAACATACTTAGTAAAATCCTTAATCATATTGCCATAAGCATAGCGCAAGAATACAACGTTACTAAGGGTACAAACATCAATGTAATTCTTCTTATCCTTAGAAGCAATAATGCTGGGAAGCTTAGTCTGCTGCTCGGCAAAGCTCATTGGAACGATAGTAACATCAATACCGTATTTCTTTTCAAACTGCTCAATAAATTTCTTTTCCCAATCGGTCTGCTTAACGTTACCTGGAACGCGAAGCTTTGTACCTTTGAGATTACCGAAAAGCTTTTCCTGTTTACTGCCTGTTACCTCAACATAATCGTTGTTATCAGGAACAGCAGGTGCTTGAGTGCTGGAAGTATTGCTTTCTGTGGATGCGGCACTCTCTGTAGAAGAGGTATCATCAGGCTTTAAAACATCACCGTCTTCAGATTCGGTAACGTCGCTCGTTGTGTTTCCTGTGGGTGTAGATGTATCGTTTCCCTTATCCTCGGTCTTACCGCAACCAACGATAGAAACGCACATAATAATCGCCAATAAAATAGTTAAAATTCTTTTTAAGTTTTTCATAATGAAATCTCCTTTAAATTAAATATCGAATTCATACAGCAGATGGTATCCGCCGATTGCATCAATATTATTACTAAGCCTTGCATAACGCTCCATATCATTTTTAAGGTAGAAGCAAAGCTTATAATGTCCTTTATTTTCAGGTGTTTTAATAACCGCTTGAACCTTATGAGTAAGGATTTTTGTATCAAGATAATCCTCAGGGTTATGACTATACCACTTTTCTGGGTTGCCTGCCTCAACACTTGATACAACATTATTATCACCGTCCAAAAGGACAAAACCACTCTTTAAGCAGAATGCAGCGGACATACCGTAATTCTTAAGCTTTAACTCAATAGAAAGGTAAGAATCAGGCTCGTTCTCACCTGCAACCGCCACAGACTGCAGCTCAACCTTGTAGCCCAAATGGTCACGCATAAAGTCGAAAGCAACGCGCTCTACATCGTTACCCTTTTCATCCTTAAACCAAGAGGGACAATAAGCGATTTTATTTTCCTCTAAAATTTCGGGGGTAATCGGCTCGCTCTTCCACGGCCACATTGTGGGCATATAGTTTTCTTCGGGTATCGGTTCACCGCCCTTGCCGTCATAAAGGCCATGCAAAATACTCATTGTATTCTGCCAGTGGTGTGCCGCTTCCTTTATAACCTCAAGTCCTGTAGGCCAGATATTACGGTTAATATTAATAGGTCCGCAATTAAGCTCGCCGCCCTGTGGGGTATATGCCCCCTCTTCACAAAGCTGTTGCCACTGAGGTGTACCCATTATAAAACCGCCCGATTCCCATTTATCCTGCTCGCCGTACATTGAATCGTTATGAACGGCGATTTTTGAATAGTAGGGATTGGTTTTTTCAATCAGGTTTTTGTATTCAGGCAAACGCAGAGAAAGATAAATTCCGTTAGGCTCACAAAGGTAACGCATAAGTGCCTTTGCCACATTAGCGTAATTAACCTCAGGCTTTTGATAACAGGAAGCCCATTCACCGTAAGAACCGATAAATCCGCCCTCAACAGAGTGAATATATTTTTTGTTTCTTGCTATCATAGGAGCCAACTGCTTAATATGCCTTATAATAGTTTCCTCGTCCGCACCGCGTTCGGGGAAATTCAAATCATCACAGTAAGCAAAGCGAAGCATAACCTTGAAATCCTTAAGCTCGCAGAAATCATAGAACTTTTCCATAGCTTCCATTGCTTCGTCGGGAATATCCATACCGCGGTATTCGGTAAGATAAAAGTATGCCATACAGCCATGGCAAGGCACCTTTATACGGGCATAATAATTATCATACACCTGCTGATAATATTCCATCGGGTTGCCCGAATCAACTGCTCTTTGAGCATACATAACCATATGTGTTCTGTAGGCACGGTCAGGATTGTCAAAAAGCAGGCTGTCCCCCTCACTTGTGAGAGGCTTTAGTTCTTTATAAAAATTAATTTCCATAAAAATCACCAAAATTTAATACGCTGAATTTTATCTCAATAATGCCACTGTTGGGCTACTGCAAATCGCAGCAGCCCACAATTAATTAAATTACAAATTCGTGAAGAAGTGCATATCCGTCTGCGGTTTCAATATCATTTGCAAGTGTTGCAAATTGATTAATTCCGTTCTTTAAATAAAAAGCAACATAGTATTTACCCGATTTAGACGGAAGTTTCACATTTGCAGAAACATTATGAGTAAGTATTGTTGTATCGAGATAATTTTCGGGGTCGTGGCTGTACCACTTAGAGGGTGAGCCTGCCTTAACAGTTGATACAACATTATAATCCGAGTCAAGAATTGCAAAACCGCTTGTCATACAAAAAGCTGCAGAGAAACCGTAGTTCTTAATCGGCATTTCAACCTTAACTGTAGCTCCGGGCTTGCTTTCACCTGTAATCTTAACCGACTGAGCCGCAATTCTGTAGCCCAAATGGTCGCGCAGGAATTCAAACGCATTACGTTCAACCTCGGCACCCTTATCGTCAATAAACCAATAGGGGTCAAACACCACCTGAATACCCTTCATAGTAGCAGGGGTAACGCTTTCTTCGGCCCATCTATCCATAATAGCATCATCATCAGAGCTACACTCATATTTACCGTGCCATACGCTCATAGTATTACGCCAATGGTGACCAGCCTCAGCAACAACCTCAACACCAATCGGGATTTTGCCTTTTTTCACATAATCTCCGTTATTAAGAAGCTCGCCACCTTGAGGTGTATATGCACCCTCGCGGCACATCTGAGCATAATCATCGGTACCGTATTGATAACCGCCTGAATGCCAGCCTTCTCTTAACTGTTCACCGTAAATAGCATCGTTATGGTTGCCTATGTATTTATAATATTTATCGGTTTTAGGAATAAGATTCTTATATTTCGGCAAACGCAACGAAAGATAAATTCCGTTAGGCATACAGAAATATTTCATAAGTGCGCGTGCAACCGTTTCATAGTCAACCGCAGGCGACTGATAAACACTCGCCCACTCGCCATAAGAGCCGATAAAACCGCCCTCAACAGTGTGAACAGTATGCTTATATTTCTTAATAAGCGGAGCCAATTGTTTAATATGGCGAATAATTGTTGCCTGGTCTGCACCACGTTCAAGATGATTTAGGTCGTCACAGTAAGCAAAACGTAAACATGTGGTAAAGCCTTTAGCCTCACTGTAAATAAAGTAGTCCTCAATCGCAGCCATTGCCTCATTAGGAATATTCATACCGCGGTATGCTGTAAGATAGAGATAAGTCATAGAAACATTAATCTCCATATCGCAATAGCCGAAGAAAACGTCATAATCCTTTTGATAGTATGACATCGGGTCGCCTGATGCTACCGCTTCGTCCACATATAAGGTGAGATGTGTTCTGAAGCCTCTATCAGGATTATCCTGCATGATAGCATCGCCGCTTGAGGTAAGGGGTTTAAGCTTTTTATTAACATTAACCGAAACCTTGGCTGTGCTATCAGAGCCGCCTGCCTGTGAATCAACAGATGAGGTCTCACTCTGAACGTCATCATCAGAGGATGCATCTGACGAATCAACATCAGATACATCACCCTTAGAATCGGTGTTAATACTGCTGTTATCCGAGCTAACATCCTCTTTGCCGCAGCCCGAAAGCCCCGTAACCATAATCATACAAAGGCATAATATTAGACATAAAAGTCTTGATTTCATATTTTTAACACCTTTCATTTTGAAAGCAAACTGTTTATAACTTATCTCTTTTTCTTAGCGAGCGGATACATAAATACGGCATTCACACCAAGCATAAATATTATTATAACGTAGAAAATTACATTATTATCGCCTGTTGTGGGAATTTCGCTTGAATCGTCGCCAAAGCCGTCCTCATCATCGAAACCGTCTTCAAATCCGTCCTCACCGAAGAAATCATCATCAAAGAAATCGTCGTCATCATCGCCGCTGTTGATAACGGTAATAGAATCGTAAATTGCAATCTGCTGACCAAGTGCATCAATTGCGCGAACAACTACCGAATATGAAGTATCAGGCTCCATACCTGTAAGTGTAGCAGAAGTGCCTGTAGCGGTCTTAACATCAATTGCAGTATATACATTACCCTCTGGGGTAAAGGTTTTGCTGTAAAGCTCAACCTTGTAGCTTGCGGCACCCTCAGTAGCTTCCCAAGTAACAGTTACATCTGTATCGGTGTAATCGGAAGAATCGGGGTCGTTAATAACCTTATCGGTTGTAGAATCGGGAAGAATATCGAACTTGTCGCCAACTTTAACGTCATCTGCAACCTGAACCAAATCCTCAGCCTTTACTACAGAACCGTCAAAAAGGTTTCTCGCACACTTTGTTTCTGCACCCAAATAAGTAGCGGTTGTACGTCCGCCAATGTGGTTTACAATCCAAGGAGTTGCAAAGTAGAGTGCATCTCCCGACCAACCGGGTATGTATAAGTTAATCTGCTTAATAGCATCTTCCTTAGTCAAGGATTCCTGACCTTCTACGCCCCAGAATGCGGAATCCATAAGAATAAAGCCTTCAAATCCGGCGGGCAGGTCAAGAGAATATGCCACAAGCTGAGTTTCCTGCCACTTGCTTTCACCCTTAGGCAAGAGCCAGCATTTTCCGCCATACTGCCACCAAGAGCGTGATTTTGCAAGGTTACCGCCTGCATAGAAGTTACCCTTGATTTCAACAGTAGTAACAGCTGAATCCTCAGGCATTTTAACATACATCATAATACCCTCGGCACCTGTTGCCTTATTACCATCTGCATAAATAGAAACGATACAGGAATCTGCACCCTCGTAGCCAGTTACTCTGCCCTCTGACTTGATAAGTGGATAGCCTGACATAGGATTGGGGTTCTGGAGTGCAGTTACAGAATTCTGATTGCTCTTGAAATCAAGAATAGTATCTGTGCCGATTTTCTCGCCAACCTTAAGGTCTCCGTAGATAGGCATATCGGTAATCTTCATAATATCAAGTGCGCCGTAATCGATAGCTTCGCCGTCATAAGCGGGTAAACCTACACCTGCACCTGCGTTACCGCCACCTGTATTGCCACCACCTGCAGGAGCTTCGAAATAGGTCAATTCCTTATCGCCCATAACAATTTTGTCTGTAGTAGGAAGCTTGTCTGCACCTAAAGTGGCGCGGTCAACAAGCAAGGGAAGACTCATATCAAGAGTAGTAAAGCCATTACCTTTCCAAGCAATCAAACCATGAATGATATCGGTATCTGCCATAGTAGTTGAGCCGTTGTTCTTTAGAGTATCAAAAGGAATGTAGAGGTAACCGTCAAAGCCAGCCTTAAATGTAGGGCTGTAGCCCTCTACAGGAGCCTCGGTCCACTTTGTATTGCCCTTTTCAAGGGTATACCAATTAACATATCCCCATTGGTATCTCTGAAGCATATTGCCACCGCTCTTGTAGATAGTATAAAGCGGAAGCTTAAAATCGGTTGTCGAATCACTTTTTATACGGATAAGCCAACCTGAAACCTTTGAATTTTCCACAGGAGAGAAATACATATGGCACTGTCCGTCTGCACTGGGGTTAGTATATTTCATACCAACAGGCAACTGGAAGTTAGACGGGTCCTCAATAGGGGTGAACTGAGTCTTGTTTTTCTGAATCCAAGACGGAAAAGCTTCGTCTGTAGGATTAACGGTGTACTCACCGTCACCTGCTTCATTTAAGAATTTAGTTTCATAAACTTTTGTATATGTGCCTGCCGCACCTGCAAGCATTGTAGCTGAAGCTAACATACAAAGCATAACCGACAACGCACATATAATTGCTAATATTTTTTTCATTAGAAATCGCCTTTCTTAACTTAAAAAGAATGTCATTTTGAGTGGGAAAACATTCAACCCAAAAAGATTGAATGTTTTCCAAAATTACATAATTATACTATTTATCCGAGTCTAACGCCTTCACCTGCAAGGTATTTCTTCAAGCGAATAAGGTCAGCAACGTCAACCTTACTGTCGCCGTTAGCATCTAAATACTTCTTAGCTGATACATCGTTGTTCTTAAGCAGCCACTTTCTCAAAGAAGCAAGGTCGGTTGCACCAACAGTGCCGTCAGCATCAGCGTCGCCGACAGATGAGAAAAGTACTTTTTCCTTACCGTCAAGTATAATCTTGTCAGCAGTAGGAACACCTCTGGCATCTAGTGAAGAACGCTTGACAAAGAGTGGCATACTTAAGGTAGCCTCTGTATAGCCCTTACCCTTAGCAGTAACAATACCGCCAATAAGGTCGGTGTCTGCCATAACTGAAAGAGAGCCGTTATTATTCATAGTATCAAACGGAATGTAAATATAACCATCAAAGCCTGCAGGAAGTGATACACCGTAATCCTGACCCTCAGTGTAAACCCATTCAGTAGCGCCCTTAGCAAGCACATACCATTTGGTGTAATAACTGTATCTCTGCTGATAAGTCTCACCGCCGTTTGTACTGTAAGCAATATAAATCGGAACAGTAAAGTTTGAAGTAGCGTCACTTGAAATATGGATTATAAAGCCTGCGGTATCAGCATATGACCTTGGAGCAAAGTATACTGAATTGTTTACATCTGTATCGGTCTGGTTTGTATACTTAAGACCTGTTGCAAAACCAAAACCTGTGGGGTCAACTGTAGGAGTGAAGTTTCTGATAGTTTCGTTCATTTGGCTGTACTGCAACCACCAAGGAAGCTCTTTGTCATAAGAATTAACTTGATACTCGGCATCTCCAGCTTCGTTTAAGAACTTAGCTTCATAAGCTTCGGTAGTAGGCTTTTCAATAACAACATCATCACCCGAACCGCCTTCGTTAGAGAAGAAAGCGATTTCATTATCTTCAAACAATACCTTATCTGCTGTAGGCATAGCCTTGTCATTAAGTGTCTTGCGGTCAACAAACATAGGAATACTGAGTGTAGCAGTTGTTGTAAGACCCGAAGCATTCCATACTGAAATACCGCAGATAGCGTCTACATCAACAAAGGGTTTGCTACCGTTATCAGAAAGAGTATCAAACGGGATATAGAGATAACCGTCAAAGCCTGCGGGCATTTCTACACCGTAGCCGTCAACTGCAACTTCTTCCCAGGCAATATCGCCCTCTTCAAGTAAAAACCACTTAACACCGGAATGCTGATACTTTAATTTAGCACCGTCATTTTTAAAGATTAAATAAATCGGGATTTTAAACGGAGCAGTATTATCACTTGTTACGCGGATAATATAACCGGCAGCCTCAGCATAGGTCATTGTTGAGAAATAAAGCTGTGCCTGACCGCTTGCAGGATTATTAAACTGCATACCTACAGGAAGACCGAAATCAGAATTATCTGCGGTAGGAGTAAAGTGAGTATTAACCTGCTGCATCCAGGAGGGGAATGCAGTGTCATACGGAAAAACAGGATATTCAGCAGTTCCTGCCGAATTCATAATCTTAGACTCATATACCTTTGTATAGGTTGTTGCAGACTCGTATGTTTTCGAGAAGAACTCAACCTCGCTGTCTTCAAATATAACCTTATCGGCAGTAGGAAGTCCGTTTACAAGGGTATCACGGTCGACAAACAAGGGCGCGCTAAATGTAGCATTCATCTCAACGCCATCGCGTCCGCGAGCTAAGAAACCGCAAATTTCAATATCATCTCTCCAAGCACCCATAGAGCTATTAGGCATACTGTCAAAAGGAATATATATGTATCCCTCAAAATTAGCAGGAATTCTTGGACCGTAATTTTCGCCTGTAGCACTCCTCCAAGCAGTATCGCCGTCTCTAAGAATATAATATTTAACATAATAGTTATATGCCGCAGCTACACTGTCACCATTAACCTGAAGAATATACATAGGGACATCATATTCAGCATTAAGATGGTTTTTAACGTGGAAAATGTAACCCGAAGCCTCACCGTAGGTCATAGTAGAAAACTGCATATAACCATTATTTGTGCTGGTTGGCTCGAACTTCAATCCTGCAGGAAGACCGAAATCAGAACGGTCGCGTACAGGTGTAAAGTGTTTAGCGGTAGTTGTCTGCACGCTTGAGGGGAATGCAGTGTCACGTGGTGAAACAGCAATTTCTGCCGTTCTATTCGCATTCATAAATTTAGATTCGTATACTTTAGTATAAAGCGAGGTTTCTTCGTCATCTGAAGTATTGTCGTCTGCCGAGAAGAAAGTAACCTCAGCATCCTCATAAATAACCTTGTCTGCAGTCGGAAGACCGTTTACAAGTGTTGCGCGGTCAACGAACATAGGCATACTGATAGTAGCCTCTGTAAAGCCTGAGCCCATCCAAGCAACTATACCGTGAATAGTATCGGTATCTGCCCAAGCAGTACCACCGTTTGACATTGACTCAAAAGGAATGTAAACATAACCGTCAAAGCCTGCAGGGAATTCTGCACTGTAGCCTGCGCCTGCATTTCCATCCTTAAGTTCCCAATTAGATGCACCATCAGCAAGAATATACCAATTTGTGTAATAATGATACTTCTGCTGCATATCAACGCCGTTAGTACTTTGGATAATATACATAGGAAGCTTAAAACTGCCTGTTGCATCACTTTCGATACGGAAGATATAACCCGAAGCCTCGGCATAGGTCATAGGTGCCATATAGATTTGTGTCTGAACATCGCTGCTGGGGTTGGTAAACTTTAAACCTGAGGTAAGACCGAAATCAGAAATATCCTCTGTTGGAGTAAAATAAGCGTTTGCCTTTTGTATCCAAGAAGGAAAGCTTACGTCGGCAGGTCTAACGGTATATTCACCGTCACCCGCCTCATTAAGGTAGTATGGTTTATATACCTTAGTGTAGGTTGCTTCGGCTTCAGCAAATACAAGTGATGAAACCAATAAGCAAAGTGCGATGGTAATTGCGAAGGCAGTTTTTAGAATTTTTTTCACATTAATCAACCTTTCTGTTTTTTATTTGCAAAATACGGTGTTCTCCAAACAGCCGTATAAAACAACATTTTTAACACTTTATACATATTATAAAATAAAACTTTTATTAAATCTATGCATTATTTAATTGTGTTTCTACACAATTAAAGATTTTGTAGCACTAAATCACAGATAGAATTCGTGAAGAATATTGTATCCGTTTACAACATCAATTCTGTTGCTGAACCTTGCCTTTACGCCCATAGTGTTTTCAAGGCAAAATGCTATATAATACTTCCCTGTTGCTTTAGGCGCGTTAATTTCCGCATTAATATTGTGTGTTAGAACGGTAGTATCAAGATAATCCTCAGGGTTATGGCTGTACCAAGTTTCCGGCTTGCCTGCACTAACCTTAGATACAACATTATAATCCTCATCAAGGATAACAAAGCTACTGTTCATACAGAAAGCGGCGGACATACCGTAATTCTTAAGTGCAAGATTTAAAGTAAGCTTGCCTGAAGCCACATCCTCACCCGATACACTAAAGCTTTGTGCCTCAAGCTTATAGCCCAAATGGTCGCGTATAAAATCGTAAGCATAGCGGGTAACTGTATTGCCGTTATCGTCCTTAAACCAAGAGGGGCAGTAAACTATATCATTAGCCTCTAATATTTCGGGGGTTATTACCTCTTTGCGCCAATTGTTCATTATGGCGTTTTTACTATCCTCAAACATACCGTGCCAGACGCTCATAGTGTTATGCCAATGGTGAGCCGTTTCCTTAATCATCTGAATACCTGTAGGCACAGCGTTATAGTTTAACATTGCACTGTTATTAAGCATTTCGCCACCCTGAGGGGTATACGCACCCTCGTTACAAACCTGAGCCCATTCGGCAGTACCGTACTGATAACCTCCCGAATGCCAACCGTCATTACTCTGCTCGCCATACATAGCATCGTTATTATAAGCTATATATTTATAAAGAGAATCTGTTTCAGGAATCAGATTTTTATATTGAGGCAATCTGTGAGAGAAGAAAAGTCCTGTTGGCACACAGAAGTTTTCAACTATTGCGCGGGTAACGGTTTCGTAATCAACAGCAGGTCTTTGATAAACAGATGCCCATTCACCGTAAGAGCCTACAAATCCGCCCTCAACAGTATGGATGCAATGGCGGTATTTTGCCACCAACGGAGCTAATTGCTTTATATGTCTAAGAATTGTTTCCTGATTAGCACCGCGGTCGAGATAATTCAAATCATCGCAATAGCCGAATCTAAGCATAATCTTAATCTGCTCAATCTCGCAGAATTTAAAGAAAGCTTCAATTGCGTCCATACCATCTTGGGGAATGTCCATATTTCTGTAATCGGTAAGATACAGATAAGCCAAAGCATTATTTACACGCTCTGACTTGATATATCCAAAAAATACATCAAAATCATCGCGGTAATACTTCATCGGATTGCCCGAATCAACCGCCTCTTTAACATAAAGAGTAAGGTGGGTTCTGAAGCCTCTGTCAGGGTTTGCTAAAAGTAGCTTATCACCCTCGGATGTCAAGGGCAAAAAGATTTTATCGGTAACAACAGTAGATTGGCTAAGTATATGCTGTCTCAAGGCAATCAAATCTCCGGAATCCGCAACCGAGTCACCGTTCATATCGGCAGTAGGCTCCACTACGAAAGCCGCACCACTGACCTTTGCCATTACACGTTTCATGCGAACCAAATCTCTTACATCAAGCATACCGTTTCCGTCATTATCTCCGGGGTTATACCCTACCGCACCAACAACAGCCTCGGCATAAGTAGCGACCTCGCCGGTAAAGGGATTGCGCGCATTTTTGGTTATACCATCAACCAAAACATCAGCCGTTTCGCCGATATTGGTAACAATTATCGGTGCGCTGAAAATAACAGGTTCTGTACCATCCATATCGGTAATTCTGAGATTCATAGTTGTAATAGCATTATTAACCGTCGGCTTAACATCACCAACAATTTGGTTGTAAGGCACCATTACGTAACCCTCAAAGCCATCAGGCAGGCTAACAAAGTAATTACTTACAGCCACATTCTGCCAAGTAATTCCGTCCTTAGCCAAAAGCTTAAAGGTTCCGCTGTGGGTATATGTGTTATAGGTATTATCAAACTGAAAATCAACTCTTAGGAATTTTCCCTTAGCGGTCTTAGGCAATTTAACATAAAACATTGCCGCTTCACCGCCGAGTGAAGATGAAGCATCTATACCGAGTGAGCCAATCCAATGATTAGAAGTAGTAGAATTTGTCACCTTTTTGGTGGACACCATAGGCATATCGGCTATAGCAACTGTACTTTCAATAAATTCGGCTTTACCCGAACGTCCATCCCAATGAACCTGAGAATAAATCGAAATCGGTCCTAATGGTGCTTCTGCACTCAGTTTGGTGGATTTAACACGGCAAATATCAAGCTTGCCGTATTTATTATCCTCACCGTAATACGCGGGAATACAGCTACCCTCACCGAAATAGCCCAGCACCTTGTCACCCAAATCCACAGCAGCTACAGTAGGCAAGCCGTTAGAAGCAAGTGTACCCCTTTTAACAAACATGGGAATACTGTAAATTATTTCCTCGGCAGTTGTGCCGTCCCATAATAGCAGACCACAGATTTTATCGGTATTCTGCCAATCAGGATTTAACTTATTATTTTTGAAAGCATCAAATGGTATATAAATATAGCCATCAAAGCCTGCCGACAGGGTAGGTGCATAACCGCTGACAGTAGCTTTCTGCCAAGCAGTATCACCTGATTTTAAAGTGTACCAATAAGTACCGCTGTACTGATATTTAGAAGTATTATTGCTTCCATCGCCTGCATTATAAACAATATACATAACAGGCTTTACACCGCTACTGTCCTTTGGTGTTTTAACATATAAAAGAAAACCGCAAGACTCGCCATAGGTCATAGGCTCAACTAAAATCTGTGAATTAGTCTGATTATTTACCTTATTTAAATTTTTCTCGGTATACTTAATCCCACAGTCAAGCGAGAAATAAGAAGGGTCTTTAGTAGGAACACAAACATCAGCACCTAAATCCACTGTTTTCGGTAAATCGCCCGAGGTTTCAGTGATTTTTACAGGTTCGCCATCTCTGTTAATAAAGCTCGGCACAATAACCTCTGTGTAAGAAACATCTTCGGCAGAAGCTGTTAATATCCCGTTATTAGTTATTGCAATTGGTTGAATCAATGTAAAAACAAGTGCTAATACACAAAAACAAGTAAGTATTTTTTTCATTATTCTTCCTCCGTACTAATTTAAAACACAAGCGCTTGAAGCTGGTATTTTATTGCCCGAAAACTCGGCTTCTTTGCTGTCCTCATTAACGGCAATTCTAATTCCGTTGTCATAGGTAACAACACTTATGTTCCTTAATCTTTCGTAGGATACAAGCTTTGCTTCACCAATATTTTTACGCAAATCAGAAATTATCTCATTGTGCTTTGCAATTTTTTCTTTATTGCTGTCAAAATCGGTATTATAAAGGAATCTCAGATTAGTATCCTTTAATTTGTCTGCCTTACACTCGGTTACTCTGTAGGTAGGCATAACGCCGTACTGAGCGCATTTTGAAATCGCCAATTCCGCATCAGCTATATTGTTAATAGGCTCGGAAGCCATTTTTACATATCCCTGCAATACCATAAAATAAAAAGGTATACTGTAACTGAAAATCTCAAAATCACTACTGCTAAGCGGTACCTCGGTCAAAAGGTCAGCGCCCTCCAGCATATAAACATTTGCTCCGTCAGAAGCAACACTTTTGGTAGTATTAGCTGTATTTTTCAAAATTTCGGAATATATTTTTAAAAGCTGTTGCCTGTCAAGAGACTTAGCTTCACTAAAGTTGTTATAAACCTCACTACCCATACTTTGATATAAAACACCGTAATTTTCGGGATTTTTTAAAGATTTTAATAGTTTTTTGGAATTTTTCAGCATCTGCTCACCCGAAAGTAAAAGCCACTTATCCAAGCCTGCAGCAGCCGCTGTACTTAAAGCACCCGTCTCCCTTGCGACAGTCAAGCGGTTAAGGCTTTGAATATACTTTTTGCCCTTGAAAAATTTATTTGCCGCAGAATAATCGCGGTTAAGGTTGAAAACTGCATAAACAGTAGCATTTTCCGCCATTTTCAATAAAGAATTGAAACCCTTGTTTCCGCCGAGACTGCTGTCAAAGGCTTGCTTGGTTATATATTTATTATTAAATCCACCCTTTGAAAAGCCGTAAAGTGCGAGAGAAAAATCCTTAACACCCGACTTTGAAAGCTTACTATACATATTTTCAACATCAGTAAGAGTTGTTGCCTTTACAGCCTTGTTGTAGGGTATTCCAAGAAAACTGCTCTTTTTATAGGTTTTGCCGAAAATCTGCAAAAATGGTGACACTGCAAGTGCATCCTCTTTAAGTGGCTCAAGCTTATATTTTTTTACAAGAATCTCACGGTAAAGCTGTGCCATACCCGAATAATTAGCCTCTTGTCCGCTTAAAAATCTGAAGCCTACAACAGGATTTACAGATGCAGGCTTTTCATCCGCTATACGAACTGTGCGGATAAGGTTATCGCCGTCTACAATACCTGTTTCGTCACATTCTCTAAAGCTAAAGGAGGACCAAACAGAAGATGCCGAAAATCTATCCTCAGCAGAGCTTGCGGCAATACGAGCTAAAGCATCGCCCTTTTCTATAACGGCAAAAAAAGCATTGTCTCCTTTTTTCATTCCGTATACAGGCATTTTTATCCCTTTAGAAGCATCAACAGCCTTTAGATTTATGTTTACTGCCGCATCACTGCCGTAAACAGGCTGTTCATAATCCGACGCATTACGATAACGGTCTTGAAAATCGATAATTGCGCCGCTTCCGTCGGGCACGAATAAATATCCCTTATCATCCCCTGTTGCGGCAGAGAAAAAAGGAAACAGCTCTATCTGGCAAAGCTTTGAAATTCCGTATTCTTCAATTTCATCAAAGTGTATCTGAGCCTTAATGCCGTACTCCTCGAGGGTAACACTGACAGGAATTTTAAAGCTTTGGGTTGCATCCTTAAAATCGTAAACCGTCTTAACACCTACAACCTTGCCGTCTTCCTTGACAGTTTTAATTGAATACGTGCCTTGAGAGGTACAGTTGTCGTATGATGTAACCGTCACATAATTTCGGGATTCATCCAAAAAAGAAACCCTTAGCTGAGAATTAAGCTGTATTTGTGTTGTTTCTGAAATTTCATCATCGGCATCAATTTCGGGGTTAGTCCCCCAAACAAAGCCGCCGTTTATATCCTCAATTTTAACCACCGCTGTATCCACATTAACATAGAGCTTAAGCTTGCTGTTTTCACTAATAAGCATAAAGCCCTGTGCTTCAATATCAGCGGCTATGGTTGTGTTTTCAGCCGAAGCTGTAATGCAGGCGGCAAAAATTATCAAAACACAGAGAAAAAAACTTATAATCCGTTTCACTTTTTTGCCTCCTATAAAAATATTTCCATACTAAGATTTCTGATAAAGCTTACTATTTGCTGTGATATACTGAAAAATAAAAGTCCTAAAAACAAAAGTGCGAATATCGCAAGTGCTGTAACAACAGCAAGAATTACTGTTTTAGAAACGGTAAACTGCTGACAAACTATCATTCCCAAAAAGGCTAAAATAAGTGTCCAACCCACCGCTATAACGCTCAAAACACTAAGCATTACAGCCTCGTCCGAAGATGCAACATAGGAAAGCGCAACGCTGATAGGATAAAGGAAAAGATACGGCAAAAGTGAATATGCAGTCATTATCCAGATTTCCTTAAAAGCACCCTCACCGTCAAACAAGGTGCTTACCGCCCAGTTGCAGATAGACCAGATAAGAACAAGACCTGCAGTAGTAGCAAGTATCATCCAAAAGCCCATTCTCTCGGCTTCGGGGGCGCCGAAAAGATAAGCGGTACAAGCTTCACCTATAAGTCGCTCGAAAAGGAAAAGCGCAACCATTATGTTAGCAAGCGCAAGGGATGCCTTTCCTTCATATTTAATATCATTAAATGCATCAAGCGGATGGGTTATAAGCCTGAAAAGGGTGTAAACCGAATCCTTGGAGATTGAAAGCTTAGCCTCACCGCTTTTAATCTGAGAGCATTTATAAATAAAAAATTTAAATATCTTTTTTAAATATTCCATATAATCACCCATCAATCCCCATTACGGTCAATGCCTTTTTTCGCAGAAATAAGCCATTTCCTGATAAATTTAACCGCAAATATTAAGCCTACAATCAAAATCACCGCTAAGGGCAGCATCCACACAAGATTATAACGTACAAATTCCTTGCGATATTCTTTAAGGGCTATTGAATAAAAATAAGGGTCGTTTCCCTTTTGGAGCATTTCCATAGCCTCTTTAAAATCGCCCTCTTGCAAGAGTGCCCGCCCGATACTTCTGTAAGCTATAACATAATTAGAATTAAGCTTTAAAACCTCTTGCCATTCCTCAACCGATTCACTGTAAAGACCTGTATTGTACTTTTCCAATGCATTGTGTACCTTTACAATGTAATCCGTAGGTGAAAATACTGTAATACAGTTACGGTCAGCATCAAGTACCAAATAGCTGTCGCCAAGCTTTTCAATAGCTACAGGCTTTTCGAGCTTTCCCTTTTCGTCTCCTCTACCACCGAAAATACTAATCATATTACACTCGCGGTCGTATTGAAAAATTCTGCAACGGGTACTATCAACAGCGCAGAATATACCGTCCTCATCGGTGTGAATATCGGTAAACGAACTGCTTATAAGCTCGCCGTTTTCATAAGAGGTTTCAAGGTCGCCAAAAGCCACTGCATCACGCAATGTTTGAGGTGTGCGCAAAATATTATCACCCAAAGCGTTAAGGCACTTAATTTCGTCCCCTACCTCTACATTTGCGGCGGTAGTATAAATATATCCGTTTTTACCTATATAGATATTGTTATAGGGAAGCGGCAAGTTTTTCTCCATCTTGTCCTGCTGTTCGTCGGAAAAAATATCCTTCCACATAGCAATTAATTTTACACCGATGGTAACCTTGACCTCATTTGGTGCGAAAAATCCCATAAATTCGCCCTTTTCGTTGTACTGCAAAATACCCTGATAAATGTCGGGTGCTACAACGTAAACAGTAGAATCCTTATCAACCGCTACCTTTGATGGCTTAAACTGTATACTTTCGTTAACTGCAACAAGATTTTCCCCAAGCATTTTTCTTACAACGTTTCTGTTTTTATCTATTGCAACCACACGGCCGTTTTCTGTATCGCAAATGTATAAAAGACCGTCCTTGCCGTAGAAAACACCCTCGGGTGCAAAAAATTCGCTCTGCTCGCCGTTTTCGATAACATAATCAATTACCTCAACCAATCCAAAATCAAGGTCGGTTACAATAATCCTGTTATTCTCTGTATCTGCTATGTAAATATTAGTATCACTAACATAAAGGTCCTGAGGGTTTCTTAAAGCACTGTCCGTAATATCCTCACCGTAAACAATTTTTTCAGCAGAATATGCTTCAGGCGCGTGATAAGAGCGGTTATCCTCGTCGTACATATAACTGTCATTAACGGTTATAGCTCCGCAGGATACCGAAAGCTGTAGCAAAGCAAGCAGAAAAACTGCAGTAATTAATAAAAATCGTTTCATTAATCTTTTCCTTTCTGCCAATCAGGACTTAATGCCCGAGTGTGTCATAGTCTCAATAACAGAGCCTTGACAAACAGCAAAGACGATTATTGACGGCAACATAAGCAAAACCGTACCTGCGGCAGTAACACCTGCACGCATAATACTGCCTGTGCTTATCTGAGAAAGCATTGTGGGAAGCAGTTTCATAGTCTCGCTATATGTAAACTGACTGCCTGCTGTAGACCAAGCCGATACAAAGTTAAATATAGTAAGTGTAAGCAGTGCAGGCTTTACTGTTGGAAGTACTATGTGGAAAAAAGTGTATTTCTCCCCTGCACCGTCAATACGGGCTGCTTCTAAAATTTCGTCAGGCACAGTAGACATAAACTGCATCATCAAAAACACGCCGAACGAGGTGGCAAGCAGTGGAAAAATAAGTGCCCAATAGGTATCCAGCATATTAAACTTTGACATCATCATATACTGGGGAAGCGATGTAACCTCTGGGCGGAACAAAATTGCAAAAACCACAATGTAATATATTACCTTTTTACCGGGGAAATTGCGTTTTGCCATAGGATAAGCCGCCATTGAAGCTATAAGCACATAGCCCGCAGTGCCCACAATTGTAATAAATACACTGTTAAATAAGTACCTCTCTACAGGAACTAAGGACTGTGACTGCACTCGCACCACATTTAAAAAGTTTTGGAAGGTAGGCTCATAAACCACAAAACGCGGCGGAAAAAGAAACAACTCACTTGTAGGCTTAAAAGCATTAATAATAGAATAATAAATCGGCAAAGCAATGAATACGCCCATAAGCAACAGAAATATTGCGGCTATGGCATTGCCAAACCCAGAACGGGTAGTTCTTTTTTTCTTACGCATATAATTCACCCTTTCCGCCTTAATCGTGAGAAAATGTTTTAATAGCCTTGTTTATAATAAGCCACGAAAGAATCATAATCACAAACAGCACCACCGCAATTGCCGATGCATAACCCATTTCAAGTCGGTTTGCACTGTAGTCCTGAATATGTAACAATAGAGTATGTGTTGAATAGTCAGTGCTTGGAAAGCCTGTGAGGGCTATACACTGTGAGCCTATTGCAAACGAGCCCGATATTGTAAGCACTGCACCAATAAGCAACTGAGGTCCCATTTGTGGGAGTGTTATATACCAAAGCTCCTGCCAACGGTTTCTTATACCGTCAATAGCACCTGCTTCAAAATAGGATTTATTGAGCGACTGAAAGCCTGCCACGAAAGAAAGGAAGCCTGCACCCATACTGCCCCACAAAACCACAACAATAACAACATAAATATTAAAATCGGGGTCGGTAAGCCACTGTACGGGGTCCTTAATAAAACCAAAGTTTATAAGCCAGCTGTTAAGCAAACCGTATGAGTCATTGCTGAAAAGGTAAAGCCACATCATATATGAACTACCGAGCAATGTAGGTGAATAGAATAAAAATGTAAGCACAGTTCTTGTCATACGGTTAAGATCATTAATAAGCCAGCCTACAACAAAGCTCATAATGTAACCAAGAGGCCCTGTAATTACCGCAAAAAGCATTGTATTCATAAATGCCTTTATAAAAATATCGTCATCAAGGAACATTCTCAAATAGTTTGAAAGTCCGACAAAGCTCGGTGTCTGAACCATATCAAAGTTAGTAAAGCTGTAACCCACAGCAAAACCGATAGGCACCAAGGTGAATACCGTAAAGATTATAAGCCAAAAGGAAAGGAAGAAATAATCGTTACCGTATTTTTTGAATAATTTTTTTACAGTTTCCATTATTTGCCTCCTAATTTTAATTCTTTCAGCTTGCGCTGTAACTCGTTGTCGGTATCCTTGCCGTATCTATAAATAACATCGCGCGGATTTTCGTAATCGTAAACCACTCTGCGGAATGCGTTAGAAAGATTTCGGTTAAGGAAATATGTTGCAGGCGACTGCGGAACATCGTTTACAGCCTTGCGCTGTGTCTCTAAAGCATCACGCTCGCTTAAGCTCCAAGACATTTCTCCAAGAGTATTAATATTTGCAGGGAAATAACGTGCTGACACACCAAATCTTATTTCACATTCAAAAGCAAATCTTGTCTGTGTTTCGTCAGAGGTCCACCAGTCAAGGAACTTAAATGCGTTCTGCTTATTTTTAACCGAATGTAATACAGTAGCACCGCTGACATTACAGGATTCACTGCGGTTAATACTTCCATCCTCACTCTTAACACCGGGGATTGGGGCTATATCCCAAAGCCCGTCAATTTCAACCGCACCTACAGAAAGCGAATTGTAAAAGGATGTAGAAGAAATAACAATCGGAATTTCACCCGAACGAAAACGGTTAAGCGCATCAAACGCCACAGGAACTCCCTGCTTTGTATAAAGGTTGGTCCATTCGGCAAAGGCTTCTACCGACTCTTTAGAGGACAAAAGTGTTGCCGATAAATCATCCTTATAAACCTTGCCGTTTCTTTGGAAAAGTAAGGTTTCAAATATAGACTGTGACTCTGCCACACCCACCTGTAAGCCTGCTTTTTGAAGCTTGGTGAGCATATTGTAAAAATCGTCCCAAGTCTTGGGAACTTCGAGTCCGTATTCTGCCAAAATATCGGTACGGTAATAAAGCATATTGTAGCTTTGTACCTCAGGCAGAGCAAAGGTTTTGCCGTTATAGCTTAAAGATATAAGTGATGACGGATAAAAACGCTTTTCTATTTCATCATAATTATCCATTTCGTGCAAATCAATAAGCGCATTTCTGTAGTAAAGATTTGCAAGTATTGTCTCAGGAACAAAAAGTGCCACATCGGGGCCTTTTCCTGAAACCAATGCCTGCAATATAACGCTCGAATCCATAAGCGAGATATTCACAGGTATTTTGGTTTTATTGTAAAAATCCTCTTTAACAAGCTGTGTTATAATCTGCGCTTGGTCACGACCTGTTGAAAAGCCCATAGCATCAATCGCATTGGTAGTAACCCAAACATTCATAGCGCTCTTACCTGAACCGCTTATGCTGTTATAATCCGAGGCAAAGGAAGCTAAAAAGCTCTTAACTCTAAATGCCAAAACGCTGAAAAATCCGCTTTTTTCAACCGATTTTTCAGTATCGGCAGAGCGCACGGTAATACTGTCAAGCTCTAAAGGCTGTGTGCTTATGCTTGCAATAAGGCTTGCTAAGGTATTTATCTGTGCACGGAAATTATCAAGCTCCACCGCAATATCACGGGGCTGTTTTACAAATCCCTTAAGCAGACGTACAATTTGACTCATCTGTGCGGTATTATTAGTTGCATTTTCATCAGCCTCTGCTTCAAAATTCTTGGCAACCGCTTCTATTTCCTTTGCGCAAGAGTCAAAATCCTCTAAAAGACCGTCAATATGGTCCTCTAAATCATAGTCTCTGTAAGAATCGGGGTTTTCGCCTACAATAAGCACAATCTTAGTGTAAAGCTGATTAAGCTTAATTACAGTCTGCTTTAAGGTCTGCAAAGAATTTCCAACACTGCCCAAAACAACCTTTAGTCTAACAGTATGGTCACCCGCACTCAAGAAAATAGGTGCTTCCTTACCGTCAGCAGTAGAAAGACTTAAAACCTCAAAGCTGTTTGTGGCAGGGAACTTCATTTCCAAGCAGTCGGAAAATCTGATTTCACCGTCTATATAAAGCTGTCGGCGGACAATCTGCCCCGGACTTGCATTTTGCCTGTATTTAAAATCAAGCATATACCAACCGTCTTTGGGGACACTCACAGTCCATTCAACCCATTGACCGGGCATTGAATAACCTGTTCCGCCTATAATATTCTGAATAATTTTAACAGGGTCGTTAGGTGTTACGTTAGGGGTAAGTCTGTCGTAGGTAACAATTATTTCTGGATGTGATTTAGCGGAAGAAAGCTCGGCTTCGTATGTAGCTGAATATTTATCAGTCGCTGTTTTACCGCCCATAGCTTTTACATATTCGTCATATGCAGGCTCTTTGCCTACCTTAGTGCAGACAACTTTATAAACAACAATACTTTCGCGTACGGCTTCAAATTTTACAGTATGGCTTCCGCCATTTAGCTCAATTCCGTTTTCTGTGTTACCGTTACTGTCGGGCAAAAGCAGACGCATATACTGCTTGCGCGAAGCCTCTTTCTGAGAGGGCACCTGTTCGTTACCCATATCATCAGTCTTAAAGCGTTCACCCTCAACAACATTCTGCCATACACGGGGCGCATCAAGAACAGTTTGAGCACCATCATCCACACTAACGCCGATTTGAGGGGTAGTTGTACCGCCTGCAACAGTGCTGTACTCAAGCTCGATATATGCAGTTATATCAGCAGAGCTAAAACCCACCTCAAGCTCTGCCCCTTCAGACAGTGTATATCCGCTTGCATTATTATAAATTACTTGATTTGCCGATTCTTCTGCTCCTACTGTAAAAGAAATCGCAAAGGTCTGAATTAATATGCAGACTATCAGCAAACGTGCGATATATTTCATAAAGCTTTTCTCCTCTCCGCGAAATTAACCGACAATACCGCTTCTTTCCAAGCCCTGACGGAAGAATTTCTGTGATAACAGGAACATAACAAGCAAGGGTAAAATGCTGAATACACAAGCCGCCTGCTGTAATGGAATAGTATAATAAACATTACCCTTAAATGCCGAGGGCAAGTATTGGTTTACAATATTGAAAAAGTCCATAAGATAAACCGAAAGTGTGCGTATGCTTGTAAGAAAAACATAAGGTCCATAGTAATCGCTCCAATACCATACAAGCGAGAAAATACTGCAAATAATAAGCGCTGTTTTAGAGTTAGGAAGCATTACACGCATATATGTACCGAAATAACCGCAACCGTCAATCGTAGCCGCTTCTTCAAACTCTACAGGCATACCTTGAAACAGCATTCTGAAAATAAGTATAAACAAGCCTGCCATAAAGCCCTGCCCAAATAAAGCAGGAACTATAAAGGCAAATGGTGTATTTACAAGATTTATCGGCGAGGGCTTTCCAATAATAAGCTCAATTATACCGAAAAAGTCCAAATTTCGCATATTAAGGTAATTTGGAATGTTTATCATCTGTGCAGGCATCATAATGGTGATAACAACAAAAACAAAAAGCACCATAGAACCCTTAAACTTAAAACGCGCAAAACCGTAGCCCGTAAGAGCGGCAATAAATATCTGTGCTACCGTACTAAGAGCAGAGATTATAACCGTATTCAAAAGCGGTGTTGCCATACCCATTTCAAAGATGATTTTCTTATAGTTTTCCAATGTAAAATGCTTCGGTATCCACACAACCGTAACATCATAGAAATCCGCTGCAGACCTGAAAGACATACTGAGCATATAAACAAGGGGATACAAAATAACAAAGGCTATGCAAATAAGGAAAAACGCGCGAACAATGCTCCAAACAGCCTTGCCTAAATAATAAAACACAGATATATCTGATGCCGAATTTCTGATTTGATTATTTTCCATAACAGCCTCCGTATTACTTTGAATTAAACAGCATTTTGCGGAATATTGCAAAAATACCGCCTATAATCACTAACATCGCAACAAAATACATCCACATCATTGCCGATGCAAAGGAATAATCAAAATTTTCAGTTGCCACAACAAGCACGTAATCAATTACGCCGTTATTAATGCCCATACAAGCAGTGATAAAGGTATAAACCATATTCGCAAATATAAAGGGGCATATTACAGGAAATGTTATCTTCCAAAATGACTCCCAACCTGTTGCACCCTCAACCCTTGCAACCTCATAATAGGTTTCGGGTATTGAAAGCAGGCCTATAAGGAAAATAAGTATCTGCACACCACTGTCCCAAATAAGGTCGGCAACGCTTGCTATTACTCCTGTAACAGCAGAAACTATCTTTTGCGATATTCCCGAATTCATAAGCAGTTCTGTGAGCAATGATACATCAAAAATTGTGGAAGAGCTTGTATCAACACCCATTGCTATTGCACCTACACCGCGCGAAATTACCAAGGATAATGCGCCCGATGTGAGAATTATAGGCAGAAAGAAAATAGTTCTCATTAAGGCTCTGCCCTTGAAATCTTGATTAAGCAAAATAGCCACAAAAAGGCTGAAGAAAACGATTATGGGAACCTCATACAAAAATGTTTTGAATGCATCCGCAAAAGCAACAGGGTATTCCGAATCGGAAAGCCAAGCATTTATGTAATTGCCGAAAGCTCCGTTTTCGAGCGGTAACAGGTCATATCCCCCAGTTTGAGACATCTGAAAATCAAAAAAAGAGAATATTAAAAATTTTGCAGTGGGCTGTATAAAAAATACAAGCAAGCCAATAAACCAAGGCAAAACAAACATCCAACCTGCAAGCGCACGTTTCTTACTTATTGTGTTTCTTTTCACATTAAGCCCTCCGTTCATATCTTTAAAAAAAGTTCTAAAATCATATAGACCTATTATTGCAGTTTACAGTTTAATTGTATTTTTTTATTAGTTGAAAATCTATGAACAAAACATTTTTTTTTCTACATTATTGTGTATTATTACCACAAAACCGATTTGGAAATATATGTTAATTATACATTACACCTTACTATCGTCTGTAGTTTTGATACTGAATTTTAAAACCTCCCGTAGCATTAGTATAGCTACAGGAGGTTTTAATTCTTTTATTGTTTTATTTTTTAAATTGCGGACCGTAGGTAGCATAAGCGCGAAAGTCTGCGCTCTCTTTATCCATACCGAATGCATTCCAACAAGCGGGACGGAAGATATCATCTTCGGATACATTGTGCATACAAACGGGGATACGAAGCATTGAACACATTGTGATTAAATCTGCACCGATATGTCCGTAGCTGATTGCACCGTGATTAGCACCCCAGTTCTGCATTACCTCGTAAGCAGTTTTAAAGGGGCTACCCTCTTTGCCGTCACAGCGTGGAGCAAACCAAGTGCAGGGCCAAGTCGGGTTAGTTCTTTCCCTTAGAGTATCGGACACCTCCTCAGGGAGATTTACTGTCCAACCCTCTGCTATTTGAAGTACAGGTCCTAAACCTTTTACAAGATTGAGTCTAATCATTGTACATGGCATTTCTGCCTTTGTTGTAAAGTGGCTTGAGAAACCGCCGCCACGGAAGTTATCAAAACCTGCCTCGCACCAACAGCAAGCGTCGGTCATCTTCTTAATATCCTCGTCGGTTACTTCCCACCATTTTTTCATAGTAGCGTTGCCGTTTTTATCGGTACATACACCGCTTGCGTCAAGGCAAGCCGCACCAGAATTAAGTAAGTGAATAATTCCGTCTATTCTTTTATATGATGTTCTGAAATTTGCATAGCAGCATAATACTGTATAATAAAAAAGACCCGAACTGCCGCCAGAGCGAATGTTCGGGTCCTTGATTAAACTCTGTATTAATTGTCTGTAAATTCTACATCGTGGGGAATCTACAATTTGTTTTATTTGTAATTGATATTCTGACATTTTTATTTCCTCCAAATAAAAAATCCCTACATTTAAAAATGTAGGGAAGCGAACTTAAAATCGTAGCAACATACTCCATTAATAATTGATTTTTTGCGGTTAACACTCACTCGGTTGCTTTTTCTACCGAGTGAGCTGTTTCTAGAAATTTTCTAAAATTTTAAAAAAGAAAAAAGTCAGCAAACACTGATGTTTACTGACT
>JAFWAC010000020.1 GCA_017507805.1 Clostridia bacterium
CATCGATTACTACAATAACAGACGTATCAAGGCAAGACTAAAGGGCTTGCCACCTGCATTACACAGACAGCAAGCCCTTTCGGCAGCTTAAACAATTTGAGTTAAAATATTTGTCTAACTTTTTGGGGTCACTTCAAAATCGGCAGAGGGATTTTTTCTGTTATCGTTGAAAATGTCTACCGCTTTGATTATAATAGGAATGAGAGGTGTCAAAAATGTATACATATAGGATTACAGATGTTTCAGAAACAGACAATTGGATATATGTTAAATGCAACGAGGAAGATAGCATTAGTGAAAGTGATCCGTTTGTTGACTTAGTAAAATACATTACAAAAAAGTGGAACAATAACGAATGGCAAGGAAAAATATCTTCCGTAGGTGAAATGCGTTATAAAGTAAAAAACGACCCGATTGATTTAGTGTACCAATGGGACGATTTGTTTGGAATTGTGATTGAGTATAAAACCAACACAAGCCCTGACGACATAAAGTCATTTATTGCAGATAATTATAATATATATTAATTTCCCCCTTTTGCGTATTGCAGGTCAGGCTGCCATCAAGGGCTAAGATTTTACCCAATAATGAATCCGCCTCTCATCTGAGGGGCGGATTTCTCTTGTAAAACACCTTTTTATATGGTATAATCATATGGTAAAATAAAAGAAAAGGGGTGAGGGTATGCTTGAGAACAAACTTGGGATCACAAATTCTCTTGAATTGGCTAAGGCTGAGGAACGAATCAGTAAGAAGAAGGCGGTAGAGCTGTTCGAAAAGGGGATTCTTGACAAACTGGAAGCTGGACGAATTGCGGCACTCCAGGCAATCCACAAACACCTTTTTGAGGATATCTATGATTTCGCCGGAAAGATTCGGGATGTTAATATTGCAAAAGGGACTTTCCGTTTCGCGCCGGTAATGTACCTGGAAGCATCTCTTGCCAATATCGATAAAATGCCCCAATCCACATTTGACGAGATCATCGAAAAATATGTGGAAATGAATATTGCTCACCCGTTCCGTGAAGGTAACGGCAGGGCAACACGCATATGGCTTGATTGTATATTAAAAAAAGAAATAGGCAAGGTGATTGACTGGAGTCTTGTCGATAAAGAGGACTATTTGCTCGCTATGGAACGTAGCCCCATTAGGGATATTGAAATCAAGCATATTCTCAGAAGCGCATTGACAGACAAGGTTACTGACCGAGAAATGTTTATGAAGGGCATTGACCACAGCTATTATTACGAAGACTACACCACATTCAAAACAGAAAATTTATGATTTCCCCCTTTGCTGAGTGCAACACAGGCTGCCATCAAGGGCTAATTGCTAACAATAAAACTGCCTCCTGCGGGAGGCAGTTTTTTGTTGGCCTTGCCAAAGTAAACCCCCTGCTATGCAGGGGGAAAAATAATAGCTTATAGCGAGGAGTAAAGTAGACAAGAAAAAAGCTCCCCATTATAGTAGAAGTGGTTTGCCGACCACACAACTAACATAATGAGG
>JAFWAC010000006.1 GCA_017507805.1 Clostridia bacterium
ACACAAGTAGTCCCATCGCGCCGTCGATATAGGGAGTAAAGGCAGCTTCGGGGAAAACGTAGGAAAGCAATGCCCCGACGAGAACGGCAAGGGTTGACACGGAATCCGAAAGGCTGTCAACACCGGTCGCACGCATGACCGAGGAGTCGATGCGCTTCCCGATCCTGAAATTAAACAGCCCAAGCCAGAGCTTTGCAAGAATCGCCACGCCGAGCAGAATCAGCGTGAGCGGCTTTACCGCAGTCGTGCCCGACGGTGAAATCAGTCCGCGCACCGAGTTTAAAAGAAGCTCAAAGCCAACCACAATGACGATCATACCGACGATCATCGAGGTCACGTATTCGATCCGCGCATGCCCGTGCGGGTGGTCACGGTCGGCAGGCTTTGCCGAAATTTTAAAGGAGATAAAGGAAATGACCGACGAGCCGGCATCCGACAGATTGTTGACCGCATCGGCAACCACCGACAGCGACATTGCGAGAATGCCGACGCATATTTTCAGTCCCGCAAGCAAAAGATTCAGCACAACGCCCACGGGCGATGCCTCGGTTATGACAATAGCTGCAATGCTGTTTGCGCTTTCATCGTTGGCGTTTATTGCTTCGGGTAAAAAGATAAAAATATAACTGCAAAAACCGAAAGCTTCGGCTTTCGGTTTTTTGTTTAGCATGGGGTTGAGTTATTCTTTTATTAACTAAATAGGCATCTATAATAATAGGTGGCAAAGGGTTCTAAAACCCTTTTATTTACAAGTAAAGTAGGTCAAACAACTTATGCCGGGCGGAACTACCCCCGTGGGAATAATTTTTGAAAAAAAGAATGCCCTTCCGCTAAATGCGGAAAGGCGGTTGTTAATCACAAATAAAGGTTTTGGCGGTTTTGTCTTTGAAGACGGTTTTTACAGTGTTTTCAAAGTTTTCGTCTACATAAACGATGTCCGGCTCTTTTACCGCATTAAAGCCGTATTGGCCGATCATACCGCCCATATTCTGGATGTAGATATTATCCTGCATTTGGGGCAGGCGTTCTTCCTTTTGCGCCACAAGGTGCAGCAAACGGAAGGCGGATCTGTCAAACACATTACCCACGATTTTGTAGTCAGAAGCTGTGTTGATATAGCTCCAGCCTTTGATATGGGCAGGGGTGTGCTTATTATGCCGCTGCTGACCCCAACCATAGCCACTGCGCTGTAAAATGTTGCCGCTGATCTCAACGCCCTGCATATAGCTTTCGGTATCGCCGTCTGTTTTATCCAGGAAATACTCGATGGAATACACACAGTTGTCTATCAGGTTGTTTCGGTAGGTAACATTTTCGTGCTTGAAGAATTTTCCGTTTGTGGTTACCTGGTGGGTAACGCCTGCATCATAGCACTGATAAATGTAGCAGTTTTCCACGAGGTAGTTTTCACAGCCACCGTAAACTTCAATGCCGTTGCCGTAGCGGGTAACGCTGCCCCGAGGGCCTTCCGGATAGTTGGGATCTATGCCTTTATAATTCTGAATAGAGCCGCCGATCCAGCCGATTTCGCAGTTGGAAACATGCAAATTTTTAGCATGGCCGCTGGCACAGACACCGTGCTGGGCAAAATAACGGATGCAAATGTTATCAATATGCACATCGTGATTTTTGAGAACCAGGAAGCCGTGGCGGCGAA
Source organism: Clostridia bacterium (assembly GCA_017507805.1). Taxonomy (GTDB): domain Bacteria; phylum Bacillota; class Clostridia; order Oscillospirales; family Acutalibacteraceae; genus UBA737. The sequence continues at coordinate 1,658 of JAFWAC010000006.1, forward strand.
CAACAGGCTCGATGCTTTCAAACACTTCGCCGGGGTTTCCCTTGTTGCATCTTAAATAGAGGGTGCCGAAGCTGTCGGCTGTCACATCGGGAATGGGAAAATCCTGCCCTTTGGAGGGAGCGGTTGTAGTTTGCTTATCATAGTGCCAAAAAAGATCCAGGTCGTTTTTTAGTTCATTTGAAACGATAAAAGGCTTGCTGATCTCATCCCGGCAAACAAATTGCCCGTTAATATAAGAAGGAATGTGCTTGTAGGCATGATACTGGCCGTCGTTGAAAACAAGGGTGCCGATATCCAAAATCTCTTCGTTTAATTGCCAGATATGGTTTTCAGCATCAATTTCAGTCCAAAGCGCCGGGTCACTCAGATTTTTGCTGCCGCCATAGATCCTGGGCTTTTCGCCATTGCCGTAAGCAGCGTAGGTAACACCGGAGGCAACAGCAACATTCCCCCTGAAAACATCTCCGCGGCGGAAAAGCACGGCATCGCCGGGCTGTAAGGAGCTTGCCATTGCAGATACTTTCTGCAGGGTTTTCCAGGCGCTTTGGGGAGATAAACCGTCGTTTGAATCACAGCCATCGGCGCTGACATAGTATTTTGTGCCTTTTGCAGAATAATTGTCCTTTGCGGTAAGGATAGCTTGCTTTCTGCTATCAGATAATTCTGCAATCTCAGATAAAAAATGATTAAACATAAGTATTACCCCCTGTTGGAACGGCAAAGCCAAGATTTCTAACAGTATTATAAAATAGAATTATTGCGATTTCTACTATTATTTCGTAGCGCTTATCAAATTCTTATCACCGCTGATAAGAAAACTATATTTCAAAGCAAATAAGTGGGCTGAAATCAAACGATTTCAGCCCACTGAGAGTTAATATGCTGTAAAAATACAAATTCAAATATCCTATAAAGAACAAAAACAAATATTCTCTATATACTATTAGAAAAAGCATTTAGTTACATAAACATAAATTTCTATTCTACACAGGCTATTAACTAAATAGGCATCTATAGTAATAGGTGGCAAACCGATGCCCACACGCCCGACAGAGTCGGTCAATATGCAGAAAAAGCACTCTACCTTATAGCCGAGCACTTCGAAGCTGTTTGCTCTTTTGAAAAACGCGAACCATTTTTCACGAACGATAAGAAAAACACCCGACTTGCGTCGGGTGTTTTTTAATATTCAAATCGTCGAATAATATGATCTTGATACATTTTGTGAAGTTCGTTAAAATAACCACTCCAACCCCAAACCCTAACAATTAAATTGGGATACTTTTCAGGGTGCATCTGAGCATCTATGAGAGTTTCACGGTTAATAGAATTTAACTGCAATTGATGGCCACCCAGCTCAATATAGGTTTTAACAAGGCTTGCCACCTTTTCAATACCCATTTCGTTTCGTAAAAGGTTTTCATGTATCTCAAGCGTTAACGGCCCACCATTGATTATATTCGTCATATCATATTTAGTAAAAGACTGAATAACCGACAATATCCCGCTAGGCTTAACGTCAAGCGAAGGCGAAAAGCTCGAAGCGAACGGGTCTCTCGCTTTTCTTCCGTCGGCGGTCGCCGGACATTTTTCACCTTCACTTATATACTCAAGCGAAGCGCCCGTTCCGGCTCTCCAAATCCCTCCGCCGGCAACAGGTCTGCCGTTGAGATTTTTTTGAAAGAAGTCCATTATCTCAATAGCAAGACTGTCAACGTAATCATCGTTATTACCCATTTTGGGACAACTGCGCAAATAATTTCGCATTTCTTCGTGTCCGCAAAAATCGTCATTCAAAGCAGCTAACAGTTCATCCGAAGAATACTTTTTATCTTCGAAAATCGCTTTCTTTACTGCCGCAAGTGCATCCGCGGCATTAGCAATGCCTGCTCCGTGACATCCCCAGTTGCGGTATTTGGCCGAATGGTGAAAAACGTCAGTTAGGGTATCAACAGAGCTTTTATAATAAAGCGAAATCATACCGTTAGAAGGTGGTGACATTGGCCAATCTATGTATTTTTCTACTATCGCATCACATTCCGATTTTATCTCTTCCTTGACACACTCTAAAAACTCAAGGAAGGTTTTACATTCTTTCAAATGCTTTGAAAGCGCACGACTCACCATAAGCGGGAAATTCATTGTGGCAGCATTGGCGTTTTCAAAACTTTTCTTTTGAATCAAAAACTCCCAACAGGCCGCAACAACGTAATCCGCTGCGTCTTGGGGCTCATAACCTAACTTTATGAGACCGGGTATTACGACGTCATCATTTGAATACTGCGGAAAACCTAATCCCTTTTGCGTAAGTCTGGTACCGCTGACGAAAACCTCATCAGGCGTTTTCTTGCCAACGCGAAGATTTATTTTAGGGTCAATAAGATTAAGTTCAAGCGATGCTTGCATGCATTTCTCGGACAACTCGTTATACATATAGTTTCCGTTTAAATCAAAACCGCCGAGCACCAACGATTGACCATTGTCGCCGAGCTGCATACCGGTATATAGGTCAGTATCATAATTGAGCGATATAAAGAAAGCCTCAAGGATTTCGAAAAGTTCCTCGCCGCTTACACCGTTTTGCTTGTCACGAAGATAAAAGGGATACATATACTGATCAAAACGTCCAAGTCCCAAATGCACAACCAAATTCGTTCTCAAAAAGAAGGTGCTGATTTTCATAAAAAGACACGCTTCATAAAAACTGCGAGCGGGTTTTCTCGGAACCTGACCAAGGGCTTCGTAAAGACGAGTATTACCCGTTTCCCTTGCCAGCTCCCGATGCTCATCACAAATTCTTATGCATTTATCTAATTTTCTTATCCAATTAAAGCCATAAGACTTTTTCTCGTTGTCATCGGTCTTTTTTATATTCTCGGACAACATATTTTTAATTGCTTCATAGCCTGTATTTATAACAAACTCATAATCAGGGGTGTTGTTACCACCGCAAGGCGGTATTTTCTCGGGCGAACCGATATTAAAACCAAAATAATCTATAGGAAAAATTATTGGTTTTGGTTCTTTGTAAAGTCTCAAACTCTTATATTCTTTTGCTTTCAGTTGATCTAATAAGGCTTTAATTTTATCGTTCATAACATCACCTCATAAAACATTTGCCCAAATACCGTACTGTTGAAAAATATCGGTTCTCGGATTGCAGGGAGTTTTTTCGTCAAAAAGCGGTTCATAAGCGCGCCCTACGAGCGCATATTTACCGCCCGCCATCTTATTGTAAGGAAGCAGCTCTACGTGTTTGACACCGTTTTGCTCTAAAAATTTCGCAATGGCCGAAAGGTTTTCTTCGGTATCGGTAACTGTCGGTATAAGCGGTATCCTTACTATGAAGTCTTTTTTATTTTGGGCGAGATAAACAAAATTTTTCTTTATATTTTCGTTAGAAACACCTGTATGTTTTCTATGCTGTTCATCGTCGAATATTTTTAAATCATATAAAAACATATCGGCAACATCCGCTACCCTACGAAAGGTACTTATCTCGCAAAAGCCACTCGTCTGCACGGCTGTATGTAACTGACCCTTCAAATGCGAAAGACATTCGATCAAAAATTCGCTCTGCATAAGCGGCTCACCGCCCGAAAAGGTTACACCACCGTTTTGCAGGACGCGCTTGTTTTTTAAGATTTGATCACAAAGCGCTTCGGATGAAAATTTTTCTCCGCAAACTCGCAACAGTCCGTTTGGACAGTTTTTTATGCTTTGCTCAGTAAAGATTATCTTGTCGTTCTTTACCTCGGCGTATTTCTCACAGGAAAGACATCCAAGACATCCGTTTGGACTTCGCACAATCTCCGAGAAAGCGCTCTGCCCCTCGGGGTTATGACACCAGCTGCAATGCAACGGACACCCCTTTAAAAACACCGTACTCCTAATTCCCGGTCCATCGAAAGGAGAAAACTCTTCTATTGAAAAAACGAGTCCATACATAACTATCACCCATTTAACTTTATCATCAGCGCCTTGACAACGCAAGAAACATATTATATAATTTCAGACAGAAATTAAGATTAAGGTGATTTTATGGTATATCATCAGACACACAATTCCCTCAGCAATTACAACTATAATGCCTTTGTTTATACAGACGTTGAATACGGACAGCATTTTCACTCCAATTACGAACTTATCTACGTTATTGAGGGCGAATGCGAGACCACGATTGACGGTATCCCCGAAAAACTGCACCGCGGCGAGCTTTTAGTTATACCGCCTTTTTCCATACACTCATTATATATCTCTCAAGGGGAAACCTGGGTTGGTGTTTTTTCAGAGGATTTTATTCCTTCGTTCGCACGCACGCACAACAGCGTTAAATACTCTAAATTCACCTGTGAGGCGACGATTGACGATATTTTAAAGCGTTATTTATTCATTGCAAAGCAACCCGAACATTTTATGCTGACTTCTATGCTTCATTTGGTTTTGAATCAATGCGTTGAAAAAGCCACCACCGAGGATTTTTCGCAAGACTATAATTTTAAACAAATAGTTATTTCTTACATAAGCGAAAACCTCAACAACCATCTTTCACTTAGGACCATCGCAGAAGAATTAAATTATGAATATCATTACTTCTCATCTTTGTTCAACAAATATTTTTCCATCAACTTCAAAAGCTTCGTTAACCAGCTTCGCTTTCAAGCGGCCTGCGCGTTATTGTCAGACAAAAATTTGTCTGTAACCGAAATTGCTCTTAAATGCGGATTTGGAAGCGTGAGAAACTTCAATCGTATTTTCCAAAGCATCAGCGGTATTACCCCAAGCGATTTTAGAAAAACTTATTCCAAGGCCAAAGTTGAACTTAAAAGATAAAAAATAATGCCCTTCCGCTAAATCCGGAAAGGCATTTGTTGTATTTGAAAAAAGATTGGGAGAGAATGATTTTGGGTGTTCTTTTGGGAATACCCAAGATTGTTCTCGAACATATGCAATTATTCCCACTCGACCAAGACTAAACAATTCTGTTTATGTGTTTTTGCTTCTCGTTAGTCCTGATTTTTTTGATACACGATGTATCTGTATTATCCTGTGTTAAACCGCCCTTGTTATCATTTTGTTATCGACGTTGATAACAAGAATAATTTTACCGTGGATAATTTGGACTTGGGATTGAATATATTATAAACGATTTTGCTTAGAAATTCAAGGGGCTTTGCTTAATTTGATTCACCTTTCTTTTGAATTCTAAATTTCAAAAGAAATTGTTTTGAAATCCGACATACACCAACATATAGAAGATACCCTATCATTGCTCCAAGGGTATTGATCCATAAGTCATCAATGTCCGTACCTCTTGCCTGCAGAAGTTGACAAAGCTCAATGAATAAAGATATCAAAAAACCGACCAGAAGTGTTTTTGGTAAAGAAGATTTATTCCACAGAAGCGGCACGCAAAAGCCAATGGGAACAAACAAACATATGTTACCGATAAAGTTGATTGCGAAATACAACCAATATCCACCAACCATACTTTCTCTCCACGTATCAATAAACACTTTGCCGGGAATAAGGTTTATTTCTCCCAATAAATTTCCGTTAGTTATACTTATACCGCCAACTCCGAAGTCGAATTGCGGTATGATCGTCTGCGAGAAAAGTCCAACGAGAAATAAGAAAAATAGGCATACTCCTAATTCGTGCCAAACCGTTGTCTTATGTTCTTTTTTCTTTAAGAAGCTGCAAGAAATCACACGAATCAGAATTACTACCGGTATGGCTATAAGCATATATGGAAACATATTTAATATATATCCGAAAATTCTATTCATTTTCAATCCTCCGTTTTTCTTTTAACCTAACCCAATCTTTAGCAATACTTTCATTTCGAATAATGGATAGTATAATTCCAATTAGGGCAAGGTCATAAATAATAAATACACCGCCGGTTGTCACAAATGGAAATCCTATATTGAAATCGGGAAGAATACCGATTTCACACATTAATGTGCCGACAAGTTTAATACCAAAGATCATCAACACCATATTTGCAAGCAATTTCCCGACTTCTGTATTTTGTTTTTTAACTGTTTTATATAGCAAATAAAACAACAGTCCGAAAGCGGCAAGCAAAAACAGAACCAAAACTATTCCATAATTATACAATAGCAAACTGATAGGATGGTCATATAGATAACCCAATAACTGTTCATTAATGGATATTGAACTTTTACAAATGAGTTCAGAATTGCCAAGAGCAGAAAATAAATTTAACTGATAGAACTGGGTTGAATCTATATGTATAGTATCAGATGCTATGCCATAAAACTGATTTATAAAAAAGACGAATATAGCAAGAAATGCCACGATGCAGCTTGCTCCGATTATATTTAATTTATTCCACTTTATCCAATTTAATTTCAATCCATAAATCAGCAAAAATACAGAACAAATCAGAATTGTGATGAAAGCGGTGAAGGATTTATTTAATATAGCTAACACCAAGGGGCAACAAGCGTAGATAGCATATAAAACAATGCCAATATTACTACCACTATTTTTAATATTAAATAGAATCCCAACCAAAGCAATCGGGTAGCATAAGAGCAAATAAAAGGTATAACTGTACCCTAAAACAGAAAAACCGTTTCGCAATTCCCACACCGATGTAATAATTGCTAATATTGATAAGATAAAGTATATAAGTCTTGGGTATCGGATTAAGACTGTATAGTCGACGTAGTACACAAAAATAGCAACGCCAAATCCACACACAATACCGTAAACTTTTGGCAGGGTTTCAGTAGTTGACAATAGCATAAATGATATGGTCATACCGATCAACAAAAGCAACCCTATTAAAGCAAGCAATAACCAATTCATTTTGGGGCGATGAACGTTATCCAATTCTGTTCCTACAACATCAGCACTTCCCATTTCTTGTATCGCTTTTTTCATCGCTTCTGATTCTTCAAAACCATTAGCAACAAAGAAATCAAACTGATCGCTGATATGTTCATATAATTCTTTTGTTACAACAACTTTTGCTCTTTTCCAACGAATATGCTTTTGAACGTCAGCAATATATTCATCGGGTGAATTATACTCCTGCAAGCAAGACACCTCCCGATAAAACATTGTTTACAGCAAGTGTATAGCTTTCCCAATCCGCCTGTCTTAACTCAAGATACTTGCATCCCGAATCGGTAATTTTATAATACTTTCTTGTTTTCCCTGCAACAGTCTCGCCGTCGTAGGATTCAAGATAATTCTTTTGTTCAAGCAAATGCAATAAAGGATATAGCGTTCCCGCCTTCAACTCAAATGTTCGATTTGATTGTCGAGCAAGTTCTTCGATAATTTGATAACCGTACATATTTCGATCCTTCAAAAGCCGTAGCACAAGCATATCTGTATTTCCGGAGATAAGGGACTTATCAATAGCCATAAATTATCCTCCTTATATAGATGGTCTACATAATATTATATATAGATTATCTACATAAGTCAAGGATATACTAAATTATTTTGCAAAAAATTGCTATTCGCCATTAAATCAAAAAAACGGCAGAGAGGTGTTAATCTCCCTGCCGCCGTGCTTCGGTTAGTTGTAAATAATATCGTGATTTACGATTTCTGTGGCTCTGCTGCGGATAATTGTTGCACTCTAAATAATGGTGCAGCAAAAATAATGACAGGCAATGAAAAACCACTGTCTGTCATTATGGATATATGGTATTAAGTCGGTATTATTCCCATTCGCTCCCGAAAACTGTAACTTAAACAATTTTGTATGGGTATTTTTACTCATATTATCGGGAGTGTTCAGATTATCCGCAAAATACGGACTGTCAAGATTTTTGTTGTCATCGTGTTGTCACGCCAACAATGATATTATACACGCTAATTGTCGTTTTTTCAATAGATTTTGTAAAAGAAATAACCTCCACATTATAAAATAATGTCTTTAAACTCCGATTTTAAAATATCCTTAATGACATCTCTATCTATAACAAATTCGGGAGTTCCCATTGAGCCGGGACCAACCTCGTATTCATCAAAGATAATTACTAAATCGCCGTTTTCATTCCAATAGAAATTATGGTCTGCA
>JAFWAC010000021.1 GCA_017507805.1 Clostridia bacterium
ACTGTTTGAAAAAACGCGGCTGTTGTTAGAGAATAAGGATATAAGATGCGAAATGGCTGTAAATGCCTATAATACAATGAGGGACGAATGGAACGGAGAGGTCGCGGCAGAGAGATTTGTTGCCCTTGCAAAGGAATTGGCACAAAACAACGAATCAGCACTTTTTTTACATGGGCCTTGCAGTAAAGCCTAAATTATGCAAAAGACCACAGGTCTGTTATGTAAGTAAAAAAGATAATATATTAGATGGTGATTTGCCTTGAAAATACCTAAGATCAAAACGGTTTATTTTATCGCTAGTGAAATTGAGAGTTTGAATTGTAAAGAAATGACATCGTCATCACAAAAATATAAATATTGGTTAGCTCATTATCTTTCGAAGTATATAAATGTTAAAATTATTTCTATATGCGCACCGCGTACCAAAAGAGAAAAAAACGGCAATTTGGAACTTGTGGGAACAGATGAAAAAAAATATGGCAAGCGCTTTAAATTTCTTAATATTTTAAGCGAATTGAAAAATGACGGGCAGGTAGTAATAATTTTTTGGGGTTATGATTTGTTTTTTGTATTGGGTATGCTTTATATAAAGCTTTTCAAAAAACAGATATGTATACCATTCGAATTTGACAGTCACAAACCGGCAATGTGCACTCTTACGGGTTTAAAAAGAGCAATAATCAATTTGAAATTTTCTATAGGGAAATTTTTTATAAGATTTTTTAAAGGCATTATAGTTTTTCAAGAAAAAGCTATAAACAGATTTGCAATGGAGGGAAAACACACATTGGTGTTAAAACCCAGTGTTATTACAGGACAACCAAGTATTTATAACCAGTGCTTAGAAAGCTTTGAAATAACATTTGCAGGCACATTTACCGAGCTTAACGGTATTGATGCGTTGATAAGCTCATTGGAGGGGTTAAAGGATCTTCCTATACAAATAAATTTATGCGGTGACGGACCGCTTTTAAAACAGGTATTAGAAGCGGAAAAACGGTATGATTTTTTTCATTATAAGGGACGTCTTGCCGAAGAGGAACTTTATGACATATATAAAAAAAGTTCTCTTTTATTGAATTTAAGGCGTTTAGATGACGAGGCGATGGATTATGCTTTTCCATCTAAAACTTTTGAGTGTATTAATACGGGAATACCATTGTTAACTACGCGTGTTTTAGAGGATAAGGAGTTCTTGGAAAATGTTTTTATTATAGATGATATAACACCTCGAGCAATTGCGGAAAAGATTAGATATATCTATAACAATAAGGAGCTTGCTTATAGAATGGCGAATGCTGCAAAAAAATATGTTGATGGGAAATATTCGTTTGAAAGTGCAGCAAAAAAATTAGTCAAGTTCATCAATGCCTTGTAGGAAAATTCAAACAAGGTAAAAAAGAGGTTGAATATGGAAAAACAGATAAAATTCGGAGCGATTTTAGCATATGTAGCTATAGCAATAAACATATTATCCGGACTTTTATATACGCCATGGATGATACAACAGATAGGTAAAGCTGACTATGGTTTATATACATTAGTTAATTCGTTAATAACAATGTTTATGGTCGACTTTGGTCTTAGCGCAGCGGCGGCGAGATACATATCAAAATATGTGGCAGAAGGCAACCAGAAAAAAGCAAATGAATTTTTGGGCTTGATATACAAGCTGTATTTAATTGTTGATGTAATTATCTTTTTAGTGTTAGTTGTGATATTCTTTTTTATAGAAGAAATTTATATTAAACTAACGCCCCAAGAGCTAACAAAGTTTAAAACGGTATATTGTATTGCTGGTCTATTTTCTATTATTAACTTTCCTTTTGTCACATTAAACGGTGTATTGACGGCATATGAAAAGTTTGTTCAGTTAAAGCTTTCGGAAATAATTCATAAGGTAATAATTTTATGCTTTACAGTTGCGGCATTGCTTTTGAATTTTGGATTGCTTGCATTGGTTTTGGTAAATGCTTTTTCGGGTATAGTTGTTACAGCTTATAAATATATTGTTGTTTCTACTAAAACATCGATACGAGTAGTCTTTAAGGGTGAAAAAAGCAAAGAATACCGTTCGATTTTTGTTTTTTCTTTTTGGACAACAGTTTCAGCACTGTCGCAAAGATTGATTTTTACTATTACTCCAACTATCTTAGGAATTATGGTTAGCAGTGAGGCAATTGCCGTATTTGGCATAGTGGTTACAATAGAAGGATATTTTTATACAATCACGGCGGCAATTAACGGTATGTTTATGCCTAAAATTTCACGGATATATGCCGGAAAAGATACGGACGAAAACATAATGCCGTTGATGAAGGATGTGGGAAGATTTCAATTTGCGTTGAATGGTTTGATTTTTGTCGGTTTTGCTTTGTTGGGTAAGGACTTTTTAGGCTTATGGATGGGTCGCGGTTTCGAGCAGGCTTATTCAGGAATTTTATTGGTGATTTTTCCGAGTATTTTTTTGAATTCTTTACAGATTGCAAATACAGCAATGATAGTTCAAAATAAAATAAAGCAAAGGGCGATTATTGATCTTGGTACAGGAATTACAAATGTGGTAGTTTCTTTTCTGATATCTTCAAAGCTTGGTGTTTTAGGGGCTTGCCTATCTATATTTTTAGCATACACTGTTAGAGTGGTGTTATATTTTACAGTACATTACAAAATTATGAAAATAGATATTTTCTATTTTATAAAGAATTGTTATTTTAAACTTGGCGTATCAACAGCAGTGACATTTGCTTTGTGTATGGTTATCAATAAGTTTATCTTTGGAAACAGTTGGTTGATTTTGATTGCGAAAGTCATCATTTGCATAAGTGTTTTCGTTACAAGTATCTGGATATTTGGGTTGGATTCAAATGAAAGAGTAAAGACTTTGAGATATTTAAAAATGCGAAAAGGAGAGTAATAATATGAGTTCTTTTACAAACAAAACCTTGCTTATAACAGGCGGTACGGGGTCTTTCGGCAATGCGGTGCTTAACCGTTTTTTGAAAACCGATATAGGTGAAATACGGATTTTTTCGAGAGACGAGAAAAAGCAGGATGATATGCGCCACGAATTTCAGGCTAAAATGCCCGAGGTGGCAGAAAAAATAAAATTTTTTATCGGTGATGTACGGGATTTGGCATCGGTTAAAAATGCAATGCACGGGGTGGACTATATTTTCCATGCCGCCGCACTCAAGCAGGTGCCGTCCTGTGAATTTTTCCCCATTGAGGCTGTGAAAACCAATGTTTTGGGCACTGAAAACGTGCTGACAGCGGCTATCGAGGCAGGAGTTAAAAACATAGTTTGCCTTTCAACCGACAAGGCGGCTTACCCTGTAAACGCTATGGGCACATCAAAGGCCATGATGGAAAAGGTAATCGTTGCAAAGTCACGCACCGTAAGCCCCGATGCAACCAAAATCTGCTGTACCCGTTACGGTAATGTTATGTGCAGCCGCGGCTCGGTTATCCCCCTTTGGATTGAGCAGATAAAGGCTGGCAACCCCATTACCATTACAGAGCCTTCCATGACACGGTTCATAATGTCACTTGATGAGGCGGTGGACCTTGTGCTGTTTGCCTTTGAAAAGGGCGTTTCGGGTGATATTCTGGTGCAAAAGGCGCCTGCCTGCACCATTGAAACCCTTGCAAAGGCTGTGACCGAGCTTTTCAACCCCGAAACCGAAATTAAGGTTATCGGCATCCGTCACGGCGAAAAGATGTACGAAACCTTGCTTACTAATGAGGAGTGTTCAGGTGCGATAGATTTGGGCAACTTCTACCGTGTGCCTGCTGATACAAGAGGGCTTAACTACGACAAATATTTTAAGGACGGCGACATTAACCGCAATCCTCTTACAGAGTTTAACTCTAATAACACCGAGCTTTTGAATGTGGAGCAGGTAAAGGAGAAGCTTTTAACGCTTCAATATATCCGTGATGAAATTTCCCAGATGGAAGGAAAATAACAAATGCTTGATATACAACAGCAGGGTATTATTACCCTTGTGAGAAATGCAATTTTGGGTGAAAAAAATTCTGTTTCGCAGGATTTTAAGCTGTCCGATGCGGTGGCAGTAGCACGCAAGCACCAGATAATCAACATACTTTATTACGGTGCCTTGCAGGCAGGGCTCCCTCAGGATGAAACAATGCAACAGCTTTTTATGCTTTCTTGTATGGCTCTCTCAAAAAGTGAACAGCAGATGTTTGAGATAAACAGAATTTGCACCGCCTTTAATGAACGAGGCATAGAATATATGCCTCTTAAGGGTACCTTGCTCAAATATTTCTATCCAAAGGCTGATATGCGTGCTATGGGTGACGCCGATATACTCATAAAGCCGCGGCAGTACGATTTGATAAAGCCGATCCTTACAGAGCTTGGATTTACCGAAAAGCTTGAAAGCGACCACGAGCTTACTTGGGCGAAGCCTGCACTGTACTTGGAGCTTCACAAAAGGGTAATCCCCTCTTATAACAAGGATTATTATGAGTATTTCGGTGACGGCTGGCGCTTGGCGCGTCCCTGTGAGGAACAGCCTAATAGATACGAAATGTCGGCAGAGGATGCGCTTATATATTTGTTCACTCATTTTGCCAAGCATTACCGAGACGGCGGTATAGGTATCCGTCACATGACCGACCTTTGGATTTACCGCAGGGTGAAGTCTGAATTGGATGAGACCTATATTAAAAAAGAGCTTAAAAAGCTTCAGCTTTGGGAATTTTATAAAAATGTTATGGATACCTTACAGGTTTGGTTTGGCAGTGCCGAGCCTACCGATAAAACCGATTTTATCACAGGGGTAATATTCGGTAGCGGAGCTTATGGTACACATGAAGCTCATATAACAGCTTCGGCAGTAAAGCTGATAAAAACAGCAGGCAGTACCGCGGGTGCGCGCCGTAAAAAGGTGCTTAATGTTTTGTTCCCCAAATGCAAAAACATGGCTAAAAGATATCCTGTGCTTGAAAAGGCGCCTGTGCTGTTGCCCGTGTTCTGGGTTGTGCGCGGTGCTGAAACTCTGCTGTTTTCGTCCCGCAAGCTGAAGGACCAAAAAGCAGATATGCAAATTTTAACCGATGAAAATATTTCTGATTTTCAAAAGGCACTGGATTATGTAGGGCTTGATTTTAATTTTAAAGAGGATTAAAGCAAATGAATATACTTATCACGGGCGCCTCGGGCTTTGTGGGTAAAAACCTTACCGAAGCCCTTAAAAGCATAAGGGACGGAAAGGATAAAACCCGCCCGAATTTGGAAATAGGCGAAATTTATCTTTATGATATAAATTCAACTCCAAATGAACTTGAAAATGCCTGCCAAAGGGCTGACTTTGTCTTTAATCTGGCAGGGGTAAACCGTCCGCAAAGCAATGAGGAATTTATGCAGGGCAATTTCGGCTTCGGTTCGCGTCTTTTAGATACCCTTAAAAAATATAATAATACCTGTCCCGTGATGCTATCCTCCTCCCTGCAGGCAACCTTAATCGGCAGGTATGACGGGGAGTATGGCAGGAGCAAAAAGGCAGGCGAGGATTTATTTTTTGCCTATGCTGAGGAAACGGGCGCAAAGGTACTTGTATACCGATTTCCTAACCTTTTCGGAAAGTGGTGCAGACCGAATTACAACAGCGCTGTTGCAACCTTCTGCCACAATACAGCTAATGATTTGCCTATCACCGTTAATGACAGGGCGGTAGAGCTGGAGCTTTTGTATATTGATGATTTGATTGCCGAGATGCTTGATGCCTTGGAGGGTAAGGAGCATCACTGCGAGTTTAACGGCTTGGAAGCTGTGCTTTGCGATAATGGCGCTTTCTGCGCTGCACCCATAACCCATAAGGTCACATTGGGTGAAATTGCGGATTTGCTCGAAGGCTTTAAAAATCAGCCCCAAAGCCTTGTTATACCCGAAATACCTAATAATTCTTTTGCTAAAAAGCTTTATTCTACATATCTTTCCTACCTGCCAAAGGAAAAGGTAAGCTTTCCCTTGAAAATGAATGTGGACAGCCGCGGTAGCTTTACCGAGCTTTTAAAGACCGAAAAATGCGGTCAGGTGAGTGTTAATATCTCAAAGCCGGGCATCACAAAGGGACAACATTGGCACCACACAAAATGGGAATTTTTTATTGTTGTAAGCGGTAAAGGTCTTATTCAACAAAGAAAAATCGGCAGTGAGGAAATACTTGAATTTGAGGTTTCGGGTGAAAAAATCGAGGCAGTTCACATGCTGCCGGGCTACACCCATAATATAATAAATTTAAGCGATACCGAGGATTTGGTAACGGTTATGTGGGCTAACGAAAGCTTTGACCAAAATAAACCCGATACATTTTTTGAGGAAGTGTGAATTTTTGAATAACAGCAAGGGGGAAATAAAATGCAACAAACATTATCAAAGAAAGAAACAGGACTTATAATAGTTCCTTATGCGGAAATAAAAAATTATAATTCCGGAGTAAATATCGGTGATAATTCAAAGCGTGTGGAAATGTATATGAAAAACATTTCAGTCGCTTGCATATCTGCGCGAAAGAATAACGGAACAAAAACAGATATTGCGTTAGTTACAAACATTGAAATTAAGGAACCTTATAAATCTCTTTTACTCAAAAATGGGGTAAAAATAATTAATGTTCCTTTTGATAAATTCAATTTTGGTGCAGAATACCGTTGGAGCTTGGCATTCTATAAGTTGTGTGCATTATATCATGTTTGCAGAGAAACAAATTATGATTTCTATGCTTATTTGGATTCTGATGTGTTTGTGCAGGGGGATTTTTCCGATATATGGAATGAATGTAAGAATAATGTTTTACTATATGATATAAACCATGGTTTTCAGGTTGAAGATTATAGACATTTTTTGAGTGAGGTAAATGATTTTTTAAAGGAAGAAAAGAATATCACTCATTTTGGCGGTGAATTTTTTGCTTCTAACAAGGAAAATGCTGTATTCTTTTCTCAAAAATTTTTGGATGTATATGATGGAATGACCGCTACAAATTTCGTAACAACTCACGGAGATGAATTCATTCTTTCTGTTGCGGCAAATGGTTTAATGGATAGAATTAAAAATGCCGGTGCTTATGTTTATAGATATTGGACAGGGGAGTTCAGGCTGGTTTCTACAAATTATAAGTATAACCCTGTTGTTGTTCTCCATGTTCCCTCAGAAAAAAACACAGGTATGTTAAAGCTTTTTGATTGCTATATAAGAAAGAATAAAAAGCCAGACCGAGACAGAGTATGGCATATTTTAAATTTAAAAAATCGCAGTTTTATATGCGGGACAAAAATCCTGATTAAGAAAATAATCCGAAAGTAAGGAAATGTAACATGGAAATTAAAACCGATTATTCCGACATAAGCTTTAAAAACAACGGCAAGCTGAAGCTGTTAATTATTGTGGGCACCCGCCCTGAGATTATCCGCCTTGCCGCGGTTATAAGCAAGTGCAGGCAGTATTTTGACTGTGTTTTAGCCCACACGGGACAGAATTATGACTATAATTTGAACGGTGTGTTTTTCAAGGATTTGAAGCTTGGCAATCCCGAGGTTTATATGGACGCTGTGGGTGACGATTTGGGCGCCACGGTGGGCAATATCATAAACTGCTCCTATAAGCTGATGGCACAGTTAAAGCCCGATGCGTTGCTTATTTTGGGAGATACAAACTCCTGCCTTTCGGCGATAGCGGCAAAGCGGCTTCATATTCCGATTTTTCACATGGAGGCAGGTAACCGCTGTAAGGATGAGTGCCTGCCCGAGGAAACCAACCGCCGAAT
The DNA here is from genome assembly GCA_017507805.1 of Clostridia bacterium. Taxonomy (GTDB): domain Bacteria; phylum Bacillota; class Clostridia; order Oscillospirales; family Acutalibacteraceae; genus UBA737. The sequence goes on from JAFWAC010000021.1 coordinate 7,797, forward strand.
AGTTGATATTATAAGCGATGTGAACTTGGCATATTCCGAGCACGCAAGAAAATATCTGCACGAGTGCGGTCTGCCAAAGGAGCGCGTTTATGTTACAGGCTCCCCCATGGCGGAGGTTTTGCACAATAATTTGGAGGAAATCACAGCTTCGGATATACACAGCCGTTTAGGATTAGAAAAGGGCAGGTATATTTTGCTTTCTGCTCACAGAGAGGAAAATATCGATACCGAAAAGAACTTTTTATCCCTCTTTAATGCAATTAATAAGATGGCTGAAAAATACGATATGCCGATACTTTATTCCTGCCACCCCAGAAGCAAAAAGCGCTTGGAGCAAAGCGGCTTTGTGCTTGACAGTCGCGTTATCCGTCACGAGCCGCTGGGCTTTCACGATTACAACTGCCTGCAGATGAATGCCTTTGCTGTGGTGAGTGACAGCGGCACTCTGCCTGAGGAAAGCTCCTTCTTTACAAGCATCGGAAAGCCTTTCCCTGCGGTTTGTATCCGCACCTCAACCGAGCGCCCCGAAGCGCTTGACAAGGCTTGCTTTGTTTTGGCAGGTATTGACGAAAAAAGTCTTTTGCAGGCGGTAGATACTGCAATCACCGCAAATCTCAACGGGGATTACGGTATTCCCGTGCCCGACTATGTTGAGGAAAATGTTTCCACAAAGGTTGTAAAGCTTATTCAAAGCTATACAGGTGTGGTAAACAAAATGGTTTGGAGAAAAGAAACCGATTAAAGGGTATTGGGAGAATAAAAATGGGCTATGCATTTATAAGCTACAGCACCAAAAATCAGGCAAAAGCTGATGCTATGCGCGAGCTGTTCAAGAAAAAGGGAATAAACACCTGGATGGCACCGAATGATATTCCGGTGGGCAGTAAATATGCCGAGGTAATCAACAAGGCGCTAAAGGAATGTTCTTGTCTGGTTTTAATGCTTACCGATGAAGCGCAGAATTCGGTTTGGGTGGCAAAAGAGGTTGAGCGTGCGATTAATTACCACAAAACAATAATCACCGTTCAGCTTGAGGATATTGTGCTTAACGATGAATTTGAATTTTACATAAGCACCGACCATTTTATTGCCATACATAAAATAGACGAAAGCACCGATGAAATAAAAAAGGTGCTGGCAAGTGTTATTGCCTACACGGGAAGCGGCAGTCCTGATAAAGGCGGTAATTCACCTGAAAAGGACACTTCCGCCGAAAAAAAGCCCCTTATAAAGGTGGGACCAAAAAAGAAAAATAAGCGTATGCTCTGGATTGTTTTAGCATTTTTCCTTTTGTGTGCAGCAGTTAGTTTTTTTCTGAATTGGTTTAACGGAAATATTGATTGGTAGGGAACGACCTGTGTGTCGTTCCGCTGGATGTTGATGAATTTTAACGGAACGACACGCAGGTCGTTCCCTACAATAATTTATACAAAGGAAAACGACTGCTTTTTGCGTTAGCTAAGCAGTCGTTTTTTGTGGGAAAGCTTTATTAAATTGACAACAATCGGAGCTTTGCTTAAATATTTTAGCACACTTGTGTTCTAATGTTAATAGTACATTTAAGTTCTAATGTATAATGGATAAAAAAATACAGGGGATGTTTTTTTATGGCTATTGCTGAAAACATAAGAGCATTAAGAGAGGACAGAGATTTCACGCAAACCGAAATTGCAGAACAGCTTGGGATTAAGCAAACGGTATACAGCAGATATGAGAGGGAGCAAAATGAATTGCCTCTACACCATCTTATAAAGCTTTGCACCTTTTATAATGTATCGGCAGATTATATTTTAGGTCTGCCCAAGGGCTTGGATTATCCCGAAAGATTGTAGGGGAGGGGTTTCCTCTCCCGCAAAACACCGAAAAAACAAACGGGAGGCGAATGTCTCGTTTTCTGCCTTGGTCGGGGCTTCTGCTTAGCAGAGGTGTCCGCCGGACACCCGCACCCTCCCCTACATATAATCAATTTAATTTGTGCGCTAAACTATAATTTAGATGTATTTACACCATCGGGGTATTAGGTTAAGATTTTGCAGAATAAAAAGGCGGATTGACCGCCGCGGCACGCGGCAAACTATAATTTAGATGCATTTACACCATCGGGGTATTAGGTTAAGATTTTGCAGTTCTTTAACGGAACGACACGCAGGTCGTTCCCTACAATAATTTATATGAATAGGTAAAAAGAGAGGACCTCCGGTTAATCCGGAGGTCCTGACCTTATTGCTTTTTTGATTTAATTCTCGACCAGAGGAGTATAATTATCTGTGCGGGGGCGCCCAAAATAAATATTTTCCAGATATTTACACCCAAAGGCAAGAGGGATATAAAGAGTGCCGCCAGACAGCTCCACATTAAAAGAGAGATTATAATGAAATTTCGGCGGCGGTCAAACCATACCGAATTCATAACCAGCCAGACAATCATGGAAGCAGGTATAGCGTAGACAAAGGAAAGCCAATGCATCTTTGTGCCGCCGATTGTAATATCAACCACAACAAAGGCAAAGGTTGCTAAAAGCCACACAAGCAAAATGCTTATACCCGTGATAAAGCTGTGGTTATAAACCCTTCTGCCGACCGTCTGCTTGGTTTCCTGTGGCTTTTCGTGGGTTTCCTGAACAAGATAGTCAAGGGTAACGCCAAAAAGGTCGGCAATTTCCTTTAAAACCGTTATATCGGGGATGGAATCGCCCCTTTCCCACTTGGAAACCGATTTATCGGAATAATTAAGCTTTTCGGCAAGCTCAAACTGTGTAAGCTCGCTTTGCCGTCTCAGCTCGGATATATTAGCCGCAATAATTTCTTTAATATCCTTCATGCCGTCACCTGCCTTTCGGTTAAAATCTTATTAATATGCCTTACCCCAATAAAGCATGTGCTTAGCTTCCTTGCCGCAGCATACGCATTTTCCGCTTAAATTTTCCTGCTCAAAGGGAATACAACGGGAGGTTACGCCGGCAACCTCTTTAAGGCGGTCCTCACAGGCGCGGTCGCCGCACCACATAGCCCTTATAAAGCCGGGCTTATTGTCGGCAATGTCCTTCATCTCCTCAAGGGACAGCGCATCGTAGGTCATATTGCTTCTGCGTTCAAGCGCCTTGCTGTAAAGCCCGTCACGCACAGCAGTTAAAAGCTCGGGGATTTTTGCTTCAAGCTCATCAAGGGAGACAACCGTCTTTTCCCCGTTATCGCGGCGGACAACCACACAAACATTATTTTCAATATCCTTGGGGCCTAATTCCACGCGAAGCGGAACACCCTTCATCTCATACTCGGCAAATTTCCAGCCGGGGGATTGCTCACTGTCGTCAAGCTTGGCGCGACAAATATTCTTAAGGCGGGCATAAACCTCGTTTGCCTTATCAAGCACGCCCTCCTTGTGGCTGGCTATCGGAATAACGACCGCCTGAATGGGTGCGATTGCAGGGGGAAGCACAAGACCGCTGTCATCACCGTGAGTCATAATAACCGCGCCGATAAGTCTTGTGGTTGTTCCCCAAGAGGTCTGGAAGGGGTGCACCGCGGTGTTGTTCTTATCGGTAAACTCAATATCAAATGCTCTTGCAAAGCCGTCTCCAAAATAATGCGAGGTACCGCTTTGCAAAGCCTTACCGTCATGCATAAGCGCTTCAATGGTATAGGTGGCTTCCGCGCCTGCAAAGCGTTCCTTTTCGGTTTTAACACCCTTTACAACCGGCATTGCAAGATATTCCTCAGCAAAGCGGGAATAGATGTTAAGCATCTGAATGGTTTCAGCCTTTGCCTCCTCGGCTGTTGCGTGGAGGGTGTGGCCCTCCTGCCACAAAAATTCGCGTGAGCGCAGGAAGGGACGGGTGGTTTTTTCCCAACGCACAACACTGCACCACTGATTATAAAGCTTGGGTAGGTCCCTGTAGGAATGAACTATATTCTTAAAATGGTCACAGAAAAGGGTTTCGGAGGTAGGTCTTACACACATTCTTTCCTCCAGCTTTTCCTCGCCGCCGTGTGTTACCCATGCCACCTCAGGTGCAAAGCCCTCAACATGGTCCTTTTCCTTCTGCAACAGACTTTCGGGAATGAACATTGGCATATAAACATTTTCGTGACCTGTCTCCTTGAACATAGTGTCCATTAAATGCTGTATATTCTCCCAGATAGCATAACCGTAAGGGCGGATAATCATACAGCCCTTTACAGAGGAATAATCAATAAGCTCTGCTTTAATGCAGACATCTGTATACCATTTGGCAAAATCCTCGTCCATAGAGGTAATCGATTTAACAAGCTTTTCTTTAGCCATATTACCGAGCGCGTAAATTCAAAGCGCCCGCTTCCCACCTTTCGTTGTTGTGAAATTCCCAGTATACTGCAAGGTTACAGTACCCTATTCTATACTAAATATTTATTATAAGATAAAAGCAGTAATTTTGCAAGATTTTTTACCGATTTTAACTTTCTGACAGTAAAATTTTTAAAAAAAATAAAAAATATATTGACAAATGAGTAAATAAAACATATTATTTGTTTAGCACCCAATCTTACGGTTGGAAATTTTCAGGAGGTTTTTTTATGGTATTTGAGAAAATTAAAGCTATTTTGGCTGAGCAGCTTGATGCTGATGCAGACGATATGACTATGGACACCAACATTGCCAAGGACTTGGGAGCAGACAGTCTTGATGTTGTGGAGCTTCTTATGAGTATTGAGGATGAGTTCGAGGTTGAAATTCCCGATGAGGAAATCGAGAACATTAAAACCATCGGCGATCTTACTGAATATATACAGAGTAATATGTAACCTTAAAAAGCTGTAAAGGGGAGGCAAACTGCCTCCCCTTTTTTCTGTGTCTATATGCTTTTTAAAAGCCTTTTGTTTTATGCGTTTTCTACCTTTCCTGAACGAACTGCCTCGAAATCCTCCTCGATTTCTTTGGAGGGTGCCTTTGTCAGCAAGGAAACCGCTACTATACATATTGAGGAGAAAATAAACGCGGGTAACAGCTCATAGATTGCAAATGCACCGCCTAATTTGCTGATAACCAATTTCCAAAGGAATACCATGCCTGCGCCGCCGAACATACCGGCAATGGCGCCTGCCTTGTTAATTCGTTTCCAGAACAGCGAGAAAAGCATCAACGGACCGAAGGTGGCGCCGAAGCCCGCCCATGCAAAGGATACGATTTGGAATATTACGCTCTTTTCATCCAAAGCGATGATTATACCGATTAATGCCAATACTAAAAGGGTGATGCGCGAAACAATCATAACCTGCTTATCGGTGGCATTTTTCTTAAAGATACCCTGGAAAATATTTTTAGAGAAAGCTGAAGCGGCAATTAAGAGATATGAGTCTGACGAGCTGATGGTTGCTGCCAAAATACCTGCCATAACAAAGCCTGCCAAAATTGCCGGTAAGGAGCTGGTTGCCAGAGTTATGAAAATGCTTTCTGCGGAAGATTTGGTAAGAAGCGCATCGGGGAAAAGCTGACGGCCAACAATACCGATGAATACGGCAACTGCAAGGGAAATTACAACCCAAACGGTTGCTATGCGGCGGGAGCGCTTGAGCTCCTCCTCCTTACGGATTGCCATAAAGCGGAGCAATACCTGAGGCATACCGAAATATCCGAGGCCCCATGCCATCATAGAGCAGATGGTTAAAAAGCCGTAATCAGAAGCATCACCGAAAAGCGGCTTGCCGGCTTCCAATATCTGCTGACCGTTAGCGTCCAATGTGGGGGTTGCCAAGCCGAAAAGCTCCAAAAAGCCGGGAATTTCTTTTGCATTATCCAAAACGGCTCCGATACCGCCCGCCTGTATAGTGCTGATTGTAACGATTATTGTTAAGGCAACTATCATCACGATTGCCTGCATAAAGTCCGAAACACTTTCTGCAAGGAAGCCGCCCAACAGGGTATAAAGCAATACAAAAACAGCCCCTACAATCATCATTGCTACATAAGGTGTGCCAAACAGGGTGGAGAACAGCTTACCGCAGGTAACAAAGCAGCTTGCCGCATAAACGGTGAAGAAAATCAAAATAAATGCGCCGGCAATAAGCATAATGTGTTTTTTGTTTTCTCTGAATCGGTTAGAGAAAAATTCGGGCAGGGTGATGGAGTTATTTGCTCTCACACTGTACCGTCTCAGTCTCTTGGAAACGATGAGCCAATTTATATATGTACCCACTGCGAGACCGATGGCTGTCCACGCGGCATCTGCAAGACCGCACCAATAAGCAACACCGGGAAGTCCCATCAAAAGCCAACCACTCATATCCGAAGCTTCGGCGCTCATAGCTGTAACCCAAGGGCCCAAGGAACGGCCGCCGAGGAAATATTCCTCAGAGTTTTTGTTTGCGCGCTTTGCGTAAAGCGCACCGATTCCGATTACCACTGCCATATAGATGACCATGGCAATCAGGATTTGTATAGTATTTCCATCCATTACTATAACCTTCTTTCTTTAAACTTATTATGTAAAATGAAAATATTTATATCATCATAACAGAAAAAGCCAAATATTGCAACAAAAACTCGCAATTTGGCTTGGGTTTCACTTAAAAAGCCTGTTTTTGTTTTTTGGCGGCTCTGAATACGGGTAAAAGCAGTATCACTGCGGCAATGGGGAAAACCGCGCCCACGAGCATACCGATTTTCATTCCAAGCTGTTCGGGCGAAAGGGAGAGACTGCTTGCCATGGCTTTAACTGCCGGCAGCTTTATCGAGGCATCGGTTATTATACCGACAAGCTGTGGCCCTACCGAAGCACCGAAATCGCCGCCAGCCGCCATTAAAGCGTAAATAATAACGCCGCCCGTGGGGAAGCGGTCAGAAGCTACAATCAGGCTACCCGGCCAAAGCATTGAAACACAGAAGCCTGTTAGCGCGCAGGCAAAAAGACCGACAATCGGCAAAGGGCAGAGGGCAGATAAAATATAGCACCCGGCGGCGCCCAATGCGCCGACAAGCAGAACACGGGAAATGTTTTTACCCACCTTGGCATAAAGGCTTCTTCCAAGACCTAACATAACCGAAAAAAGCGCTGTGCCGAAAATATCTCCCCAAAGCTTTGGAATACCCAATGCCTGCTCACAATAGCCTGAGCACCACTGTGCCATTGTACATTCCGAGGCACCGCCGAAAAATATAATCATAACGCAAAACCAGACGCCCGGGTTTTTGAATATCGCCGCCGCGCCCTCAGTGGCTTGTGTATTGTTCATTTCGGGGATTTTACAGCCGGAAAACAAAACACAGGAAGCAAGGGGTATAACCGTGAAAGCAAGACTCAGGATTTGCCAGCTTTTCTGCCCGAAGGCAAGGAGGAAAAGGGTGCTGAAAATAACCACCCCCACAACACCCCAGGCATAAACCGAGTGAAGCTTGCTCATTTCGCGCTCGGGATTTTCGGACGGAATTGCCGCAATCACAGGGCTTATTAAAACCTCACCAAAGCCGCCCGCGGCAGAAAACACGACCGTTCCGATTACCAATCCTATGTAAACCGAGTTTGGAAAGAAGAAGGGGTAAAGTGAATAAATTAAAATACCTGCCACAGCAAGGGCAGGTGTTGCCTTGACAGCCAAGGAGATGTTGAATTTGTGTGAGAAAAACGAAAAAATCAAATCAATGATAAGCTGGGTGCAAAAATTTATAAATACCAAAAAGCCCAAAAGGGAATAGGAAATTCCGTAAAGACTGCGAAAGGTTAAAAAGAGCAACGGAGAAATATTCCCCACAACCGACATGGTTATATTGGTAGTGTAGCAAGCGAATTTTAAGCGTGTGTAATTCATTTTTTATTTTCCTTGTAATTTTTCGTAAAATTCAACGGCAAGGCGGTCACACCGTTCGTTTTCGGGATGACCTGCATGCCCCTTTACCCATTCAATTGTGACCTCGTGAATGTCGGTAAGTGCCAACAGCCTCTCCCAAAGGTCGGGGTTGAGTGCGGGCTTTTTGTCACCCTTGCGCCAGCCGTTTTTTTGCCATGAGCGTGCCCAGCCCTTTGAAAGACCGTCCGCAACATATTTCGAGTCGGTCACAAGTCGGACAGAGCAGGGCTCTTTAAGCGCAGAAAGCCCCATAATAACGGCAGTAAGCTCCATTCGGTTATTGGTGGTGTTTTGCTCACCGCCCGAAAGCTCCTTTTCGTAAGCCCCGAAGCGCAACACCGCGCCCCAACCGCCCGGGCCCGGATTGCCGGAGCAGGCGCCGTCTGTAAAAAGCTCAACAGATTTCACCATACACCTCTTAATACTTTCTGTAGCTGCCCACAACCCTGCCCAAAACCAAGGGATTTTCGGGGTAAATGGGTGAAAAATCGGGATTTTCGGGCATAAATATTATCTGACCGTTCTTGATAACAAGTCTTTTAACGGTTGCCTCGTCCCCATCCATACCAACGATAATGTCACCGTTGCGGCAGGGCACATTTTTGTCTGCAACGATAATATCCCCGTCAAGAATACCTGCATCACGCATACTAAGCCCCACAACCTTGAGGGCGAAAAGCCCCTCGGCATTCTTAGATGGATAGGGAATGTAATCCTCAATTTCCTCAACCGCCAATATGGGCTTACCTGCAGTAATTCTGCCGACAAGCGGTACCATTGAGGAATTGAAGCCTGTATCAAGCTTTATCGAACGGGAGTTTTTCGGGTCTCTTACTATGTAACCCTCCTCCTCGAGGGCGCTTAATATTCCGTGTACCGTTGAGGTGGATTTAATACCCGTTGCGGCGCAGATTTCCCTGACGGAGGGGGGAAAGCCGTCAGCCATTTGCTTGACCAAAAAATTGTAAACATCGCGCTGTTTTTCTGTAAGAGGTGTTTTAGACATAGTACGGCTCCTTTTTTGAACGGTATAACAACAATTTTCCTGTTTTGCTCAAAAGAACATTTATTCTTTTTTCATTATATCAGCTTTTATCCCGTTTATCAAGATTTTTCCTGTCTGTCCCGAAAAATTCTTTAAGTCCCATTAAGCACAGCAAGCCCCCGAAAATTTTAGAGGTTATTCCGTTGCCCAAAAGATGGGTGAAATAAAGTCCTGCCGCGGTGCCCAAAAGTCCCCAGAGGGCAATTTTTAAGGCAAGCTTCCACTCGATTTGCTTTTTTATCCCATAAACCGTGACCGCAAGCAGTGCGGTGGGTATGAAAAACAGCAGATTAATGCCCTGCGCGGCAAGCTGCTCGGTTTCGGTGAAAAGGGAGAGATAAATTATAAGCACCGCGCCGCCGCCCAAGCCCATAGCCCCGATTATTCCTGAAAAAAGCCCTGCTAAAAGGGCTGTTATGCTCATCTTAAGAGCAGGCGGATGCCTGCATAAAGCATAAAGACGGCGAAAATCCGCTTAAGCCAAGAGGGCTTTATTTTTTTGAGAATAAGTGTACCTATAAATGCCCCCAAAAGCCCCGTGGGAATAAAGGGAATTGCGTCTGAAATCTTCACATAATCTTTAATGAGGTATAAAACAGCACTCACAATGCTTATGGGTAATATTATTGCAACGGCGTTTGCGTGGGCTTCTCTTTGCTCCAAGCCCATTTTTTTAAGCAACGGTACGGCGATCATACCGCCGCCTGCCCCCAAAAGACCGTTTACTACCCCGATTGCAAGTCCTGCCGCGGCGGTGATAAGGCCGCGACTTTTTAAGAAAGCCATAAAGCACCTCGCTGTTGTTTTTGGGTTTATTTTGCCCAGCGGAGCTAATATTATGCTTGACAGAATATTCCCAAGGCGGTAAAATAAATTTCATATGAGGAGTGTTTTTTATGGGATTGGCAGAGCTTTTGATTTTGGCAATAGGGCTTTCTATGGATGCCTTTGCTGTTTCAATATGTAAAGGTCTTGCGGTTGGGCAGGTGCGTCCCAAGCATATGGCGATAAGCGGAGCTTGGTTTGGCGGCTTTCAGGCGCTTATGCCGCTGATAGGCTTTCTTTTGGGCTCGGCATTTGAAAAATATGTAACGGCAATTGACCATTGGATTGCTTTCCTGCTTCTGGGTGCCATAGGTGCCAATATGGTAAAGGAAGCCTTCGGCGAGGAGGAAAATTGCAGTGATTGCGATTTTGGCTTCAAAACTATGTTTGTTATGGCGGTGGCAACCAGCATTGACGCCTTGGCGGTGGGTATTACCTTTGCTCTGCTTCCCGATGTTAATATAATTGCCGCGGTGAGCTTTATCGGCGCGGTGACCTTCCTGCTTTCGGGCGTGGGTGTGAAGCTCGGTAATGTGTTTGGAGCGAGGTATAAGTCCAAGGCAGAGCTTGCCGGCGGTGTAATTCTTATAATTTTGGGTGCAAAGATTTTATTGGAGCATCTGGGAATTTTGAAATTTTAATTAAGAGGGTTGGCTTGATGTCAAGAAAAGGGAAAATAGATTTCATCATAACCGGCGCGCTCATTGCCGCGGCTTATGCAGGGCTTACATATCTGTGCAATGCCTTCGGTCTTGCCTACGGTCAGATTCAGCTTCGGCTTTCGGAGGTGCTCACAATTCTGCCGGTTTTCACCTCTGCGGCTATTCCGGGGCTTACGATTGGCTGTTTTTTGGCAAATATCGGCTCCTTTAATGCGGCAGATATGGTTTTCGGAACGGCGGCAACCCTTGCGGCGGCTGTCCTCACATACTTTTTAAAGGATTTTAGAATTAAAGGCTTGCCGATTTTGGCATTTTTACCCCCTGTTTTGGTTAATGCGATTGTTATCGGACTTGAAATTGCCTTCTTTTTTATGCCTGAGGCTGACTTTTTCTGGGCATTTGTAATCTCGGGGCTGCAGGTGGGCTTAGGGCAACTAATCGTTTGCTTTGTTTTTGGTATCCCCTTTTATTTGGTGGTTAAAAAATACCGTATTTTTAAAAAATAAAAACCTTTATTTTTTTTGGTAAAGGTTGTATAATGTAATTAATATTAAAACGGAGGTTCTCAAATGAACAGATATGAAGAAGCTAAAAAAATCTATGCCGCTTTGGGCGTGGATACAGACAAGGCTATCGAGACAATTAAGGGATTGCCGGTAAGCCTTCATTGCTGGCAGGGTGACGATGTTAAGGGCTTTGACCAGGACGGCCCCTTGACAGGCGGTATTCAGACCACCGGTAACTACCCCGGTAAGGCAACAACACCTGCCGAGCTTATGCAGGATATGGAAAAGGTCATCTCCCTTTGCCCCGGTAAGAAAAAGCTCAATTTGCATGCTTGCTATGCTATTTTTGAGGACGGCTTTGTTGACCGTGACAGGTTAGAGCCCAAGCATTTTGCAAAGTGGGTTGAGTTTGCTAAAAAGCACAATCTGGGTATTGATTTTAACCCCACATTTTTCTCACACCCCAAGTGCAAGGACGGGCTCACCCTTTCAAGCCCTGATGAGGCGACCCGCCTTTTCTGGATTGAACACGGAAAGGCTTGTATCCGCATTTCACAGTATTTTGCTGAGGAGACAGGCGTGCCCTGCGTTATGAATATCTGGACGGGTGACGGCTATAAGGATATCCCTGCCGACAGAATGGGCCCCAGAATGAGATATAAGGAGTCTATTGAGGCTATACTTTCCGAGCCCTTTGATAAATCAAAGGTTAAGCCCTGCGTTGAGTCTAAGGTGTTCGGTATAGGTGTTGAGGCATTCACTGCAGGCTCAGCAGAGTTTTCTCTCTCCTTTGCCGCTTCGCATGACGGTTGCCTGCCCCTTATGGATAACGGTCACTATCACCCGACAGAGGTTGTGTCTGACAAAATTCCGGCTTTGCTTTGCTTCTTCCCCGAAATTGCATTACATATCACAAGGCCCATCCGTTGGGACTCTGACCATGTTGTTCTTTTCGATGACGAGACCAAGGAAATGGCTAAGGAAATCGTTCGCAACAACGCTGTTGACCGCGTTTATATGGCACTTGATTATTTTGATGCAAGCATCAACCGCATTTCTGCATGGACAGTTGGCTTCCGTAGCTGGCAGAAGGCATTGCTCAACGCATTGCTCACCCCCAACGAGCTTTTAAAGAAGCTTCAGGATGAAAACCGCCTTACCGAGCTTATGGTAGTGAGCGAGGAGGTTAAAACCCTGCCCTTCGGTGATGTTTGGCAGTATTACTGCGAGACAGAGGGTGTCCCCGCAGACGGTGAATGGTTTGCAGAGGTTAAAAGATATGAGGACGAGGTTTTGTCCCTTAGAAAATAATTGATATTAAGAGGGTGACCTTTGCGGTCGCCCTTTTTGAAAAGAGGAAATACAATGACTGACGCGCTAAAAAAACATCTTGAATGGCAGGGTAAAATTGAGGTGACAGCCCGCGCAAAAATAAGGGACAGCAAGGACCTCTCCACTGCCTACACCCCCGGTGTTGCCGAGCCTTGCCTTGCTATTAAGGAGGATATAAACAAGTCCTATGAGCTGACGAGGCGCAGTAATCTTGTGGCTGTTATCACAGACGGTACCGCTGTTTTGGGGCTTGGGGATATTGGCCCTGAGGCAGGTATGCCGGTTATGGAGGGTAAATGCGTTCTGTTCAAGGAATTTGCAGATGTGGATGCTTTTCCGCTTTGCGTGAAAACCAAGGATACAGACGAGTTTGTAAAAACGGTTTATAATATTTCGGGCAGCTTCGGCGGAATTAATCTGGAGGATATTGCCGCACCGCGGTGCTTCGAGATTGAGCGCCGCCTGAAGGAGCTTTGCGACATACCCGTCTTTCACGATGACCAGCACGGTACTGCAATAGTGGTTGCGGCGGCATTGCTCAACGCGCTAAAGGTTGTGAACAAAAAAATTGATGAAATAAGGCTTGTAATAAACGGCGCAGGCAGTGCAGGTATTGCAATCGCAAGGCATCTTTTGCGGTTGGGTGTGAAAAAGCTTATCCTCTGCGACAAATTCGGGATTATATGCGAGGGTATGCCCGAGCTTAATGACGGTCAGCAGGAAATAGCAAGGCTTACCAACAGGGAAAAGCAAAAAGGCACCCTTGCGGATGCCTTGGTTGGCGCCGATGTGTTTATCGGTGTTTCGGCACCGAATGTTGTTTCTGCCGAGAATATAAGGTCAATGGCAAAGGACGCAGTGGTTTTCCCGATGGCAAATCCCGTCCCCGAAATTATGCCCGATTCAGCGCTTGAGGCAGGCGCGGCGGTGGTCGGTACAGGTCGCTCCGATTTCAAAAATCAGATAAACAATGTGCTTGCCTTCCCCGGAATTTTCAGGGGCGCTTTAGATGTGCGCGCCTCGGACATAAACGAGGAAATGAAAATGGCGGCATCCTACGCGATTGCAGAGCTTGTCTCACCCGAGGAGCTTTCGGCTGATTACATTCTCCCTAAGGCGTTTGACAGCCGTATCGGCAAGGCGGTTGCAAGGGCTGTGGCGGATGCCGCGGTTAAAAGCGGTGTAGCAAGGATATAACTTCAACAAAAAACGGTTGTGAAATTTTGAAATCTCACAACCGTTTTAATATTCAGTTTTTATTTCGTCACTCAATCTTTATAACACGCTTTCTGCCGCTTTAGCGGCTATTTTATATTCTTTTACTCTGTTTGCTCCTTGCAAACCTTAATACGCACCTAAAAGCTTGAATTAATTGAGCTTTAATTTAATCTGTACATTGGAACCACCCGTAACAATTTATTTGATGTCTTGCTTTCTCACAATCATACAAATCACCGTTTCGGTTTTATATTAATAACCCAAAGGGAATTAAAATCTCATTTTAAACACAGCCCGACATTTTCTTTATTAATGCCTGACCGCTTTGGTCTTACTTCATCGGAATCACCACTTTCTTTTTATTCAGAAAACTTGCAGGTGGAGTGTTGTCCTTCATTTTATTTGCTCCTCCTTTCTTTTTCTGTCTTTATTATAATGAATGTTGCACAGTTTGTCAAGTAAAAGTTGATAACTTTTAGGTAAGTTTACAATTTGTTAATATTTTTAGACTTTTCAGTTTACATATTATTAATTTCCTTTGCGTTTTTTTGTAAATGTGTTAAAATATAATAGATATTAGATATTATTATGTGCAGGAGGGATTGGTTGTGGGACCTATGATGCCACCGCCGCCGGGAATGAGAGGCCCGATGCATCTTGGCGGACCTCGCGGATTTCTGACCGAGGAGGAAAAGAAAAAGCAACCGCAAATTACCAAGGGCTTGATTTTGAGGATACTCGGCTACCTTAAGCCTTACCGCTGGCATTTTCTGCTTGTTTTTGCGGCGTTGGTGATTTCGGCGGTTTTAGGTCTGTTTCCGTCTGTTGTTACGGGAAGGATTGTGGATACTATTATAAGCGACAGCCGCAGTATGGCACTGCTTTTAAGGCTGGTTGTGCTTGCCTTTGTCATACTTGCCGCGTCACAGATAATAAGCGTGCTTGAGCAGTACATAAATTCCTGGATTTCACAAAAAATTATCTATGATATGCGAAACGAGATGTATGACCATTTACAGCGTATGCCCCACTCCTTTTTTACAAACGAAAAGCAAGGGGACATAATCACCCGAATGAACAGTGATATAAACGGTGTGAGCACCGTAATATCGGGAATGCTGACCTCGATTGTGAGTAACATTTTAACGGTTGGGGTTTCGGTATTTTATCTTTTTTACACCGATTGGCGGCTGGCAATTGTCGGTCTGGTGGTTTTGCCGCTTATGATAATCCCCACAAGAAATGTAAGCCGCAGGCGCTGGACTCTTGCAGGTGAGGCGCAGGAAAAGCACGATGAGCTTAATCAGCAGATAAATGAAACACTTTCGGTCAGCGGCTCAATGCTTGTAAAGCTTTTCACCAAGGAAAAAACCGAGTATGAAAACTTTAAAAAGCTTAATGACGAGGCAACCAAAATCACAATCAGGGAACGCCGCGCCGGAAGCTGGTTTCATGTGATGCTTGGAATGTTTATACAGATTGCCCCGTTGCTCATTTATTTTGCAGGCGGATTTCTTATAATCGGCGGCTTTGATTCGGGGCTTACCGTTGGTGATATTACAATAGTTGTAGCCCTTGTGAACCGACTTTATCAGCCGGTCAGATCCTTGCTCGATTTGCAGGTTGATTTCATTCGCTCGCTGGCGCTTTTTTCAAGAATTTTTGAATATCTTGACCGCAGCTGTGAAATTGAAAATCCCGAAAACCCCTTAATGCCCGACCTTAGTGACAGCAGTGTGGAATTTTGCGATGTTAAATTTTCATACGAGCCGACCAAGGAAATTTTGCGCGGCATAAGCTTTAATGTGCCAAACGGCAAAATGTATGCCATTGTGGGCACCTCAGGCGCGGGAAAATCCACCGTTATCGGGCTTATCCCCCGTCTTTACGATACCGTTTCGGGCTGTGTGAGGGTTGCCGGTACCGATGTGCGGCAGTTTGACCTTTCATATCTGCGTAAGAATATCGGTATTGTTACTCAGGATACATATCTTTTTAACGGCACGATAATGGAAAATCTGCTTTATGCCAAGCCTGAAGCTACATTAGCGGAAATTGAAAATGCCTGCAGGGTTGCCAATATTTATGATTTCATAAACGGTCTGCCCCAAAAATTTGATACCGTTGTGGGCAACCGCGGTCTTAAGCTTTCGGGCGGAGAAAAGCAAAGGGTGTCTATTGCGAGGGTAGTGCTGAAAAACCCGAAAATATTAATACTTGACGAGGCAACCTCCTCGTTGGATTCGGTTTCGGAGAGCCTTATACAGTCTGCCCTTAACAATATAATGCAGGGGCGCACAAGCATTGTTATTGCTCACCGCCTTTCAACCGTTATAGCCGCCGACCGCATAATGCTGCTCGAAAACGGCAAAATCACCGAAACCGGCACTCACGATGAGCTTTTGGGTGAGAGTGAGGGCTACCGCAGACTTTATGAAACGCAATTCCGCAAGGTTATTGATTACGAAAACAGCAAAAAAATGCCACAAAAACCCTGACATCAGATAATAAACCGCCTACTGTTGGAAATAATATCCACAGAAGGGCGGTTTTTTTGTGAGTAATTATTTTGATTTGTTAGAGGAAATTGACCGGGATTTGAAGGTAGAAAAAAGCTTTGACCTTATAAAAAAGGAGCTTTTAATCGGTGGTCGACAGGCGGTGCTTTATTTTATAGACGGCTTCATAAAGGACGAGGTTTACGAAAAAATGCTGGAGTTTCTTTTTGCAATAAAGCCTGAGGAGCTTGAAAATATCGAGGATATGAGCCGGTTTGCCAAGAACAAAATGCCCTATGTGGAGGTGGAATATTCCTATGACACAGAGGCGATAAAAACGGCGATACTGTCGGGTCCATCGGTGCTGATTATAGAGGGTATTTACGGAGCACTCCTGGTTGACACCCGTACCTACCCGATGCGGTCGGTAGAGGAGCCGCGAAAGGACAAATCCCTGCGTGGCTCGCGTGACGGTTTTGTTGAAACCTTAGTTATGAATACCGCACTTATCCGCCGCCGAATAAGAGACAGTCGGCTCAGAATGGAGTATATGCAGATAGGGACAGACACAAAGCTTGATATAGCGATAAGCTATATAGACGGGCTTGCCGATAAGAAAACTCTCGAAATATTGCGTAAAAAGCTTAAAAGCATCAAGGTGGGCGGCATTTCGATGACACAGCAGGCGCTATCCGAAAAGCTCCAGAAATCCGCCTTTATAAACCCTTTTCCCAAGTTCAAGTTCACCGAAAGACCTGATTATGCATCTGCCTGCATATTGGACGGCAGAATTGCCCTTGTGATGGATAACTCTCCCACAGTTATGCTGATACCTATTTCACTCAGCGATTTTTTCCGCGAGACCGATGATTATTATTTCCTGCCCCTTTCGGGAAGCTATATAAGAAGCTTAAGAATTTTGGTGTCGCTTGCAACCGTTTTTTTAACACCCGTTTATCTGCTTCTTGTCAATAACCCCGAATATATACCGAATTGGCTTTCCTTTATAAAGCTAACCGAAAGGGGGGCTATACCTTTAATTATACAATTTTTGCTTTTGGAGCTATTGGTTGACGGCTTGAGGCTTGCCTCGGTGAACACACCCGACACTCTCTCAAATTCATTGGGAATAATCGGGGGCTTGCTCATTTCGGAATTTGCGGTTAATGTTGGATGGTTTATTCCCGAAACGATACTTTTCACCGCCTTTATAACGGTGGCGTCCTTCTCGTTGCCCAGCTTTGAAATGGGCTATGCTATGAAGTTTGAACGGATTTTCCTGTTGGCGGCGGTACAGCTTTTCGGGCTGTGGGGACTTATCATCGGAACAGCATTACTGTTTATAGCAATGCTTAATATAAAAACCCTTTCGGGCAGGTGTTATCTTTATCCCATATTTCCCTTTAAGCCGAAGGCGTTTGCTGAGCTGTTTCTGCGCTTCCCGATGAAATGATTAAAGGTTGAAAAAGGATAAATTATAGTTTGCCGCGTGCCGCGGCGGTCAATCCGCCTTTTTATTCTGCAAAATCACAACCTAATACCACGATGGTGTAAATACCTCTAACCTACAACTTAAATTGATTATTTGTAGGGACGGGCTGTCAGCCTGCCCCTACAATATATCATATCTATTAGTGCGCTAAACTATAATTTGAAATAATAAGCAGATGCAAAAATACGGCAGAGACTTTTCGCCTCCGCCGTATTTTTTGTTCCGTTAAAGGGGTTTATTCCGTAATGGAAAAGGTCTTTTTAACCACATTGTCATCAAGGCTGAAAAGCTCCTCGACCTCAACCTCAATATCAGTTTGGGTGTCGTTAAGCTCGAATGCCGCCTCAACCTCTAAGGAAGCGCCCGGTTTGATTTCCTTTGTCTGGTTATCCGAGCTGTAATTTGCATTGTCGGCTAAAATATAAGCGGTGTTAAGTCCCACGCCGTTCTGATAAACGGTATCATCAAAGGCGGTGTAGAAAGCGGCGGATTTATCGCCGTTGTTTGTGAATTTGTATTTAACAATAACAACGGATTTTCCCTCATAGTCCTTTGCCAATCTGCAGCTTACAATGTCAACCTTGTAATCTCCCAGATTTGAGTCCTTGTCGCTTTCACTTTGCGCGGCGCCGTTTCCCTGATTGTCTGTCTTGCTTTCGCCGCTTCCCAGCGCAAACAGACAATAAGCGCCCAAAAGAAGCAAGAGGATTGCCAAGCTAATTATTTTTTTCATATTTTTTCTCTCCTAAATATATTATATTTACTGTTAAGGCTGCTGAAAAATACAAGCTGATATCAATAACATCACCTGTGCCGCTGATAATTCCATATAACTGCAACAATTCGTAGCAAAGTCCCGAAAGAAAGGTTATTAAGGAGCAAAGCAACGCTTGCCTTGTACCCTGCGGCTTCAGAATGATATAAATACCACAGCCAAGGCTTAAAGCCCACAAAAAATCAGGCAGATAGTATTTAACAAAATCACATTCAAGACAGGAAAAAAGGGCTTTCACCTCCGTAAGGGGTATTTGGGACAGAATTATTTTGGAAATGTAGGTGTTTTCGCGGAATAATACATATATTAACAGCCCCGTAAGCAGTGAAAAAATTTGAATAATATAAAATACCGTCATTTCTCCGATTTTAAATGTTCTGAAACAGTAAAAAATAAAGTGGTTATAGATATTATGGGATTTTTTGAAAAAAATTATTCTGCAAAAAAGGATAAAAAATAACCCTGTCTTAGCTTAAAGCTTGTAAGACAGGGTTGCTTTATTAAATTGGTGCTTATTCCTCGGTTTCTGCTCCGAAATTAACATCTGCCACCGAAACATTAACCTTGGTTACTGCGGTGCCTGTCATGGTCTGGATTTTGTCCTTAACATTCTGCTGGACCTTTTCGGCAATATCCTTTACATGACCGTTTTTCTCAACGCAGATGTAAACACTGATTTTAATTGCGCCGTTCACACTTTCAACCTTAACACCCTTGAAAGCATTTTTGGATTTAACCGCACCCTTAAGGTCAATAGCGCGCTTACAGATACCTGCAACACCCTCAACCTCCAAAGCAGCAATTTCTGCCATTTTTTCAACAACCTCTGTGTTTATCGAAAGCTCTGTTCTGTTTTCCATAAGTACCCTCCGTTGCGTATTTGAATTCACAAAAGCAATATTATAATATAATCAATTATATTATACCACATTTTTCAAATAACACAACAATTTTGTTTAAACTATTGGAATTATTTTAATTTTTCCCAATGTGATATTGGTTTCGTTTGTGACGATATCCTGTATCTGAAGGGTTTGTGCAGAGGTAAGCCCCTCCGATTTTACCACGATACTTATACCCGAATCGCTGATGACCGCAAGCACCTTTTTAAAGCCCTTTGCCTTAAGCAGGGCTTCAATGTTGCTTTCGCTTTCAATTCTGCCGCCGATTTCCTCTATCTTTGCCAAGGCGGAAGCCTTATCCTTTTCGCTGAGCTTGCTGTCCTTCAAGACCTCCTCGATGGTTTCGCAAGCCTCCTCGCGCGCCTTGTCACGCTCCTTTTTGGCGGTTGTGAAGTAATCCTCACTCGTCTCTGCCTTGGCACCTGTTTGCACCGCTTCCTCCTCGGCAGTTCCGCTTACATAGGAAGCCTCCCCTAAGTATTTGGTAGAAGAAGGCAGATATTTTGCATTAAGCCAGATTGCCGCCGCCAATGCAACCACCATTACCCCAACGGCAATTTGTCCTTTTCCGAAAACCTTGCCCTTTTTCATTGTCATTTCCTCCCGCAAATATATACTCTTTTTGATGTTATGTTGAGCGCCGCCGTGACGGTGTTCTGAATTTTTTCGCTTATTATTTCGCTGTCGCCCCCCTCGCATACTATTGCCACACCTCTGACCTCGGGCATTTCTGCGGTTATCAGCAGAGCCTGCTCACCGCCATCGGCGGTTTTAACGGTTATGTAGCCCTCCTTAAGCTCGCTGCCTGAGCTTTGGGCTTCCTTTTCGGTCTTGTCGGAGGATATTTCCTCACGGGTGTCAGCATAGGAATAGCGTATGCCGCTTTCAAGGGTTATTACCACCGTCACATTCTTGCTGCCGGTAATCTGGGTGACCATTTCGGTAATTTCCTCCTGCAGGGACAAACGGTATTGCTCGGTGCTGAATTCGTTTGCCGTTTCAGCCTTGGCTGCTTGCCCTTCACCGAACGGCAGGGACGAAATAAAAATGAGCAGTATACCCAATATTCCGCCTATTACCAGCACCTTTGGCGAGCGAAGCTTTGATATGTACTTGGTCAGTAGCCTATTCATTTATTATTTCTACCTCGTAATTTTGAGCCGCCTCACCTAAAGCGGCGATGATTTCGCTTTTTGTGCAGGGTGACTTTATAATAACCTTAGTAATTATTATGCTGTTGTCGGCAGTTTTATCCGTACAAACCGTAATTTCGGAAAATTCTATGCCTGCAGAGCTTAAAGCATAGCTGTAAACATAACGGGCAGCCGCCGTCTGTAATTCTGCGGTGTCTGTTTGGGGAATTTCGGGGACGCCCAAATCAAGGTCGGCAGTTTTAATCCCTAACCCTGCAGAGGCTATCACCGAAATTAAAAAAACTAAGGACAGGGTATATTTAACCGTTCGGCTCATCGCGCCGTCAGGGCAGAGCATATAAAGCGAGCCAATAAGCACGCAGGCGGCGCAAAAGGCTGTCAGCACAGAGGAAAGCCCGTTCATTGCGTCTTACCTGCCGTTACAACAACCGTGAGTGAAATCACAAACATAGCGCAGGTGAGAAGTATTATACCTGTTATTACCGACATAACCGTATCAACACACCTTAACAGTCCTGAAATTTTGGGCAGAGAAAAAAGGTCGGCAATGCCTGAGGTCAGCATAAGAACCACACGCCAGATGATGAGCTCTGCAAGAAGCGGTAAAAAAAGCATACAGCAGGCAATCACACCGTACACCCCCACCGAGGATTTGAGCAGCCCCATCGAGGCTGTAACTGTGGTGAGTGCCTCCGAAAGTGCGGCGCCTGCCACCGGAACGGAGGAGCCGATGATGAACTTTGCGGTCTTGACCGAGAGGGTATCCGCAGAGGTATTTACCGCTGTCTGAATACTTAAAATCCCGATAAAAACGGTGGTCATCAGCGACATTATCCAAAAGGAAAGCTTTTTGATGCCCTCTGCAATGCCGGATTTTGCAATGATTGGCGAAACCGAGGAGGCAAGGCTTATTGCAAGATATCCCCCGACAAGGGGTAGAACCGCAAAGTTTGAAATAAAGCTTACTCCCTGTGTTGCGGATAAAAGCAGTGTACTCATCGAAAGGGCGGTAACGGCGCCTCCTGCCGAAGCCACAATAACCGCAAAAACGGGTATAAAGGCGGTCATAAAGACAGAGCAGCCCTTCATTGCGTTGACACAGGCGGAAATGACAGAAAAAACAGGCGCCGAAATGACCGCCGCCGCTGAAAGGGCGGTTGCATAAAGTGCCGCGGCAGAGGCAGGGCCGCCAAGCTCCATACTGCCCAAAGCGGCGCTGATGAGAATTATTGCGAGTATTCCTGCCCCTGCCGCCAAGGGTGCCTTTGCCCCTGTGCGGAAAAAGGAAATTATATGTGAAAAAACATTTTCCCCCGTAAGAGAATTAACCCAATCGGGGTTTGACGGGTCAATTCCGTTTTGGTTTAAAAAATCGGCGGTGCTGTCGGGCAGGGCTTCGCGGAGGCTCTCGGCACCGCTTAGCTCAAGCTGTTCACGGTATAAATCCTCACCCGAGGCTTCCTCTGCCGAAACAGTAATACAGCTAAAAAACAGTATCACCGCAATTAAAAAAATTCTCTTAATCATTTTATGAACCCCACCGCCGTTTGGAGTACCGACAGTATAAGCGGAACCGAAAGCAGAAAAACCGCCGCTTTACCCGCAAGCTCTGCCTTTGCCGCGAGCGATACCTGACCGCTGTCTCGGCAGGCGTCAGCGATAAAGGTGGTGACATACCCAATACCCACCGCCTTGAGTGCTACCGAAAAATATTCGGTTTTCACCCCGTAGGCTTCAAGCTCTGCCTTGATAGCCGCAATCGGGGAGGCAATTTTTGACAAAATGATAAGCGCCACACAAAGCCCTGCCGCCACCGAAACGAGCAGGGCGTATTCTCCGTTTTTCGGTCTTAAAATCACACACAATGCCGCCGTCACAAGACAAAGCCCCAAAATTTTAAAAATTTCACCGTTCATAGTCCGAAAAGGCTTTTAACGGTGGTGAAAAGCTCCGCAACGGCATTGACCACCATCAGCAAAACCACCACAAGCCCTGCAAGGGTGGTAAGCATTGCCTGCTCCTCTCTGCCGGAACGGATAAGCACCTGATTTAAAACCGTGACGATAATTCCTATCGCGGCAATTTTGAATATAAAATCAACATCCATTTAATTCACCTATAAAAAGAATATGCAAATAAAAATACCGCAAAGTACACCTGTTGTGCCGTAAAGTCTGCAAAGCTCACTGCAGTTTTTTTCGGCGTTTTGGCACTGCTTTTCCAAAAGTGAGGCAAAAAGCTTTGTTCGTTCGTATTCCTCTGTGGTGCTTCCCATTCCGAAGGCAGAGAAAAATTCCTCAAGGAGTGCGATGTCATCTGAAGCTAAAAAATCATCGCGGAAAAAGGGAACGCCGTTTTTTACAGATATCAGCTCGTTTTCAAAGCAGCTTGGCAGAAGCTCCCCGATTTCTCCCCCTTTACAGCGTATTCGTTCGGATAGGCTGTTAAGCCCCTTATAAAGCCTTGAAAGTTTTTCTGCCCGTTTCTTTAAAAGGTAGGATTTATAAAGCCCTGCACAGGTGCAGGCACAGAAAACAAGCAATAAGCCTGTGAATTTAAACAGCCTCAGCACAAAAAAGCTCCTTTACGGAGATGAGCCTGATTTCCCCGCCGTGAAGCCTTGGAAGCAGGGCTATCTGCGAAATTGCGCCGCTGTTTATCAGACTGCGGGTAATGCCCCTTTGCAAAAGCTCCTCGGCATTGCCTGTGTGTGCGGTGGTAAGCACATTAACCCCCGCGCAAAAGCATTCGGAAACCCTTTTCAGCTCTGCCTCGCTTCCGATTTCGTCAAAGGCGATAAAATCGGGGAACATTGTTCTCAGGGCTATTTCACAGCCTGCCGCCTTGTCGGGTGTCATAAGCACATCGGTATCGGCGCCGAGGTCGTTTGAAGCTCCGCTGCCGAAGCTGCCCGAAAGCTCGCCGCGGCTGTCAATGACCGTAACCCTTGTCAGCCTGCCCGAGGCTCCGTTTGAAATCTGCCGCACAAGGTCGCGAAGGACGGTGGTTTTTCCGCTTCCCGGTGCCCCTGCAATCAGCAGTCCGCCGTAGTTAAAGCCCTTTATTATACCGTTTGCCGCGCCGAAAACCTCGTGAGCGATGCGGATATTTACAGAGGTCACATCCTTCATAATTCCGCCTGCGGAAAGTGTGCCGCAAACACCTGCGCGGCAACCGTTTTTCATCATAATAAAGCCGTTGCGAAGCTCATCGTCATGAGCGTATACAGAGCTTCCGCACAAAAGACGGAAGCTTTCCGCCAAATCCGCCGCAGTAACACGGCAAAGGTCGGTACTCAGATAAAAGCAGACCTGTCCGTTTTGACGGACAAATACCGTTTCACCCGAAACAGTAACAGCAAGGGGCTTGCCCTCTCTGAGACGGATTTCCTCGGCATTCATTTTAACGGTGTCCGGCAGGCGTGACAGTACACTGCGCAGGCTCGGCGCCACACCGTAAAGCGCCTGATTAAATCGTTCTTGGTTTTTCAAGTCACACACCTCTTTCAACTAATATTATGAAAGGTTTGTCCGCCTTATTACTTATTTTTGAAATCCGACTTCGGAATAATAAGGAAAAAAAGGAAATAATATAATTTGAATTATTGTAAATCAGGAGCGACTTATGAAAAAACGAATTGCTGTAAGGATAATTTCATTCTCATTGGCGGCGGTGGCTGTGGCTGTGGGCTTCGTCTTGCGCTACCGTGAGCAGAATATACGCTACCGTCTGGAGCTTGAAACGGGCTATTCCCGCAATCTGGACGATTTTAATACCGCCATAAACAACATAGCGCTTACACTTAATAAGGCGAGATATGTCACAACTCCCGGGCAGATAAGCGGTATGGCGGCAAAGCTTCTCACCGAAGCCGAGCTTTCAAAGGCGGCGCTCTCTCAGCTTCCGTCAGGAGAGGAGCTGACGGTGCTTAACCGCTTTCTTTCGCAGGTCGGTAATTTTGCGATGTCGCTTTCGGCAACACTGATAAACGGCGGCGAGCTTACCGAGGAGGACAACAAAAATCTGGAGCTGCTTGACCAAACGGCAGAGGTTATTTCTGAGCTTGTGGGTAATTCGCAGATTATGTATAACAATACGGAATATTGGGCAAAGGAGCTTGACCGCCAGATTGATGACGCGGTGGACGGCGAGAGCCTCTCCCAAAGCTTCAGCGAGCTTGAGGGGGAGCTTTCGGATTATCCCACACTTATTTATGACGGGCCCTTTTCCGACCATATTCTCGAAAAGGAGCCGGCAATGCTTAAGGGCGCTGAAGCGGTTTCCCGTAACAAGGCATTGCAGAGGGCGTCAGAGGTGGCAGAGACCGACAAGGGGAATTTGAAGTATGACGGTGCTGTAACGGGAAGTATACCGGCTTTCCGTTTTGTAGGCGAGGGTGTAACGGTTTCGGTGAGCAAAGCCGGAGGCTATGCTGTATATATGCGCAAGGAACGGGAGACAGGGCAAAGCCTTTTGAGCTATGAGCAGGCGGTGGAAAAGGCGAAGCGCTACCTCGAACGGGTTGGAATTGATAATATGAAGGAGACCTATTATTACACAAACGAGGGGATTTGTGTTGTAAATTTTGCTTATATTGACGGCGAAACGGTCTGCTATACCGACCTTATAAAGGTTGGTGTGGCAATGGATAACGGGGAAATTATGCTTTACGAGGCAAGCGGTTACATTTCAAACCACACCGACCGCGCCTTTGAAACTCCTGCATTTACCCTCGAACAGGCAAGGGAAATTATAAACAAAAATCTCACCGTGAGAGGGACGGCGATTGCGCTTGTCCCCACCACTGCCGCTGGGGAGGCAAGGTGCTATGAGTTTGCCTGTATGGCTCGGGACGGCAGGGAAATTCTTGTTTATATAAACTCTGCAACCCTTGAGGAGGAGAGGATTTTTATACTCCTTAAGGGGGACGGAGGAACTTTGGTAAAATAGTCTGTTTTTTGTAAGGGTGTAGTGAGGCGGGTTAAAACCTGTTACACTATACCCGATTTTATTGCAAAAGAGGGCAAAATCGACAATTTTGTTGACAAAATATCCCGAAAATGCTATAATATTACACAAATAAAGGGTGTGATATTATTATGAAAAGAAAATTTGCGAGTGCTTTGTGTTTGCTATTGATTTTCGCATTTCTTTGCGGTTGCAATCCTGTGTCGGGAAGCTCGGTGGAGCTTAACGCCGAGGAGATTGTAACAGACAAGGATGTAATAGGGGAAATGGACTTGCAGCTTGTAAAAGACATAAAGGAAGCATATATAAAATACCGCGGCGAGGAAAACCGCAAGCTTACCGATGTGGTTATAGATGAATATTTGGGCACATACAGTGACGGCAGTATTTTTATACAAATTAGATTTAATGGAGAATCGTTAAGATGGGATACAGAGAAAATTTTCGGAAAAAACATACCCGTTGGGTTGCCGGTATATAAAAATAATGAATTTATGATTTTTTCAAAAAAAGCAATAAACGCGGGCGCTATAACCGAAAAGATAGTAACCGAATTTTTGAATGCCCATCCCGAATATGAAGTAGATCTTTCTATAGATGTTCCGCCGGAGTATATATCGCCGTATTTTTAACTTTAATACAAGGAATATGAATTATGAGACTAAAAATATTATTAATAATTTTAGTTTTCATCATATTTTTTTGAGAAAAGTGCAACCCATCATTGACGACTGTACTCTCTATGCTTTGAAGGACTGAAAAAAACACTTGATTTTTTGAAATGTTTGTGATATAATCTTTGAGCATTTGATTTCACTCAGACCTCACTGAGTGGGTTCATTGCCGAAAATTCGACATTGAAGCGGATGGTCCTCTGTCCTTTAAGGGCAAGAACATCTGGTGAAAAATTAAGGAGGAAAAAACGATGGACGCTGTAAAGGAATTAACAGCAGGCATGCTTAAAACCGATGTTCCGGAAATTCTTATCGGTAGCACAGTAAAGGTGCATGTAAGAATTAAAGAGGGCGAAAAGGAAAGAATTCAGGTTTTTGAAGGAACCGTTATTGCAAAGAACAACAGCGGTATTTCCGAAACCTTCACCGTTCGCCGTGTTGCCTACGGTGTAGGCGTTGAGCGCGTGTTCCCGGTACATTCACCAAGCGTTGCAAAGGTTGAGCTTATCCGCAAGGGTAAGGTTCGCAGAGCTAAGCTCTACTACCTGCGTGACAGAGTTGGTAAAGCGGCAAAGGTTAAAGAGCTTATTTAAGCTGCTAAGGGGAGACGGGGCTTTTTGCCTTGTCTCCCCTTGTTCAATTTTAAAAGAGGTTAGTTTTATGAAGGATTTTAACTTTTTTGATTTCGGTGACGGAAAGCCGGAAGCCGAGCAGGGCTTTATTGTTGATCCGCTTTATGCCTACCGTCTGCCTGACGAAAAGCCTGAGCCTCAAAAGCGCACCATTGGGCAGGAGGTTTTGGAGTGGCTCGATGTGCTTGTGACAGCAATTGTGGCGGTTGTGATTGTTTTCACACTCCTTTTCAGGGTGGCAACCATAAGCGGAAATTCAATGCTCAACACCCTTATCGGCGCTAATCCCTATAACGGATCGGTGGGAGACAAGGTTATAATAACCAACCTTGCCTACACACCTGAGTACGGCGATATTGTGGTGATTTCCCGTAACATTGAAAACACGGTTGAGAGTCAGCTCACAGCCGAGGAGCCCATTATAAAGCGTGTTATAGCGGTGGGCGGTCAGACGGTGGATATAGATTTTGAAACGGGCACCGTTTATGTGGACGGTAAGGCGCTGGAGGAAGACTACATAAGCTCACCCACCGTGGATGCCGCTGATGTTCAATTCCCCGTTTATGTGCCTGAGGGTTATATTTTCGTGCTTGGTGACAACCGCGGCGACTCTCTTGACAGCCGTTCCTCGCGGATTGGTGAAAACGGACTTGTGGATACAAGGTATGTTTTGGGACACGCGATATACAGAATATTCCCCTTTAACAGAATAGGAAGGCTTAATTAATAATGAGTGACACGCAACAAAGTATACAGTGGTTTCCGGGGCACATGACCAAAACGCGGCGCAAAATCAAGGAGCTTTTACCCCTTATTGATGCCGTTGCAGAGGTTGTTGATGCCCGAATACCCTCAAGCAGCCGCAATCCTGAGCTTAAGGAGCTTATAGGTGACAAGCCGCACATAATTTTGCTTAATAAATGCGATATGGCAGATAAGGCTGTCACGGATTTATGGATAAAGCATTATAAGACACAGGGCATTGCCGCAATAGCACTTGATTGCAAGTCAGGGAAGGGCTTGTCGGCTTTTAAGGATACGGTTAAAACCACCCTTGCCGAAAAACTTGAATACTACCGCCAAAAGGGTATGGTGGGAAAGCCTTTGCGGGTTATGGTTGTGGGAATACCGAATGTCGGCAAATCCTCCTTCATTAACCGCGTAGCAGGCAAAACCCGCGCCAAGGTGGAAAACCGACCGGGCGTAACGCGCGGTAACCAGTGGTTCACGATTGATAAGGAGCTTGAGCTTCTGGATACACCCGGTGTGCTTTGGCCTAAGTTTGAGGATGCAACGGTTGGCGAGCATCTTGCCTTTACGGGTGCCGTGAGGGACAGAATTTTGGATATAGAGCTGTTGGCAATGCGGCTTTTGGAGATATTAAGCGTTAATTACCGTGATTTGCTTGAAGCAAGGTACGGCAGTCTTGATTTTGAATGTGACAGCTACGATTTGCTGTGTCAGATAGGCAAAAAGCGCGGAATGGTAATTCGCGGCGGCGAAACCGACACCGAACGGGCGGCGGCAATGCTGCTGGAGGAATACCGAAGCTGTAAAATTGGTTTTATTTCGCTTGAAAGGGCTGAGAGTGATGCCTGATTTTGAATATGAAGCGGCGGCTTTAAGGCAGGGCTACACTGCGGTGTGCGGTGTTGACGAGGCAGGGCGCGGTCCCTTGGCAGGGCCTGTCTGCGCGGCGGCTGTTATACTTTCCCCCGAATGTGAAATCGAGGGACTTAACGATTCAAAAAAGCTTTCCGAAAAGAAAAGGGAGGCTCTTTTTGATGTTATCTGCCAAAAGGCGGTGAGCTTCTCTATTGCCTACGGCGAGCTGGAGGAAATAGAAAAATTTAATATACTTGAAGCCACCTTTCTTGCGATGAACAGGGCGATTGAGGGCTTGGAAACAAAGGCAGACTTTGCTTTGATAGACGGTAACCGCGTGCCGAAGGGCATCAAAATTCCCTGTGAAACGGTTGTGAAGGGTGACAGCAAATCGGCTTCGATTGCGGCGGCGTCCATTCTTGCAAAGGTCGCCCGTGACCGTTTGCTTTTGGAGTATGACCAAAAATATCCCGAATATAATTTTAAAAAGCACAAGGGCTACGGCACAAAGGAGCATACCGACCTTATTTTGAAGCACGGCCCTTGCGAGATACACAGAATGTCCTTTTTGAAAAACATTTTGGAGAAGGGCAGATGAACCGCGGAACAACCGGCAAAAAGGGCGAGGATATGACCGCCCGTTTTTTGCGTAAAAGAGGATTTGCGGTGGTTTTAAGGAACTACCGCTGCCGCTTCGGTGAGATTGACATAATAGCCGAAACGGACGAATATATTATTTTTGTTGAGGTTAAAACCCGAGGCGGAAACTGCATTGGCAGACCTGCCGAGGCGGTGGATGCCGCCAAACAGCAAAGGATTATACTCACTGCCGAGGATTACATTTCCAAATCGGGCTGTAAGCTGCAGCCGCGCTTTGATGTGGCAGAGGTAACGGTGCTTGAAAGGCAGGACGGCGCTGTGGGTTATAGCCTCAATTACATAGAAAACGCCTTTTGAGGTTGCTTATGAATTTTTTTGACCTTCACTGCGATACACCCTATGAGTGCTATAAAAAGGGACAGGAATTTTGCGAAAACAGCCTTGCAGTTTCGGGCAAGGCGGGCAAATGCTTTGAAAATTGGAAGCAAATCTTTGCTGTCTGGATTGATGACAGTCTTGAAAACCCTTTCGGGCTTTATCGCGCGGTAATTGATGATTTCAAGCGAAAAATTGCACGCCGTCCCGAAAATCTCACACCTATTATGGCGGTAGAGGGCGGCGCTGTTATAGGGGAGGAGCTTGACCGTTTTTATATTTTAAAGCAGGACGGTATAAAGCTTTTAACCCTTACCTGGAACGGCGAAAATGCCATTGCGGGCGGTTGTAAAACCGATAAGGGGCTGACACAGTTCGGCAAAAGGGCGATAAATAAAATGAATGAGCTTAAAATTGCCTGTGACCTTTCCCACCTGAATATAAAAAGCTTTTATTCTGCTTTGGAGCAGACCGATTTCCCGATTGTCACCCATTCTGCCTGCTATGAGCTTTGTAACCATATCCGCAACCTGAACCGCGGGCAGATAAGGCTTCTGGCAGAAAAGGGCGGAATAATGGGATTGGCGCTCTACCCCGATTTTCTGACCGGTGATGTTTTTGAAGCGGTTTATGAAAATATTGCGCTTTTCTGTGATATGGGACTTGAAAACCAAATAGCAATCGGTTCCGATTTTGACGGCGCAAAAATGGATAAAAGGCTTCAAAATGTATGTAATATACCTGATTTGTACCGCTTTTTGCAGGGTAAGGGTATAGAAAAAGAGCTTCTTTGCAAAATTTTTTATGAAAATGCCGATAATTTTATTGCAAAGCTTGCCTAAAAGGTTTAATATAAGAAAAAGAATGTAAAGTGTAAAGGAGACGGCTATGAATTACATCAGCACAAGAGACAAGGGCGTAAAGGTTACTGCGGCGCAGGCTATCGCCCAAGGTATATCGGTTGAGGGCGGCCTTTTCGTTCCCGATACCTTTCCGAGCTTCACAAAGGATGATTTTCACACGATTGCGGGCCTTGACTATAAGGCAAGGGCAAAATATATTTTAAAGCACTTCCTCAACGATTTTTCTCAAGAGGAGGTTGAGTATTGCGTAAACGGAGCGTATACCGGAAGCTTCGATAACGAACAGCCGGCACCGATTTCTCTTTTGGGCAAAAATGCAAATATTCTTGAGCTTTGGCACGGCCCTACCTGCGCCTTTAAGGATTTGGCGCTTCAGCTTTTGCCTTATTTGCTTACAACCTCTGCCAAAAAGGTGAACAACGGCAAAAAGACGGTTATTCTGGTTGCAACCTCGGGTGACACAGGCAAGGCGGCATTAGAGGGCTTTAAGGATGTCCCTGACACCGAAATTCTTGTCTTTTATCCCAGCGAGGGTGTAAGCCCGATGCAAAAGCTTCAAATGGATTCGCAGAAAGGCGGGAATGTTCATGTTTGCGCCATAAAGGGTAATTTTGACGATGCCCAGACCGGGGTTAAAAAAATATTTACCGACAGTCAGGTTAAGGAAAAATTGGCGGAAAATAATATGCTTTTTTCCTCTGCAAACTCGATAAATTGGGGCAGACTTGCTCCCCAGATAGTTTATTATGTATCTGCTTATTGCGACCTGCTCGGCAGAGACGGGGATTATCTTGAAAACGGCTTTAATGTTGTGGTGCCCACAGGTAATTTCGGCAATATTTTAGCCGCCTACTACGCAAAGAAAATGGGAGTGCCGATAAATAAGCTTATCTGTGCTTCAAATGCAAACAATGTTTTGACCGATTTTATAAATACAGGTAAATATGACCGCAACCGCGATTTCTACACAACAATATCCCCTTCAATGGATATTTTGATTTCCAGCAATCTTGAAAGAATGTTGTTTGAGCTTTGCGGCAATAATGATAAAGAGGTTGCCGCTTTGCAGGCTGAGCTTTCCGAAAAGGGCACCTTTGAGGTGAGCGACAGGGTTAAAACAGCCCTCAGGGAGCTTTTCTGGGGCGGCTGCTGTGACGATGAAGCCACACTTGAAACCATTGGCAAATATTTCGGGGAGTACGGCTATCTTTGCGATACCCATACCGCCGTTGCCCTTAATATTTACGGTCAGTATATCGAGGCAACGGGTGATGACCGCCACACCGTTATAGCCTCTACCGCTTCACCCTATAAATTTGCAGGCAGTGTGCTTTCTGCGGTGAGCGATAAAAAGGCAGAGGGCGAGTTTGATACCGTAAGACTTTTGAGCAGTGAAACCAAAACCGAAATTCCGGCACCGATTAAGGCGCTTGAAAATGCTGCCGTAAGATTTAATACGGTTTGCGAAAAGCAGGAAATGCTGGGCGCAGTTTATTCAGCACTCGGTATAAAATAAGAAAAAATAAGGAAAGGGCGACCCGATAAAGGTCGCCCTGATGTCTCAAAGCAAGAGACGGTTAAAGGACAATTATTTTGCCTTAAAGGTGTCACAGCAGGTGTCCTTGTAGGAAGAAGCCGAGCCGTTACCTACCTGAATTTTACCGGCACTGCAAACATCGTTTTCGGTGTGGTAAACACAGTTTTTAACATTGCAGGCAACGCAGGATTTAGTTTCACAAATACAGTCTGACAAATCAATCAAGTCCTTTCTGACCTATTTTGAAAAGGTCTTTAATAGTGTGTCTGATTTTGGCGGGTTTATTCCCGAAAAGAGGTGAAAAGGTGAGTATTTTTGCAATTTCGGATTTGCATCTGTCCTTTGGTGTGGATAAGCCGATGAACATATTTCGCGGTTGGGATAACCATACCGACAGGCTTTGCGCTAATTGGAGAAGGCTTGTAAAGCCTGAGGATACGGTTGTAATGCCGGGTGATTTTTCGTGGGGACTTAAAATCGAGGAAACGCTGAAGGATTTTGAATTTTTGGAAGCCCTGCCGGGTAAAAAGCTGATTTTGAAGGGCAATCACGATTTGTGGTGGAGCACCGCGAAAAAGCTCCGCGAGTTTTGGCAGGAAAACAATATT
Source organism: Clostridia bacterium (assembly GCA_017507805.1). Taxonomy (GTDB): domain Bacteria; phylum Bacillota; class Clostridia; order Oscillospirales; family Acutalibacteraceae; genus UBA737. The sequence goes on from JAFWAC010000021.1 coordinate 39,888, forward strand.
TCCTCTGTTGACATAATTTTTAACGACTGCGCTGTGGCTGAGGGCAAAGCCATTGCAGGAACAAGAGGCTGGTTTTATGACGATACCGGCAGTAAAAAGGTGCTGTTGCGTGAAGCCGGCAGATTGGACGCTTCACTCAAGGCGGCAGAGCAAACAGGTCTGCCGATACTCACTTTTTTGCACTATCCCCCGGTTTACGGCGACTCGGTTTGCAATGAGATTTTTGATGTTTTGAAGGCGCACGGTATTGAGCAGGTTTATTACGGGCATATCCACGGCGCGGGCTTTAATAATACGGTTAAGGAATATGAGGGCATAAAATTACAGCTAATATCGTGTGATTGCATTGATTTTACCCCTCTTTTCATTGCGTGATATATGTATTTTTGCCAAAATTGCGAAATGTTTAAAAATATGCTGGAAAAAAAAGTGTATATGTGATATAATATCTGTCAAGTGTAAAATTGGTGCTAAAGCGCCGAAAAAATTGCAGTTTTCTGTGATTTTTATATTGCGGAGGTAAAATGAAAATGAGCTTAAAAGAAACAAAAAGGGTTGAAACTAACAGATATCAGCTTGAAATTGTTATTGACGGAGAAAAATTCCGCGAGGCAATAAAAACAGCTTACAGACAGAATGTAAAGAAAATAAATGTTCCCGGCTTCAGAAAGGGCAAGGCACCTCTTCATATTATCGAGACCTATTACGGCAGTGAGGTTTTCTTTGAGGATGCCCTCAATCTTATTTACGGTGATGCTGTTGAGGAGGCTATCGCTGAGTCCGGTCTTAAGGTTATTAACGATAAGATGGATTTTGATATGGTTTCTATCTCTAAGGAGGACGGTGTTGATTTCAAGGTAACTGTTACCACCTACCCCGAAATTGAGCTTGGCGAGTACAAGGGCCTTAAGGCTGAAAAGCTTATCGCTAAGGTTGAGGACAGCGAGATTGACGCACAAATCGCTTCTATGGCAGACAGAAATGCCCGTATGACCTCTGTTGAGGACAGAGCAGCCGCTATGGGCGACACCGTTGTTATTGATTTTGAAGGCTTTACAGACGGTAAGGCATTTGACGGCGGTAAGGCAGAGGGCCACAGCCTTGAATTAGGCTCAGGTCAGTTCATCCCCGGCTTTGAGGACCAGATTGTCGGTCATAATATAGATGATGAGTTTGAGGTTAATGTAACCTTCCCCGAGGAATACGGCGCAAAGGAGCTTGCAGGCAAGCCGGCTGTATTCAAGGTAAAGCTTCACGAGATAAAGGTGCGCGAGCTTCCTGCTATTGATGATGAGTTTGCTAAGGATGTAAGCGAGTTTGATACACTTGAGGAGCTTAAGGCTGACCTTAAGGCAAAGGCACTTGAGCGCAAGCAAAAGGCCGCCGAGGAGGAGGTTGAAAATGACCTCGTTCAACAGATTGTTGACGGTATAAAGGGCGAAATCCCCGAGGCTATGTTTGAAAACCGCCTTAACCAGAGTGTTGAGGAGTTTGCTTACCGTTTGCAGTCACAGGGGCTTGACCTTCAGACCTATCTTAAGTATACAAATTCTACTATTGAAGATTTCAAAAAGAGCTTCCGTCCTCAGGCTGAGTCTCAGGTTAAGTTCAGACTTGCCCTTGAGAAAATCGTTGAGCTTGAAAGCATCACCGCTTCTGAGGAGGAAATCAACGCTCAGTACGAAAAGATGGCCGCTGATTACGGTATGGAGGTTGACAAGGTTAAGGCAGCCGTTCCTGCTGATGAAATCGCCAAGGATTTGGCAGTTGGCAAGGCTATTGACTTTGTAAAGGAAAATGCCGTTATCACTGAGGTAGAGGCTAAAACCGAAAAGGAAGAAAAGCCTGCAAAGAAGCCGGCAGCAAAGAAAACCACTACCATCGCAAAGAAAAAGGCTGCCCCCAAGAAAACAGAAGAAGACAGTACCAAAGATGCTGAATAACTGATTTAAAAAGTCAACTTTTGTTCACACTATGGTTGCCGGCATCCTGCGGTGCCGGCAATTTTTAAATTTTGGCAATCGCCGCCACAAGTGCGAAACCGCCGTATTAGCGGTAAGGAGCAAATTATGAGTATTGATATGACAATGATACCCTATGTAATTGAACAGACCGGCAGAGGAGAGCGCTCTTACGATATTTTTTCCCGCCTGCTTAATGACCGTATAATTATGCTTAACGACCAGGTTGACAATGCCTCCGCAAGCGTTATAATAGCTCAGCTTCTCTACCTTGAAGGTCAGGACCCTGAAAAGGATATAAGCTTTTATATCAACAGCCCCGGCGGCTCGGTTAGCGCAGGTCTTGCGATTTACGATACTATGCAGTACATTAAATGTGATGTAAGCACTATCTGTATGGGTATGGCGGCAAGTATGGGCGCATTTTTGCTGGCTTCGGGCGCAAAGGGCAAAAGATTGGCACTGCCCAATGCCGAAATTATGATACATCAGCCGTTAGGTCAGGCACAGGGGCAGGCAAGCGATATACTTATCCATGCCAATCACATAGAAAAAACACGCTCCAACCTCAACCGTATTCTTTCGGAGGTTACAGGTCAGCCCCTTGATGTTATTGCCCGCGATACAGAGAGAGATAACTTTATGTCGGCGGCACAGGCGGCTGAGTACGGTCTTATAGACAAGGTAATTGCTAAGAGGTAAGCTATGGCACACACACACGAAAACGAAATTTGTTGTTCCTTTTGCGGCAAAAGTCAGGATGAAGTTACCCGACTTGTTGAGGGCCCCGGAGTTTATATATGTGACGGGTGCATTGAATTTTGCAGTTCCCTGCTTTTTGCTGATGAAAATGCCGCAAGATCGCACTCTAAAAAGAAAAAGGCAGAGGAGTTTGTCCTGCCCAAGCCGCAGGAGATAAAGGCAGAGCTTGACCGTTATGTTATCGGTCAGGACGAGGCTAAAAAAACACTCGCCGTTGCGGTTTACAATCACTATAAGCGTATATTCAAAAATACCGAAACCGATGTGGAGCTTAACAAGAGCAATGTGCTGATGTTGGGCCCTACGGGTGTTGGTAAAACCCTTTTGGCGCAAACCCTTGCAAAGACCTTGAATGTGCCTATCGCTATTACCGATGCCACTACCCTTACCGAGGCAGGCTATGTGGGCGAGGATGTTGAGAACATTTTGCTGAGACTTATTCAGGCGGCAGATTTTGATGTTGAAAAGGCAGAGCGCGGCATAATCTATGTTGATGAGATTGATAAAATTGCCCGCAAATCGGAAAATGCCTCCATCACACGCGATGTAAGCGGCGAGGGTGTTCAGCAGGCGTTGCTCAAAATTCTTGAGGGCACCGTTTCAAATGTACCGCCACAGGGCGGCAGAAAGCATCCCCAGCAGGAGTTTATACAAATTGACACCACAAACATTCTCTTTATCTGTGCCGGCGCCTTTGACGGTATAGACAAGGTGATAGAAAAAAGGATCGGCGGCAGCAGTCTGGGCTTTGGCGCAGATGTTAAATCTCCCAAAAGCATTGAGGCAGAGGCTTTGGCGCTTGAAGCCACACATCAGGATTTGGTGAAGTTCGGTCTTATTCCCGAGCTTGTGGGCAGACTGCCGGTTATAACCACCCTTAAGGGTATGGATAAGGAAACCCTCATCCGTATTATGACCGAGCCTAAAAATTCTATAATCAAGCAGTATGAGGCGCTTTTCAGAATGGACGGCATCGAGCTTGTGTTTGAAAAAAAGGCGCTTGAGCGCATTGCCGACCTTACGGTAGAGCGCAAAACGGGTGCCCGAGGCTTGCGCTCCATTATAGAGGGTGTTTTGCAAAGATTTATGTTTGAAGCCCCGTCCGACAGCAGTATAGAAAAAATAACGATAACCGAACAAACGGTGGACGGCGCAGACGCGGTTATAACCAAAAGAGCAAATTAAAGCCCAAAGGCTTGAATAAAAGAAAATGTAACGCGGCTGTAAAAAACTAATTATAGTTTAGCGCAGAGATAAAAAGAACATTCCGTAGGGAACGACCTGTGTGTCGTTCCGTTAAAGATTGATGGATTTTAACGAGGCAACCTATGTGTTGCCCCCTACAAAATGTCAATTAAATTAGTGCGCTAAACTATAATTTATATGTATTACACCATCGGGGTATTAGGTTGCGATTTTGCAGAATAAAAAGGTGGATTGACCGCCGCGGCACGCGCTAAACTATAATTTATATGTATTTACACCATCGGGGTATTAGGTTGCGATTTTGCAGAATAAAAAGGCGGATTGACCGCCGCGGCACGCGGCAAACTATAATTTATATTTCAAATAAGTTGCTTAAAAATTAAGAATGCAGAAGAAGCTTGATTTTTCACTTCTTCTGCATTCTTTTTTAACTGATTTTATATTTGGCTTTAGCGGTCGGATAAAAGCCGTTAAATTTTCAGCTCATAACCGCCAACGGGACGGATGTTAAGCACACAACAGCTTCCCTCACCGAAAACCGCTTCTATCATCTGCTTGTAATCGGCAAGTCTTTCTGTCGGGATATAGCACTGAATAGTACCTGCAAAGCCGCCACCGTGAACGCGGCAGGCACCCTTACCCCCAAGGAATTTTCTTGTGAGGGCAATCGCAAGAGACAAGCCCTGCTCTGCAACGGCAGAGTTGGAATAAAGGTTTTGCAGATAATCGAAGGAGGATTCGCCCGAAGCGTTAACCAGCTTTAAAAAGCCCTCAAAGTCGCCTGCCTTTAATGCCGCAAGCTGTTCCAAAACGCGCGGTTGCTCGTTCAGGAAATGGAAGGCACGCAATATTGCGCGGTCGCTGTACTCTGCGCGGAGCCTGCCTAATTCCGAATAAAATCTTTCGGGGTCGGCATCCCTTAAAAAGTCAACACCCAAGGCGTTGCTTATCTGCTTGCACTCGATTGTGATGTCGGCATAATCCTGTGTGAGATTTGCGTGGTCACCGCCTGTATCCACAACACAAAGGGTGTAGCCGAAGCTGTTGATATCAAGCTCAACGCTTTCGCTTATGGGATTTTTCGGATCGGCAAAATCAGCGTATGTAAAGCCGCCCAGCGAGCTTGCCATCTGGTCAAGCAGACCGCAGGGCTTGCCGAAAAATTCCTTTTCCGCAAACTGACCGATTTTTGCAATTTCCACTGCATCGGTTTCGCCGCCGTTAAAAAGACGGTTCACAATATTTCCAACCAAGACCTCAAAGGCGGCAGAGGAGGAAAGACCCGAGCCTTTAAGTACATTTGAGGTGGTGTAGGCATTAAAGCCGCCTAAAACACAGCCCATTTCGGCAAAACGGCTGCAAACACCGCGAATAAGTGCGGCGGCTCTGCCTGTTTCCTGCGGCTTTCTTTCAAGCTCGGTTATATTGATGCTGTCCATATCATAGCCCTCTGACTTAATGCGGATAACATCCTCACCATTGAGGGAAACCACAGCAATAACATCTAAATTAACACTGCCTGCAAGAATAGAGCCGTGCTGGTGGTCGGTATGGTTGCCGCCAACCTCTGTTCTGCCGGGGGCGCTGAAAAGGCGGATTTCACCCGACTGCGGATAAAGCGCTTCAAAGCTTTCACAGGCAGAAAGGTATCTCTTTTGCGCTGAGGCAACATCACCGTAAAGCATTTTGAAGGTTTGGTCAAATTTACCTTCAGCGATTGCCGACTTAATCTCAGATATATTCATCATTAAACCTCACAGTTATTTTGAAATGATGGCTAAGGTATCTCTTGCGATAGCAAGCTCCTCGTTGGTAGGAATAATGTAAACCTCAACCGCGCTGTCATCGGTGGAAATCTTAATTTCTTCGCCTCTGATACCGTTTTTAGCATCGTCAAGCTTAAGACCTGTAAAGGTAAGGCTTTCGCAAACAGCCTTGCGCAAAGCGCCGTCATTCTCACCGATACCGCCTGTGAATACGATTGCATCCACGCCGTTCATAGCGGCAATGTAGGAGCCGATGAACTTGATTATCTGGTAGCGCTGCATTTCGATTGCAAGCTGAGCGCGCTCATTGCCTGCGTCAGCCGCCGCCTGAACATCGCGGTTGTCATTGGAAACACCCGAAATGCCCAAAACACCCGATTCCTTGTTCATAATACGGTCCAAATCCTTGAGTGAAAGGTTTTCCTTTTCACCGATAAAGGTTACAGCCGAGGGGTCAAGTGTACCTGTGCGGGTACCCATCATAAAACCGTCAAGCGGGGTAAGTCCCATTGTGGTATCCACACACTTACCGTCCTTAATTGCGGTAATGGAGCAACCGTTGCCCAAGTGGCAGGTGATTATCTTGCTGTCCTTCTTGCCGACAAGCTCGGTTGCGCGTGTGCCTACAAAGCGGTGAGATGTACCGTGGAAGCCGTACTTGCGGATTTTGTACTTTTCGTAATACTCATAGGGCAGAGCATACATATAAGCCTTGGGCTCCATTGTCTGGTGGAAGGATGTGTCAAATACCGCAACCTGCGGAATTTCCTTGCCGAAGGTTTTGATGCAGGCCTCAATACCCAAAATATTTGCAGGGTTATGAAGGGGTGCCAAATCGCTCCACTCAACCATTTTTCCGATAACCTCGTCTGTAATGAGGCAGGAATCGGTGAAATCACTACCGCCCTGAACTGCGCGGTGACCGATAGCAGTAACCTCATCAAAGGAATCGATAACCTTGGCATCGCTTTTGGTGAGTGCGTAAACTACTGCTTCGAATGCCTCGCTGTGGGTGGGCATTGCGGTTTCGGCATTGTAGGTTCTGCCGTCCGCCGCCTTGTGTGAAATAACACCGCTTACGCCGATTCTCTCACAAAGGCCTTTACAAAGCACCTGCTCGTTTTCCATATCAATTAACTGATATTTGAGGGATGAGCTACCTGCATTAACAACAAAAATTTTCATTTTTAATCCTCCGTTTTCAAAACCTATTGAATATGTTTTAAAAATATGATAAATTATACTATATATAATACTTTATAGCGGAAGGTTTTTCAAGTTTTTTTTGCAAAGAAGTGGTAATTTGGGTGTAATCGGAATAATTGCGGAATTTAATCCCCTCCATAAGGGACACGAATATCTTATAAACGAGGCAAAAAAGCAGGGCACGGTTGTCTGCGTTATAAGCGGAAACTTTGTTCAGCGGGGTGATACCGCCATTGCCGAAAAACGGGTGCGCGCCCTGGCGGCGCTCAGGTGCGGAGCCGATTTGGTGATTGAACTGCCTGTGATTTGGTCAATGTCAACCGCGCAAAGCTTTGCTTTGGGCGGCGTTTCGGCACTAAAGGCGGCAGGCTGTGACAAAATAATGTTCGGCAGTGAGTGCGGAAATATATCCAAACTGCTGATGGCGGCAGATATTTTGCAAAGCTCCGCTTTTTCTGAAAAATTAAATAGTGAGCTTAAAAGCGGTATAACCTTTGCCAAGGCAAGGCAAAACGCGGCTGAGGCATTGGGGCTGAAAGAGGGGGTTTTAAGCGGAGCTAATAATAATCTCGCTATTGAATATATCTTAGCCGCAAGGTCATTGGGATTTGCTTGCGAATTTGAAACGGTGGCGCGCAGGGGTGCAGGGCACGACACCTCGGACATAGGGGAGTTTGTTTCCGCCTCGCTTTTAAGGGAAAAAATGCTTGCAGGAGAGCTTGAGTTTTGCCGCCGCTATATGCCGCAAGCAAGTGCAGATTTAATTCTCGCCTCCCCGATTTCGGATATTGCCCGTTTGGACAGGGCAATTCTTGCGGTGCTGAGAGCTAAATCGCAAAAAGACCTCGCAAGGCTTCCCGATATAAGCGAGGGAGTAGAAAATAAGCTTTTTTCTGCAATAAGACTTGCAACCGACCTTGAAGGGTTGTATAATACAGTAAAGGTCAAGCGTTACACCCACGCACGCATACGCAGATTGGCGCTTTCTGCCTTCCTGGGGTTTGACAATTCTTATTTTATGAAGCCTGTTCCCTTTTTGCGGATTTTGGGCTTTAATTCAAGAGGAGAGCTTCATCTTAAAGAGTGTCTTTCAAAATCCGAAATTCCGCTTGTTCTGCGCACAGCAGATATAAATTCCCTCTCGGACAGTGCAAAAAAGGTTTTTGAAACCGAAAGCAGGGCGACCGACCTTTATTCTCTTTCATTACCGCAGCCTTTGGAATGCGGATTGGAATATACATCAAAAATCATTAAATTGGAGTGTTGACAAGTGATTACAGTAAAAGAAATTGCAGAATTTAAGGATTACGGAAAGTGCGTAAGCATCTCAAACGGCACAATCGAGGCTTATGTTACGGTGGATATAGGTCCGCGTATCATTAAATTCGGATTTGTGGACGGTCAGAATTTTATGTGCGACAACCGCGCTGAGCTTGGTTGCAAGGATGATTCTCCATATACCGAATTTTTCGGTGAAGGCAGAAAATGGGAAAGCTTCGGCGGCCACAGAATCTGGCTTTCTCCCGAGTCTTATCCTGAGACCTACACCCCCGATGACAAGCCCGTAAAATATATGATTACCGAAAGCGGTGCCCTTTTCATTCCCGAGGAGGATGTGGAAATCGGAGTTGCCAAGACCTTGGAGCTTAAAATGGCAGAGGACGGCACCGATATGCAGGTTATTATGAGGGTTAAGAACATAGAAAAAACCGAAAAGGAATTTTCAATCTGGGGACTTTCGGTTTGCTCACAGAACGGCACCCTCATTGTTCCTATGAACACAAACGACACGGGGCTTCTTTCTAACCGCATAATTTCTGTTTGGCCCTATACCGATATGAGCAGTGACCGAATTTATTGGGGCAAGAAATATGTTACCTTAAGACAGGACCCTGCCGCCAAAGCACCCGTTAAGCTGGGCTTTGACCTTAACTGCGGTACTGCCTACTATGTAATGGGAGACGAAATTCTCCGCAAGGTTTACGAGACAAAGCACCCGGAGGCTAAGTATCCTGACGGCGGTTGCTCCTTTGAGACCTACACCAATGCCGCAATGCTTGAATTTGAAACCCTGAGCGAGCTTAAAACCGTGGCTTACGGCGAGGAAAGCGAGCTTGTTGAGAATTGGAGCCTTTTGAAGAAGCCCTGCGAGGTTGATTTAAGAAACGATGCTTCCATTGATGAAATGATCGAAAAATTATAATAGTGTAAAAGGATTTTACGGACAGTCGAGGACGCCTGTCCCTACGATATATCATTATTGTTTTTGCATCAAACCAAGATTTGGATAACAAATCAGTAAACAGAAACAAAAGTGTTAAAAAGCGGTAGAGGCTTCGTTTTAGCTTCTACCGCTTGATTTTTGACAGATGACAAATTAAATGGTAGGGGAGGCGTTCCGCCTCCCGTTCGGTTTCTTTGCGGGAGGGGCGTCTCGGTCGGTGCTTCTGCTTTGCAGAGGTGTCCGCAGGACACCCGCACCCCTCCCCTACTTCTTTTCGATGCTTAAAACCCTGACGATTACAGGGCTTAAAATTATGTTGGATGCCAGCTCGAAAAGGAAATTTCCGCCGACAAGCCCTAAGAACATATACTCAAATGTTCCGCCAAAGCCGCTAAGCAGTCCCCATTCGGTAACGGCTTCCATAAAGAATACCACACAGCCGAGCAGGAAAATGCCGGTGTTCACAATCGGGCAGACAATCGCCGCCGCGATAACAGCAACATAGCGGTTGTATTTTTCAAGTGCCTTGTAAACAAGACCTGCCGCCAGACCGCAGGCAGTTCCCTTTAGCAAGACGGTGACTATCGTGCCGAAAATGTCAATTGCCATAAAAGCCGCCGCATCTCCGCTTATCAAAACGATTGCGCCAAAGACAAAGCCCAACCACGCACCGATTTTAATTCCGCACATCGCGGCGCCTATAACTATAGGTATAAGCACAAGCGAGATTGAAAACGGCCCGAAGCGGATAAAAGAACCCATTAACTGCAAAACGATTACGATTGCCGTCAACACAGCTCCCAGAACCAAGCCTTTGATTTGTTCCCTTTTTTTGTTTGTTTTTTCCATAAAAATTACCTCCGATGCTATCCTTTAAAAGGTATAGCTCTTTTTAATATTTATGTTATCTGACAAAAGTCAGTTGTTTTTTTCGTATATAGCGCGAAGTCCGTCCAAAAGCAGATTTTCATTATATATTATATTGCGGTTGCAGTGAACGATTATTTCCCTTGAAAGTCCGCCCGTTGCGACAACGGTGGGAATTTCGCCAAGCTCCTCCTCAATTTTATCGAGCAGACCGTCCAGCATTGCGGCGGTGCCGTAAACCAGCCCCGATTGCATACTTTCGGCAGTATTTGTGCCGATAACCGTACCCGGCGCTTCTATCGGAATGGAGGTTAGCAAGGCGGTGTTTTCGGCAAGGGCTTTAAGTGTCAGCCGTACTCCCGCCGCGATGATACCGCCCAAAAATGTACCGTTGCGGTCAAGGACACTGAGTGTTGAAGCAGTGCCCATATCAATAACCACGCAGGGCATTGTGTAGGCATCGAGCGCACCGACAGCCCCTGCAACAAGGTCGGCACCAAGCTGGGCAGGGTTATCTATCTTGATATTAAGCCCTGTTTTCACACCCGGTCCCAGCATAAGGGGGACAATGTGGCAGAGCTTTGAAACGGCATTGCTCACGCTTTTACCCACAGACGGCACAACCGAGGCGATTATACAGTCCTCGATATCCTCACCCGAAAATCCGTAAAGCCCTAAGAGATTTTGCATCTCAACGGCATATTGGTCGTCCGTTTTCTTTTGCTCGGTGGCGAGCCTTGCGGTAAACACAAGCACATTGGCGTCATAAGCTCCAAGGGTTATGTTTGTGTTGCCTATATCAATCGTTAAAAGCATTTGCTTTGCCTCCCTTTAGTATGTCCGATTTTTCGGTTTGGTTGTCCGCACAAGGCAAACCGCCGTGCGTGCAGGCAGATACATCTCAAAGCCCACACCGCGGTCTCCGATATTTTCCGCCTTGTAAACATATTCCTTGTCAATGCGGTCCCAACCGCCGAAAGCGGCATCATCGGTTGAAAGAAGCGGAATATATTTACCCTTAGACGGGGTGTTGATAAAATACGGGTTATAGGAATTGTAAGGGCTGAAATTAAAGGCGAAAACCGCGCCGTTTCGCTCGTAAACCAAGACCTGCGCCCCTTCGTCAATATAAAGGCTTTGCGGCGCACAGGAGAAAAGCTTTCTCGTTTTTGCAAGCCGTACCAGCGCCTTGTCAAACTCACCGAGCCACTCATACTTTAAATTCTTATCGTCTGCAAGGTGCCACTGTCTGCGGCAGTAATGATAGCTCCAGCCGTTACCCTCCCTTGGGAAATCAATCCATTCGGGATGACCGAATTCGTTGCCCATAAAGCTGAGGTAGCCCTCGCCCCCCAAGGTCAGGGTGATAAATCTTATCATTTTGTGCAGGGCAATTCCTCTGTCAATCACAAGGCTTTGGCAGTCCTTTGCCATATCGGTATACATCGCGCTGTCACAAAGACGGAACATAATAGTTTTGTCTCCAACAAGCGCCTGATCGTGCGACTCGGCATAGCCGATGTATTTCTCCATCGGACGGCGGCTTGTCAGCTCGTGCCAGATATAGCGCATATTCCAAGCCTCGTCCGGAACGGTTTTAAGAAGCTTTATCCACATATCGGGAACACCCATCGAAAGGCGGTAATCAAAGCCGATACCACCCTCGCTTATGGGCAGGCACATTCCGGGCATAGCCGACATATCCTCGGCAATGGTGATGGCTTTTGTATTAACAAGTCTTATCAGCTCGTTGGCAAGCTGGAGATAGGTGATTGCCTCGGTATCGGTATTCATAGAGAAATATTTGCTGTAATCGGTGAAGGCGGCGCCTAAACCGTGGTCGTGATATATCATAGAGGTAACTCCGTCAAAGCGGAAACCGTCAAAACGGTATTCGGTCATCCAGAATTTAAGGTTGGAAAGCAGGAAATGAAGCACCTCGTTTTTGCCGTAATTAAAAAGCTTGGTGTCCCACGCAGGATGCTCACCGCGCGCGCCTACATGGAAAAATTGGTAATCGGTGCCGTCAAACTCATTAATTCCCTCGGCGGTGTTTTTAACCGCGTGAGAGTGAACAACATCTAAAAGCACAGCAATGCCCATCCCGTGGGCGGTGTCTATAAGCCGTTTCAAATCATCAGGCTCACCAAAGCGGGAGGAGGCGGCAAAAAAGGAGGAAACCTGATACCCGAAGGAGCCGTAGTAAGGATGCTCCATTATCGCCATAATCTGAATAGTATTATACCCTTGTTTTTTTATTCTTGGCAGAATATTATCGGTAAATTCATTATATGTACCCACAGCGCCCTTTTCCTGCGCCATTCCGATATGACATTCATATATAAACAGGTCCCTTTCGGGTGTGAATTTTTTGTTTTTCCATTTAAAGGGCGGCTTGTCGGTGATTTCGGCACACCAATTATAGGTTACAGCATCCTGCACCACCCTTTTTGCGTAAAGGGGTATTTTTTCTGAAAGCTGACCGTTTTTTGAAATAACGGTTTTCACCTTGCACCCGCCAAAGAGGCAGTATTTACCCTCTAAATAAATCTCATAAACACCGTTGCCGATGTTAGAAAGCGGCAGCTCGGTGGGATTCCAGCCGTTCATATCCCCCATAATGTAAACCGCGTCCGCGCCGGGCGCCCATTCTCTGTAAAACCAGCCGTTGCCCGCCTTGTGAAAGCCGAAATATTCGTGCCCGTTGGCAAAATCCAAAAGGGACGGGGCAGAGCTTAACAGCTCGGCCCGTTTTGAATTAAGGTTGGAAATGCGCCAAACAATGTCAGCACCGAAGGGTACTAAAAGCTTGTCGTATTCAAAAATCTTACATCCCACGCCCGCAACCGCCTTTACCTGATTTCGATTTATTTTACTACTTTTTTATGGCCGCTGTCAAGTGTTACGCGGTTAAACCCCTGAAAAACACAAATTAATTTTTTTCTTGACAAAGCTTTTAGGGTGTGATAGAATAGTCAAGCCGCATATTGTGGGCTTTTTAAGTTGTGCCATAAATTTGGCCGCGCCTATTGTAGCGAGACTGTAAAAATTGGCAGGTGTAAACTAATGTACGCAATCATCGAAACAGGCGGAAAGCAGTACCGTGTTCAGAACGGTGACATTATTTATGTTGAGAAGCTTGACGCTCAGGTTGACGAAGAGGTTACCTTCGACAAGGTTGTTGCTGTAAACAACAGAACTTTAAAGGTTGGCAAGCCTTATGTGAAGGACGCTTTCGTAAAGGGCACCGTTCTTAAGAACGGCAAGGGTAAGAAAATTACCGTATTTACCTACAAGCCCAAGAAGGGCAGTTCACGCAAGATGGGCCACAGACAGCCGTACACTAAGGTTCAGATTAACGAAATCGGTTAATTATGACGGGTGTAAAATTTCTGGCTGATGCAAAGCGGATTTACGGCTTTGAAATCAGCGGTCACTGCTCGAGAGATGGTGACGATGAGGTTGGCAAATTGGTCTGTTCGGCGGTTTCGTCCGCGGCATATATGGCGGCTAACACGATTACCGAGATAATCGGTGACGCGGCAGATGCCGAAGTTAGCGAGGCTAAAATGTATTTTACGGTGAAAAAACCAAGTGAAGCATCGGTAAAGGTGCTTGAGGGCTTGAAGCTGCATCTGATATCTCTTTCCAACCAATACAGTAATAACATTAAAATTTTCGGAGGTGCAAAAAATGTTAAAGATTAACATTCAGTTATTCGCTCATAAAAAGGGTGTTGGTTCTACCAAGAACGGCCGTGACAGTGAGTCCAAGCGTCTTGGCGTTAAGCGTACTGACGGTCAGTTCGTTTTAGCAGGCAACATCATTGTTCGTCAAAGAGGAACACACATCCATCCCGGTAACAATGTTGGCCGCGGTTCGGACGATACTCTCTTTGCCCTTATAGACGGCAAGGTTAAATTTGAGCGCTTAGGCAGAGACCGTAAGCAGGTAAGTATTTACGCTGCTGAATAAGCTCTAAAGCAGTAATCAGATCCGGGAGCTGTCAGCTCCCGGATTTATTTTTTCAGAAAGGAAGCGAGTTTAAATGAAAATCTGTCATGTATGTAAAGCCGAATGTGAGGACTTTGTGGAGCTTTGTCCCGTTTGCGGAGCAGATTTAACAGAGGTTGAGGAGAATGCGGCCGAGGCGCAAACCGAGGAAATTTTACTTAAAAATCCTGTTTTGCTGGCTTCTTTGGAGGATGTTGTATCGGCAGAAATATTCAAGGATATACTAAAGGATAACGGCATACCCTTCACTACAGGGGACAGTGAGGACGGAACAATGAGGGTTGTTTTCGGCGGCGGCTTTGTCTCTGAGGATATTTATGTTGACAGCGCTGATTTTGAGACTGCCGACAAGCTTTATTCCGAGTTTCTGGAATCCGAAACCGAGTTTGACGGCGATTTTTTTGATGATGATAATGACGAGGAATAATTTATGTTTGTAGATATAGCAAAAATCCACCTGAAGGCAGGCAAGGGCGGTGACGGTGCGGTTTCCTTTCACAGGGAAAAGTATGTTGCGGCAGGCGGGCCTGACGGCGGTGACGGCGGCAGAGGCGGAAATATTGTTTTCAAGGCAGACAGCAATCTCTCCACCCTTGCGGATTTTCGTTACAAAAGAAAATACGCGGCAGAGGCAGGTCAAAACGGCGGCGCTTCCCGTTGTACGGGAAAAAGCGCACCCGACCTTGTGATTTCTGTGCCTGTCGGTACACTTGTAAAGGATGCCGAAACCGGTCGGATTATCGCTGACATTTCAGACGATGAGCCGGTAATAGTTGCGAAGGGCGGCAACGGCGGCTGGGGAAACCAGCATTTTGCCACCTCAACCCGTCAGGTGCCGAGATTTGCCAAAAGCGGCAATCCGGGCGAGGAGCTTGATGTCACATTGGAGCTGAAGCTCCTTGCCGATGTGGGACTTATCGGGTTCCCGAATGTGGGCAAGTCAACCCTTGTTTCGGTGGTGAGCGAAGCAAAGCCCAAAATCGCCAACTATCATTTTACCACCCTCACACCCGTTTTGGGTGTTGTGAGAATGGGAGAGGGCAGCTCCTTTGTTATGGCTGACATTCCCGGTCTTATTGAGGGTGCAGGCGAGGGTGTGGGCTTAGGTCACGAATTTCTGCGCCATGTGGAGCGCTGCAGAATGCTTCTGCATGTGATAGATATTTCGGGCAGTGAGGGCAGAGACCCCATTGACGATTTTGAAAAGATTAATCACGAGCTTGCCGTTTTCAGCGAGGAGTTAAGCGAAAGACCGCAAATTGTGGTTGGTAATAAATGCGACCTTACAAACGAGGCGGAAATCGAGCGCATTGCTCAGCATTTTGAGGAGCAGGGCTTAAGATTTTTCCCTGTTATGGCGGCTATTGCCGAGGGCACGGAGGAGCTTATTAATTATGTTGCGGCAGAGCTTCAGAAGCTTCCGCCCATAATTAAGTATGAAGCAGAGCCCAAACCGCAGGAAGATTTTAGCGCGGCTAATAAGCGTGACTTTACACTTAGAGTGGAAAACGGAATTTATTATATCGAAAACTGCGATTGGCTTATGGATATAATGAACCGAGTTGACCCTGATGATTATGAGTCCTTGCAGTATTTTGAACGGGTACTGCGCCAGACAGGAATAATTGATGCGCTTGAAAAGGCAGGTATTAACGAGGGTGACACCGTTAATGTCTGCGATATTGAATTTGATTTTGTGCGATAGGGTGATTTGATGGATAATCCGAATTTATTAAGTCCCTCGGTGCTTGCCTTTGTGGGTGACGCGGTTTACGGGCTTTATGTCCGCCGCCGCCTTGCAGAGGTCAACCGCCCTTCGGGTGAGCTGCATCGCCTATCGGTAGGATTAGTTAAAGCTTCTGCTCAGGCGGAGGCTTTTGCCGTTATTGAGAGTGAGCTTTCCGAAAAGGAGCTTTCGGTTTTTAAAAGGGGCAGAAATTTTCACACCTCAACCACTCCGAAAAGCGCCACAAACCGCGAATACCACATAGCAACGGGGCTTGAAGCCCTGTTCGGGTTTCTTTATCTTTCAGGAGAAACCGACCGCGCCGACAGCCTCTTTGATAAAATTTGGAACGAAAGCGGTGTGGACGGCGAATGATATTTTTGTTATGCCCTTTAGCGGTCTTAACATTAATTTTGTTTGTGTTTTCCCCCTCTTTACGAAAACACAAGGCTCTCTCGCAGATTAATTGCAGGTATATTGCACACAGAGGACTTCATAGCGAGCAGGTTGCGGAAAATTCGCTTTCTGCATTTGCCCTTGCCGCCGCAAGCGGATATGCGATTGAGCTTGACATCCGCCTTACGGCAGACGGTGAGGTTGTGGTGTTTCACGATGGAGACTTAAAGCGGATGTGCGGTGAGGCGGAGAATGTGAGCAGCTTAACCCTTTCAGAGCTTAAAGAATACCGCCTCAAAACCACCGATGAAAAAATCCCCACCCTAAGGGAGTGTCTTTCGGTGGCGGAGAAAAGGGTGCCGCTTCTTATAGAGTTTAAATGCGGCAAAAATGACTGCAAAAGGCTTTGTGAAGCCGCTGAGCGTATTCTTTCAGACTACAAGGGGCTTTATTTTGTTCAATCCTTTTATCCGGGTGTGCTTTTTTGGTATAAAAGAAACAGATCTGCAGTTTGCCGCGGTCTGCTTGCTACACATATAAGGAATTACAGATTTTTAAGTCCGTTTATTTTTAATTTTCTCACCCGTCCCCATTTTGTGTCTTATAGCTTTAAATTCTCAAACAGTCTCGGCTTTAGATTGCAAAGGCTTTTGGGCGCTTGTGCTTTCGGTTGGACCTTTCACAGTGAAGCTGAGATTGATAAAAAAATATTCAACGCCTATATTTTCGAGGGCTTTGAGCCCGAAAAATAATACCGATATTGTTAATAAAACAAAAAGAAATAATTGTCCGCCGCTTCGGAACAGGACAATTATTTCTTTTTTAATCGGATATTTTATGAAAATATCAATTGCAATTCTTTCTCGATGGTATACTCGTACGAGGTTTGACTGCGTACTCGTTTGGCGGCATTTTCAGACATTTGTAAAAACAAATCGGGGTTATCATATAATCTTTTAATCCCCTCTGCCATTCCGACATAGTCCTCGCCGTCTGCCAAAATTCCGCAATTTTCGTCCACAAACTCGGGGATTGCTGTAATGGCATTGGTAACAGGGACTAAGCCTGAGGACATTGCCTCGTCACGCGAAACACCCTGCGCGTCCATTCTTGTGGGTGTTAAAAATACTCCGTATTCCTTGTGCAGGGCAGAAATTTCCTGTTGGGTTAAGAAGGTTTGCTCTATACGGATATTTTTCATCCTTCTCAGCGGTGCAAGGATTTCTTCAAACATAATTCCGTTTCCGTAAATCGCAATTTCCAAATCCTTAAACCAGGGCTCCTTTGAAAGCATCAAAAGCGCCTTGACCGTCAGGTCGTTGGCATATTTATTGCTGGCATAGGGTCTGATGGATAACAGCTTCTTTCGGTCCTCTGCATTTTTGGGAACATAATTAAACTGTTCTGTATCAATACAGTTATGAATAATGGAGTACCTTTCTTTGGGAAGCTGAACTTTATAATCCTCAAATATTTCGTTTGCAAAATAGTTGGAAACAAGCACAAAATGGATGTTGGGATTATCCTTTGCCGCATCAAATATGTCATACCACAAAGCCATTCTCTCGTCTGACAAAGCCTTTGCTTCATCCAATTCCTCGGGCTTGAAATTATATTCCCGTCTCCACCAGGGTTGAATTTCGGCGCCGTGCACCCAGATAATAACCCGCAAAGACTCGGTATAATTTTTCAAGACCTCCCACATTGCCGCCGTCATGAAATGAACGCAAACGGTATTGATGAAGCCGCCGTTCAGGATGCTCGACAGCATAGTCTGCTCTCCCTCTATGACATTAATGCCCTCAAATTCCCGAACAATGCTGCGATCGGAAAACCTCATAACATCCATAGATTTTCCGCTTTCCTTATACTGTGTCAAGCGCTTATGCACAAACATATTTCTATACAAATTATCGGGCGAGGGATAATGCGTGGTTAATACCAATGTATCGGTTCTCGGTATAAAGCAGTTTTCCTTGGACGAGCTTGCAATACCCTTTCCGAATACCGCCGCCTTCAATACTGCGTTGCCGGGGCCTGTGGCTCTGTATGCAAGCTTCATATAGACGGTGCCATCCGGCACAGTTGCCTGTCCCATAGTTCCGACTCTGAACATCTGGGAGCCTATTTTATTGTCATGCTCATCGTAAAATATGCAAAAGCCGAAAAGCGGCAGCTCTGAAGCGCCCCCGAAGATTACCCACAGCTTATCGCCGTCTAATTCAAAATCAACCCCAACATCATATTCCTCCTCCAAAAACAGATATTGGCGCATTTCCTCGGGCAGTTTACTGTTGAATAAAATTTCATCGTCCTGCAGCTCTAAAGTAAAGGGACTGTTTTTTGGAACGGGAATTTTTGAAAGTGTTTCGACATCAACCGTTAAGATATTGTCCGCATTTTCCCTTGGTTGCGTTTTTTGGACTATACCCTCAATTTTTTCGGCAGAAACGCCTTGGTCGCAAATTATCATATCCTCTGCTAAAGCACAGCTATCCTCAGCCCAATTTTCGCAATAGTTCATTGCGTCCACCGACATAAGCTCCGCGCCCTGCCAGATATAATCGGCGGTCAGCTCTATGCCCTTTATGCTTGACAGCATATTTTGCCCAACCATACAACGGCGGTTTGCCAGCGAAGCGACCTTATGATATGCGCAGGAATTATATAATCTTTCGGGCTTTCCGCCTTCACCCGAAAAATATTCGGCTTTACCAATCACATCAAAGCTTCCGTAACGGGTTGCAAGCGCCATATCAAACAGATAATTTTTTCCGTACCAATCGCGGCTGTCGAAATATGCCAGATAACCCTTTTGGTCAATCAATTCACAAGCAAAAGCCGCTTGGAAATCGGCAGATTTCATAACAGCAATGCCTTCAGGGAGAGAAAGTGCTTCATCGGCTATCAACAACAGCTTTTTATCAGCATAGCTTTGCAGTTCAAACATTTGCAGAACACGGTCGGCTTCCTTTTGGTTTGCAATATAGGAATAAACCGTAATATCGGGTAGCTTCGGTTTTAAGCTCAGCCCAAAAACCTTTTGAACGATATAATCCAATCGGTCCTCCATCAAATGCTCGCTTAAAGCCTTGCGCAGAGCTAAGAGGCGGTATTTGTCGGTAGAATTTTCATCCGAACAGTATTTCTCAAGGTTGCTTCGCAGGGTTTTAATGTCATCGGTACAAAAGGTCAGGTCGCCAAAATAATTTTTCACTCCGCGGGAATAGTTGCCGACAACCACCGTGTTTGATGCCATAAGCTCGAACACACGGCGCGCAAACATCGTTTCGCTCTGTGTGATGGAGTTCATATTTATACCGTATACATAGCCCTTGTAGGCAATATCAATCTCCGAGGGGTCCAAATTCCCTAAAATATAGGGATTATACCATTCGGGGAATTTGAATTGCGGATACCCGTTATTATAATTTCTGTCGTATATATCAATGCCTTGCTTTTGGATGAAATATTCGGAAAAGCTGTCAAAAACGCGGCAACGCTCCTGATAACGGTGATAATATGCGCCGGCAAAACAGAATTTGTTTTTTCTCTCAAATTTTTCAATCGGATTATGAACCTTGGGCTGGGCACCGAAATGCAGGTGATATACCCGTTCGTGTTTCAGTCTCGTTTTATAGTTTGAGATACATTCTATATCGGTGGTAAAGACGAAATCTGCCAATCCCGCCGTTTGCATAAACACCTTATTGTGAACGGGGTCCTCCTTGTTCCAAAATACCACGGGAATGTTTTGCTCATGGCAATAATCGGTCAATGCTGTAAGCTCATCACAGCCGAGACTTATTTTGGTGCGCCAAAGCCCTTCCTTGCCTTCCCAAGCCGATTCGACAAAGAGCAAATCAGGCTGAAATTCTTTTATTTCCTGCTGCCAATTATCGGGAGTTAATTCCAAAAGGGAGCATTCGGGGCGAAAGCAATCCAGAGTGAAGCGGTCCATAATGGCCGCCACCCTTAAATCCTTGAGAGATTTCTTATCGGTCTTAAAAGGACTGCTGACCGCTTGTGTGGACTCCAACTGCTTTTTGCTCTCTTTTTTAGTCTCGTTAAGCAAATAGCGGATGTTTTTTCTGATGTTTCTGACCTTTAAAATTTGTCCGTTGATTTTCGTTCTCATTTTTTTACTCCGTCCAATATCTATTGCTTATGCGGTATAGCCCGCTTTAATCGATTTCCGACCTGTTTTGTTCTTTTAAAAAGACGGTAGCCGCCCTTCAAAAGCCTGCCATACGAGGTGTTATTTGTAAGCTCCTCAAAACGAGTTGCTCTTTTTCCTGCGTCATCACGGCTTCGCCTTAATTGCGAAAGCTCCGTTTTCAGCTCTGAAAGAAATTTCTCCTCCTCCTCAAGCGTCTGCTCTGCCAGGGCAAGCGCGCTTTTCAGCAAGGCGTTTTCTTTAGAAAGCGTTTGGTTTCGTTCGATTAATTCGGTGATTTGGATGTCGTTATCCTGTTTAGAATTTTTCAATTTTTATCTCCTCACTTTCAGGCACAACCTCAAATTGAGATTTCAAATCATATTTTTGCACGGATTTTATAGCTCGGCTTATTAAATGGACAAACAAGTAGATGCCGATTCCTATGATAATAAATTTTGCGGTGGCTATTGAAACGCCGTACCTTGAAAAGGAGAAGGTGGTGGCGTATATATAAATATTGCCTATATAGGTGAGCAACGCAAAGATAACGGGCGCTCGGCATTTTTTCAGTATTAGGCTTGCCGCTGTGATAAAGAAGCAGAGCAGAATTTCAATAATCGGAAAATTCACCAGCTTTTCGGCACCTATATTAAAAGCGGTTTTCCAATAGAAAATACTGTTAATCATATCCCGCGGTTTTAGTATCAAATACGAGTACAAATAGCTTTTAATATCCTTTTCCCGCCAAACCTTTTGTCTGTATTCGGCTTTGATTTCATCGGTTTTAAGAGAAATGTATTTTCTGTATCTGGCTTCAGGATTGCCGTTTTCGTCATAATATTTTTCATATTTCTCTTTTACCTTTTGGTCAACATTTGTTTCATAATCAAGCTCGCTGTCCTTCGGGTAGTTAATTCCCTGATAGGTTCCGAGAAGGGTTGGATTGCCTGCACCGTAGGTCAAGGGAATGAATGCTTTGAAATGAACATAGTTTCTGATGCTCCACGGAACAACGAAGCAAAGAACTACTGCCGCCAGAATGGCAATTTGCTTTACCAGAAGCTTGCGGTCGTATTTTAAGACAAGCAGGTAAATCAACGCAAAAACCGGATAGGGCGCTATATTAGCCTTAAGCATAAGCGCCAGCATATAAAAGATTGCGCAGCCCCAGAAATTTTTGTAATTATTTTCTTTGCCCATTTTAAGGGTAAAATAAATCATAGCGGTAAAGAAAAGTATAAACGGGGTTTCTGTTAATATAAGATTATCCATCCACACAAAATCAGGTCTGAATAAGGGCAGAGTTGCCAGCAAGCCGCACCATTTGGGCGCAAACAAATTAACCGATTTGTAAATAAACCAGGCTGTAAGAGAGCCTGTTGCAATCCAGACAAGCTTCAGCACAAGCCACAACAGCTTACCCTCCCCAAAAATCAGGGAAAGCAGACCGATAAACACCGTCATACCCGGCATAATCTGAGCAGTTATGTGGTCTAATATCGTAATAGTGCCATTGTTGGCGAATATTATGCCGCTTTTTACATAGGACACATCGTCACTGTTGAGCGAATAATAAATACCCAATTCATAAAGAGCCGCAAAGCGCTCGATAAACAGCAACAGCATAATGATTAAAATAAACTTATTGCGCTTAATAAAAGCTATTATTTTTTCAGTTTTCATTTTTCTCCTCTTGCTCCTTTAAAAAGCTGTATATGCCAAAATCCTGAACCAAATTCCTTATATCGTTATCATACTTAGACATTTTAATTGATAAATTAACCATAAGAAATAAAAGAGTAATAATGCCTAACAAATAAACCAAATTTGAGGACGCCTCTATCCTGAGCAAGCCCGCGGCAAAAAACATTATTTGCGGAAATATTGCAATAACAATAATAACCGCCGCGATAAACAGCCAAACCAACGAAAATTGGGTTTGCAGTTTTCCCTCGTTCACCTTTTTAACTACAAAAAGTATAAAAAACAATGAAATTAATATAAGCGTAATTCTTAATACTAAAGGCATTATTAACACTCTCCTTTTTGAAAGCCTGCAATTATTATAGCAACGGTAACCTTTATCATATAGTAAACAGATTTCCATGCTCTGATAGAGGAAACACCGTCCTCGCGCTCAAACATATTGGCATAAACCTCCTCGATGCGAAAGCCCTTCTTTTTGATTTGAACCAGAGATTCGGGCTCGGGATAATCGGAAGGATATTTTTGAGCAAGCATTTTAATAACCTCGGCAGAGGCGGCTCTGTAGCCCGAGGTGCAGTCAAGAATTTTCACCCTTGCAAAAAGCCTTAAGGTTAAGGAAAGTATTTTTATGCCCAACCTGCGCATAGCGGTAGATTTAAAATTATCATTTTCCTTAATAAATCTTGAGCCCACCGTAAAATCAGCTTGTCCTGTAATGATGGGCTCGATTAAATTCCCTAAGGAATTAATGTCGTGCTGACCGTCACCGTCAAACTGAACGGCAATATCGTAGCCCTTCATACTTGCTAATTTATATCCCGTTTGAACCGCGCCGCCAATACCTAAATTTCGGATAAGATTGATGCAGTTGATATTATTTTCTCGGCAGACATTGTATGTATTGTCTCTTGAGCCGTCATTTATCACGATATAATCCAACTCAAAATCACAGCTTTTTCGGAACTTGTCCACTGCACCTACGGTTTTAACAATATTCTTTTCCTCGTTATATGCAGGAATAATCAAAAGAACCTTCAAAAAATCACCTGTTCCCCTTGAAAATAAAAAATTTACTAACTGCCCAATTTAATAAAACTACCGCAAAGGAGAGCGCAACCTTAGAAATAAGTGCGCCGTCCACGCCTAAAAAGCTGTATTTTTCCAGATGCATAACATCTACACATAAATATAGCCCTAATTGCTCAAAAAAATACGACAGCAATCTTGCTGAAAGAAAAGAAAGAATTTCTTTGGCTAAAACCTTGGGGCTCCGGCTTTTACTGTGGAACACAAATATTTTATTTGTTATATATGCAAAGGTCACTGCAAACACAAATGAAATGGTATTTACAGTTAATATATAATCATAACCTAAAATCCGTAAAAACAATAAAAAGCTCAAATAATTAACGGCCGTAGTCATAACACCGAAAAATAAATAGGAAGCCGTTTCGCTCTTTATTAATTTGAAAAATTTTTCCTTCAAAGCATCATCACCCTGCAAATATAAGCATACAAAATAATTCTAACATAATTTAACCATTATGTCAAACTTTAAAGGCGCAAAAATCAGGGTTGGTATATGATTTGTGATTTATTATGCCGTAAAATGCAAATAGTCCGGCACAAGCCGGACCTTCTCAGTAACCCGAAGCCGCCCGAAAAGGGCGGCTTCTATATTAAAGGGGCAAAATCGGTTATTTTAAAGATAGGCAAATGTCTACCGCCGATATACGGGATATCCCTGAAAAACCCCTGCTGCATACTATGCGGCAGGGGTTTAAAGTGTGATTATTCAATTGGATTTTTTCTGATAAAAAGAACACCCAAGGTATCTGCTCCGCAATGGGAGGAAACGGTACAGCCGGCTCTTGTGAGGAAAACCTCTTTAAAGGGAGCCAAGCTCCTAACCTGCTCAACAACCGCCTTAACCACAGCCTCATCACAGCCTGCGTGTGTAACGAAAACACGGTCAAGGTCAATGTCAGAAGCATCGCCGATACGCTCTGCAACATAGGTTTTAAGTACATCGCCGAATTTTCCGCGGTATTTTTTACCAACACCCATCGAGCCGTTTTTAACCTCGATACAGGGCTTGAGCTTGAGCAGATTTGCGCCCAAAACTGCCAAGGCAGAGCATCTGCCGCCCTTGTGCAGATATTCGAGACTGTCAATAACAAAGGAGGCGTCCACGCAGGGGACAAGACCTTGTACCTTCTCAACAATTTCCTCTGCCGCCATTCCCTTTGCCGCCATTTCAGCCGCGGCAACAACCAGCAAGCCGCCGCCGGTTGAGAGATTTTTGGTGTCAATCACATAAACATTTTCAAACTCCTCCGCCGCCATGCGCGAATTGTTGAAGGTGGAGGACATTTCCGAGCTTATCGTAAAATGGATTACCGTCTTGCCGGCATCTGCGAACGGTTTGAAGAAATCAATGCAATCGCTTAGGTTTGCGGCTGCGGTTTTGGGAAGCTCACCCGTTTTTCGGTGATGCTCGTAAATATCATCGGGAGTGATGTCCACACCGTCAAAAAAAGTTTTCTCACCCAAGGAAACACCTAACGGAATGGTAGATATATTATATCTTTCTTTAAGCTCAGGGCTTAAATCGGTTGTGCTGTCACTTGTTATAACTATGTTATTTTCCAAAGCTAAACCTCCTATTGACTAAAGAAATTTTTATAATTATAGCATTTCTTGGTCAGAATATCAACAAAATTTTGTTGACAAGCCGAGAAAAAACTGATATAATATCGTTTGCTAAATGGGAAAATATGATTTCTTTTAGCTCCTTGCTCTGTTTTAACAGGGCCAACAGTCCAAAGGGAGGTGCAAAGTAAATGACCAATAAGTATGAGGCAGGCGTTATCTTTTCTGTGGCAGGCGGCGAGGAAGCTACCACCGCTTTGAAGGAAAAGATTAATGACCTCATCGCAAAGAACGGTACCATTGAAAGCGTTGATGATTGGGGCAAGCGCCGTCTTGCTTACCTTATCAATGACGAGGCTGAGGGTTACTATGTTTTCTATAATTTTGAAAGCGAGCCCAATTTCCCCGCCGAGCTTGAGCGTATCGTAAAAATTACCGATGGCGTTTTGCGCGTTATGGTAATAAAGAAGTAATGGAGGTTTAAGGAATGTTTAATTTAGTTGTTTTAACAGGTCGCTTAACCGCCGACCCCGAGCTTAAAACCACACCTAACGGAACCTCGGTTACAAGATTTTCTATTGCTGTTGACCGCCGTTATCGCTCCGGTGAGGACCGCCAGACAGATTTTATTAATATTGTTGCTTGGCGTCAGTCTGCGGAGTTCATAACCAAATACTTCAAAAAAGGCAATCTTATCGGAATTGAAGGAAGCATTCAAACCCGAAATTATGAGGATAAAAACGGAAATAAGCGTACTGCCTTTGAGGTTGTGGTGAATAATGCTCAGTTTGTTGAATCCAAGAGGGATTCTGCCGGTCCGGCTGACGCCGCCGCTGCTCCCGCTTCCTTCAGCAATGCGAGCGCAAACGATTTTGCCGATTTAGGCGATGCTTCGGACGATGATTTACCGTTCTGATATTTTTTAAAACAAGGAGGGCTTTTAAATGGATAACGAGAGAAACGATAGACCTATGCACAAAAAGGCACGCAAAAAGGTTTGCCATTTCTGCGTTGACCGCGTTGAAAGCATTGATTATAAGGATGTTGCCCGTCTTCGCAAGTTCATTTCTGAGCGTGCAAAGATTTTGCCCCGCCGCGCTACCGGCACCTGCGCTGCTCATCAGCGTGAGCTGACCACCGCTATTAAGCGCGCCCGTCAGATGGCATTACTTCCTTATGTAAATGATTAATAAGGTTTAAAATCAATCGCCTGACTTTGCTTGAAGCCGGGCGATTATTTTATATGTAAAATTGAGGTAACTGTATGACTGAAAAGAGGAAAGGCGAAATATTGGCGCCTGTCGGAAACAGTGAAATGCTTGTAGCCGCTGTCCGTAGCGGTGCCGATGCGGTCTACCTTGGGGCAAAGGAATTTTCTGCCCGAAGGAATGCCCAAAATTTTGACCGCGGGGAGCTGCAGAACGCGGTGAAATACTGCCATATAAGAGGTGTGAGGGTTTACCTTGCCCTCAATATTCTTATTTCCCAAGCCGAAACGGAAGCCGCCCTTGACCTTGCAAAATTTGCATACAGAATAGGTGTTGACGGGGTGATTGTTCAGGATTTGGGGCTTGCGCGTATACTGCACCAATACATTCCGAGGCTTAAGCTTCATGCCTCTACCCAAATGTCGGTACACTCGCCCTCGGCATTACCGCTTCTTAAAGATTTAGGCTTTTGTCAGGTTGTGGCGGCAAGAGAGATGTCCCGCGAGGAGCTCAAGGCGCTGTGCGATAAAGCAAGGGAGCTTGATATTACGGTTGAGGTCTTTGTTCACGGCGCGCTTTGTATGTGCCTTTCGGGGCAGTGCCTGCTTTCGGCATTTTTAGGCTCCCGAAGCGGAAACCGCGGACTTTGTGCAGGTCCCTGCCGCCTGCCCTTTAAGGCACCGGGCGGAACGGGCTACGATTTGAGCCTTAAGGATTTATCACTGCTTTCCCATATAAACGAGCTTCAGACTTTGGGTGTTGGCTCCTTTAAAATCGAGGGCAGAATGAAGCGCCCCGAATATGTCGCGGCGGCAGTGACCGCCTGCCGTGAGGCGGTTGAAAGGGGAGCTGTTTCGGAGTCGCTCGAGGCAACCCTTAAAAATGTCTTTTCCCGTTCAGGGTTTACAGACGGGTATTATACATCAAGACTTGGCAGGGATATGTTCGGTATCCGCACAAGGGAGGATGTTTTGTCGGCAGATAAAGCCTTTCCGCGGCTTCACGAATACTACCGCGCCGAGCGCGCGGCTGTACCGCTGAGCATTTCGGTGGAAATTAGGGAGGGCAAGCCCGTAACCCTTACCCTTTGTGACGGTGAAAACACCGTGACGGCAGAGGGCGGTCTGCCCGAAAGAGCGCAAAACAAGGCGGTTGCAAGGGAGGATATTATAAAAAACATCAATAAATTCGGCGCCACTCCGTATTTTGCCCAAAGTATTGAAATTTCTTTGGATGACGGACTTTTTGTGCGCGCGAGTGAGCTTAATTCCTTGAGGCGCACCGCCTGCGAAATGCTTGACGACTGCCGCGGCAATACAAAAAATGAGGATTTTTCGGTTAATTATACTGCCCCCGAAAAAAAGAAAAACGATACCAAAGAAGCGGCGCTTTTGGCAAGATTTTCCTGCCATGAGCAAATCCCTGCGGATTTAAGCGGTCTTAGCGGCATAATCTATCCCTTAGAGGCTGACCCCGACAAAATAGTCGGTTGCGGTCTGCCACTTATTGCCGATGTTCCGCGCGGAATTGTGAGCGAAAAAGCAATCCTTGAAAGGCTCAAGGACTTTAAGCAAAAGGGCTTTTGCGCCGCCCTTTGCGGAAATTTAGCGGCGGTAAGCCTTGCAAGACAGGCAGGGCTTGCGGTAGTTGCAGATACAGGTCTTAACCTTGCTAACAGTGAGGCACTTGCCACCGCCGCCGATTTTGGCTGTGCGGCGGCGGTGGTGTCGGTTGAACAGCCCTTAAACGAAATCACCGCCTTACCGTCACCCATAAAAAAAGGCATAGTTGCCTATGGTAATATCCCCTTAATGCTTTTCAGAAACTGCCCCTTAAAAAACGGTGTTTCCTGTGATAAGTGTGATAAAAACGGAGTATTGACCGACCGCTTGGGTGTGGAATTTCCCGTGGGCTGCCGCGGCGGCTATTCCGAGCTTTATAACAGCCTGCCGATATGGCTGGCAGACAGACAAAACGACCTTTCAGGGCTTGATTTTGCGGTGCTTTATTTCACACGGGAAAGCCGGCAGACTGTCGCGCAGGTGATAGAGGCTTATAAAAAAGGCTTGCCACCGCCATTCAAGCACACAAGGGGACTTTATTACCGCGGAACGGTATAAAAACAAAATTTCCAAAGTGTATTATTGAAAAATAAAGTATTAAAACAAAAAACGGTTTTAATTTCTTTTTCATTTTAAAAGTAATTTCTTGCAGTATAAATTCCCTTTAATCACAAATAAAAACATCACGATTTAAATATTTTATTGTAGGGGCGGATGCCCACATCCGCCCGTTTGGATTTTTGAAATCTTGGCGGGACGATGTGGGCATCGTCCCCTACTTTTCAACCAATTTTGCATAGCGATACACAGCGTGGCAAATAAATCTAAAGAATAAACGAGGTGAAATTGGAGTAGTTCAATTTTGCCTCGTTTTTAAATACCTATTCTTCGCAGTGATATTTGAGCGTATTATCAATATTTTTTCTATCCTCATCGGTCATTTTTCGCAACTTTGCATCATTACTACCGACACCTGAAGTGTGGGTAAGTAAATTGCTGATAGTAATATCGTTTTTTGCTTTGCCTAAATATTCCTCATGGTCATTTATGAGGTGTTTAATGTGAATATCTTTGAATTCAGGGAGATAATCCGAAACCTTATCAGACAAAGAAAGCTGATCGCGTTCTACAAGAATAAGTGTTGCTACGGCGGTAATTGGCTTGGTCATGGAAGCGGGGCGAAACGAGGTGTTTTCTGTAACGGGTTCAAAGCCACCGTTCGAGGTGTTTCCAAAGCAATTTTTATAAAGTATCGTATCCTCTTGAACTACACAATACGCAGAACCAAAAACTAAATATTCAAACTGTCACAAATAAAGTCGGATGAGATTATATCTTATCCGGCTTTCGCTTGTTTTTCTGATAAATTTATTCACAAAGCAAATTAACCAAATTCCGTTAATATATATTGCATTTGTCGATTAATGGTGCTATAATATATTTTACGCATGATATTTTCATAAAATGAAGAAAGGTAGGGATTTGTTTTGGATGGCATTACACAACTTATCAAATCAGAAATAATAAAACAATATAAAAGTGTACGTAAGTTTTCTGAAAAAAGCGGTATTCCGTATAGTACGCTTTCTAATGCGTTGTCTAAAGGGATTGGCGGAACATCCTACGAAACGGTTATAAAGATTTGTAATTTGCTTAACCTAAAGCAGGCGTATGATGCGGATCTTACGGTGTTTAATGAGCATTGTTATGAGATTTGTTCTATGCTTTCAGCTCTCGATGATCATGCAATACATACTCTCAAGACCATTTTAAGTGTTGAGTATGAACGATGCACTAATGGTAAGAAGATACATAGACCATATGAAAGATTATCGATAGCCGGTCCAGCCCTCGAAAGGCAGAAAGACACCAAGGAGGGTACTGTATGATTAGCAAAGAATTAAAGCGTTTAAGTCGACGTGAGCTTGTAGATATTATCTATCAGTTAAAGAAAAACGAGCAGGATATGCAAGAAGAAATAGAGTCGCTTAAGACCGAACTTCAGGATAAACGTATTCGTATTTCTACAGCAGGCTCAATTGCCGATGCGGCTATGTCAGTGACAAATGTATTTTCTGCCGCACAAATGACTGCGGATCTCTATTTGCGTGAAATCTCATGTATGAGAGAAGATACGGAGAAAGAGTGCGCCAAAAAGGTTGAAGAAGCTGAAAAGAAGGTCAGAGACATTCTCGCCGATGGTGAGAAAAAATTTGACGCCTTGAAAGCGGCTTATAAAAAAGAATATGCGAGATGGCAACAACTTAAATCAGAGGTTGCAGCGCTTGAAGAAAAAAACCAGTTATTGCGTGAGGGGATAAATGATGGCCAATAAACATGCAAAAAAAGTTTCTGTTCCCTCTTTAACGGAAATTCAAAGTGAGCGCAAGCGTATACGAAGGGGTACATACTATCGCCAAGCTCTTCGAGGCACGGTTTCTGTGCTTTTGGTAGTAGCTGCAGTCGCGGTTTTAATTACAACCTTGTTTTTGCCAATTCTCCAAATTTCGGGTGATAGTATGTCACCTACGCTAGAACATGATGAGATCGTTGTACTTTTAAAAACAAAAAAGTTTGAGAGAGGCGATTTAATCGGCTTCTATTATCAGGGAAAAATTCTGCTAAAAAGAGTCATAGCGTTGCCCGAGGATGAGGTGGCAATTGATGCCGACGGTAATGTTTATGTTAATGGCGAATTATTAGAAGAACCTTACGTTACAGAAAAGGGAATTGGAGATTGCGACTTGGAATTCCCATATAAGGTGCCGGGTACAAGTTATTTTGTATTAGGTGACAGACGCTCTAATTCGGTGGATAGTCGAAACTCAGTGGTTGGTGCAATTTCAAGGGATGATATTATCGGAAAGGTCTTTATAAGAGTCTGGCCGTTGCCCGAATTTGGATTCGTTTACTAAAAACATTTAAAACTACTTAAACGAAAGGAGGGAGAGACGTGCAGGATATCTTGAGTGAAGGCCTAAAGAGACTAAAGAAAAAACGAGTCAGAAGAATGCGAATGCTTGCCATTCTGCTTGTTCTCTCCCTCATAGTTTCTTTAGATGTTTTCTGGTCCTTACGACAACCGGGTCTGACGTTAGCCGGTGATGCCGACTGCGGTATGATTGAGCATACTCACGATAAATCGTGCATAAACGGAGATACTCCGTGTGAACTGACAGAACACGTTCATACGATTGAATGTTATTCCGATGAAACCGCTGACATAGAATCACAGCTTGATTGGCAGAAAATGTTTGAAGATTATCCCTTTACAGGAAATCTTGGCACGGACTTGGTCGGTATTGCCAAAACTCAGGTTGGATATTCGGAAAGCGAACTTAACTTTGAGGTAAACCAAAACGGCATACGTAACGGTTACACACGATACGGTGCTTGGTATGGCACACCATACAGCGACTGGTCTGCAACCTTTGTATCGTTCTGTTTACATTATTCCGATGCTCCTACTGATGAGTTCCCAATAAACACCGGTGCCACATCTATGGCAGAACAGTGGAGACGATTGGGTAAATATGCATCCTTTGGTCGATATACACCGGTTAGTG
>JAFWAC010000022.1 GCA_017507805.1 Clostridia bacterium
AATATATTGAAGGAAACAAAACTATGGAAAAGAAATTATATAAATCCAATAAGAACAAGATGATTGATGGTGTTTGTGCTGGTATTGCGGAATACTTTAACATTGATCCTACGCTTGTGCGCTTGGGTGCCGTTGTATTGATTGATTAATTTAATACATACGCCCGGTCATACGCCCAATTTACGCCCAAAAGTAGTTGAAATATGATATTTAATAAATTATATTCTTACATTTTGGACAAAGAAAAACGGCGTATAAAAATGAATAAGCTTTATTATCTTATATTGAAAATTGCGGAGAACTTTTCCCTACGATGAAACCCCTTGATTAAAAAAGTGCCGTAAAATAGCGGTATTACAGGGTTTTTGAAACTCTATCAAAACCGATTTACGACACATTTACGACAAATGAAAAATGATAACACCCTATGACCGTTAAAAGTCATAGGGTGTTTTTCTGTTTTATGTAATTAATCAAAGGAACTACGATGGTTCATAATATATATGTAATTTAGTTCTTCCAAATTATCCTCATACTCATAAAATTCATCATCGCACTCACTTAACACATCGTCGCAATCCAAACTATCAAGTAATTCTTCGCGTTCATCTCTATCTGTGGGAACTTTGCCATTAAATACTGCCAATGCCTTTTTGCAGATTTCTGCAGTTTTTAATGCACCTATCTTTGTAAATGCATCTACTAACTCGTTTGAAAAATCACCACTTGAATTAAAGAAAAATTGAGAAAAACCACCATTGTTTACTTCCTGCTCCAATATTTGAGTGACATAGAAAACTCTCTCGTGTTCGTTCAATTTTTCAATGTCATCACCATATTCGCATTTTTTACAAATGGCATCACACATATCAACAACGAAATTGTTCTTCTGTATTTCTTCGTCGTCTACTTCTTCGGCAGCATTCTCAACAAAACTTCTAATGTTTTCAAATACATTGCCGTCTTTTGATATTGCATCTTGAAATTGGCGAAATTGTTCGTTGTCAGAGTCGGAAAGCATTACTTGTCTAATTTTCATTTGCTCAATGAACGAGACAATAATATCAATTCCTAACAAAGCAAGACCTACATACAAACACCAATCAACCCAAATGCCGACAATCAGCAAGATAATGCTTGGGATAAAAAGCCAAAAAAAGTGAAAGAGAATGTTTGTGATAAAACCAATCAAGAACAAACTGAATGGATATCTTTTTTCTTTCATAGTGTAGCCCCCTATATTTAGTTTCTTATAGTATAACATATAAATAAAGAAGGCTTTGAAGCGATGCTTCAAAGCCTTCTGTTTGTTTGATGTAATCAGATGATTTCAGCAATATCGAAAAGCTTTTTGGGAAGCTCCTCTTTATCAGCCGAAACGGTGAATATGAACTCAATGTCCTCTATCTTGGAAATTCTCTCCAAAAAAGCGGCAAGCTCATCATAATCTCTTGTGCCGATGCGCAGGGTTGCATCACCAAAAATGTGTGTAACATCGTGGTTGCCTGCTTTTATACCGGATACCATACCGTAATACTCGCCATAACCGGAGATACCGTAATAATCAGCATCAATGAGGCGTGCTTTATGTGTAACGGAATAGGTCAGGGTGTCGCCCTTTTCAATACAAACAACGTTACCCGGGCTTACTGCTGTTGTTTCGTTTACCAAATCAACCAGCTTTTTAGTTTTTCCCGAACCTTTTCTTCCAATAATGAGTTTAATCATTAAAATCAGCTCCTTTTATATTTCACTGCCTTGCGGCAGTAGTTTTTTAATATTTATTTTCCGAGACGGGCTTCAAGCTCAGTCTTAAGCTCCTCATAACCGGGCTTACCCAAAAGGGCAAACATATTCTTTTTATAGCTTTCAACACCGGGTTGGTCAAAGGGATTAACACCCAACATATAGCCCGAAATTGCACAAGCCTTTTCAAAGAAATAAATAAGCTCGCCCAAATTTTCCTCATCGGGCTTATCAATGCTTATAACAAGATTAGGAACGCCGCCGTCTGTATGAGCAAGGACTGTGCCCTCAAAAGCCTTTTGATTAACATAAGACATCGTTTTACCTGCAAGGAAATTAAGACCGTCACCGTTGTTGCTTTCCGCCTCAATTTCGATATCCTTATCGCTTTCACAGAAGGTTACAACAGTCTCGAACATTATACGGCTACCGTCCTGAACGAACTGTCCCATGGAATGCAGGTCGGTAGAGAAAATAACCGATGCCGGGAAAAGTCCCTTATTGTCCTTACCCTCACTCTCGCCGAAAAGCTGCTTAAACCATTCTGCCATCATTGTAAAGCGGGGCTCATAGCTTACAAGCAGCTCTACCGACTTACCCTTGCGGTAAAAAGCATTGCGCAATGCGGCATAGGTATAGCAATCGTTTTTATACATATCGGCTTCATTGAATTTAGTCGCAGCCACAGCCGCGCCCTGCATAAGCTTATCAATATCTGCACCGGCAGCGGCAATCGGCAAAAGACCAACCGCTGTTAAAACAGAAAATCGGCCGCCGACATCATCCGGCACAACAAAGCACTCGTAGCCCTTTTCGTCTGCAAGCTGTTTAAGTGTGCCTCTTGCCTTATCGGTTGTGCAATAAATTCGTTTAGCGGCTTCCTGCTCGCCGTACTGCTCCTCAAGATACTTACGGAAAACTCTGAAAGCGACCGCCGGCTCTGTGGTTGTGCCGGATTTTGAAATGATATTTACCGACACACGCTTACCCTCGCAAAGCTTAAGCAAATCAGCAAGATAAGCGCCGCTGATGCTGTTACCTGCAAAATAAATCTCAGGAGCATCACCGCGCAAGGAGTTATAATAAGGCCCCTTTAAAAATTCGATAGCAGCTCTAGCGCCAAGATAGGAGCCGCCGATACCTATTACTATAAGAATATCGGTGTCGCGGCGGATTTTTTCGGCTGCTGTCTTTATGCGAGAAAATTCCTCCTTATCATAATCAAAAGGAAGGGTTACCCAGCCCAAAAAATCATTACCGAGACCCGATTTTGAATTTACTGTTTCGTGTGCAGAGGCAACCTGCGCCTCAAGACCGACAAGGTCATTTTCGCGGATAAAATCCTTTGCATAAGCAAAATTTAACTTAACTGACATTTTGTACCTCCAACATATTATGTTGTCTATTTGTATTTTACAATATTATTGCATATTTTTCAAGCAAAATATATCAATTCATTAAAAGTTTTTATAATTTAAACATTTCCTTTAAAATCCAGCCTGCAGTAACCCAAGGAGTAAGTCGTTTTACCTCGCTTTTTGCGGTGATTTTTATTTGTCCGACCTGATTATCACCCACATATATATTAACATAGCCCAAAACCTCGCCCTTTTTTATCGGTGCGGTAATATCGGGCTTCCACTCGGTGGTGCGGGTGATTTCCTCCTTAGAATTTTTCGGCAATAAAATACTTACATTTTCCTCTGTGCAAAGCTCAACCTTTTTCACTGTGCCCTTTGAAACGGAAATTTCTTTTTCGGAAAGCTCTGCGCCAAGGGATTCAAAGCTATAATTTGCGAAGCCGTAATCCAAAAGCTTTTTGGCGCCGTTAAATCTATCGTTGCTGGATTCTCCTGCCATAACAACTGCCACAAGCTCCATTCCGTTTCTTTGCGCTGTTGCCGAAAGGCAGTATTTTGCGGTACTTGTTGTGCCGGTTTTAAGTCCTGTTGTTCCCTCATAAAAGCGGACAAGCTTATTAGTGTTTACAAGCTCGGATTTACCGTCACGCAGGCTATCCATCCAAACGGTGGAATAATCCTTAATCAATGAATGTTTAATAAGCTCGCCGGACATAATCGCAACATCGTGAGCAGAGGTAAGATGCCCCTCGGCGTCAAGACCTGTGCAATTCACAAAGTTGGTTTTTGTCATACCAAGCTCGACGGCGCGGTCATTCATCATAGCAACAAAGCCTTCCTCGCTACCGGCAATAAGCTCGCCCAAAGCCACACAGGCATCATTAGCGGAAGCGATAACCGCCGCCTTAAGCAGCTCGTCAACCGTCATAGTCTCCCCCGGCTCCAGCCAAATCTGTGAGCCGCCCATACTGCAGGCGTGCTCGCTTGCAGTAACTACAGTTTCTAAGCTTATATCACCCCGATCTATCGCTTCCATAACAAGCAACAGGGACATTATTTTTGTAATTGAAGCCGGAGGTAATGCTTCGTCTGAATTATTTTCATACAAAACAGTACCTGTATACGGTTCCATAAGTATTACCGACTTAGCTTTAATATCCAAGGTCTGCCCTATTGCCGCATTAACCGTAACACTTTCTAAGGGCTCGTTAATATCCTCTATACTACATTCGCTTGATACCGTCACCGCTTCCTGCGAAGCACTGACACCCAATGTTGACAGCAACACTGCCGCCAAAATCAAAGAAATAATTTTTTTCAAATCTGCCACCCCAAACACATTTATATAAAATAATATGTTCGAAAGGCGGATTTAATAACTGTCTGTAATTCTTCCGCCGCCTATTACTGTGTCACCGTCATAAAACACTGCCGCCTGTCCCGGACTTGGAGCGCGTTGCGGCTCCTCAAATTCTATCAATACTCTATCCCCATCAAGGCAGCTTATTAAGGCGGGCTGTGCAGAATGTCTGTAACGCAGCTTCACCGTGACCTGCATACCGTCTGTCAATAAATCAAAGGGTATAAAATTAATCCTATCAACAACCACATTTCTCTTGAACAAATATTGCTCATCACCTAAAACAACCGTATTGGTTTTACTGCATTTATCTATCACAAATGCCGGCTTCCCCAACGCAATGCCCAAGCCCTTTCGCTGACCGATAGTATAATGAATAATCCCTTTATGCTCACCCAAAACATTTCCCGATAAATCCAAATAATTCCCCTGTGCAGAACTAAAATCCGAATACCTCTCTATAAATGAAGCGTAATCCCCGTCAGGCACAAAGCATATATCCTGACTGTCAGGGCGGTCGGCATTGACAAACTGCATTTCCTCGGCAATTTCGCGCACCTGCTGTTTGGTAAGTTCACCCAATGGGAAAAGCACGCTTTCAAGCTGTGTTTGAGTAAGATTATACAGCACATAGGATTGGTCCTTCGAAATATCAGCGGCCTTTGAAAGAATATATCTGCCGTTTTCATCCCGTGAAATCCTCGCATAATGACCTGTGGCTATTTTAACATATCCGTTTTCTCTTGCAAGTCTCAGCATTGCGCCGAACTTTATGTGCTTATTACATTCTATACACGGGTTTGGTGTGTTACCGTTAATATATTGTTCGGTAAAATCGGTCATTACAAAATCCGAAAATTCTTTTTTCAGATCAAAAACAAAATGCGGTATTCCAAGCCGCCTGCAGACAGCCGCGGCATCTGCAACATTTCTATCATCATCCTCACCGCAAAGTAAAAGGGTTACACCTGCAACAGAGTAGCCCATTCTTAACAGCAAAGCCGCAGTTACCGAGGAATCCACTCCTCCACTCATGCCAACCATAACCTTTTCAGCCAAACCACTCACCACCAATAGATAAATAGTTACAAGTAAAGGGCTGCCGAAAGACAGCCCTTAAAATTTTAGATAGATGTTGTGTTAGCCACTTCGAACATCTCGGTATCAAAGGGCTTTTTCATATTAAGCGCCTCATAAATATCATAGTCTACAACCTGACCATGATTCATACCAACAACACGGTTGCCTATTCCTTTGTTCAAAAGGTGAACTGCGGCATAACCGAAGCGTGTGGCATATACGCGGTCTCTAACAGTGGGCGATCCACCGCGCTGAACATGACCGAGAATGGTAGCACGGGTTTCGATGCCGGTCTGAGCCTCGATTTCCTTTGCCATACCGTCAACACCGCCAACACCCTCTGCAACAACTATAACAAAGTGCTGTTTACCTGTTTTCTGTGATTCTCTTATCTTGTTGATAATATCGTTAAGATTAAACTCAACCTCGGGCACCAGAATTGCGGTTGCGCCTACAGCAATACCGCACTGCAAAGCCAGGAAGCCTGCATGTCTGCCCATAACCTCAACCACACTGCAACGGTCGTGAGACTGTGCGGTGTCACGGATTTTATCCACCATTTCCATAGCGGTATTCATTGCGGTATCGAAGCCGATTGCATACTCAGTGGAGGAAATATCGTTATCGATTGTTCCGGGAATACCAACACAGGGAATACCCTTTAAGGATAAATCTCTGGCGCCTCTATAAGAGCCGTCACCGCCGATTACAACAATACCCTCAATACCGAACTTTTTACAGTTTTCAACTGCCTCATTAACACCCTCCTCGGTTTTAAAGCGAGGACTTCTTGCGGTGTAAAGCACTGTACCGCCGCGATGAATAATATCAGAAACCGAGCGAACATCCAAATCAATAATATCGCCCTCAATAAGTCCGTTATAACCGCGGGAAATACCCTTAACATTCATTCCTAAAGAAATTGCAGTTCTTACAACAGCACGCACTGCTGCGTTCATACCCGGCGCATCTCCACCGCTTGTAAGCACACCTATAGTTTTCATCTAAATCATCTCCAAAATAACATTAGAGTAAGTATAACTCATAAAGAGTTATTTTTCAACAAAAATTTTTATTATTCAACCAATTTAACATTTTCCTGCCCTAAAACATCGGCTATTTTCGATACCGCACCGCTTTGAAGGTTTATTCTTAATGCAGGCGGTGCTTCAAGCTTTCTGCCTGTTTCGGTGCAATAAATATAAACAGGAAAATCGCCGTTGTTTTCTGCCAAAATACCTTTAATCGTCAAAAACACGGGCTCCTCGGTGTTCTTTATTTTTAAATAAAGCCCCGACTTGTGTTTTTTTGCGGTTGGTTTTAGTTGCGTTGCCGTTTCGGGAATAATCTCAACCTTTTCACAGATAATTTCAATATCACGATCCTCGCGTTCGGAAATTTTACCCGAAAGTACCACGGGCTGAGCAGCCGAAAACAGGTCTTTATACATTATATAAGCCTTTTCAAAAACCGTAACAGGCAAAGAAGCCGTTATATCCTCAATCATTACGGTTACCATGGTTGCACCGCTTTTAAGTCTTCTCGTTTTGAGACCGCTTAAAATACCTGCAACGGAAACGCGCTTACCGTCCGAAAGCTTGCCCGAAAGTATATCGGAAATTTTTGTCATTCCCGCAAGCTCTGTAAACGCAGAAAACTTATCCATCGGGTGTCCCGAAAGATAAAGTCCCGTTGCCTCCTTTTCAAGAGAAAGCCTTAAATCCTCTGACATTTCCTCCATCGGTTCGGGCACAAACTCGGTTGTTTCACCCATTTCGCCGAAAAGATTAAGCTGTCCCTCAGCCGAAAAGCGCCGTTCATTCTCGACAGCGTTTAACACACCATCTATATTATAAAGCATTTGGCGGCGATTATCCGCAAGTCCGTCCAAAGCTCCGCTTTTAATAAGCCCGTCAAGCGCTTTGCGGTTAAACTCTCTTGAAAAATTACGCTTGCAAAAATCATACATTGAGGTATATTTGCCATTCTGCTCACGCTCGGCTATAAGTCTTTCAATAAGACCTATTCCTAAATTTTTGATTGCCATAAGACCGAAGCGAATGTTCTTTCCGTCAGGTGTAAAGCCACTATCGCTATAATTCACAGAGGGCGGTAGTATGGAAATACCGTTGCGTTTACACTCGGACGAATACAACACAATTTTAGAAGCGCTGTCCATCATACTCGTCATAAGAGCCGCAAAATATTCTGCCGGATAATGACATTTTAAATATGCCGTTCTGTAAGCCACAAAGGAATATGCCGCGGCATGGGCCTTATTAAATGCATAGGAGCTGAAGCTTGACATATCGTCAAATATCCGTTTGGCGGCTTCCTCTGAAACCCCTCTTGCAACAGCACCCTCACAAATTACATTACCATTATCATCCTTTTCACCGTAAAGAAAAAACTCTCTTTCCTTTTGCATTACCGCATGCTTTTTCTTTGCCATGGCTCTGCGCACAATATCTGCCCTGCCGAGTGAATAGCCCGCCAAGGCTCTGAAAACCTGCATAACCTGTTCCTGATAAACAATACAGCCATAGGTAACATCAAGTATGGGCTTTAACAACGGTGTGTCATAGGAAATATCCTGCGGATTATGGCGGTTATGAATATATTTGGGTATCGAATCCATAGGGCCGGGACGGTATAGCGACAGTATTGCCGTCAAATCCTCAATGCTTTGCGGGCCTAACTGTCTGAGCACATTTTTCATACCATCAGACTCGAATTGAAAAACGCCGTCAGTGTTACCCTTCCCCATCATATCATATGTTGCTTTATCGTTAAGGGATATTTTTTCAATATCAAAAGTGGGCTCCGTTTTTCTTATGAATTTTTGGGCATCGTCAATAACCGTAAGATTTCTAAGCCCCAAAAAGTCCATTTTAAGAAGTCCTAATTCCTCTAAGGAGGTCATTGTAAATTGGGTTACCACTGCTTCGTCATTTACAGCCAACGGCACATACTCCGAAACGGGCTTGTCCGAAATAACCACACCCGCCGCATGGGTAGAGGCATGACGGGGCATACCCTCAAGGCTTAGTGCCATATCAAGAAGCTCTTTAATTTGAAGGTCGTTTTCATAAAGCCCTTTAAGCTCTGCCGAGCTTTGCATTGCCTTGGTAATCGTCATTCCAACAGCCTGAGGAATGAGCTTGGCTATACGGTCACAGACAGCATAAGGCACATCCATCACCCTGCCGACATCTCTCACAGCCGCCCTTGCCGCCATTGTACCGAAGGTCACAATCTGAGAAACGCGGTCGGTGCCGTATTTATCAATTACATAGTCAATCACCTTTTGACGGTTGACATAGCAAAAATCTATATCAAAATCAGGCATTGATACCCTTTCAGGATTTAAAAATCGCTCGAAATAAAGGTCATATTTCAAAGGGTCTACACCCGTAATGCCGATACAGTATGCCGCAAGGCTTGCCGCGCCCGAGCCTCTGCCCGGACCTACCGAAATCCCGTGGGTTTTAGCGTAATTAACAAAATCTGCCACGATAAGATAATAATCAACATAGCCCATACGGTTTATAACCGAAAGCTCATAATCCAAACGGTCTGTAACGGTTTTATCGGGAGTGTCGCCGTAAATACGGTGCATACCCTCAAGGCATTTATTCTTAAAATATTCAAAATGGTCCCTGTCCCCTATATCAAACCTTGGAAGCTTGATTTTGCCAAACTCAAACTCAACATTGCATCTTTGGGCGATTTCGGCAGTATTGGTAACAGCCTGAGGTGTGTCGGGGAAAAGCTCCGCCATTTGCTGTTCGGATTTCAAATAAAACTCATTGGTTTTAAATTCAAGAGGACTTTCCTCACTCAATCGGCTGCCCGTTTGAATACAAAGAAGCACCTTGTGCATTTTGTAATCATCTGCATTGGTATAATGAACATCGTTTGTGGCAACAAGAGGGATTCCGGTTTCTCTGGAAATTCTTATGATTTGCGGATTTATAAGCTGTTGCTCTCTAATACCGTGATTTTGCAGCTCTAAATAAAAATTACCTTTACCGAAGGTTTGCTCATACCAAAGGGCAGTTTCCTTTGCTTTTTCATAATCACCGTTTAAAAGACGGCGCGGAATTTCACCTGCAAGGCAGGCTGAAAGCGCAATCAAGCCGCCGCTGTATTTCTGCAAAAGCTCTCTGTCAACGCGCGGCTTGGAATAAAAGCCCTCGGTAAAGCCCTTTGAAACAAGCTTTATGAGGTTACAGTAGCCCTCAAAATTTTCACAAAGCAAAACAAGATGAGCATAGTTAAAATCCCTGCTTTTTTGCTTTTCAAAACGGCTGCCGGCTGCAACATAAACCTCACAGCCTATAATCGGCTTTATGCCCTTTGCTTTTGCGTATTTATAAAAATCAATAACCCCATACATAACGCCGTGGTCGGTAACGGCAATAGCCTCTTGACCAAGCTCTGCAGCACGGTCAATAACACGCTCTATTCGGCAACAGCCGTCAAGCAGACTGTACTCCGTGTGCAAATGCAGATGCGTAAAACCCATAACCGTAACCTCCCACTACAAATTTTTACATTTACACTTTAATTATACAGCTTTTTTGCCGATATTACAAGGAAATTTATTAGATATTCGCTTCAATTTTTTAAAGGTTCCATTTCAAAAACAAGGGGCGGAAAATCCGCCCCCACTTTCATCAAATGTTGCTTGCAAGCTTTAGTAGACCACTTGTTTTGAGGAATATATGTTACCCGATACATTAACGCCAAAAAAATCCGAACGATTATCAGCGTTAATATCTGCAACCCATATTCTTGGGTTATAGTTGGTTGAGAACCAACTTTCATTATAGCCGTCAAAGACATAATTTTTCTTTTCTGCCGTGTATGTTCCGTTGCTGTTTGCTACCGAGCAATACACATTTCCTTCTGACGACACACCTATAAGGTCAGCTCTGCCGTCAGCATTTATATCTCCTGCCCACACTCTGCCTGAATATGCTGTACTGAACCAACCCGAACTTGAGACAAATGCGGTGCCGCCTTTCAATGTGGGTGATGTGAATGTGAAATTTCGATTATTTATTGAGGTATAAACCTTACCGGCAACCGAAACACCGATAAAATCGTCATAACCGTCATTGTTTACATCAGCCACCCACACGCGCTGATTATAGCCGTTAGAAAACCAACTGTTTGCAAAGCCGTTGCTTATGGTTATTTTGGTTTCTGCACCGTATGTACCATTGCTGTTAGCAAGTGAATAATACACATGCCCATCGGTTGATATGCCCATTAAATCTGCTCTGCCGTCCCCGTTTATATCTCCCGTCCATACTCTGCCTGAATATGTTGTGCTGAACCAACCCGAACTTGAAACAAATGCGGTGCCGCCCTTGTATTCAGGCGTTTCAAAATTTGCGTAATTGCTGCAGCTTCTTACAGCCTTGTAGGCATTAAGTCTGCCACCAGATACCGTTATTTCTGCAAATGCGTCTAACTTATCCACCGTGCCGAGGATTATGTTTTTGATTTGCTGATTTGTAAGGTTTGGGTTAAAGCTTAACATCAGCGCCGCAACACCTGCAACCTGCGGCGCCGCCATTGAAGTGCCCGACAAGCTTTCATAATCATTACCCGGGACAGTACTGTGTATTCCTTCGCCCGGCGCGGCTAAATCCACACTTGTTGCACCGTAATTGCGTGAAGTACCTAACTGATCATATTCTGTGGAT
This sequence comes from Clostridia bacterium, assembly GCA_017507805.1. Lineage (GTDB taxonomy): Bacteria > Bacillota > Clostridia > Oscillospirales > Acutalibacteraceae > UBA737. The sequence goes on from JAFWAC010000022.1 coordinate 11,265, forward strand.
GATGTAACAGATATAATATTGCTACATGTGTGGCTGGCAGGATATAGCGGTTCTACATCATTATCCGTTCCTTCATTCCCTGCCGAGCAAACAACTAATCCGGGAAAGCTATTTATAGCAGATATTAAATTCAACTCATAGCTCCCATTGAAACCATATCCGCCGCCGCTGATATTTAAAATATCGATTTCATTGTCAGTTGCATAATTAACAGCTCTGGTTACACTTTCGGTAGAAAAATATACATCGCCATTTTCAGCAAGAGCACAAATTCTCAAAGAAACAAGCTCTACATTCCAGCAAACTCCGGAAATACCTATTTCGTTATTTCCTTGTGCACCAATAATACCGGCTACGTGAGTTCCGTGAGCACTTACATACTCGGCATTGCTGTTGTCATCGCTTAAATTCCGACTTAAAGTTAGATTGACTCTGCTTGCCAAATCCGGATGCGATGAATCAATACCAGAATCTATAACGCCCACTCTAACGGTGGCAGAGCCGGTGGTAATATCCCAAGCTTCGCGTAAATTAAGCTTATCAATCGCCCATTGTTCGTTTTTTTCACTATCATTAGGTGTAGTAGAGTTTAAATAATAAATATAACTTGGACCGGCGTAGGCAACCTCCGGTCTTTTTTCAAGCTCTTTTATATAGCTTTATGCAAAGTATTCTTTGAAAATTTTCCTCATTTATCCTCCTTCTCTTTTTCAGTGCATTTTCCAAAACGGCTTCTTCTGTCATTTCCTCGGAATTATATGTATTAAAAACCTCTCCAACCTTATCCTTTTCTCTTTGCAGCTTAATTTTAGCAATTGCACCTGTTGACATATCCTCCAACGATTTGGCTGGAATTTCAGAAAAATCTTCAAGTGTAAATTCTTTATCAAAGCTTTCATCGGTGAATTTTTTAGTTAAAACCACCATTACCGTATCATCAACAAAATTTTCATCTATTGTAGCATTACAATAAACCTTCTCACTTAAATCTACTATTTCAGTTTCTATTTGCATATTACCTATATCTGAACTTGCAGATACATTTGTTGCAAACAATAATGTAAATATACATATCCAAGCCAATAGTTTTTTCATAATACTACCTCCGTTTTTAATAGTTCCTTATGGTTTTTCTACATTAATCCAATCGAGCATAATACTGAGGAGCTACATAATAAATATCCTCTCGCTTTTCCAATAGATTGATTGCCGATAATACATTTTCTTTGCTTCGTTCTTTTAATGTAATAGTAACATATCTCCTATGAGTGGTCATATATTTGTTTGATTTTGTCTTATTTTCTCCCAAAACCAATTCCCTTATATACTCATAATTATTTACTGCTATACACTCAATTTCAGGAAAATCCTCAACAGTATACTCCCGTTTCCACTTTTCAATATCGGTAGTTTTTGGGAAATAAACTATTATTTCATTATCAGCAAAATCCTGATCGATAGTAGCGGTTGAATACTTTTTTTCTTCCGTCTCTACAGGTGTGCTTGTTTCCTCTGTCGATGTGTTTTCATCTGACGGAGCAGTATCCGAGGATGTGTCGGTCGCATTGTCGCTGACGGTTTGCTCCGGCTCGGAAATTTTTCCGCCGCCGTCTCCTGTGCTTGCCGGCAACTCAGAGCTTAGCACCTCGCCCGAGCTGTTTCCCACATTACTGCAACCGCTGAAAAACGAAGTAATTAATATCAAACACAAAACAATCGCAAATAATCTTTTCATAAAGCTTCCTCCATGTTTTTTGATGATATTGTTATTGGTGTCGCATTAAATATTTAGGTTCCACGCTGTCAAAATCATCATTTTTTTCTAATATCCTAATCATTTCCAATACATTCTCTTTGCTTTTTTCTTTCAGTTTGATAGTAATACATCGCTGACTTTTTTCCATATACTCCTTTGCTTTTTCTTGATCCTGACCTAAAACAATTTCCCTTATATAACAATCGTCATTTTCCACAGCTACACACTCAATTTCAGGAAAATCCTCCACAGTATACTCCCTTTTCCATTCCTCTATATCGGTAGTTTTTGGAAAAAATACTAATATTTCATTATCAGCAAAATCCTGATCGATAGTAGCGGTTGAATACTTTTTTTCTTCTGTCTCTACAGGTGTGCTTGTTTCCTCTGTAGGTGTACTTTCTTCTAACAGAGCAGTATCCGTGGATGTGTCGGTCACATTGTTGCTGACGGTTTGCTCCGGTCCGGAATTTTTTTCGCCGCCATCCCCTGTGCTTGCCGACAAATCGGAGCTTAGATCTTTGTCCGAGCTTCCGGCAACAGAATTACAGCCGTAAAAAAGTGTGGTAATTAATATCAAACACAAAACAATCGCAAATAATTTTTTCATAAAAAGACCTCCCTATTATTTATGTTTTTTCACCTAATACAAAATATTACGGCCAAGGATAAATATAATACGGTTCAACAGAGTAAACATCTTTGCGTTGCTCTAATAATTTAATTGTTACCAATACATTTTCCTTGCTTTTCTCTTTCAGTGTAATAATGATAGATCTTCTGAGTTCATTCATATATTCCTCTGCTTTTTCAGAATTACTTTCAAAAATTTTTTCTCTTGGATAACAATAATTATCCACCGCAATACACTCAATTTCCGGGAAATCCTCCACAGTATACTCCCGTTTCCATTTTTCTATATCGGTAGTTTTTGGAAAAAATACGCAAATCTTGTTATCAAGAAAATCCTGATCAATAGTTGCGGTTGAATACTTCTTTTCCTCCGTCTCTACGGGTGTGCTTCCATCTGACGGAGAAGCGTACGATGAAGTGTCGCTCACATTATCACTGATGTTTTTCTCCGGCTCGGAATTTTTTTCGCCGCCATCCCCTGTGCTTGCCGGCAAATCGGAGCTTAGATCTTTGTCCGAGCTTCCGGCAACAGAATTACAGCCGTAAAAAAGTGTGGTAATTAATATCAAACACAAAACAATCGCAAATAATTTTTTCACAATAACAACCCTTTCGTTTCTCATTTTAAATAACATTTCCAGAAACATTGGTATCAACCCCTTGATAATATTTGTGTTTTGCTACACTCTTGTCGTTGTGAAGCCGTGAAACGGTTGCGGCAATCCGTAAATTTTCCTCTACTATATATCTCGTGATTTTTTGCTTTTGGTTGCAAAAGAATAAAAATCCGTTTACAACAAAATTGTACAAAAAACTTAATTCAACCGCCCTGGTTCTATACAATTTTTACCACAAAACGGATGAGATGTAAATATTTTTTTACAATAATTAAAATATTAAATTTTTTTATTTCATTTAGCAAGGCTTTGTGTTATAATGATAAAGAATGTTTATATCTCTTTAAAAGGACGAACAAAAAAGCAATGGAAAATACTAACAATGAAAAGCTTTCAAATATTATATGCGGCAGAAATCCTGTTTTGGAAGCAGTGCGCTCCGGCAGAGAAATTGACCGTTTGCTTGTGGCACACGGGGTTAGCGGCGGTTCTGTAACAGCAATAATTGCCAAGTGCAAAGCCAAAGGAATTCTTATAAAGGAAATCAGCCCGCAGAAGCTGGATTATTACTGCGGCGGTGCCAATCACCAAGGCGTTGCCGTTATGTTTGCTTCGCAGGAATATTCCACAGTGGAGGATATTTTTACCCTCGCGGAGCAACGCGGTGAAAAGCCGTTTATAATTATTTGTGACGAAATTGAGGACCCCCACAATTTAGGTGCGATTATAAGAACGGCAGAAGCCTGCTCGGTTCACGGCATAATTATTCCCACACGCAGAAGCGCATCGCTCAATGCAACTGTTGCCAAATCTGCAAGCGGCGCCCTTGAATATATGAAGGTTGCGCGTGTTACCAATATTCCCAACACTATTGATTTACTCAAGGAAAACGGAATTTGGGTTTTTGGCGCTGATATGGACGGCGAGGATTACACACAGACAGATTTTGATATTCCCTGTGCTTTAGTAATCGGTAACGAGGGCAAGGGTATCGGAAATCTTGTTGCAAAAAAATGCGATAAGATTATAAGTCTGCCCATGTGCGGAAAAATCAATTCACTCAATGCTTCTGTTGCGGCAGGTATCCTTATGTACGAGGTTGTTCGCAAAAGGAGGCAAAAATGAGTATTTTTTCAAAGAAAAACAAGAAGGATATTTTCACAATTCTTGATGAAATAGACGACAATGTCCCGGCAACCGAAAGCGGTGCTGACAAAAGCGCCGAGGATAAGCCTGCCCCAAAGCACGCCTTGACACCCGAGGAGCTATTAAGTCACGAAACAAAGCCGACAGCCTTTGGCAGCAGTAGCTCAGGTGCATTGGAATCGTTAAAAAAACGGCTTACAGCCGCCGCAGACAATTACTCCGCTGACACAGAAAATGCGCTTAATGACAGTGAAATTCCCCCTGAGGAAAAGCCCTCTGAAGCACAGAGTGACACAAAAAGCGGTTCTTCTCTTTTAGACAAATGCTTACCCTACATTCTGGATGACGAGGGCAACAACACAGCCGAGCAAGCTCCTCCCCTTTACAAGCTTCAAACCGTTGCCGAAATTCTTAAATCGGACAGCGAAAAAACCTTGGAGCGCCTTTCGGAAAAATACGGGCTTGATTTTAAAATTCCGGGAAGCTCGCAGGATAAACCAAAGGAGGAAGCAAAAAAAAGCCAAGCCGCCGAAGCAGAGGAAAACATTTTTGAGGAAAGCATACCGGCAGGCAGCCGCATAAAGAATGCTCAATCAAATGTGCCGTTTGTCATCTCGGATATTGACACTCCCTCCCAAACGGCGCCGGAAAAGTCAAACGATATAAGCAACACGGCAACCGTAACCTTCACCCCCATCAGTGACGAAAACAATAATTCTCACATAACGATTTCCACGCAGACGAGACCGATTGACCTTACAGGTGAGATAACCGATATGCCCGAGGTAAGCTCTCATTCGCGCCTTGAGGATGAGGTTCATCTTGAAATGAGCGAATTTGAGGAATACATTCCCGACACCGAATTTGACAGTGAAAAATCCTCAGGAAAGCTTTTAAGGCTTTTTTCGATAAAAAACAGGCGCGCTTTTCTTTCAATGACAGCAACCGTTTTCCTTAATATTTTGCTTGTTGTTGCCGCAATGCCCTTTTTCTCGCAAATTTTAGCACTGCACCCGACCGTCAGCATGATAATATGCTCGGCAATAGCGGGTATAATTATATTGCTTAACTGTGATATGTTTTTAAGTCTGCCAAAGGCATTCGGGAAAAAATCCGTCCCGGATATCTGTGCGGCTTTAGCATCTGTCACGACCGCCACATACGCATTTTTTGCAATCGCGGAAAAAACCGTTTTCATAAATATACTTTTAATGCTTGCAGTTTCTCTCAGCTTCAGAGCAATCTCCAAATTCTTTAAAACCTCTTATATGCTCTCAAATTTCAAGCAAATCTCCTCATCCTCGCCAAAGCACGGATTGAGGCTTATAAGCGATACTGCAGTGACCTTTGCAATGGCAAAAACCTCGATAGAAGGTGATGCGCTTATAGCCGCACCCCAGAAAGCAAATCATATTGCCGATTATATGAAATATTCCACCTTCGGCACCACACTTGGCGGAAAATTACCTCTGATAACTGTGCTTTCTGTTATACTTTCTGTTATATCCGGCTTTGCCTGTGCCGCCTATTTTGACGGTGCGGTTTACGGCTTTTATGCCGCTGCGGCAATCCAATGCTTTACAGCCCTGCCCGCCTTTTTCCTTATAGAAAGCCTGCCTCTTTACAGAGCTTCCAAAAAGCTAAACCGCGAGGGTGCCGCGATATTCGGAAAAAGTGCTGCCGAGCAAATTGAAATGGCAAATGCGGCGGTATTCTCCGCTACTGACCTTTTTCCTGCCGGCACTGTGGTTTTGCACCAAATGAAGGTTTTATCCGAAAATGACCTTGAGGATACACTTGTGCGCGCCGCATCGCTTACAGATGCATTAGACAGCACCCTGGCACCGATATTCAAGCAAATCGCCGGAACGGGAAATATTGAGGTTTTACCCGATTCGGACACAGTTAAATATGAGGATAAAATGGGTATTTCCGGCTGGGTTGACAACCGCCTTTTATTCATTGGCAACCGCACACTGATGGAAGCTCACGGAATTGATGTGCCCTCGGTTGAGGTTGACCGAAAAATATTGAGGCAAGGTTTTTTCCCGGTATATCTTGCAACAAGAGACAAGGCGTGTGCCTTGCTTGTGATACAGTATAATCCCGACCGCAAGGTTGCGCGTGAATTGCGCCGCCTGACAGTGCTTGGAATCACACTGCTGATAAGCAGCAGTGACCCCAATCTCACAGAGGAAATGATTTGCGATTATTTAGGTCTTTATAACGACTCTATAATGGTTATGTCCTCGGCAGGCTGTCACATGTATAAAAACACCGCCTCTCCCACAAAGGAGCTTTCTGCTCCCGCGGCATACAGGAGAAATAACATAACCTTAGCCAAAATTATTAACTGTGCAACCAAAATCAAACGTTCCGTCACACTGCTGACCGCGATTTATATTATCTGCGCGGCGCTTGGCATTTTGTTTTTTGCATACAGCTCTTTGGGCGGCTCCGGAATACTTATAAAGGACTCCACCCTTTTGCTTTACAGTTTAATCTCCACTGTGATTACCTACTTAATTTATCTTGTTGAACGACCTTAGGAGGAATAAAATATGTGTGAAAAAAAGAAATTTTACATCACCACTGCAATTGCCTATACCTCGCGCAAGCCGCATATAGGAAATGCCTATGACATTGTGCTTGCTGACATGATTGCCCGTTATAAGAAAATGATGGGCTTTGATGTGTTTTTTATGACAGGCTCGGACGAACACGGTCAAAAAATCGAGGAATATGCTAAAGCCGCAGGGATTACCCCAAAGGAATATGTTGATAACATATCCAATGAAATCAAGGCTGTGTGGAACAGTCTTAACACCGATTACGACAAGTTCATCCGCACGACCGATACAGACCACGAAAAGGCTGTTCAGGCTATATTTAACAAGCTTTATGAGCAAGGCGATATTTATAAAGGACATTACGAGGGCAAGTATTGCGTACCCTGCGAGTCCTTTTTCACCGCTTCTCAGCTTGTAGACGGTAAATGCCCCGATTGCGGCAGAGAGGTTATTGATTCTAAGGAAGAAGCATATTTCTTAAAGCTTAGCAAATATCAGGATAAATTACTTGAATATTACGAGCAAAATCCCGATTTCATCAAGCCTGAATCACGCAAAAACGAAATGATAAACAATTTCCTAAAGCCGGGACTTTCCGATCTTTGTGTTTCACGCTCCTCCTTCAAATGGGGTATTCCCGTAACCTTTGACCAAAAGCATGTTGTTTATGTGTGGTTGGATGCGCTCTCAAACTATATCACAGGTATCGGCTATAACCCCGAGGGAAGTACCGAGCAGTTTGAAGCTCTTTGGCCTGCCGACCTGCATGTTATAGGTAAAGATATTGTTCGTTTCCACACCATTTATTGGCCGATTATTCTTATGGCTTTAGGTCTCCCCCTCCCCAAGCAGGTTTTAGGTCATCCTTGGGTGCTTGTGGGTGAGGATAAGATGTCCAAATCAAAGGGAAATGTCATCTATGCCGATGAGCTTGCAAAGCGCTTTGGTATCGATGCTGTGCGTTACTACTTACTTTCTGAAATTCCCTTCGCACAGGACGGCACCATAACCTACGAAAGCTTTATTTCAAAATTCAATGCTGACTTAGCAAACACATTAGGAAATCTTGTCAACCGTTCTATCGCAATGACAAACAAGTATTTCGGCGGTAAGGTTTGCTTTGGCGAAGCTACAGAGGATTGCGACAGGGAGCTTTTAAGCACCGTCAGCAGTACAATCAGCGATTATCATAAATATATGGACTTGTACCGCAACGCTGACGCCTGTGAAGCAATTATGAATCTTGCAAAGCGCTGTAATAAATATATTGACGAAACCACTCCTTGGACACTTGCTAAAGACGAAGCGATGCTCCCCCGTCTTTCTACCGTGCTTTATAATCTGCTTGAATGTATCAGAATTTTAAGTGTTTTGCTCAGCCCCATTATGCCCGATAGCTGTAACAGCATAAAGCAACAGCTTGGTTGTGAGGAAAATTCCCTCAGCTTTGGTGCAGTAACCGAGTATTCCGTTGGCGAAGCCGCACCCCTGTTTGCGCGTATTGACACTGCAAAGGTTTTAGAGGAAATTGCTGCCGAGCAGGAAGCCGCTAAAAAAGCAGAGACCGCCGAGAATGTTACAACAATGGCTCAGATTGCGATTGATGATTTTTGCAAGGTTGAGCTTAAAGCTGCAAAAATCATTGCCTGCGAGCCTGTTCCCAAAGCCAAAAAGCTTTTGAAGCTCACCCTTGACGATGGCAGTGGCGCCAACCGCACGGTAGCTTCCGGAATTGCTAAATGGTATAAACCTGAGGAGCTTCTCGGTCACACAGTTGTTCTTGTTGCAAACCTTAAGCCTGCCGTACTTTGCGGTGTTGAATCTAACGGTATGATTCTTGCCGCAGACTGTGCTGAGGATGATGTAAGAGTATTGTTTATTGACGGTATACCGGAAGGCAGTAAAATCAGATGACAGACCTACTCAAAGAATTACCTGAATGTCCTGCCCCGATTTTTGACAGTCACGCTCATTATGACGATGACTGCTTTGACCAATTCAGGGACACTCTGTTTTCTCAGTTGCCGAAAAATAATGTTGGCGGTATTATTACCTGCGGATGTGACGGCGAATCCTCAGCAAAGGCTTTAGCTTTGGCAGAAAAATATGATTATATTTACGCCGCTGTGGGAATACATCCCGGTAACATACAAAAAAACACACCCATTTCCGAAATAGAAAGCCTGGCAAAAAACAAAAAATGTGTTGCAATCGGTGAAATCGGGTTAGACTATTATTGGGACAAGGATAACAAGGAAGCGCAAAAGCAAGTTTTTGAAAACCAATTAATCCTTGCAGGCAAGCTTTCTCTCCCTGTTATAGTGCACGACCGCGAAGCCCATTCCGACACCTTAGAGCTTCTTAAAAAGCATCATCCCAAGGGTGTTGTTCACTGCTTTTCCGGCAGTGAGGAAATGGCGGCAGAGATTTTAAAGCTTGGTATGTATATCGGTATCGGCGGTGTAATCACATTTAAAAATGCCAAAAAATTGCCTGATGTTGTCAAAATGCTCCCCCTTGACCGCTTTGTTCTGGAAACGGATGCACCCTATCTTACCCCTGTGCCCTACCGTTCTAAAATTAACAATTCGGCAATGATTTATTTCACAGCAGAAAAAATTGCTGAAATTCGCGGAAGCGATACCGCAAGCGTCCTTAATGCTGCCTATCAAAACACGGTAAAATTATTTAATCTGTAAGAATAAACACCCCGACTTTACAAATAATATTTGTGAAAGCGGGGTGTTTTTAATGGATAACAATAAAAATCAAAATAACCAGAACAAAAACGACCAAAATAGAAATGACCAGAACAGAAACGATCAGAACAAGAACAACCAGAACAAGAAGGACCAAAACAAAAACGATTTAAACAGATAATTAAATCATTAAAACCTGCCTGTTATCAGGCAGGTTTTAATATCAAATAAATCAAGGTGACAAAATGGTATTGCTCTTTTCCGACCGCAAATCAAAGGACGAAAAAGAAATAATTGAAATTCTCGCCGCAAACGGCGGTGATTATATTTCAGATAAAACCGTAAGCTATGGCGGAGGTGCTTTTACTTTTATAAGTAAGTATAAAAGCACAGAACTCAGGCTTAACAACGGCATTGCAGTTTTTATCGGTAATACCGACAAATTCAAGCAACAACGCTTTCCAAAGGGAATTATCGGTGTTTGCGAGGAAGGAAACCGCAACGCACTCGAATTGTTTTCAAAAAGTCCTATATCGGTTATATGCTGCGGAATGAACTCTAAAAACACGATAACCCTTTCAAGCTTAAGTGACGATACTGTACTTACAACCGTTCAACGCACTATTATTACCGATAACGGCACAGAAATAGAGCCCTGTGAGTTTCTTATAAAGCTCACCAAAAGCTACTCGCCGTTTGCTATAATGGCGAGTACAGCAGCACTGTTACTTTGCGGTATCATACCTAACAAGTATTAACCTTAGGGTAGCAATCAGAATATTATGAATAAAAAGGCAAAAAAAGGTTAAAAATACTTTCAAAGAAGGTGCGTTTATGGAAAAAAGCCTGCAAAGAAAGATTTGCATTGCCGCATTAGCTATTACCGTTTCACTCGCAGGGATAATAATTGCCTGCGGCTTTGTGGCGCGGGACCAAAAAAATTCTCACGAAAAATGGGTGCTTTTGTCCTATGGCAACAATGTTGCACTTTATAACGGCAACGAAATAATCGAGGTCTACGGAAATATTGTACTCGACACCCTCCCTGCCGAGGATAAGCGTCTGCTTGACAATGGCATTGTTTTTCAAACCCGTGATGAGGCTGTAAGCGCCATTGAGGATTTTGACGGATAATTTGCCCGTTAATTACCGCTTCGCAATTTATTTATCTTATCTCTCAGTATGGCAGCGTGCTCAAACTCCAGGAGCTTCGCTGCCTGCTTCATTTCGGCTGTAAGTCGCTTTATTTCCTGTTCACGCTCTATTTTAGACATACGCGATACTGTCTTTTCGCCCTTGGGCTTCTGTCCGATTTCGATAATTTCATGAACATCCTTAACAATCGTTTTCGGAACGATACCGTTTTCCTCGTTATAGCGTTGCTGTATACTTCGTCTGCGTTCAGTTTCGGTTATTGCGCGCTCCATTGAGGGAGTGACACTGTCGGCATACATAACAACCTTACCCTCAGCATTTCGCGCCGCCCTGCCCACAGTTTGTATGAGCGATGTTTCGCTTCGCAAAAAGCCCTCCTTATCGGCATCAAGAATTGCCACAAGTGAAACCTCAGGAATATCCAAGCCCTCACGCAAAAGGTTAATTCCAACCAACACATCGAACTCACCGAGGCGCAAATCGCGGATTATTTCCATTCTTTCGATTGTATCAATATCGTAGTGCATATACCGCACCCTGACACCGACATTTTCAAGATAATCGGTTAAATCCTCTGCCATTTTCTTGGTAAGGGTGGTAATTAGCACCCTTTCCTTTTTCTCGGTACGAATATTTATTTCTGTAATCAAATCATCAATCTGACCGTCTGTCGGGCGGACGGAAATTTCGGGGTCTAAAAGTCCTGTAGGACGAATTACCTGCTCGGCAATTTGTGCCGCGTGGTCTTTTTCAAAATCGCCCGGTGTGGCAGACACAAAAATCGCCCGATTTACATGCTTGTAAAACTCCTCAAAATTAAGAGGACGGTTATCAAAGGCAGATGGCAAACGGAAGCCATACTCAACAAGATTTTCCTTTCTTGCCCTATCCCCTGCATACATACCGCGCACCTGCGGCAATGTAACATGCGATTCATCCACAAAAAGCAGAAAATCATCCGGAAAATAATCAAGCAGGGTTGATGGCACGCTGCCCGGTTTCCGGCGCGAAAGCACGCGCGAATAGTTTTCAACACCTTTACAGGTGCCTATCTCTCTGAGCATTTCAATATCGTATTCTGTACGCTGGCGGATGCGCTGTGCCTCAATCAACTGTTCGTTTTCTATAAAATATTTTACCCGTTGCTCCATTTCCTCTTTAATCTCATCAAGTGCATCGTTCAATTTTTCCTGAGGTACAATATAGTGAGAAGCCGGATAGATTGCTATGTGTGAAAGCAGGGCTTTAATCTCGCCCGTAACGGTGTTTATCTCGGAAATTCGGTCTATTTCATCACCGAAAAATTCTATTCTAACGGCATTCTCCATTGAATAAGCAGGATATATTTCCACCGTGTCACCGCGCACCCTAAACTTGTTACGCACAAAATTTATATCATTTCTTTCGTATTGCAAATCCACAAGCTTGGCTATAAGCTCATCGCGGTTTTTCTCCATTCCACAACGCAGAGAAATAACCATATTACGATAATCAATAGGATTACCTAACGAATATATGCAAGATACACTTGCAACAATTATAACATCATTTCTTTCGGACAAAGCGCAGGTTGCAGAATGGCGAAGCTTATCAATTTCGTCATTAATGGCCGAATCCTTTTCGATATAAGTGTCTGTCCCGGGAATATAAGCCTCGGGTTGGTAATAGTCATAATAGGATACGAAGTATTCAACGGCGTTTTCGGGGAAGAATTCTCGGAACTCACTGCAAAGTTGTCCGGCAAGGGTTTTGTTGTGTGCGAGAACGAGGGTCGGGCGGTTGACTTTTTCAATAATATTTGCCATTGTGAAGGTCTTACCCGAGCCGGTTACACCGAGCAGCACCTGTTCCCTATTACCCGCCTTTATACCCTCAACCAATTTTTCAATTGCCTGCGGCTGGTCACCTGTTGGCTTATAGTTTGAGTGTAGAATAAACTTATCCACTTGTTCTCACTCCTTTCCAAGTGTTGTGAACAGCAACATTTACTGCGGTAATATAACTATTGCCTGTCTGCCCATTTCGGCAAACCGATCTTCAGTTAATGCCTTTTCATAAGCAACTAATTTTCCGGCATACGGGTCATTAAAATAATATTGTTTACTATCATAGCCCACAAGTAGCATACAGTGTTCGTTCCCGGGCCAAGTAAACCGAGTTCCATCGCTTAAATGCCACGAATTTTGAGGATTCGTTTCAAGCATATGGATTGTTGCCCAAAATATTACCGGAATGTTGTTATTTATATATTGCTCACAAATTTCCTCGATAGTAATACCTGTTACCTTTTTGACAAATTGGGAATCACCAAGACATTCACAAAGGGCTTTTTCAATAACCGGTGCCATACAACCGTAAGAAGCCGAGGATTTTGGATTCCCGATAAAATATTCATATGGAGAAGGTCCAAAATTCTTTCCGTTTTCAATATAGAAATTACGGCTGGTAGGTAAAAATTCATCAACAAACCTCTCTACCGAAATTTCGTTTCCGAAATAATTTAAAGCCATAACTGCACTAACAGCTTCGCAGCCTGTAGGATACTTCGGGAATTGAGCAATTACAGGCACATTATCTATTATTTTATTAGGGGTTGAGGTCACCTCTTGAGAACTGCTATGTTCCGCCTCGGTATTAACAGTAGCATCCTGTGATAATACTGTTATTTCTTCGGAGGATGTTGGTTTGCATATAATAATTTTATGCTTTTTCTCCATTGGATAACCTGTCACAGCTAATATTCTTTGATTATCAATGCAGCATAAACCTTCAACCGGCTCGGTTGTGTAGAAATATGAAACGGTTTTTTTCTTTAAATCATAAAAACGAAGCAGATTTTTATTTCCGGAAACAGTTGTTGTGACAAACCCGTTTTCCAATACTTCAAGAACAACCTCATCGGCAGACGATATAGGGACATATAAACATTCGTCTTGGTTTGTCAACAAAAAATTAGTTTCAGTTTCGCCAAGACAATAGTTAGAGGAAAACAGCTTTATTCTTTGGTCTACCAATACGATAGTACAGCTTAATTTTGTTACATCAAGCTCAAACACCTGTTGGTCAATGCTTACAGCTCGTAATATGTTGTCCTTGAAGGAAAGCGTATCACGAAGCGGCGACTCAAGCTCAATATAGCTTTTTTGGTTATTCGATAAATTTATAACCGTTATCTGTGTTCCTGCGGAATTCGAATAGAGAAAATACATCTCATTCTCGCTTAAAGCACAAAAGTTTATAGGCTCTGTAATGCTTGAGAGGTCTTCATCCCTTGTGATTTTTCCATTCCTATCATACAATAAAAGCTCTTTTTTTGAGGTGTCAACAGCATAAAATCCTTTTTCGGTCAAACCGCTTATCCAAGCACCTTCGGGAAATGATATACTGCATAATTCTTTGCTTTTTTCCAAATCAAAAATAACGGTGTCAAACGAGAATGTATCAAGTCCTGAGAGTATAGAGTCTATTTTGACGATTCCGTTTAATTCTGAAATTTCGGCAAGGTCTTTATCAAGAACAATGTTTTCAAATGCTTTTTCATCAACATTTTTTAATTTTGTTGTTGAATCCTTGTTTTCAAAACAACCGGAACAGCTCAAAAGGACAGATATAAAAAGTAATATACAACAAATTCGTTTTTTCATTAGTTACTCCCTTATTATAATCTTTTGAATTTAATATTTTATTACTTTTCCTTATAAATCAGTAATGCTAAAATAACTGCCGATATACCTGAAATGATTTTTCCAACAATCATAGGCAATATGTAATCGGTATTAAATACCATTGTCAGCGCCAAATGGCTGCCAAGCGTAAACGCCGCCGAAACAGCAAAGGCTGAGTTTAGAACAACGCCCTTTTTATTCATTTTTTCCATAGAGCTCAGTGTAGTTGCATTGGTAACAAGCGTTGATATAAAAGAAAAGGCGGAAAAGGAATCTATACCGATTTTTGTTCCCATTTTACTCATAGGCTTATTAAGCAATTTGGAAACCATATTCATAAACGGCAGCATTCCCGACAAGGTTACGCAAGCATTTACGCAGATGAATGACGCATTTTCAAGACTGTCAAAATGCTTGCAAATTTCAATTTTTGTAAGAAAGGTAAATATTGCACAGACAAGACCTATCATAGCAACCCATCTGATAATATGCCCAAACGCAACAAATAATTTAATACAGGTGCTTGTGAACAAAACAAGTACCGCACCTAAGACAACAGAAAAAACGATTAACGGCAAAAGGTTCATAAACAAATCAAAAATGTTAATGCCACAGACCAAACCTGCCGCAAAGCAGCCTATGGGAATGGTTACTATGCCGCAAAGAATACCAAAAAACATTTCCTTGTGTTGTTCTTTTTTGACCACTCCGATTGCAAATGGAATTGTAAAAGAAACAACGCATCCCATCATAGCAGACACAACAAAAGCATTAAAATCTCCTATATTCTCAGATTTGCAAATTGTATTTGCAAGAGTCATACCGCCCATATCGTTTGCAAAAAGCGATGCAGGTATTATTGAAGGATCAATTTTAAAAACAGCATAAAACCAATCGAAAAAAGGCGTAAGCCAAACACCGATGGCGGGTGCAATTACAAGTATTCCAAGCATTGAAAATGCCATTGGAACAAAAAGCTCAAAGCCTTTTTCAAATTCTTTTCCAATGCCGAGTTTATTTCCTAACAGCTTATCAGTTGCACCTAAAACAGAAAAGACAAGGATTATTATGGTTAGTATGTTCATAATTCAACCTCTTTAAAACCGTTTGCGGTAAGAATCCATTTTGTGTTAAAGCCTGCTTCTAAGAGCAGCTCTCTTGCCTCGCTATAATAGCAATCTATAAAATCTTTATTATGACAATCAGATGTTATTACCACACCGAAGCCGCAATTTTTAAATTCTCTCAGGAATTCCGTTTGAGGATACGGTGTTGTCCTGTATCCCCGTGCTATAGCGCCTGTATTAACCTCAAATAACGGGATTTTTCCTTTTAGATTATTAATAGCTTCGTATCCATAATTCAGATATTCTTTAGAGGTAGTATCAATAAAATTCCGCAATTCATTTGTTTTGGTTAATATATCAAAATGACCTAATATATCAAATGTGTGTTTTTGGGGTAACAGCAGAAGTGTTTCAAAATATTTTTTTGCAAACCTCAGACCATCGGCGCCAAAATTCTTGTTGATAAAATCTTTTACTTCATCAACACCCTTATCAAAGCTAATCTTTTTTCCTTCGAAATCAAGATAATGTACCGAGCCTATTAAATAATCAAAGCCCTCTACCGGCACTTCCGAAAACAATTCATATTCCAAACCACAAAAAATATTTATTTGATTTTTATATTTTTCTTTAAGAGTATATATTTCAGCTTTGTATTTGACCATATCCTCTATCGTCATTTGATACGGAAAATCCGAAAACTCCATATATGTATGCTCAGAAAACCCAATAGAATCGAAGCCCTTTGCAATAGCCGCCAAAACGATTTTTTCGGGTGAATCCTTACCGTCAGCATAGGTTGTATGAATATGTAAATTTTGTTTGTTTTTCAAAATAAACTCTCCTCCAAAACAAACCTTTAAAATATATTATACCACAAAATCAAGCTAAGTAAATGCTTTTATGAATATATTTGCAGGAGATGCCGCTAAATCAACCTAACAAATAACAAAGGGACGATTTATAATATCATCCCCTTACAACAAAATTTGAATAATTGTATTTATTCCTTCTTTTCCAAACGGTAATTACTCACAAGAGTGGCTAATTCTATACGGCTGTGAACACCAATTTTGCGATAAATATTCTTAGTATGATCTTTTGCAGTGTTTTCCGAAATATAAAGAGCCTTTGCAATATCCTTATTGGTATATCCGTGGCATATAAACTCTGCAACTTCTTTCTCCTTGGCAGTAAGAATACGAAAGGGGTTTTTTTCATTACCGTCCGCGGTAGAAATCACTTCAGCAACAGGTGTTTCATCTTTTTTCTTGCCAATAGCAATATCGGTATCAACATCAGCTATTCTGTACCGAAGAGCAAACAGGAGAAAAGGTTCAATTTGTGTATATACAAACGCAAGCACTGCCATAATCACTGCATAAACAAGATAAAGCATGGTGGAAGCGGCACGGAATATTTCGACCATACTGCCCTGTACGATAACGGCTATGAGAGCAAGCCCGATAATGATTGGCGAGATATACCTCGATGGGTAGGACTTCATCATCACCGCACCGTAAAGCGGTATCATTTGGCAGGTGAACATACCGAAACCAATAAATCCACAGGCGATATAGCTAAAGGTTGATACATAATCGGAGGCGAACATCAAAAGGAAACCAATACCGCCAAGCCCAACGAGAAACGGAATCGAACGAAACGGATGAATATTTGCTTTTTTGTAAAGAAGGTATATGGCAAAGCTGATTACCGCATCTACAAGGTACATAATGAAAACACCGTGTTTCACTTCATCTGCAAGCGCAGGTCCGGACACTCCCATCAGCGAGGCAACGAAAATAAGAAAGCAGGTTCCAAGCATCAACCGTTTAGGGGCTGTTAAGTCATCACTTTTTTTCACATAACATGGCTGAACATCCTTGCCTGTCGGCATACTAAGGAAAAAAATCATAAGAAGCGCAAGTGCAACAATCATAATAAAGCGGAAGGTGGGAAAAGCAACGGGCAGAAATTCATTCTGCAGTACCGCAATCATCAAAACGGCAACACCGTATGCTAAGCTCATATGCTTGATATTGCTCCTTTCAGAGAAGTAGTTGACAATAAGGAAGGTCTCAAATCCAATCATCAGGCAACAGGAAAAGATCTGCACATAAATAAGCAGGCGCATCGCATCCTCCGGCAGAGGAATAAACAATCCCACTGCCGTGACAATCGCAATACCCGTAGCGATCCGCTGAACCCACAACACCGTCCCCGGCGAAAAAATCATCCAAAGGATGGAAAGAAGATAACACACTGCAATCAGTGAAGTAGCGTTATCCACATCGATCGGTAATGGGGTTTTTCCGTCAATGGTTAAGCTCGGCCCAACGAAATAAATAAACCCCATCTGCCAAAAGCTGAACATAGCAAAGCAGATTAGCAACCATAAGGGTTTATCCTGTCTTTTCTTTTGGTTTTCCATAAGAATCGAATGCTTCAAGAAGCTCACATCCTCTATCAAAAAATCATTTGAAGCAAATGCCCTATTTTTAGATAAAAACTACCCAACTTGGTAGTGTTCCCCTTTAAAATCCCCCGAACGGGGGATTTTAAGAGGTCATCAATTAAGATATAATGTAGTATATAAAATAATAATTTATATAAATAAATTATACATTACTCAAATGTTTTTTTCAAGTGAATAACAGCATTACTACCCAAGTGGGTAGTAAAAACGGTTTGTTTGCACCACTGCTTCTACGGTATACAATTTAAGATGATGAAGGGATTTTTTAAGGAGGTATTTTATGGAACGGTTGAATTATTTTGATTATCTCGCTTTGGCAGAAATTGAATATAAGAGGTTGCTTGAAAAATATCCGGAGCTTACAAAGCTTTCCAATCGCGAGATGGAGGTATTTGCGCAACTCTTGACCGATAAAACACAGTCACAGATTGCCGAAGCTTTATTTATTACCCACTCCTCGGTTCACTTCCATTGTAAAAACATTTACAAAAAGCTCGAAATAAACAGCAGAAAGCAATTATTAATAAAATACAAAAATGTATAATCAAGGAGGAAATTACAATGAAAAAAACTTTGGCAATTATTTTAACGGTTATTTTACTGCTATCGTCCGTTAATACATTTGTTTTTGCGACAGAAGTCTATACTCTGACCTTGGGTGATACCGTTGCCGTAACGGAGGATAACGTAACCTATACCTTTACAACCGAGGAAGCAGGAGCTTATATTATGTTCTCTCAGGGTGAGGGATGTCTGTGCGCTTTACTTTATAACAGTGAAGGTAATTGTGTAACCTCGGCATTCCAAAACGCAGAGGACGGCAGAGGCTTTTATATTGAAATGGTGCTTGGAGCTAATTCTACCTACTCAATCGAGGTATATAACAGATACCCAGAGGAAGTACCTACAGATTATGAGTTAAATGTGGAAAAGCTTGAGTCTGACGGCACTCTTGCGGTGGGAACAGAAGCTAAAATCAACAAAAAGGAAGCCTATCATTCCTTTACCCCTACTGTCAGCGGATATTATTTTATCTATACAACAGGCACCTGTGATACCTATGGAGAGCTTTATAACAGTAACGGCGTAAAGGTTTATAATGATGAAAATTTAGGTATGGAAGGAAATTACCGACTTGAATATTACCTTACCGCCGGAGAAGATTATGTTGTTTACACTAAGTCGTGGTATGCCTACGAAGAATATGATATAGGTCTTTTTGTAATACCCTTTTCCGTTGATGTAGAGGTTGAAGAGGGCGAAGTACATACCGTAACAGATAAATGGGGTATACTTTCTTTCGTTGCTCCCAAAACCGCTACCTACAGATTCTATTCTGTAGAGGAAGAGGATGAAGATTACAATACAGACTATTACGGTAAGATATACAACTCTGATTATGAGGTTATATCCTATGAAAATGAGGAAATTTACAGTGCAAATAACTTCTATGTTGAATGTGAAATGACCGCCGGAGAAACATATTATTTAGATTCATGTATGCTTTGGTATAATGAATATTCCCCCCAAACCTATAATGTTACTATCGGTGAGGTATCTCCGATTACATCACTCGAAATTGTGCCGTTAGACGGAACTGTAGCAGGTGTTAATGAAGACCTTCACTGTGAGCTTATCATAAACCCCGAAGTTCATAAAAGTGAAGAAATCTTTTGGTCAATCACCCCCGAGAGAGTAGGCAGAATTGAATACGGCGGTAATTGGGGAGCTTCAATTGAGCTTCGTTCACCGGGCATTGCAGAGGTTGTGGCCTATACCGCAAGTGGCGTAAGCGCTTCTTATACTGTAACCTGCTCAGGGGAGCTTCCTGCGCTTGAAATAAATAAAACGCAGAAGTCGTATATCGAATATTCCGATGAAATTCACGCATATAGCTTCACTGCCAAAAAAGAGGGTTATTACGGTTTCCTTTCAAAAGGCGATGCCTTAGACCTTAAAGTGGCTGTTTACGAGAAGGGGGAAACCTCCCCCTTTAAAACCGAGACCTCGAAGGGCGCAGGAGATAATTTTAATATTCAGTTCTATAATTTGACACCCGGTACGGAATATATAATAGAAGTAGCGGTTGAATACGATGAGCATGATTACGAAAACCATAGTGGAAATTATGAGATAATATCTTATGTGCCCACTAATGAAATTAAAGGCATTAAGCTCTCGGTTGGTGACACTTATACTGTTTATGCAGATGGTCAGCCTTATAAATTCAGTGCTTCGCTTATTCCTGAAACCGCGGATTTATCTGCACTCGAATATGCAGTTTGGAATCTCGAGGGTGATGATATAGGTTTCCAAAGTGTTTACGGAAGGAGCTTTGTTTCATACGGCTTTTATAATGCAGGTGTTGCAACCCTCACCGTAAGTATCGAATCCGGCAAATTTACCGCTTCTTCTGTTATCACCTCTAAACAAGTAGGCTATAATGACATTGCGCTTGATGAGGTAAAAACAATTTACGGCAATTCACACCAAAGCGAGGGTTGGTTCAGATTTACCGCTTTAGAGGATGGTGAATACACCTTCTATTCAACAGGTAAGGCAGATACATATATGATGATTTATGATTCAGAATATGACAATAGCTATACCGTTGACGATGATTCGGGTTACCGTTATAATTTTCTTTACACAACCGAGCTTAAAGCAGGTGAAAAATTGTCATTTGAAGCTTATGTATACGATTCGGACGCGTATGAGTTTAATGTATCGGTTTGCAAGAAGCATTCCCCTGAAAGTGTGAGCATTGTTAAAAACTCAAGCGATAAGCTTTACGGTCTTTACTCTGCAGTTATGGGTAACGGCGGAGCTACATACGATAAATTTGATGAGCTGGTATGGACAATCAGTGATAAATCTGTCGCAGAGGTTGCTTATTATTTTGACGATGGCACCATAGAGCTTTATTATTGCAAAAATGGTGTTGCAACTTTGACCGTAGAAACCCCTGAAGGATTTACCGCTTCATACACCTTCTGTTCCGGAATGGCCGATGTTAACGAGGATGACAATTTTGATATATTGGATTTAGTCAGAATGAAATCAATTCTTTCTAAAGTTGATTTTGAATGGTCTGAAACAGCCGATGTTGATGAGAACGGTGAAATCACTGCACAGGATCTATCTTTAATCAAAAAAATGTTGCTTGCATTTTTTTAGATTTTAAAAATCTACCTCTATTCATCTGATAAGTAATTATACAAATCAAAAAATGTAGGGACATAGCATCCCGACTGTCCGAGTCGCACGGGCAATCGGGGACGCTTGCCCCTACGATATTTTTATAGCTTCATTTTATAAGATTAATTTCCGGTATATATATTAACAGTAAAATCCCTATAAAAGACAAGGCAACAGCAAATACCTCTTTCGGCTTAGGCTTTTTATTGCCGAAAAAGCTTATAACGGTTGATACAATCATTGTACCGCCTGTTATAAACGGATATTGCACCGAAGCGGGCAATGTATAAAGAGCAACAAGCACCAACCAATTTGCAGTGTGGCTTAGTGTTCCGTTTCCTGCCATTGCGACAATTACTTTCCAATTGATTTTCTTTTTATCGCCCTTTACAAACAACAATAATATTGCACAAATTAAAATTGTGACAACAGTTTTAAGTATTGAATACCCTGCAGACGAAATTTTAGAGAAGGGCAAAGCCTGATAAAGCTTTGCAATAACTGCCGACATACCGTTAAAGACAAAGATTCCCATATAGTATAGTGTTCCCGAGCTTTTTTTACCCTTTTCTACGGTAAGAGACAACGCTAAAATTATAACTATAATACAAATCAGCTTATTCAATGTAAAAAGCTCGTTATGAAAAAGTATTCCTGACAGAAAAGGCAGTATCATACCGCCAAGCATAGTAAACAAAGAATATAACGAAAGGTTAATTTTGCTTAAAGCTTTTAAGCTGCACAAAGAAAACAGCAGATTGTTTACCGTGGAAACCATACTCATTATTAAGGCAAAAACCGAAAATTCAAATACAAAGCCCTTAATAAGCAAAAGCACAAGCAACCCAAAGGCACTTCCGCCAAGATTAACAATCAAGCTTGGTTTTAATCCGCTACCGTAATTTTTACGGAACATATCGCTAAAGAAAAACATAAAACCAAACATAATCGTTGCGCAGGTCAATAATCCATAGCTGTAAATTTCATTCATTTTGATCACCGCTGTATTTTTTTCTAATTTTATTCCCGTTTTTTACTTTAAGCAAGACAAAAACAGTATTAAAAATAGAAATATCGGTAATTAAAACATTACTTTAAAACAAACCTACTTATTCCATTTCAAAAACCTTTATAAGCTTAGGCTGTGCACCGGTAACGGGGTCCAACTCCATTACCATTACATCCTTCATATATTCATTCCATTTATCAACCACAGGACTGGTCGCCTGCACGCGTGAGGAATATTCCACACCCTTTTCACACTCATAATAACCGAACAGCTCGTTGCCTACATTCCAAATAGTGTAGTTTTTTATACCTGCGTTTTTCAGAACATCTACCAATTCTTGCCAAATTTCATCATGGCGGCGACAGTATTCCTCAAAGCAGCCTTCCTTGATATAGGCTTTCCATGCATATTTTTCCATTCTTTTATCTCCTTTTATTTTATACATTTAAAGTTTCCGTAAACCTCACTCACATTTTCCGAAAAAGAAAATGTGTTGTCATACTTTTTTAATATATTTTTCAGCTCCACAATCTGATGCTTATTGACAATGCAAATAAGCATTGCCTTTTCATCATTTGTATATGACCCCACAGCAGAAATTTTTGTTGCGCTGTGTTTTAAGGTTGCAGTAATTTCCTTAGCAATTTCCTCGGCATGGGTGGTTATAATAGTGAACTCACAGGCGGTTTTTGTTCCCTTAATAATATAATTACCTACAAAGGTTGATATAAAGCAATACAGTACACACAAGCAGACAGGCTTGTAATCGTATAAATAACTGCCGTTTTCTGTCGGGGTTGCATAAACAAAAAAAGAAACACCTGCAACCACTGCATTTAAGGCAAATGTAATTTTAAAAAAATTAAGCTCAGGCTTTTTTGCGCTTATGTATTTAGAAATTATATCCGTTCCTCCCGTAGAGGAATTTGTCCTGAAGCAAATGCCGTAAACCACACCGCTTACAACACTGCTTAAAATTACGGGATATATAGTATCGTGACCGTTTGCATTGTACTGCAAATTAGTCAAATCAAGCTTTTGAAGCCACAGATAAACAAAGGAATATGTAAGACAAAAAACCAAAGAACGCTCGGCAAAGCTATTATTTATACAAAAGAATGCAAAAATACAAAGCGGAATATTAATAACAAGGGACATATAGCCTATACTAAAGCCGGTTTTATACTGTATCATTGTAGCAATGCCGTTAAGACCTGCAGGTGCAAAACCGTTTTCAATTATAAAAAGCTTATAATTAAACGCTAACAAAACCGCTGCAAAAGCAACTACCCCATATTTTGAAATCTTTGTGAAAGCCATACTCATTTTTCGCATAACACTCGCCCCATGTTTGCAATATATAAACAAATCAAAGCAAATTATTTATATCACATATTTTCGCAAATGTAAAGACCGTAGACTTATAAAATTAATTTTAGAAAGCCAAATTAAAGGCTAAAAAACATTTATAACTGCACAAAGAACAAACAGCCGCCTGACGGCGACTGCTTGCATAAATCTTTTCTATTTTAACTCTTTACCCCAACTATTGACAAAGAGCCTTTTTTCACTTCTTACGCACTTTATTATTTTAACTTGCCTTATTTTATGGTTTTTTTGAGAGTGTAGAGTTTTTTTACAGCCCCTTTTAATTGAATAACTTATCACTCAATTATTACGGTTTCTGTGATACGAAGCTTTGCGCAACCGTAAGGTATCATTTCCTTTTCCTCCGCCGCACCTAATGCCTTTTCGGAAAGAGGTGCTTTATCGGCAACGGTTTCAAAGCCGTCTGCAAAATCCCATTCTATCGGTGCAAACCTTGCCTTAAGCGCAAGCCGCGGTTTTTGTGAAGAAAAAGGAATTTCATCTCCCTGCTTTTCCACAACCTCAAAGGCGGTATCGGCAAATCCAAAGCGCCACTCGGTTTCAGGATAAAGCTCATAATCGCAATATGGGAATTTACGTTCTACACCGCCCTGCTCATATTCATGCATCTGCTTCCTGTATTTTACAGGCAATGAAAATACAAGTGAGCCATATTCAACAGCATACATACCGTACGGACGGGACACAAGCTCAGGCTCTGCCGTAAGCTCAACCGTTACCGTTTGTCTGCCGTTCCAATTTTTATTTACAGTCACATATCCGCTATTGGCAAAGGTGTCTCCGTCAACCGTCACTTCCTTTGCCCATTTCGGAATACGGATTTTAAGCTCAAAGCTTACTTCACCATTGGTTTCCACCGTATATACGCCGCGGTTTCTGAAGGGATACTCGGTTTCACAGCTGACGGTAACCTTAACACCGTTCAGAGTAGTTTCAAGCACACTCGGAAGCATAACGGCACAGGTAATTCCTTTGTCCGACTTAATATAACTGCTCAATGTAAGCTTCGGCCAGCCCTGATTGTGGTTTGCTGTGCAACAGCCAAAATGAGGCTCAAGTCCGAAAAGATGGGCTTCACCGTTATTTGTGCGGAAAATTGATCTGCCGGGAAGCTTAACACAGGCTATTTGATTTACCTGCTGGTCATACTGATGGGTCCACATATCATCACTCATAGCGGCAGGCAATGCATTAAACGCAAGCTTTTCAAGTCTGTCCGCCCAGATATTCTTGCCTGTTATGGCATACATAAGCTCACAGGTATACATAAGCTCTACCACACTGCAAAGCTCTGTTCCCTGATTGTTATTAAGCCCCGACAGGCACTCGTCACCCGTAAAGGTACCGACCGCGGTGCCGTTATAGCTTTCAAGCACTTCCCAAAGCGATTCGGCCGCATCGGTATAATCACCGCCGAGCAACCAACAGCTGACAGCTTCATATTTAAGCATCATACAAAGGTTTACTATATGTGTATCCAATGTCCATTTATTAAGCGGTCTTTTCCAAAGCTCTGTAAGCTTGGTATAATCAGCACCCTGCTCGCGCACGAGAGCACCAAGCTCTTTAAGCCATTCCTCCCTATAAATTTCATAAAGAAATTGCAGAGGTATCATACATTCAAACCAACGGTATTCACCCCACTCAAACAGCTTGATATCACCGCTTTTCATCAGAGAATACAAGCATTTCATTGAGCTGTAAAGTGCTTCCTGTGCCCTAATGCTATGTGTGAAATCGCAATAAACCGCAAGCACCTTTCCGATAAGAAAATGCGCCCACACATCATAGCGTCCGCGTTGCTCAGGCTTGCAGGGGCATATCCATCCGTCCTCCTGCTGGCGGTCAAGTATAGCGTTTATATATTTTTCTGCCCGACCTATCATATCCTCATTTTCAAGCAAAAAGGCAAGCGGAATAAAGCCGTCAAGCCAATAGGGCACTCTTTCCCAGCCCTCCTTTTCGCCGCCTATCCACGCGCTGTCGCGTATATCAGGCCAAACCTTATCAAGATTTCCCGAAAGTCCGTTTGCCTGAATTTCAAGCTGTTTTAAAAGCCAGCCCTTCGGTTTTATGCTGTTTGATTCAAAAAAATTATACATATTTGCTCTAACCTCAATTATTTCATTGTTTCTACCGCGCTAATCTCAACGGGTAATGCTTTTTTATAAAGCTCGAGATACCTTGCAAAGCCTTCAATTTCCTCGGGCTGTGCCATAAGTGTGACCGATTTTGCCGAAGCAAACACCTCGGTCTCAAGGTACTCATCAAGAGACTTTCCATCGGTATTCCACAGATAATAAGACGCCAACAGCGCCATTCCGTAAGGTCCGCCCTCGCCTGCGGTTTCCATCACAGAAACAGGACAGTTAAAAGCCGCAGAAAGTATCCTCTGTCCAACACCGGGTGTTTTAAAGTAGCCACCGTGAGCATTAATTGTCTCGATGCACACATCCTCTGCCGTTAATATGTCCATACCGATTTTAAGGGTTGCCAAGGCAGAAACCAAATGCGTTCTCATAAAATTAGCAAGTGAAAAATCACTGTCAGGCATACGGGCAAAAATAGGTCTGCCCT
Organism: Clostridia bacterium; assembly: GCA_017507805.1. GTDB lineage: Bacteria > Bacillota > Clostridia > Oscillospirales > Acutalibacteraceae > UBA737. Next base: position 37,222 of record JAFWAC010000022.1, read on the forward strand.
CATTAAGGCGGGTTATTCCCTCGCCCGAATAGTAGTTATAGCTTAACAATCCACCGCAATCAAGGCTACCCTCCAATGCTTTCTTGAAAAGAATGGTGTAAAGCTCGCCTTTGCTTACAGAAGCTCCTATAACATCTGCAAACTCACCGAACAGGTTTACCCACGCATTTATATCCGAGGTGCAGTTACTGCAATGCACCATTGCCACGGGTGTGCCTGCCGGAGTGGCAACCATATCTATTTCCGTGTGCATTTTAAGCTTTTGCTCTGTAACCACCATTGCATTGACAGATGTGCCGGCAGAAATATTTCCTGTTCCGCTTTTTACGGAATTGGTTGCAACCATACCCGTACCCATATCACCTTCGGGCGGCACCATGGGAATACCGGGGCAAAGCTCGCCTGTAGGGTCAAGGAACAAAGCTCCCGCTTCTGTGAGGGTACCCGCCGCATCGCCTGCTACGAGCGATTTTGGCAAAATTTCCCTTATTTTCCAAGGATATGCCTTGTCTGCAATCATTTTCTCAAAGCAATCAAGCATGGTGCTGTCATAATCGTTGGTTTTGCTGTCTATCGGGAACATACCTGCCGCTTCACCGACACCGAGCACCCGTTCACCCGTCAGCTTCCAATGAACATAGCCGCAAAGGGTAGTAAGATATTTTATACGCGGAAGATGCTCCTCGCCGTTAAGTATCGCCTGATAAAGATGCGCAATACTCCAGCGTTGCGGAATGTTAAAATCAAATTTTTCCGTAAGCTCTGCCGCCGCTTTAGCAGTGGTTGAGTTGCGCCAGGTGCGGAAAGCGGTAAGTATATTACCGTTTTCATCAAGCGGGAGATAGCCGTGCATCATACCCGAAATTCCAATGGCACCCACTGTGGTAAGAGGTTGCGCAAATTTTTCCTTAACATCCCGTTTAAGGTCGGCAAAACAGGCACGAAGCCCATCGTGAACCTCGTCCATAGAATATGTCCAATATCCGTCTATAAGCTTGTTTTCCCATTCGTAGCCTCCGAAAGCAATCGGTGTGTGCTTACGGTCAAGCAACACTGCTTTAATACGCGTTGAGCCAAGCTCTATTCCAAGCACCGTCTCTTTAAAATCCATATACAAAATCCCCCAAATATAATTTATCACCCAGACAGTTTAACTTAAGGCTGTTATTTTTGTTTTTATATATTATTTCTCCATGCGCTGCTTTTTTCTATACGGGCTTCGCGGGAGCGAGTCTGACATTCGAGACGGTGTTTACTGCCTCGGGCACACAGGTTTATCTGTATGTCATATCCAAAGGTCTGGTGTATTATATCCTCGACAACGCCGCTTTCAAGAAAGCTACAGGAAAACACATCGATATTTGCCGTTCTTTCCTCTATAGAATAATGAAATGCTATATGGCTTTGCGCAACTATCAATGCCCCCGAAATATATTGAGGGTTTTCGGTTTTATCGTATATAACATACGGTCGCGCAATTGCCTGCATATTAATTTTAGGCGCGATGGTATCCAACCAGCGGTATATGCTTTCAAGGGTTGCATCAATGTTATTGACCGTGATGGTGTAATGAGGCCCGAAATCATTGAATTTGTCGATTTCCTCATCATCCTTTTCGTTTAACCGCCTGTCAACAACGGTTGAGCTTATGTTGCTTGCATAAATCTGCTTGCAGATCATATCGGTGACCTCTGCTTCACCAAAAAACGAATTGGTGAGAATATCAACAAAATAGCAGGCTCTGTAAGGAAAAGTATGTATCGTGATGTGCGAGCCGTCTGCACAGAAGCAAAAAGCGCTTACACCCACATCCTCGGGATCCTCGCAATAATAAAAGGGTATTACAAAGGGAGGCATAATGGGCTTCATATCCAATTCGTTTGATATGTCTACCAAAAGATCGTTTACAGTCATAATGCTGTTGGCTTGTTCAACAAGGCAACCGTAAGCATCAAGCATATAATGTCTGTCAGCGAGCATAAAATTCTCCTATTCTACAAAAATATCATTAAATTCCTTGAAATTAATCAGCAAAGGATCAATCCACCAGCGTTTGTTGGCTCTCAGGGTGTTGGGAAGACAATAAAATACATCGCACAGATTATATTTAAATTCTGTAAGCACATTGATTTCGTTTCCTGAGTTTTCCTCCCGACTGTCCCTTTTGAGATTGAGTGTAAAGGTGACAGTTTTGTATCCGTCATAGTTTTCATTCCCGCGGTTATAGGTAGCCGTGAAGGGATAGATGGTGTTAAGCTCGGATACAGCACCCTTACCGTAAGAGCCGGAGGTTAAAAACCGCAACAGCTTAAGAGCAGAATGGATAAGGTCATCCCCGTCTTCAACAGTATTGGTTTCGAGGTCCTCAATTAAAGTGCCGAAGCCTTTTTTGAATAATTGCACATCAAAAATCTCGTATTTACCTATTGCAACATATAAGCCGTTAGAATCGGAATTGCCACCTATTCCCTTGGTTTGGGCGCACCTGTTGCTGAGCTCGATAAATCTGTTTATAAGTATTGCAACATTTACGGGTTGCTTTGTATCGTACGACCGGATAGCCTCCATCTCTGTTTTTGCCGCCTGCAAAAACTCGGTGTTAAGCTTTGTCTGATTGGTAAGAATTTCATCAGTAGACAAGGCTTTATCATAGTTTTTCGCATCTATAACCGCCTTTTCCTTACCATAGGCAATCGTGCCTTTATAGAAGCAAAGCAGATGCTTAAAGGTCTCTCCCAGGACAACGCAGGCATCCTCTTTTTTCTGCTCGTCAGGCTTGTCAAGCATTATGCTTTTAAGCAAGGCTTCGTTATCGTAAATATTGCCTGCGCAAATAATTCGGTCATCTACAATAGCAGAAAGAGACGAAATAATCAGCATTGCCGCCGCACGGGCAAAAAGCCGTTTGTTGCGGATGCGAATTTCATCCCGTTTAATATATCCAAAACCGCTTGCTTCACCGATAATAAGCTTTTTATTGATGATTTCCTCTACTTTCTCTCTTAATATCTCGCCCGGGATATTATATATCGGCATTTGCGGATTGTCGATGCGCTTGCAAATATTGGAAACGATATAATAAAACATCTGCTCGTTGCTCTCAATCAAGGTTTCCAAGACCTTGCTCGGACTTGCCTCTATAAGCAGCATAACAATAATTCCGTCCCAATCTATGGCGGTATCGTCAATAGATTGGGCATTTTTCACCCTTGCAAAAACATCTGGATATTTTCTGCCGAAAAGGTCATACAAAACCTGCCTTGAGCCGTGAATCAGCACCATAGCATCGGATATCGAGAGTGCCAGATTTTTAATATATTTATAGTTTATGGCGTGAATATGGTTTATCAGGTAATCATCATTTTTTTTTACAGTGTCATCATCGCCGTCCCACGCAAGACCGGTTATTTCATAAAAGAAATCCTCTGCATCGTACTCGATATAAAGCTGTTCCTTTTCTGGGGCTTCGCTCGAAACCCTGAAATCCAAGGAATTGTAGTCACCACCCGAAATATAGCGTGCCTGAAGTGATTTTGTGTAGCCCTCTTCTTCCTTTTTCAGACTGAAAAGCGAGAAAATTTCTTCAAAGTATTTAACATTATCAATATACAAAAGGTGGTTTATATTGATGATACTGTATTTCTCGTCCTCATAGTTGAACTTATGACGGAAAAAGGTTTGACCGTCCTCATGCACGAGGGAGTAATTCTCAAGGAAGGGCATATGCTTTACCAATTCGCAAAGCATTTCTGCCGTTTCTTTTATACTCAAATTTGCTCTAAGCGGAGATGCCTTCCAACGGGCTATCATATTAAAATACTTTACAAGGCTGAAATTGTCATCAAAGGTAGACATATTTGCAAAAACCTCGTAAATCTCGCCGTCATTATCTATCGCTATGCGTGTTTTCATTTGCTGCATATAGAGCTGTATATCAGACAGCACAAAGCGCTTAAGCTCAAGTGTTACGGGGTGCTCGTAATATGCCTTTTTAAAGCTGTTTATTATGCGGATGGAGTTTTGTTTCTTGGCATCATAACAGCAAGAACCGTAATCACAATCATATCTGTAACAGCCATAAGCAAAAATGAATGCAAGAGACAAAATATTATCTATGTAAGAAATATAATCGCTTTCGTTTTTCTTTATGGCAAATTTGTAATCCGAATCCTTTAAAATATAGATACGGATATTTTCATCGGTAATTTTTGTTTCAAAAAGCTTTAACAGGGTTTGCTTGTAGCGTTCGATTTGTTCGTTTTGTGAAAGTTCTGTGAGAGCCATTATTCGTCCCTCAATTCGATGTTATAAATAATATCGGCAAGCCTTTTATATCTTGACAATGCCAACTGATCATTTTTTGTAAGGGTATCGGGGTCCTGACAGAAAAGAATGTCCTCTTTCCACATAAATCTTTCAACTGCAGGTATGCCGAAGCAATCCCAATCAAGCAAATCCAAATGATACTTGTGGCGGCTGCCTTCCATAAAATCGGGGGTTATAAAGGATGACTGTATTTTACTCTTTGCAGTTTCGGGATATTGAACACCGTTAATCGATATTTCCTCAGGAGGGATAACATTCGGCACGAGAACGATATCGGTCTCGCTCATATTTTTCATTTCGGCTTCAATTCCGTCTGCATTATCCTTTTCCAATGCAAGCAAAAATCTTTTTGTGCCGTTCACAAACTGTGTTGTGGGACGCATACAGCAAACGATAACATCCGAAACCTCATTTGATACATTGGCGGTCGCGTTGTTGCCCACAGCAGAATCTATGATAACGGCGGGCACCTTAAAGAAGCGTCTGCAGGTTTTAAGGAATTTCTCCATATTATCCTTTGCAAATTCACTGCCGTTATAGTTGGATTTTTCACCTGCGGATATTGCCTTATTATCAAAGGCGGGCAATAACAGAATTGCCTCATTGTCGGGGTAGCCGTATGCATTGCCGACAGGGATAAGCTTACTTAAAAAGGGATGCTCCTTAATGCTTGCCGCCGGCTGAACATAAAACGGTTCGCCAAGCAAATGCTGAACGCAGTTGTCCTTTTCGATTTTGTTTTCCGCTTCAAGCAGATATGACATACCGCAGCTATCCACATCGGTATCAATTACTATCATGGGGGACTCTTTGGTGGGACGATAGTATTTTTGCGCGAGAATCGGAATAATGTTATAAGCGAGGGTGCTTCTGCCCGCGCCGCCCTTGTATGAGAAAAAAGAGATAACCTTCATTTTTAAAATTTCCTTCCAAATTAAAATCAGAATAAACCGCTTTGATGCTCATCGCTGAACATTACAGCATCTGCAAGCTTGCCTCTTATTCTTGCTATTTCCTTCTTGATTAATGCTCTGGCATCCTCCTTGGTGTCCTCCCTCAGAGTTTTGTTGTCGGCATTGCCGTCAAAGGCAACCATTTCCAAGAGCAAATCGTCTAAGGCTTCTGTGATTGAGGTGAGCTTTCTGCGATTGTCGGTTGGCTTCAGGGCGGTACGCTCCTTAAGCGCCTCACGCTCACTCGTCAAAACCTCAAGCAGCATAGTGGGAAGCTGTTCCTTAAGGGTTTCCGAAATCATCTGCACAACCGCATCCTCAATCGGCTTTTTAATGGCATCCTTCTCTTGACGGAGGGTTTCAATCTCAAGCTCTTTTTGTTCTATCTCGTTTTGCTGTCTTGCGATTTCGCCGGTGGTTTCAAGCTCCTTGAAGTATTCCTCACGAATATCCTTAATGGTTGCTTCGTTTTGTTTTGAAATATCCAGATATACCTTTTCAAAGGTATTGTAGTATCTGTAAAACTCACCCAATGCAGAAATATAGTAGTAGTTGCTGGCGCTGAAAAATCCGTCCGTTTCCCATATCCACTTTGTAACCTGCTCCCCTGTTTTCGGATCGGTTTCAACAAGGCGGTTTTCAAGGATATAGGTTACATATTTTTTCATATTATACTGCGGATAGCGTATAAGATATTCACCGATAACATTATTGGAGTGAATGAGCAGCGGAGCGAGGGAGAACACGCGCATACGGCGTTTACGGAGATCCTTGATAAGGTCGTTATGCACAACAAAGTTTTCGTTAAAACCAACAAGGAATTGGTCAACAATGTATTCCTTCGAATCCTTCTGCAGCTTTTCGTATGTACGGATAGCCCTCTGAATTGCCAGCTGACATACCTCGAACAATTCGTCATACTCCTCCTGCAGCTTTTTCACATCACCGAAGCGGCGGCTTTCGTTTGCATCCTCCATTTTCATAATGAGGTCCTCGTCAATACCGGCATCAATGATAATGTTTACAATATAAACCGAGTTGAACAGCGCGTCACTCGTGGTACTCATTTTAATGGTTTCTTCATCAAGTGTAGAGCCAAGGTCATTGTAGAAAAATTTATCTGCTAATCCGTTTTTGGTCAGCTCCCATATCTTGTTGGCAACTAATTTGCAATTAAGCTCAAGTTGTCCGTATACAGAGGCAATCTCGTCCCCCTCGTCATTGAAGGAGTATACCGATGAATCGCCAAAATTAATGGTTTCAAATAATTCTCTGAGCTTTACCTCTCTGCGGTCCTTTGACTGTTCATTGTATGCCTTTTTGACTGCAGTCGGCACAGGAATGTCATATTTTCTCTTTTTGTAAAGCGCAAATTCATAATCAATGTGATTTTTAAAGGTTTCATAAAAATCCACATAGCACTCGCAAACGGCAAATGTAAAGTAAAGTGACGGTTCCTCACACTTTTGTGTAAAATTCCAGCCAATTTCCAGGCGTTTTGCCGTATCAAGATTTTGAAGCTTTTCCTTATCAACGATAAAGGCATCGTTAATGTAGCGAAGTCCGTGCTTTATAATAGCAACAAGACATCTTTCCCATTTACAATCCTCTCTTACCTGCCTTGCGTGGTATTTTAAAACAAGAAGGAATGTAGGTATAACCCATGTGATTGAATCTATGTACGAAAACTCAGCCGAAAAGGAGGTGCTGTCATAAGGAGAAGCATCAAAGCAGAAGGTTGCTTTTTCTAAGAAGCCTTCGGGAAGCTGATGGTTTTCAAGCATATTGACATTATCAATCTTTTTACCGTTGTAACGGATAATACGGCTTACAATATCCTCAATGACATTATCCATTATTCTGCGGATGGTGGGCTTTGTGCCGTCTGCAAATGTTCTGTCATCCTCAAAATAGCCTTCCTCGTCAAAAAGGAGTGAAAACTCAGAGGTGAGAAGAAGCAATGCCTGAAGTGACTGACACTGCGAAAGAAGACCTACTTCATTTGAGTTATCGTCCATTCTGAAGCCGGTTTTAAAATCAAATCTGGCATAAAGCTCATTAAGAATTTTTTCACCCGTTTCAATGGGTGCTTTGTACTCGTAAAAGGTACCGTCCTTTGAACTGCCCTCTACCAGAAGCTCGTCAAGGACAGACCGTCCCAAACTTTTAACCTGTGTTTGTGCCATAAAAAATCTCCTCCTTAAATGTTATCCTCTAAAAAGCTATACATAATATCAATTGAAATTTTAATAACGGGTCGCACACCTAATGCCATAGTCCGTACATTGTACCCGTTTTCATATATTTTGCCGTTTTCTTTAACCGCTTTCTGAAGCATACTGCTTCCATTGTAGGAAATCCACCACTTGCAATCAGGCTTTTGTGAATCGGCTGACAGCATAAGGAAGGCTTTATCCTCCGATTTTTCAATATCGCTTTGGTTCAGCAACCTTAACTCGAGAATTGCTTTTTGCTGTTCCTCGGTAAAGGCGCTTGTGAAAAAAACATTTTTAAGCCAATCGTCAAGCGCGGCTCCGCCTTTTTGCTCGTCAATAATATCCTTTGTTATCATAACAGCGGCATTGTCCTCACAATAAAGGCAGAGCCACTCCAAAGCCTTCACGGTGTATGCCGTTTCATTCCGAATCATAAAATACTCATCATTGTATTGAATGATTTTATTCCCCTGCTTCAACCGACTTCCCGAAATGTTGGGAGCAGGACGCTTTTTTTCAAATCCGAAATCGATACACAGCAGGTTACCGACATTTTTTGCATTTTTAGATGACCTTAACCGATTAAGCTTGTGCTTGCTTGAGGTCACCACATCGGGAAGCTTGGTTTCTATCGCTGAAAGAAGCTCCTGTCTGTAATCCTTATCAGACTCGGAATCGACAAATATAAAGGTTTTGTTATCCTTAAAAAGCTCTAATACGGTCTGTATTTTTACCGAAAATTTCTCCGCATCCTGAGCGACCGTTTCAAAGGAATTAGCCTCAAGCATAGCCTTTATAAGCTCCATTGTTTTTCGCTGACCTATGCTCAGCGGAAAAATCTCAAAGGTTTTTCCCTCGGCTTTAAAGGCGGCAAGCTTTGCCATAACCATCTGCCGTTCTTTTTCAACCGCATCACTCGCAAAGGAATCCTTGCTGTTAAAAAATATTATACCAAGACAGTTTTCGTGATTTATAAGCTTTTTTACCTTTTCGTCCCAATCATCGCCACACTGCAAATCCTCATCAAACCACAGCCGCACACCTTGGTCAATAAGATAGTTTACGGTGTTTAAAACCACCTGAGAATCCTCGTGCTTATAGCTTGCTATAATAAATTTTCCTTGAATGATTTCACTCTCGGAATAGTACTCGGGCAAAATCACAACCCCCATAAGATATATTTTTTTAATTATACATCAAATCGTCACATTTTGTCAATGACTATAGAATAAATATGTGGCAAATATTCTGCGGAATTTTAATGATTATATAGCAAAAGGAGCTGCGTTTGAAACGCAGCTCCTTTAAATTCTTATTTTGTCATAAGCTCGCAGACAAGATTGCTGTGCTCAACGGGGTCGTCCACAGCAGTACCGCCGATGAGACAAGCCTCACCGTAAAGTAATTTAGCATACTTTGCAAGGGTATCCTTGTCCTCTCTATAAAGCTTTTTAAGCTTTTCGGCAATCGGGTGTGAGGCATTGATTTCAAGAACCAACTGTGCCTTTACCCTATTCTCAGAGGCTCCGGGCATAGAATTAAGAGTTTTTTCCATTTCAAGGGAAATGCCGCCCTCGCTCGTAATACAAACCGGATGCTTTTTAAGCTTATTTGTAAAGCGGACAGCGCTTATTTTCTCCCCTATGCTTTCCTTCATTGCGGCAAGCATATCCTTAGAGGCTTCGTTTTCTGTTTCAAGCGCCTTCTTTTCATCATCGCTGTCAAGATTTAAGGAATCGTCACAAATATTAACGAATTTCTTGCCGGCATACTCTGCCAACATTTTAAGTGCAAATTCATCAACATTTTCGGTGAGATAAAGAATTTCATAGCCCTTTTCCTTAACCGCATCGGTCTGAGGCAGCATTTCAATTCTTTCGTCAGATTCGCCGCAAGCATAAAAAATACTTTCCTGCGCTTCGGGGCAACGGTCGGTATACTCTTTAAGGGTTACAAACTTTTTCTCCGCCGATGAACGGAAAATAAGCAAATCCTTTAAGGTATCCTTATGCATTCCGTAATCATTATAAATGCCGAATTTAAGCTGAATACCGAAGGCTTTGAAAAACTCCTCGTAAGCCTCACGGTCACCTGAAAGCATTTTTTCAAGCTCGCCCTTTATTTTCTTTTCAAGGGTTTTGGCGATAAGCTTAAGCTGACCGTCATGCTGAAGCATCTCGCGTGAGATATTAAGGGACAAATCCTCGCTGTCAACAAGTCCTTTTACAAAGCTGAAATAATCAGGCAGTAAATCGGGGCATTTTTCCATAATAAGAACGCCCTTTGAATAAAGCTGTAAGCCCTTTTCAAACTCTTTGGTATAATAATCAAAGGGAGGCTTTTTGGGGATATAGAGCAGAGCATTGTAGGTTGCCTGACCTTCTGTCTTATAGTGGATTACCCTTGCAGGGTCGTTATAGTCATAAAACTTTTCCTTGTAGAAATTGTTATAATCCTCATCCTTAAGCTCGGTTTTTGACTTTTTCCACAGAGGAACCATACTGTTCAAGGTGCGAAGCTCGGTAACATCTCTGTATTCGGGCTCCTTGCCTTCTTCGGTCTCTACAGGCTCTTTAGTGGTAAATTCCATTTTTATAGGGTGGCGGATATAATCCGAATACTTTTTAACCAATGCGCTTATGCGATATTGGTCTAAAAACTCGTCATAACGCTCGTCCTCTGTATTTTCCTTGATATGGAGAGTGATAACAGTACCTACATCGTTTTTAGTGCAAGGCTCGATTGTGTATCCGTCTGCACCCTCGGATTTCCAGCAGAAAGCCTCATCACTGCCGTAGGCGCGGCTTTCAACCGTAACAACATCGCTTACCATAAATGCAGAATAAAATCCAACACCAAACTGACCTATAATATCAACATTTTCGGTTTTCTCATTTTCCTGCTTGAAATTAAACGAGCCTGATTTTGCAATTGTACCCAAGTTACTGTCAAGCTCATCCTCGGTCATACCGCAACCGTTATCAATAATTTTCAAGGTGCGGTTTTCTTTATCAAGCTCAATTCTTATTTCAAAATCCTCTGCCGCAATACCTACATTATTATCGGTTAAGGATTTGAAATAGAGCTTATCCAGCGCATCGCTTGCATTTGAAATAAGCTCACGCAAAAAGATTTCCTTATGGGTATAGATTGAATTAATCATCATATCCATAAGCTTTTTAGATTCTGATTTAAACTGTTTTCTACGCATAATTATCACCCTTTAAACAAAGCTGTAAAGTATCTCTGCCTTGCCTGAAAGCTCAACACCGAGACCTGCAGGAACAAAAATACTGTCGCCCTTTTTAATTTTAAGTTCACCGTCCCTGAAGGTCAGCTTAGCTGCACCCTCCAAAACCACAAGCGAAACAAAGCTTTCCTTTGAGCAGACTGAAAATTTTTCCTCAAGCTTTAGCAAATAAGCCTTGAACAAATCACAGCTTGCCAGCTCCCGGAGGCTGTCCTTTCCGTTTTGAACAACCCTTCCGACCTGTCCGTAGGCAAAATTCGGTTTTTTACATTCTGTAACATCGAGTGCTTTTTCGATATGTAAAGGTCTCGGCTTGCCGTCAGCCCCTAATCTGCCGTAATCGGATACGCGGTAGGTTGTGTTGGAATTTTGCTGAACCTCGGCAATCAGGATACCCTCACCGATTGCGTGGAGAGTGCCTGCCGCAATAAAGAAAACATCCCCCTTGTGGACGGGCACAGAATTACAAACCTCTGTCAGGGTGTTATTTTTTATTCTTTCCTCAAATTCCTGCTTTGTGATTTGGCTTTTAAAGCCGTAAATCAGCTCTGCACCATCATCACAATCCACCACATACCACATCTCGGTTTTGCCGTACTCACCCTCTTTTTCAAGGGCATATTCATCGTTGGGGTGAACCTGAACCGAAAGCTTTTGCTTGGCATCTATAAGCTTTATAAGTATCGGGAAATAGGAAAACTCTGCCGCGCGGTTGCCTAAAGCCTCGTCACCCCATATTTCCAAAGCCTCGTTAAGGGTTTTGCCCTTGAAATCACCGTTCACAATGGTAGAGACACCGTCAATGTGACAGGAAAGCACCCAAGCCTCGGCGGCAATTTCACCCTCTGCTTCAAAGCCAAACTCGGTTTTCAGTTTACTACCTCCCCACAGATAATCCTTAACTGTGGGCTTCAGCATTAAAGGATACATATATTTTTCACCTATTCGTTAAAGAAATCCTTAACCTTATCCATAAAGCTCTTGCGTTTTTTATAGTTACCCTCGTCCGTAGCGGCATCAAATTCCTTGAGCTTATCCTTTTGCACCTTGGTAAGCTCCTTCGGAACCTCAACGGTAATCTTAACATATTGGTCGCCCTTGCCGCTGTAATGCAGGCGCTGAATACCCTTTCCGCGAAGCTTGAACTCGTCTCCGGGTTGGGTACCCTCATGTATCTGGAATTTTACCTTTCCGTCAAGGGTGGGTACGGTTATTTCCGCGCCCAAAGCCGCCTGAGTAAAGGTTATGGGAATTTCACAGTAAACATCATAGCCATCGCGCTCAAAAATCGGATGCGGACGGACATTTACATTAATGCGCAAATCTCCTGCAGGACCTCCGTTTGCGCCTGCGTCACCGCCGCCGCGCAAATTTATAACCTGACCGTCATCTATACCGGCAGGAATATCAACCGTTTGGTCAACAGTATGGCGTATTCTGCCCTTACCTGCGCAGGTGTGGCAGGGCTTATCAATTATTTTACCGCTTCCGTGGCAATGGTCACAAACCTTTTGGGTTTGCATTACACCAAACGGTGTGCGCTGTGTTGCCGAAACCTGACCTGAGCCATGACAAACAGGACAGGTTTTGGGGCTTGTTCCCTTTTCCGCACCGGTGCCCGAGCATTCCTTACAATTCTCAATCTTAGTAACCTTAACGGTCTTTTTACAGCCCTTGGCAGCTTCCTCAAAGGAAAGATTAACAGCAGCGGCAGTATCGTTGCCTCTGCGCGGAGCATTGGGATTTGACCTTCTGCCGCCACCGCCAAAGCCACCGCCGAAAAAGGAGCTGAATATATCTCCCAAATCACCGAAATCACCGGTAAATCCACCGCCGTAACCACCGCCGCCGGCACCGAAATTAGGGTCAACACCGGCATGACCGAATTGGTCATAACGGGCGCGCTTCTCACTGTCAGACAGTACCTCGTAAGCCTCATTGACCTCTTTAAAATTCTTTTCGGCAGTAGCATCCCCCGGATTTAAATCGGGGTGGTATTTTTTAGCCGCTTTTCTGTAAGCCTTTTTCAGATCGTCCTCGGAAACTGATTTATCAACACCAAGGACCTCATAATAGTCTCTTTTCTCGTCAGCCACAAGTAATTCTCCTATAAAACACCGTTTCGGATTGCAAAACGGTGTTTGAAGTAATAAGTAAAAAGTAATAGTGAATAAGTAAGGTGTCCGCAAAGCGGACTATTATATTAGTTTCGCAAAGCGAAACACCATACCACTTCACTTTTCACTATTACCTATTCACTGACAAATAATCTTTCGGAAAAGATTATTTGTCATCATCCACATCGGTATAATCCGCCTCATAAACATTGGGGTCCGGATTACCGCCTGCCTCTGCAGTGGGGTCTGCCTGAGCGCCCTCGGGATTTGCTGCCTTGTAAATCTTTTCGCTTACAGCAAAAATCTCCTTTTGAAGCTCCTCCTGCTTTGCCTTGATGGCTTCAACATCCTCACCCTTTAAAGCTTCCTTTAAAGCCTCTTTAGCGGTCTCAATCTTAGCCTTTTCGTCATCAGAAAGCTTATCGCCAAACTCATTAACGGTCCTTTCGGTCTGATAAATCATCTGGTCGGCGTTGTTGCGAACATCAACAGCCTCACGGCGCTTTTTATCCTCAGCGGCATACTCCTCTGCCTCTTTTACAGCCTTATCAATATCATCCTTGGACATATTTGTGCTGGCGGTGATAGTGATGTCATTTTCCTTACCTGTGCCTAAATCCTTAGCCGAAACATGAACAATACCGTTGGCATCTATATCGAAGGTTACCTCAATCTGGGGTACTCCGCGGGGTGCAGAGGCAATACCGTCCAGATGGAACACACCGAGAGTTTTGTTATCCTTTGCAAACTCACGCTCACCCTGAAGCACATGAACCTCAACCGAGGTCTGACCGTCCGCCGCGGTGGAGAATATCTGACTTTTTTTAGCAGGAATGGTGGTATTTCTGTCAATAACCTTTGTTGAAACACCGCCCATTGTCTCAATACCCAAGGAAAGGGGTGTAACATCGAGAAGCAGCAAGCCCTTAACATCACCGCCCAAAACACCTGCCTGGAGAGATGCGCCCAAGGCTACACATTCATCGGGGTTAATTCCCTTGAAGGGCTCTGTGCCCATAAAGCTCTTAACAGCCTCTTGAACGGCGGGAATTCTTGAAGAACCGCCAACCATGAGAACCTTGTTGATTTCGCCCTTATTAAGACCGGAATCTGCCAACGCCTGACGAACAGGTACCATTGTGGCATCAACCAAATCGGCGGTAAGCTCATTGAACTTAGCGCGGGTAAGGGTTGTTTCAAAGTGCTTGGGGCCGGTTGAGTCGGCAGTTATAAAGGGCAGATTAATGTCAGCCGTGGTCATGCCCGAAAGGTCAATCTTTGCCTTTTCTGCCGCTTCCTTTACGCGCTGCATAGCCATTTTATCGCCCGAGAGGTCAATTCCCTGCTCAGCCTTAAAGGTGGCTACGATATAATCCATTACCCTCTTATCAAAGTCATCACCGCCCAAACGGTTGTTACCGGCTGTTGCCAAAACCTCCTGAACACCGTCACCCATTTCGATGATGGACACATCGAAGGTACCGCCGCCGAGGTCATAAACCATAACCTTTTGGTCGTCCTCTTTATCAATACTGTAAGCCAAAGCGGCTGCAGTGGGCTCGTTGATAATTCTCTTAACCTCAAGACCTGCAATTTTACCTGCGTCCTTAGTAGCCTGACGCTGTGCGTCTGTGAAATAAGCAGGAACAGTTATAACCGCTTCGGTTACTGTCTGACCAAGGTATGCCTCGGCATCAGCCTTGAGCTTCTGCAAAATAATAGCAGAAATTTCCTGTGGGGTATACTTCTTACCGTCTATCTCAACGGTATAGGCAGTACCCATCTCGCGTTTGATAGAGCTGATTGTTCTGTCAGGGTTAGTGATTGCCTGACGCTTTGCAACCTGACCTACCATTCTTTCGCCTGTCTTTGAAAAAGCTACAACAGAGGGTGTGGTTCTTGCACCTTCAGCATTAGCTATAACTACCGGCTCGCCGCCTTCCATAACAGCAACGCAGGAGTTAGTTGTACCTAAGTCTATTCCTATAATTTTTCCCATTTTAAAAAACCTCCAAATAAAATATATAAATTAGTTTTAATTTGCAACCTTAACCATAGCGGCACGGATAACCGTATCCCCTATTTTATAGCCCTTTTGAAGCACCTCAGCAATCACATTCTCGCCAAAGGCTTCATCCTCGATGTGCATTACCGCTTCGTGCATTGTGGGGTTAAAAGCATCGCCCACAGCCGCAAGCTCAACAATTCCCAATCCCGATGCCAGAGTTTCGAACTGTTTTATTATCATCTCAATACCCTTGATATAATCGGGACTTTCCTTATCTGCCGCAGATGCGCGGTCAATGTTATCAAGTATGGGCAAAAGTGTTTTTATCACGCTTGCCTTGGCATACTCTGCAACCCCTGCGCGCTCGCGCTCAGTTCGCTTTTTGAAATTATCAAATTCAGCGGCTGTTCTTAACAACAGGTCATTTTTGGCTTCAAGCTCTGTCTTAAGCTTTTCAATTTCCGCCTGTGATTTTGATTTCTTTTCCTTTTTTTCCTTTTCGGGCTTTGCCGTTTCCTGAGACTGCTCATTCGCGGCGGCTTCGGTCTTTTTTGCTTCCCCTGCCATTAAAATCAATCCTCCATATCCTTTTGTGCTTCTGTCATAATTTTGGTCAGCCTTTCGGCTGTATATTCAATTCCGGGCATTATATGCTCGTAGGACATTCTGTTAGGACCTATCACACCGACATAGCCCCTGTATTTATCTGCTCCGCTGAATTTGGCGGCGATTATAGTGTCGTTTTTAAGCTCACCGTAAACCGTATCCGTACCGAAAACCGCGCCAACCCCCTCGCCCACTCTTTCAAGAATGGATATTATCGGGTCTCGCTGTTTTACAAGATTAAGTATTCTTCTTGCCGAAGCATCGTCAGCGCAGATATTATACAAAGCACTTTCACCGCTTAAGGTAACATCCGCATCCGCAAGCCCTGCCGCAGTTTCAAAAACCGCCGTAAGCAACGGCATTAATTCCAATGCATAAAGCCCTGCGCCTGCAATTACACTTTGCATATAGGGCTTGGTAAGCTCACTCACCGCTTTGCCCTTAATGCGTTGCTCCACGATTGTATCGAAAAGCTTTTGCTGTTCACTACCGAAATTTCTTCCAAATCTGAAAACGCGGCTTCGCGTTCTGCCGTCATGCGTGATAACCAACAGCATAGCCGAATATTTACCTATCGGTAAAAGCTCAATCCTTTTTATTCTGGTGGGCTTTTCGGTGATAAGGCAGGCTATTGCCGGAAGCCCCGTAAAACGGGACAGCGCCTGTGCCGCGGCGGCAGGAATACCCTCCGGCTCGCAATTCATACCGTCAAACGCGTTATCTATAAAAGCAACAACCTCACTTGTGGGCTGTGACCTGTGCATAAGGCTTTCTATATACATACGGTAGCCATTATTTGTAGGAACCCTTCCGGCAGAGGTGTGCGGCTGATGCAAAAAGCCGAGGGAGCAAAGCTCACTCATTTCGTTACGCAGAGTTGCAGAAGACGGTGCATTCTCCAAAAGGGCTGTAAGGTTTTTAGAGCCGACCGGCTCCCCTGTTTCTATATATGCCTTTATTATAGCTTTAAGCACCGCTTGCTTTCGGGGAGAAAGCTCCATCTTATTCACCTCACTCGCATTTAGCACTCTGTCACTTCGAGTGCTAACAAACATTATTATATGCCATTTTTTTCAAATGTCAATAGTTTTCAGAAAAATAATTTGACTTTCCCTGACCTTTTACATTTTATTCACATTTAGATAAAAAACACAGCCTTAAAAGCAAAGCCTTTAAAGCTGTGAAGTTATCATTTAAAAATAAGTCCAAGCCATTTTTTAAGGCTTGTAAGCCAAGCGTTATCGTATATAATTTCCTCGGTCAAATCATCAATTGTTTGCCTGTCGCAGGTGGAAAGACCGTGGTAGCCGTACGGATAAATATGAAGCTCCGCAGGGATATTATGCTTCAGCAATGCTCCTGCATATAAAAGACTGTTCATACAAGGAACACAATTATCCTGAGCAGTATGCCACAAAAATGCCGGCGGAGTGTTTTCTTTTACACAGCGGTCACAGGAAAAATAATCAAGCTCATCGCCCTCGGGATAACGACCTAAGAGGTTAATAAAGCTACCCTGATGTGCAACTTCGGGGTCTGCAGTTATAACCGGATAGCAAAGCACCGATGCATTAACCGCTTTACTTTCGGGGAAAACTGCCCGTACTTCTTTGCAATCGAACATTGTGGAATAATGCGCCGCAAGATGACCTCCGGCAGAAAAACCGATTATTGCTATTCTTTCGGTATCACAGTTCCATTTTTCACTGTTTGCATAAATAAGTTCCATAACAGCCGCAACCTCGCAAAGCTGTGTGGGAAAACGGTGGGGTGCTACCGAATATGTAATTATAAAAACATTATAACCCTCAGGTAAAAAATTCAAAGCAATAGGCTCTGCCTCGCGCTGACTGCAAAAACCGTAACCGCCACCGGGACAAACTATCATACAAGGTCTTTTTTGATTTTCCCTGTGCATCTCTGTCATATTATATGGCAGATACAGCTCCAATGTAGGATTAGCGCCATTTTCACCCAAAATAGGATAAAATTCTTTAAGTTCAAGCTTTTCGTATACCATAAACCTACCTCTTTCAAGTTTCTTTTTTTGAATATTAACACAATTCCTTATCTTAGTCAATTATAAAGTTTAAAATTTTGTTGATATTAATCATCGGTTATGATAAAATAATTCCAATATATTTAAAAGGGGTAATCTTTAATGAAAACCGTAGTTTCTGTTATTGGCAAGGATGCTGTGGGAATTATTTCTCAGGTCAGCGCCGTTTGTTCGGAATGCAACGCAAATATAGTCGATATTACACAGTCGGTTTTACAGGACATGTTTGTAATGGTGATGCTCACCGAAATTTCCGAGCTTAAATGCACCTTTGCGGAATTTTCTGATAAAATGAAGGCTTTGGGCGAGAAAAATTCCCTTGACATAAGGGTTATGCATGAGGATATTTTCAATTCAATGCACCGCATTTAAAAGCAGAGGTATACATAAATGATAAATCTTAACGATATAATGGAAACCATAAATATGATTTCCGAGGAAAATCTTGACATCCGCACCGTGACAATGGGCATTTCCCTGCTCGACTGTGCTGACTCTGACGCAAAGGCAGCCTGCGATAAAATCTATAACAAAATCACCCGTCTGGCAGGCAATCTTGTAAAGGTGGGCGAGGATATTGAGGGGCAGTACGGTATACCGATAATAAACAAAAGAATTTCGGTAACTCCGATTGCCATGCTTGTTGCCGCCTCGGGCGGTGACCCTGTGCTTTATGCAAAAACACTTCAGCGCGCCGCAGATGCTACAGGCGTTAATTTTATAGGCGGCTACTCTGCACTTGTACACAAGGGCTTTTCCGCCGGTGACGAGGCTCTTATCCGTTCTATCCCCGAAGCCCTTTCGGTAACGAATAATATCTGTTCATCGGTAAATATAGGCTCAACAAAATCAGGCATTAATATGGATGCGGTAAAGCTTATGGGACAAATCGTCCGCCAAGCAGCCGAAATCACTGCCGACCGCGACTGCATTGGATGTGCTAAATTGGTTGTATTCTGCAACGCGGTTGAGGATAATCCTTTTATGGCAGGCGCTTTTCACGGCATAGGTGAGCCTGACTGTGTGGTTCATGTGGGTGTGTCGGGTCCCGGTGTTGTGCAGGCAGCATTAAAGAAATGTCCTGACGGGGATTTAGGTCAGCTTGCAGAAATCATCAAACGCACCGCATTCAAAATCACCCGTATGGGGCAGCTTGTGGGTACAGAGGCTTCGCGCAGATTGAATGTGCCATTCGGTATTGTTGACCTTTCGTTAGCACCCACGCCGGCTGTCGGTGACTCGGTGGCTCACATTCTTGAGGAAATGGGACTTGAAACCTGCGGAACACACGGCACGACCGCCGCGCTTGCAATGCTTAACGATGCCGTTAAAAAGGGCGGCGTTATGGCTTCATCATCTGTTGGCGGACTTTCTGGTGCTTTCATCCCCGTTTCAGAGGATGCAGGAATGATAGCCTCCGCACGCTCGGGTGATTTGGAGCTTTCAAAGCTTGAGGCTATGACCGCTGTTTGCTCGGTTGGTCTTGATATGATTGTAATTCCGGGCGAAACTCCGGCAGAGGTTATTTCGGCAATAATTGCAGACGAAGCCGCAATAGGAATGGTAAACTCCAAAACCACCGCAGTAAGGGTTATACCTGCCATCGGGAAAAAGGTTGGCGAGGAGTTGGAATTTGGCGGACTTTTAGGCTCGGGACCGATAATGAAGGTCAATCTCAATAAATCACCAAAGAAATTCATTGACCGCGCCGGCAGAATTCCTGCGCCCCTGCAAAGCCTTAAAAATTAACAATATCAGTCAGCGGATATTACTTGCCGATTGTCTCAACCCTATGCTCTTTTCTGTATTTCAACGGTGATGTGCCGTACATATTTTTAAAGCAGTTGATAAAATATGCACTGTCACGAAATCCGCAGGATATTGCAATTCCGGTCACCGATGTATCGGTTTTTTCAAGCAGGTATCTGGCGCGTTCAAGGCGTTGTATGCGTATATATTTAGCGGCGGTCAGACCTGTGTGCTTTTTAAACATACGGCAAAAATAAGCTTCCTCATAATTAAATTTTTGGCTTACTGAATTTACCGAAATATTTTTCGTGAAATTTGAATTTATGTAATTTATAACACTGTCAAATTTTTCGGCAGAGTGACTTGAGGGGCTGTTATTATCAATACAGCAATGGCAAAGCAGACCTAAAAGCCGATAAAGGCTACCCACAATTTCAAGGGTGTGATAATCGTTTCGGTTGACACTCATTTCAACAATATCAGAAGCTAAGCTTACTATACGCGGCACATCTGTTTTCGCCTTGAAGCAGATGTGCCCGTTTAATATCTGCTCAAGATATTTTTGAACAGACAATGCTCCGTTATACAAGTCCTTGATATCGAACATTAAAACAAAATATTCCACACCGCCGTTGTCCGCTGCTCCGCTGTGAATAAATGTGGGAGATATGACGGAAAGCTCCCCTGCCCTTACCAAAACCTCCTCACCGTTACAGTTAAGCTTAAGGGTGCCCGATTTCACAAGATGCAGTTCAATTCGGTCATGCCAATGCGGCGGAAAGCCCTCTGTGTTTTCGTCCAAGCGAAAGTAAAGTATTTTTACAGCAGTTTCACCGTAAACCACGGGGGTCAATTCTTTTTTTGAGGTTAGCTTCATAATTACACCGCCTGTCAATAAGTCAAAATCATATAATCTGAAATCAAAAAATTACAATTTTTATTTTCTTATATATGCTATCATAAACCTATAAAAAAATCAATGCTTTTGGAGGTTTAAATTATGAAAATCGGTACGCTTGTCGTATTTGACAATGTTGACACCTTAGAAACTAAATTTCAGAAGCTGGTGGAATGCGGTTTTGACAACTGCCAGCTCAACTGTTGGATTCCCTCCCTGTTCACTGATGAAAACGCAGAATTTATTAACGGTCTTTGCAAGAAGTACGGAATTAAAATTTCGGCTTTCTGGTGTGGCTGGGAAGGTCCGTGTGTCTGGGATTTTTACGAGGGACAAATCACAATCGGCTTGGTTCCCGCTGAATTCAGACAAGTCCGCATTAAAAATCTTTGTGACGGTGCGGACTTTGCCAAGAAGCTTGGTGTAATAGATGTGGCAACCCACATGGGCTACATTCCCGAAAATCCGTTGGATGAAAATTTCAATACATTTTGTGTTGCAGTGCGAACTGTGGCTCAGCATTTAAAGAAAAACGGTCAGTACCTGCTGTTTGAAACAGGTCAGGAAACCCCCGTTACAATGATGCGTTGCTTTGAAAAGGTTGGTACAGATAACTTGGGTGTCAACCTTGATACTGCAAATCTCATTCTTTACGGCAAGGCAAATCCTGTTGATTCTCTCGATGTTTTCGGCAAATATGTCCGCAACCTTCATGCCAAGGACGGTCTTTACCCCACAGGCGGAAAATTTTTGGGTGCCGAAACCAAAATCGGTGAGGGTAAGGTTGACTTCCGCGGAGTTATCTCGGGACTTCACAAGCTTGGATACGCCGGATACATTACAATTGAGCGCGAAATCGAGGGTGAACAGCAGATTGCCGACATAATGGAATCAAAGGAATATTTACAAAATATAATTAACGAGGTTTACGGAGGTTAAAGCTATGCTTAAGGTTGGTTTAGTCGGTGTTGGCGGAATAAGCGGTGCACATATTCCGGCTTGGCTCGGTTTAGAGGATACAGAGCTTGTTGCTCTTTGCGATATCCGTCCCGAACAGATGGAAAAATACCCGGATATAAGGCACTATACCGATTTTGATGAAATGCTTGAAAAGGAAGATCTTGATATTTTGGATATTTGCCTTCCTACATATTTGCACGCAGACTTCTCGGTTAAGGCAATGGAAAAAGGAATAAATGTTATCTGCGAGAAGCCAATTTCTCTGAAGCGCGAGGATGTTAAGCGCATATATGATACAGCAGAAAAGAACAATGTTAAATTTATGGTAGCTCAGGTGCTCCGTTTCTGGAGAGAATATGAATACCTTAAAAGCATTTATGAAAGCGGTAAGTACGGAAAGCTTCTTTCGGGCACTATGACAAGGCTCGGCAGTTATCCCTCCTGGAGCTGGGACGGTTGGATGATGGACGAAAAGCGCAGCGGTCTTGTACCCTACGACCTGCATATCCACGATTTGGATTTTATGGTTTACGCCTTCGGTGTGCCAAAAAATTCAAACTCCTTCCGTGCAAAACGGCCCGACCAGGATTTTATAAATGTTGTATATGAGTTTGATGACTTCTTTATCGGCTCAGAGGCTTCGTGGTATGCTTCCCCCTACCCGTTTTCTGCTAAATTCCGCTTCCAATTTGAAAAGGCGGTAATTGCCAACGAGGAAGGCGGTCTTAAAATCTACGAGCGAGACGGAAAGGTTATAGGACTTAACGAGGCTGCAACAGGAGATACGGGAGAAATCAATCTTCCCAAGAGCGATGCTTACGCCAATGAAATTATCTATTTCGTTGATTGCGTCAAGAACAACCGTCCTGTTGAAAAAGTAAAACCATACCAGCTTGAAGCTGTTATAGACATACTTAACAGTCTTTAATAACAAACAAAAACAGTAGCACCTTATTTTATCCGCTGACCGATTGGCTGACGAAATAAGGTGCGCTTTTTCAAATCGAGCACTTGTTGACAGTTCAACAGGCTTGTGCTATACTTATTGGGATTTTAACAGCTCAGCAGAGGCAATACAAAGGAATAAAGGTTTGAAACTTTCACCGTTTTATTAACAGAATAAGCCGCAATATCCGCAAAATCAAAAACACCAAAAGATATAGAAGCCCCCTTGTGCTGACCGATAAGGGCTTTGAGGTTGGCAAAAAATTTTCGATAAAATCGCACAAGCCTGAAAGCATTAACAAACCAAGCAAATAAAATATAATGAGGATTTTAAGCATGAATAATATATGGGAAAGAAATTATACCTTGCGCTCCGGCGATTTTGATAAGTTCGACCGTATCAAGCCATCAGCCGTTCTCGATTTGTTTCAGGATGCCGCAGGAAGGCATGCCGAGGAAATCGGTGTGGGCTTTGAGGAAATGATAAGCCGTTCATACCTTTGGGTGATTACAAGGGTTAAATTCAAAATCATTTCTGAGCCAAACCGTTTTCAAAATCTTATTGTTAAAACCTGGCCGCTTGCTCCCAATCGGTTAAGCTATCGCAGAGAGTATTGCATCGAGAATGAAAAGGGCGAGAAGCTGATTGTCGGCAGCTCAGAATGGGTTGTAGTTCACAGCGAAAAACGGCGCTTCCTTTCTGTCCCCGACCTGTATAACTTTGAGAACGGCTTTTATCCCGAAATGATGTTTGAAGCAAAGCTTGGCAAGGTGCATGATTTTGAGGCTGAGGGTGATGCTCACATTGTGAATGCAGGCTTCAGCGAATTGGATGTGAACAACCATGTCAACAACACAAAATACGCAAACTATGTAATAGACGCAATTGTTCCGTCAAAGGAGGATATTCTTGAGGTATTCCAGATAGATTATCGCAAGGAGGTTTTTGAGGGAACTCAGCTTAATATTTATTACAAACGGGATGATAACAACATTCTGGCAAAAGGTCAAAACACAACCGGCGACACTATGTTTGCCTGTGAAATACAGCTCAAAAAATAGGAGCGCGCTTATAAAAATACAATTTATTGTAGATTTTGCCTCGGATTTAACTGCCGAAATCAAAAACAGAGTGAGAGTTGTTCCGCTTACCGTTCATTTCGGCGACCTGAAATATATAGACGGTGTGACCATTGACCATAAAGCCTTTTATGAGAAGCTTGCGGAAACCGATGTACATCCCTCCACAAGTCAAGCCTCCCCTGCCGCATTCGCAAAAGAATTTAAATCTGTTAAAAACCAAGGTAAAAGTGCGGCTGTTGTCACCTTCCCTCCTTTTTACCTCTACGCTGTTAATTATTATAGTTAATCAAAGCGGTAAATCAAATTTACTGCTTTGATACAAATCTTTGATTTGGAAGCAAATTTTCAAAGAAAATTTGTCGATAATCATTTCAATAAGTGTTATACAGAATTGTATTTTCAATTACAATTCTGTATAGCCGATATAATCGGTGCGTCAAAACGTTTTAGCGTTTTGACACATTACGCTTGTTATAGTCTGAGTTAATGTCCTCACTCCAATCGGCTCTTAGCGGTGCGCTCGCCCGAACATTACAAACCGCTTTCGCAACCGTCTCGTAAAGGATATGGGTACCCTTTCCGTCTGCATTGTAATTTACTGCGCGGTCTTTATCAATACCGTAACGAGCCGCCGTTTCAACCGCATCAATATTTGCACCGATGAAAAGGAACTCCCAACCATATTTTTCCTTTTGGCGCTCAATCATCTTTTTGACCTTTTCGCTTGTATACTTGTGACTTGCGTTTTCCTGACCGTCAGTTGTAATAACAAACATCGTATGTTCAGGCACATCCTCAGGGCGGGCATACTTATGAATGTTGCCAATGTGGCGAATTGCACCACCGATAGCATCAATGAGCGCTGTGCAACCTCTGACGGTATAATCCCTGTCGGTCATTTTTGGAATATCGCGGAGCTTTACGCGGTCGTGCAAAACTTCACTCTCATCATCAAAAAGCACCGTAGATACATAGCAGTCGCCGTCCTGTTTCTTTTGCTTCTCAATCATCGAGTTGAAACCGCCGATTGTGTCGCTTTCAAGCCCAGACATCGAACCACTACGGTCCAAAATAAATACGAGTTCAGTAATGTTGTTTTTGTTTCTCATAATAGAAAACCTCTCTTTTATTTGATGTACTCATTCTACACCAACAAAAGAGAGGTTAGGTCGCTTGGTATGCGACAAATTATTTATTTCATTAAATTGTATATCGGATTTGTAGTTACCAAGCATACAATAGTTTTTATGCTTCAGAGGTTGCGGTTTATAATTCAATATCTATTTTATATTCATCATCAATAAGCACATAGTCAGTATTATGCTTTTTACAAAGTTCTAATAATTGCATATTATCCTGTAATAAGCCCTCTATGGTACAGTCATCATCAAGACGGTTTTCGATTACTGAGGCGAATTTCTTAATGTTATCAAAATGCTTTCTTATATAGCTTTCGCTCATTACAAGGAAATAAGATTTTATGCTGTCAATATATTCCTTATCGAAATCCTTTTGCCAGGTAACAGGAATATAGCAACCCTCAACAATAAGGTTTTGCCTATTCTCTATGGCGGTTTTAATTATTTCGCGAACTATCGGCCATAGATATTCAGTCAAAGCGCGATCATCGCTTAAAGGTGTAAGCTCAGTATTTCCGCTGCGAATTAAACCCATTTTCAAATGGTCAATTGAGAGGTATGGAAAACTATATTTTTCGAGCAGTTTTTGAGCAAGAGCAGTCTTACCTGTATGCGAAGCACCAGAAATTAAAATAATCATTTTATTCCCCCACCTTATAAAGCTTCAATATTTCTTTCTCCTCAGCGGTAAGCTCAGTGTTTATCTCTCGCAAAACTTTACAAGGATTTCCAACTGCAACAACATTAGCAGGAATATCCTTTGTAACAACACTTCCTGCACCGATTACTGTGTTATCGCCAATTGTAACTCCCGGTATAATCAAAGCTCCTGCACCAATCCAACAGTTGTTTCCTATGTGAATGGGTTTATTATATTGAAGCGCCATTTCACGAAGCTGTGGCGCAATGGGATGCGCTGCTGTAGCTACCACAACATTAGGACCAAACATGACCTTGTCACCCACATAAATGTGAGTATCGTCAACAAAAGTGCAACCAAAATTGCAATAAACCCCGTCACCGAAGTGAATATGTCTGCCGCCAAAATTAGTTCTAAGTGGCGGTTCTATATAGCAACCATCGCCAATTTCTGCGAACATTTCTTTGAGCATTTTCATTCGCTTTTTGTACTGATACGGCTTTGTTTTATTAAACCTATAAAGCTTATTCAGACATTTAGTTTGCACCTTCATCACTTCCGGGTCGCCCGGATTATAAATTTCTCCTGAATGTAATTTTTTGAACATGAATTTTACCTCTCCGTTTTATATAATTCTGCGGTTTCCCTATTCCTATATTCGTGTTTTTCGTAATAGCCGATGAGGGTGCCGTTATCGTCACGCAAGGCGACCATATAAACATCCTTGTTTTCTTTTTCACTATGATATGTAAAAATAATATTGTTATCCTTATTTTCTTTAAACCAAGCAACCACGCGGTCGATTTTCGCGTTAGAGTTGGCATTATGGCAAGATTTTATACTCTTGCCTGTAATATCAACCTTGTAACGAGTAATCGATGCGGGGTTCATATACACCACCGTATGCTCTAAATCGCAAATGACAATGGGTGCGGTGTCAGAGTCTATTATGCTTTTGAAAAAGGAATTTAAGTTCATATTTTTCACCTTTCGCTATGATGTTATAATTGTCAAATTGCCTTACTTCTTTTTCTTTGGTGCAGGAAGTTCATCATACATCACATTAAACAATTCGGTTAGAAACTCTTTACTGTCAATATTATCAACCAACAACATTTCTTTTGCACCCTCATAAGGCAATTCATAAATTGCCGTGGGCATAAGAAAAACCGCAGATTTAACAGGCTTTACAAGTAATCTGTCATCATAAATCCCACCCATAATTTTTCCGCGATAGTAGAGAATGTATTCACCCATCATTGCTTTGTAGGTTATCCCTTCCAAATCGGACAACTGTTCCAACACGAAATTTAAATATTCTTTGCTTGAAGCCATACTACACCTCCTTAAATAAGAAATTACTTAATCCACCATTCGGGAGTTATTTTGCCGAGTTTTACGGTGCGTCCTGTGGAATAGTCGAGCATTATTTCAATATCGTGATATTTACCTGCCATAAGCTGCACCATAAGCTCACGACAAGCACCGCAAGGTGCGCCGTTGGAACCATCAGGCAAAATACAGAGAACCTTGTCTATTTCGTGTTCTCCGTTAGTAATCATATTAAAGATTGCATTTCTCTCCGCACAAATACCGAGTGTCGAGCAAGTATCAATGCAAACACCCGTATATATTTTTCCCGATTTTGATAGCACTGCAGAAGAAACCTCTCCGCAAGTAACATATTCTGAAATTCTGCGTTCATTTAATACGGCTTTTGCCGCTTCGTACATTTCAGTCCAAACTTTTTCCATACATATTCACCTTATCAAATTCCACTTGTTTTACTTAAATTGGCATACTTTGCGATTAAAGTTTGCTCTAAACTGTCATCTGATGTATCTGCAAACAAAGTTCTATCAAATTTATAATTTTCGTGTGCAAGACAAGTTTCGAGCATAAAAAGGAATATACCCATATCAATTTTATTGTAATATCTAACCTTATCGGCAGGCATAATTCCTCTTTTTCCGGGTTTCTTATACCTATAAACAAACAAATCAGAACCGGTATTTTTAACTATCCACGGTTGTGTATTACAAGCACTTGGCGTAAAGCGAACGATCTCTGCAACACTTAATGTATCACCGTTCCATATCTCACTAATAGGTTTTCTTTTTGACTTTAACATATCCTTACGAAATTTGTCATCATCCATTTTGGCAATAGAAATCATAATAACAAAATCAAGACCGTTAACCTGCATTTCTTTCGGTTTACCGATGCCAAACCATAAAGCACCGATATTCTTTGATGCAAGGTACAAATCAATCTGTTCGCCCACAAAACCTATGTTTCGCAAATATTCATCCTTTGTTTCACTGTAGAACAAAATGCAGAATTCACCGCCTCGTTTACAGGTAGTCTCCTTTTCGGGAACAATACAAATTTCTGTCTTGATTTCAGGATTAAGCGGTTTTACAGTTTTAATAAAATCCTTTAATTCTTGGATTTCATCATTTGCAAGTGTATCCGTATCTTTGAAAATATGAAATGATTTGCGTTTGAAAATTTGCTTATAATAATCCATACATAATCTCCGTCAAAAAAGAATTTGATTATTTGTTTAATTCGCATTTGTAGCGGACAACAGTTTCAGCACCATAGGTTTTGGAGAACTCCGTAATACAAAAGCCATTGTTGCGATAAAAACCAACGGCATCATTATCTGTTTCAGCATATACATACAGTAAATCATAATTATTTACTACTTGATTTATCATATAAGAGCCAATGCCTTTTCCACGGGCAGATGCATCCACTGCAATGCCTATTATTTCAATTTCCTTTTTCTCAATGAAAGAAACCGTTATAATACCCAAAATCTTGTCTTGTTCAAAACAAGCAAAGATTTTTACAGAATTGTCAGTTAAGAATAGGTCCACTTTATTATTAAACTTTTCTTCGGTAGGCATAAACATACAGTGTTTGTAAATCTCGTATGTTTGTAAAATATCATTTTTATGTTTTAATTCTTTCAGCTTCATAGCACACCTACAAATTACAATTTTCGAACTAATTATACCACATAATTTTAAATATTTCCACCACAAACAGAAGTTGCAATTGTTTTGTTCTTATGATATGCTTGTGCTACAATAGGGACAAAAGTAATTTATAGTATAATTATAAAAAACAGCTAAACCGCTTTTACGATTTAGCTGTTTAAAATTTTTTAATTTTTATTGTTACTATTACTATAACCGATTAACATGCATATTCCAACTAATAATGACGCTCCCGCAAATACAGCAACACCTATGGCGGTTTCTCTTCCACCGCCATACTCATAATTCCAAGAATCATAGCCAAATGATTCTCCACTGCTTGCCATAAATATAATTATACATATTCCGACGATTAATCCCACAAGCAACAGAGCAATTCCTATTCCTTTAATTGTATTTCCTGCTAAATTCTTATTTTGTGTAATTCTTGTATTGTTGTCTATTGTCGCTTGTTTTTCAATTTCTGTATTGTTTTGATTATTAAGAGCAATTCCGCATTCAGAGCAGAATTTATCGTTTTCGGTTATTTGATTTCCGCATTTTGAACAATATTTCATATTATCAAACACTCCTAAATTTTATTTTTTATATGGTTCTATAATAAAATTACCTGATTTATCAATTGTCGCACTATATGTGTTTCCGCTAGGATTTTTAAATTCGAACGTACACAAACCATCTTCAAATTTTATGGTTTTCATATCCTCAATTTCTATATCATATTCAGACATATCTATAATCGGGATACCATTAATATCATAAAAATAATACCCTTGTGGAAAACCACCTTCTGGTTGACCATAAAACAAGCCATCACTATAGGGACCCAATTTGGAGACAAAATCTATCTGTTCCGTTCCTGTATCTGTAACTCTATAGCAGTCTCTGGATACCTGTTCCGTTATAATATAACCCTCTATAACAGTTGAAATTACATCGGCCTTAACCGAAAAGCCCTTATCTTCTTCTATATTATAAAAATGGGTTGTCTCTCCACGAGCATTAATTCGTCCAACAACAAAACTGCTTCCATCTTCTTTTTGCACCACTACGCCTTCACTGGCAATTACAACTCCATCACCCAAATAGCAAAGATTTGATTTTCCTACTAAAATGTTGGTACTTGAAAGAGGACTTATAAATGTATTGTTTATATCAACAACACCAATTTCACAAGTAACACTATTGTATGTTTCAACAGTGCGCTCGACCACAAAATATTTATCATCACAATTTAGTAGTATTCTATCCCATTTGCCATCAGGTTGTGGTTCGGTATTAGGTTGGGATTCAATACTTTGATACTCAACTTCATCGTATCGTGTTTGTAGCTCGCAACCTGATAAAATCCCTATAAAGCACGCTATAAAAAATATAGCAATTGTTTTTCTTAACATTCTACTTCCTCCTTTAACTCATTTGTTTATTAACAGTAAACTACAACCCCCTAAAACAAAAAAGTGCGGCAACCGAAGTTGTCGCACCGAAAAACGCAAACCCCGATTGTCGCCAAACAAATTTAAATAGAATTAGAGCATCTCTGCCATAACCATTTAATGGAATTTGCGTTTTTACCAAATTCTAAAAAGATTATGACAGAAAAAGGGTATATTATTCCTGCAAAAGAAAAAGACACCACTAATTCTATTTATTAAATTTGTTTGGCAAGTGCCAGTGTATCACAAAATCAAAATAAAATCAAGATATTTTCAAAGTTTTCAGGTCAAGGCAGGAATAACCATCATACTTTTGGCGATTTTACCGCTTAAAAACAAAGTTTTTAACTACCTTTCTTGTGGTATGATTTTCAATGTGTCGGTATGATTTTTGTCATACCATCAAAAATAGAGTTATCTCGCGATTTCAAGATAACTCTATTTGCATATATAACTTGAAAATGTCAGTAAAAAATGTTATATTAAACACAAGAAAATGCTTGATGTTATGCGGAATTTTCAACTTGTGGAAATGATTTCCACAAGTTGAAAATGGTAGCCTCCACTTGTCAGGGGAGGTGGCAAAACGAAGTTTTGACGGAGGGGTAGTTTTTCTCTCCCTCAGTCTTTTGCTTCGCAAAATCCAGCTCCCTCGTCAGAGGGAGCCAAGGGTTAATTTGTTCCCAATTTGACACAAGCATATAATAAACGCAGAAAGCCTTGCAAGTGCAGGTCTTTGGTCTGTCGCCCTGTGTGCGCTTTGCGCACCCGCGTCATTGACGGCCTCGCAAAAACGTCCGTGCGAGCACACGTTTTTGCTTCGTGGTATAATAAACGAAACAAATAGTGGTCACCGGAGGCAGAGTGCCGTAGCACTCAAAAGTGCCGGATTAGGTGTCCGAGTGAGCTCGGGTTATTGTTTGGACAATAACGATTATAGTTAGTCGAAACAGCAACTAAATTGTTGTTTCGACACCAAATGTATATTTGGTATCGAATTTTCAATGAAAATTCAACTATACTCGTTGCAATGGTTGTTGTGCAAAATTGAAAGTTTTACAATTTCAATTTTGCATAGCCGATTATATCGGCTGGCGAAACGTAAAAAGTTTCGCCCGACCACAAACATTATAGCCGGAGTTTTATTTTTTATTGGAGATGTTTAAAATGAAAAATACAAAAGTTACGCTTGTGCCTTTAACCGAGGATGACAGAGAACAGTTTATTTTAGATAATCAATGGGCATTTAAGTATGGCGCGTTGCAGGAGTTTGGCGAGCGTGATAATCACATTGACGATGACGGTGAAATCATTTCTCGCAAAACTATTGAACGATGTATTGATGCGCCCGACAGTGAAACCTACCGCATTGTAGTAGATGGCAAAAAGGTCGGCGGTGTGATACTTAAAATTGATAAGGAAACGAATCACAACGAATTGGAAATTCTTTTTACATTGCCCGATGAACACAGTAAAGGCATCGGCTACGGTGCGTGGCTTGCGGTTGAGAAACTACATTCCGAAACAGTGGTTTGGAAAACCTGCACACCGTATTTTGATAAGCGCAACATTCACTTTTATGTGAACAAGTGCGGTTTTAAGATTGACGAGTTTTGGTGCCGATATTTTGCGCCCACTAACGAAATTCCGGATGATGAAAAGCACTACCGCGATGAAGGTCCCGATGAAATGTTCCTTTTTATTAAAGTGATGAAATAAAATCAGCCGATGAGGTTTTATTCCTCATCGGCTTTGTATGTTGGCTGTCCAAGCATAAGTCCTCACAAGTGCCGAGCTAATAAGTACGCCGCCGATAATATCGGTAAGCCAATGCACACCCGAAACAAGTCTGCCAATCACCATAAAGGCAATAAATAAAGCAATAATAAACAATACACACCTTCTGAATTTTCTGTTCTTTATACGAGCTTTAAGCTGCATCATTGCCGTTGGCATAACGCACATAACAAGCAAGGCTGTTGATGACGGATAAGATACCTCTAAATATCCTTCAATTAAAACAGGTCTGTAATTGATAACAACCGTTTCAAAGAAAATATATACCGCAATTACAGTTATATAAAACCCACCGAGAACGAGCAAGCTTCTATCAACCTTAACGAGCTTTTTTCTTTTAATCCACTGAACAAAACCGAGTATGGCAAAGGAAAATGCAACACCGATTGGCACAATACCGAGCCAATCGGTTAAATTGTAAAGCCCCCAATTTACACCCGTAAGATTATGAAAAAAGAGGTTGATTTTTGAAAAACCCACAGATGTGCCTTTCGGGCCAATCATCTGCACATCCACAAAACAAATCGCTACCGTCCACAAAGCGAATGCTGTAAACAAGCAGCTTGAAGCTATAAGGTTGTTTCTCATTCTTTTCATTTTTTCTACCATCCTTTTTGTATTGGTTTTCGCCTGAATACAAGTTTAGAAAAAGATGATGAAAAATGAAAGAATTTAGCCGTCACCTTGTGGATACGAATAGTATCATCTGCGGATTATTAACACTGCGGTCTTAATTACCAGCAACACAAATGCAAATACTCCTGCATAGGGCTGTGAGCTTATCATAAATAATAATACTAAGCTTATTCCCAAGACAAGCGATATTAAGGTTTTGCTCTTTAGCCAAACCGAAAGCCCGCAATTTTGCAAGCAAAGCGTAAGGACGCCCATTAAAACCGTTGCGGTTACAACAGCAAAGTATGCAGTTTTCAAATAGGGCTGAACGCCGTCAAGTGCTATGAGTGAAACACTTTGAACCTCTGCGTATGAGTTTTGGGCAAAGAAGGGCAAAAAGAGCAGCATTGCAATGCTTAAATCGAGTAAGGCATACACTAAATCGCGAAAATACTTTTCTTTTTGCTTGTTATCTTCTTGGGCTATGGTCAACAGTTCGTCCGATGAAAGAAGCTCATCAACCGTTACCGAAAAGAATTTTGCAATTTGTTTTAAGGATTCTATATTCGGATATCCTCTGTCGGACTCCCACTTTGATATTGCGGTTCGTGTAACATAGAGCTTTTCGGCAAGCTCATCTTGCGTAAGGCTTTTGTCAATTCTTAGCTTTTTTAATTTCTCACCAAAAGTCATAATATGCCCTCCTTGATTTCTACAATTTAGTATACCATATAATCCTTATCTAGTCACGACACCGTCTGTCACCTATATTTTTTGCCTCTGCGTTGTAAATAGATATTAACCGCTTTTCTTAATATTTTGTAATTTCCTCTTGACAAATATAAAATTAAATTGTATTATTGTGTTAGTGAACTAATACAATTTTCGGAGGTGACCTAATGGAATGGGTGCTTAACAAAAATAAACCTATTTGCCCGCAGCTTTGCGAGCAGCTTTGTCTGAGAATTGCAGACGGCACCTTTAAACCAAATGAACGGCTGTTATCCGTAAGAGAGGTGGCGCTGTCTGCCGGAGTTAATCCCAACACGGTTCAGCGTTCCTTTGAGGAATTGGAGCATCAGGGTATTTTATACTCAGTGCGAGGCTCGGGGTGGTATGTATCTGAGAATACCCATTTGGCAACAGCCGCCTTTGAACGGCTGTTGGCAGAAAAAACTGAAGCCTTTTTCTCGGAAATGCAGGTCTTAGGCTTAAGCGGAGAAGCTGTTAAAAAATATGTAGAGGAGTGGAATTTATGAGTGTGTTGCTAAAATGTGAAAATCTGGTAAAGCAGTATGGCAATCTCACAGCATTAAACGGTATTAATCTTAGCCTTGAAAGCGGAAAAATTGTTGGACTTTTGGGTCCTAACGGTTCAGGTAAAACAACATTTATAAAAATGGTGAACGGACTTCTTTCCCCCACCGCCGGAAGTATAACGATAAACGGTAACCATCCCGGAACCGAAACCAAAAAGCAGGTGGCATATCTGCCTGATAACAGTTATCTTAACTCTTGGATGAGTGTACGGCAGATTGTAGAATTTTTCACCGATTTTTATGACGATTTCAGGCCAGACCTTGCCTACGCAATGTTTTCTCAGCTTGATATTCCCCCCGAAAGAAAGCTTAAAACCCTTTCAAAGGGTAACAAAGAAAAGGTTTGTCTCATTCTGGTGATGAGCCGCAACGCAAAGCTTTATATTCTTGACGAGCCGATAGCAGGTGTTGACCCTGCGGCAAGAGATTATGTTATTTCTACCATTATAAACAACTATAACCCCGATGCAACGGTAGTTATTTCAACCCATTTAATTGCCGATATTGAACAAATTCTTGACGAGGTTATCTTTATTAAAAACGGCAATATTGTATTAAAGCAAACGGTTGACGAGATACGCGAGGAACACGGAAAAAGCGTTGACGAGCTTTTCAGGGAGGTATTCAAATGGTAAAGAAGCTTTTTAAACATGAAATATTAGCCTATCTGCGTGTCTGGTTACCTACCCAAGCCGTCTTGCTGGGAATTGCACTGCTCGGCAGAGTGATACAACTCTTTGAGACTGATACCACTGTATATAGCATAGTAAGCGGCTCCTCAACCATAACATATTCAATCGCAATCGTTGTATCGATAGGGCTTACCTTTATATTCGGCATAGTAAGATTTTACAAAAATCTTTTCACAAACGAGGGTTATCTTTCCTTTACACTGCCGGTAACCCCCTCACAGCACATTATAGTAAAGGCATTGACCGCACTTTTATTTCAGGTTGCCACCGCTTTGATTGCGATTTTATCCTTGACAATTATCACCGCCGGAGAAATGCTTACTGAGCTTACAAAAGCGGCAGTATATCTGCTTAACATACTCAAGCAGGTTGTCGGTAATCACCTTTATCTCTATTTAGCAGAAATAATTATTGCTCTTAATATATTAGTGCTTACTGCGTTTTTATTCTACTACACCTGCATTTCCATAGGTCAGCTATTCAAAAAGAACCGCGTTTTAGCCGCGGTGGGTGTGTATTTCGGGTTTTATCTTGCAGAGCAGATTATAGGAACTATTTTTATAATTATAATTACCGTTTTTCGAGATAAGCTGCCAATCGAGCAAATAATGAATGCAATAGAAGCTCATCCGCGCGCCGCCGCACACATAATTATATGCGGTATTATGCTTATTGCGCTAATCGGTGCAGCTATATATTTCATTGTTGTAAAGACCATAATTAAAAACAGGCTTAATCTTGAATAAGGAGGGTAAGGAAATGAAAAAAATATTACGCGTTTTAATCTGCACCGTTACAGTGCTTTGCCTTGTTCTTTCACTAAGCGGCTGTCAGATGCTTGACACTATGAAAGCAACCCACGCCGTTTGGAACGAAAACGGCAATATAGTTTTAGGTAATACCGAATACCTTGCCCTGCCCCCTTGCGATGAGCTGCAGCCCGAATATTCCTTTGAAAGAAACGATATATATGTAACCGACAGTGATGTTCCGGTGCTGTTAAGCCAATTTTTAGGTCAGGACTTTTCTCACAGCGATGACGGTGTTTTTTTATCAAACTACTATGATTACACCGAAAGCGTCACTTATTGCCGTAAAGACCGTTATGACGAAATAATCAATCATATTCAAAACGGTATTGAATATGATAAGCTTTGCTATTATTATTCGTATTACGATGACGAAAGAGGCGATTGGGAGGATAAATATTATATTTTGAGCGAAAATGAAGCCTCTGCAGTTAAGACCGTTTATACAACCGTTTCCCCCACACAGCTTCCTGCCGGAGCAGAGCTTACAGCGATTGAATACTCGGCACACTTGATGTTCTGCTTGGATGATTTACCTTTCAAAAAGGATTTCTGTGAGCTTGCCGTTGTATCGGACACATATTATCTTATAGAATATCCCGATGAAGGCAGTGTTGTGTATCAGGTGCCAAAGGAATTGAACAGCACATTCAAGAGTATAATGTCAGCATTAATAAAATCCGAAAACCAATGGTTGGACTATTAAAAAAATTGATTATTTATGCGATAGAAGCTTCAATTTGAGCTTCTATCGCATTTTTTCTTTTTCACACATTGCGGCAGATTTAAAACTGAAAAAAGAATATTTTAAATTTACATACAAAAAATATATCTAAACTCTATCCTTAAGAGGTGTTATTATGTCTTACAAAATCGGAAAAAGAACTATTGGCCTTGAAAACAAGCCCGCAATTATAAGCTATGGATCGGTTGTGGGCAAAAAGGAGCATGAAGGTCCCCTTTCAAAGGAATTTGATTACTACACAACCGACAGTTTTTTCGGAGAGGAATCCTTTGAAAAGGCAGAAAGCAAGCTGCAAAAAACCGCTGTTGAAATCGCTCTTAATAAGGTGGGACTTTCAACGGCCGAAATAGACAAAATTTTTGCAGGTGACCTTTTGAACCAATGCATCGGAAGCTCCTTTGGAATACGCGATTTAGGCATACCCTTTATCGGGCTTTACGGTGCTTGCTCCACAATGGCTTTATCCACTGCACTTGCATCGATTTTTGTTGATTGCGGCGCGGCAAAACGCGCATTAGCAGTAACCTCGTCACACTTCTGCTCTGCCGAAAGACAGTATCGTTATCCCCTTAACTACGGCTCACAAAGAACACCAACCGCACAATGGACTGTAACCGGCTCCGGAGCATTAATTCTCGAAAACAAAGAGAATTACCCTTATATTAATGCCATAACCTTTGGTGAAATTGAGGATTACGGCATTACCGATACAAATAATATGGGTGCGGCAATGGCACCTGATGATGTTAAAATAAGACCATACCCAAAGTTAGAGGGTATGGTCTTTTTCTACACACAAATCCAGTATTTAAGGGGGTTCTGAGCACTTTTTAAGGAATTTAAAAGCACGAAAATACGCGAAAAATAGTATAACAGAAAAAACACACTATGTTTAATGTTCTATAAAAGGAGGTAATTTAAATTGCTAAAACATTTAATTGAAACTTTCGGCTGTAATCAACCATTTGCTATTTCGGAAATTACATATAAAGACTATTCGCAAATTTGGATCTATAAATCGGTTGCTGAACTTTGTAAAAAGGGCGAAATAGTACACCTTGACAGAGGTGTATATTATATACCTAAGAAAAATAAATTCGGTATTGTGCCTTTTGACCCGATGAAGATTATTGAAAAGAAATATATTATAGATAACGAAAATGTGCAGGGTTATTATTCTGGCAAATATTTGTTATATCAACTTGGCATATCAAAAGTTAAACCCAAGACAATAGAAATTTATTCTAACAATGAAACCCAAAGAAGTAAAGTGGTTAATATTTCCGGTAAAAGATTATTGTTACATAAACCAAGAACGAAAATTGATAAGTTTAACGCATCTGTTCTATGCTTCTTGGAACTGATGAACGGTATTGATGTAGAAACCCTTGACGAGTATAAACGCAAACTCATAAGCGACTATATCGCAGAAAACCGAATCACCCAAAAGCAAATCACCAAATACATACCGTATTTCCCTGATAAGACCTGCCGAAATCTAATTGAAAGCGAGGTAATCTACCGTGTCCCGCAGTAATAGTTGTATGGTTTGTACATACCTAATCGAACTTGTAGCCGGAATAATGACCGGTTACATATTTATCTATCTTGACGATGCCATCGTGATGAGATTTGCACTTTCAATGTTGTATATCCCCGCAGTTCTCGTCCTTGTAGATGCAAAATCAAAAGCGGTGCGTTTTCTTGTCTACCTTATACTGACCGCTGTCTGCCTGTGGGGAGTGTTTTACGCTATCTATTGGCGCCGACCTTTCGGATTTTCTCTTATTTTTTGTGCTATTGTCGGTTTTATCTACTATGTAATATTCACCGATAAAGCAACAAAGGATAAAATGTCAAAAATACTCATCGTCAATGGTTGCTTTATCGCACTCGTATTCCTAATTGCTCTCTCTTTAAACCTTATGTTCAACCCCAGGCACGCACCCCTCCTCAACGGTGGTACAGTTATGTGGTGATTCAAATCGTAATAGTGGAATTTTTCATAATTATATGATATAATCAGTTTGATATATAAGAATTTGACGGAGATTAGATATGCTTGAAAAGATGGCTGATTTTTTTGAAAACAGAATAGACGGATACGATGAACACATGATGACCAATATTGAAGCGGCAGACGAATTCTATCCCTTCACAGCAAAACAATTACCGACTACCGAAAACTGCCACGTGCTTGATTTGGGTTGTGGCACAGGATTGGAGCTTCAAGAATACTATCTGCTAAATCCGTCCGCAAAGGTTACAGGAGTTGACCTCTCGCAAGGAATGTTAGCCGAACTCAAACGTAAATTTGCGGGCAAGGATATTACCTTGATACTCGGTTCGTATTTTGATGTGCCTTTTGGCGAGAATGTATTCGATGCAGCGGTGTCGGTGGAGAGCTTGCACCATTTCACAAAAGAAGAAAAAGTGCCGTTATATACCAAACTGAAAAGAGCATTAAAAGACGGGGGATATTTTGTGCTGACGGACTACCTCTCTTTATCTGATGAAGAAGAACAGATGCACCGTCAAAACTTGAGTGAATTGAAAACAGAGCAAGGAATTTCAGATGATGCGTTTTACCATTACGACACTCCTCTTACTGTAAAACACGAAACAGAAGCACTTCTTGAAGCAGGTTTTTCTTCCGTAGAGGTGCTGAAAAATTGG
>JAFWAC010000023.1 GCA_017507805.1 Clostridia bacterium
AATTAAGGAATATCCTATGCTTGGCTATATGCGTAGCCGTTATTCTCACGAGGAAATAAAAGAGATTGTTGCCTTTGGCGCGCTTTACGGTATAGAGCTTGTCCCCTGCATACAAACCCTTGCGCATCTTAAGGGCTTGCTCAAATGGATACATCACTCAACCCTTAAGGATGTTAATGATATTCTGCTTGTCGACCATGAGCCTACATACGAATTTATTGAAAGTGTTGTTAAAACAATGCGTGAAATCTATACCACGAACAGAATTCATATCGGTATGGACGAGGCGTTTTTATTAGGTCGCGGTGCTTATATGAACAAGCACGGTGCGGTTGAGGAGCACGAGATTTTCACACGCCACATTAACCGCGTGGTGGATATATGCGTGAAAAACGGCTTTTCAAAGCAGATTATGTGGTCGGCTAATGTGACAAAGGAGGAAATTCCCGAGTCTGTAAGTATGGTTATGTGGGATTACTACCGTACCGAAAAACAGCAATACTATAACGCTTTGGAGAAGTGCAAGAAAAGGGCGCAGGATGTCATTTTCGGTGATACTGCCTACAAGTGTACGGGTATCGCTTCCACACAGAGGTTCAGCGTCAAGGTTGCCGAGCCTGCTCTTGCCGCCTGCGATGATGCGGGTATTAAATCACTTCTACTTACCTCTTGGGGTGATATGGGGGCAGAGGTAACAACCTTTTCACCCTTGCCAAGCTTACAGCTTCACAGTGAATTTGCCTATTCAAACCCGATTGAGCCTGAATATGTAAGCCGCAGACTTGAAGCTACTGTCGGTGTACCCTGTGAGCCTTTCCTTGATATAGATTACTGCAATCTTTTGCCCGGCTCGGATTTGGTTTTCGCAATGAGTACGGGAACAGCCCTGCTTTATCAGGATGTTTTGAGTGGTGTGCTTGATAAGCATGTGGCTAACGCGCCGGATGCAAAGGAATATCTTGAAAAGGGTGTTGAATTGTTCGGTAAATATATGGAAAAATATCCCGATTATGCCTATATTTTCAAAATTCAGCAGATTTTCTGTAAAGTGCTTGCAATTAAATGGAATTTGGGAGTGCGCGTGACCGAGGCTTACCGCAAGGGCGACAAGAGTGCCTTGATGAGAATGGCAAATGAGGATATTCCCACCGTTACGGGATATATAAATGAGCTTTATCTCGCGCTTAAAAATCAGTGGTACAGGGAAGCTAAGAAAAACGGCTTTGATGTTCAGGATATCCGATTTGGCGGTCTTACAAACAGACTTGCCGCAGTCCGCGAGCGACTTATTGCCTACTGCAACGGTGATGAGGAGCGCATAGAGGAGCTTGAGCTTGAGCGTCAATTCTTTGATAACCGCACAGAGCCCGGGATTTATACCGATTGGGTTGGAAACAAACACGAAAATGTTTATGCCGATTGCGTTTTCTATGACCGCAATGTAACCTGTAATATGCTTTCGGGCAATTGATAAAAAGGGTGATTGAAATGGATAAGATTTATGTTCTTAATAACGGTAAGGTCTGGGTACAGCTTGATACAACCTATCCGCAGGTAATGTCTTACTACCTTGCAGAAAGTGACGGCACCTTAAACGGCGGTTGCAGTGAGCATGGGAGTATTATCAAGATTAACGGTGCGCCATACACCGCAGAAATTGAATTCAAGCCCATAAGTGACACAAAGGCGGAATATTATATTTCGGTTAAGGGTGTAACCCTTGGCGATAAATTGACCGAAATCAGCTTTATCTCGGCAATTTATCTTGAGGAAAACCGCGTTTGTAAAACCATTTATTCGGTTGAGGGCGACTTCGAGGACTGCGGATTAGAGCTTACCTTCACAACCCCGATTTTGGTTACAGCCGATGAAAAGGAAAGCATAGCGGTATCGAAATTCAACATAGAAAAGGGCTTTGAGTACATAGGCACCGCCGAAAATTCCGATGCCTTTTGTCAGGACGAATGTTCATTTGCTTTTATGTGGAATACCTCTGTAGCGGCAGGTCTTTACACCCCCTCTGCCACACACCGCCCCTATATAGCCGAGGTAACTGAGGAAAAAACCGCTAAGTTTTTTGAGGGAACATATTATCACAGATTTATAGACGGGCACCGCGCCGCGAAGGAAACTCCTGACGGGGTTATAACCGAAACCGACTATAAGATTATGGTAGGTCTTGTTTCGGATGTGAATAATAATAACATTGTTGATTGGCAGGACGCGGCGCTGTGGCTTCGCACCGTTATTCCTCAGTTGCCCGAGGATTTGAAAAATATGTTTAAGTACGGCAATTGGCGTCAGCTACATCTGGCATTTCCAAAGGCCGGCGGTGATTTTCACACTAATCCTGTATTTACGGTGGTTTATTCCACAATGGTTCAGCTTTTGCAAATGCAAAAACAAATTTTTGCTCTTACTGACGGTACTGTCAACTGTAGCTATGAAACGGTTGGTTGGCAGGGCAGAGGTCACGATTACGGCTGGCCCGATTTGTCCGAACAGCCCTTTAACCCTGCAATAGGTGATGTGGAGTATTTTAAAAGTTTCCGTGAAAGGCTGGCAGAGTACGGCGCAGACCTTTCCTTCCATATTAATCAGACCGATATTTCGGATATTACAAGCTGTCTCTATCGCCGCGGCAGTGCGCCCAGCCCGTTTGGCAATTTCCTTGTTAAAGCAGAGCAGGTTTCCTATCCGCACAGGACCTTTGGCTGGACAGGCTTTTCAATTTCGCACTATGCCGATTTCCGCAAGGGCTATTCCCGAAACAGACAGGATGCATTTGTTGAAAAGTATTTTGCACCCTTTGCAATGTATACCGATGTAATGGTGGACCGCCCAAGCCTTGGCTTCAGAGGGGTTGAGGAAAAATACGCAAAGGCGCGTAATATCCAGCATTGGGAGGCTTTGGGCACCCATATGGCGACAGAGTATTATAAGCCTGAAAAGTTTTTAAACGGACAGTTTATGTTTAACTGCTATAAATATCCTAATGTTATCGATGAATTTGTCACCGCCTGCCTTATACAGCGCGGATCATTTATCAGAACGCAGGAGGATAGAATTTTCGGCAACACCCGTTACGGTGCTGACGGTCAGGCGAATTGGTATCTTGACGGAAATTTCCGCGCCGAGGCATTTGCCAGAATGATATATATGTCTTCGTTATATAACGGATTTTTGCGCGATCAGGGTATCAGATATTTTGAGGAAACCGAAACCGAAAAAAGGGTATATTACGGTAAAAACACCTGCATCACTTATGACAAGGAAACCGACACCTATGTCACCTTTATGGGTGATACCTTTATTGCCGATTGCCAAACCCGTATTGTTCCGGAAGCGGATAACGCGCACCGTTGCTTTGTTTACAGCAGCAATCCTATTAACCTTGAGTGGGTACTGCCCGAAATGTGGCAGGATTGCGCCGAAATATATCTTTACAGAGTGACAGTGAACGGAAAACGCAAGCCTCAAAGACTTGCCGTTAAGAACGGACGGGTTAGCCTTAACATTCCCTGTGATAAATATAAATTCTATATCTTAAGCGATATTTTGCTTGAAAATAATATGGCTGAGGAGCCTGATTATGCAAAAGAAGCAGAATTGACCGCTTCCTGCAGTGTCTATGTTGAGGGCGAGGAAATGATAGTAGCTCCCGGTATGGACAGACTTATGATACCTGCCTCCGCCTCACCTGATGGAGATTGGCGAAAAACAATTATGATGAGTAATGACATTATGGCGGATGACGAGGGCAATATTTATTATTACTATCCCTGCTGTCAGCGCTGTGTTACTGACGGGGACAAGGATACTGCCTGGCGCGTAACCTTTGACGGGCAAAATTCAGCCTGGATTAACTTTGATTTCCGTGATGATGTGTTTGATATTAGTAGCATAAGTATTGATTTTAAATGCAAAGCCCCCGACCTGCGTGTTAAGGTTATCGGAGTATCAGGCGGAAAAGAAACCGAGCTTTACTGCGGAACAGACCTTGATATTAGTGTTGACGGCAAGGCAATTTCACAGATAAAAATAATGCTCTTGTCTGAGACCAAGGAATCTACCTATGTGAGAAATATATCAATTCACTAATTATAATAATCTTTGAATAGGAGAGGGCTAAATGAGTTTTTTTAGAAAAAAAGAAACAAAGCTGTTGCTTGTGGTGATAGTTGCTTTTTTGATTATAGTTTCCTCGGCTTGTATTCTGCTTTTGCCCGAAAAGGAAGCAAGCTACAAAAACGATTTCGGCAAAGGTGTAAATTTCGACCCGAACGGAGTTTTTGAAAGCTACCTTTCCAAAGAAAATACCGATGTTTTGGAAAATAAAGCTTTAACGGTAGTAATCGATAAAGCTAACCCTCGCGCCCTTATTTACCGCTTGGGTGACAGCGCATATATGCTGGGCGCAGGGGAGAGCACAAACAGTGAATATGTAATCAATTCATCAGGCTATGAGCCGGAAAAAATTGATTATAGGAAAACCGGTAAAGCTTCGGCAGAATATACCCTCACCTTCGAGAATGTCAAGCTTTCGGGCAGTGTCACAAAAAATATTACGGTTTGCTATGAATTAAAGCTTGAGAAAAATGAATTTGTAAAGCGCATAAAATCCATTGAAGGCGATGATAAATCAAGCCGACTTTGGATTGAGGAGGCTGTACCGGTTTTGCAGGTCAACAATTCGATGGCGAATGCCGGTGTTGCGGCTTCAAGCACCGCCGATATGAAGCTTACCGATATGGTGGGTGACTTGAGTGAGCTTAACACGGGCAGAATTTCAAACAGCAGCTTTTCGTTTCTTTGGAATAATGGGATAGCCGCCGGAATTTACACGCCGTCATCCTTTACA
The DNA here is from genome assembly GCA_017507805.1 of Clostridia bacterium. GTDB lineage: Bacteria > Bacillota > Clostridia > Oscillospirales > Acutalibacteraceae > UBA737. The sequence continues at coordinate 4,862 of JAFWAC010000023.1, forward strand.
AGCCCCTACACGGCAGAGGTGAAAAATAACGGCATGGTCAAAAGCGCAGTTATATATGCCGGCAAATATCATCACCGCTTGGCTGACGGTGTCCGCGTTCAACGCGAGGATGCCAACGGTAAGATAAAAGATGTTTTTTATGAAATGCGGGTAGGCTTTGTTAGTGACGAAAATGCCACAAATTCGGTTGATTGGCAGGATGCCGCACTTTGGCTTAAGGCTGAAATTCCACCTATGCCCGAAAAGCTGAGGGAATATCTGAAGGTGGGAACCTGGGGGCAAGCCTATATAGCGTTTCCTTCGTCCACATATATAAAGGACAGTAAAAACATTCCTGCCTTTACATATGTTCACGGCACATATGAACAGTATTTCAATGTTCAGAAAAATCTTTATAATTTAACAGACGGTATTGCTAAATACAGCTATTGCATGGTTGGCTGGCAGGGGCGCGGTCACGACTACGGTTGGCCCGACCTTTCAGAACAGATTGTTAATCCGGCGGTTGGCACAACCGAAACGGTGGTGGAGTATCAGAAAAAGCTTGCAAAATATGGCGGCGACCTTTCATTTCATATAAATCAAAGCGATATTTCGGATGCAAGCCTTGTTTTTAATAATAAGAGTAAATACGGTAACAGTTCTGTATGGCTCGACAAAAGCAAGGTCAATGTGGGTACCGATTTCTTTGGCTGGACCGCATATACCCTTTCTCATTTTACCGATTTTATAAACGGCTATTCAAAAGCCCGACAGGAGGCTTTTGTCAAAAAATACTTTGCTCCCTTTATTATGTATATGGATGTATTCACCGACCATCCTAACGGTGACTACGGCACGGCGGAGGAGCAATACGCTAAGGGCAGAGAGGTTCAGCATTGGCGCACCCTTGGTACTAACATTTCCACTGAATATTATACTCAGGAAAAATTTATGAACGGTCAGTTCCTTTTTAACACAAGCGGCGGAATAAGTGTTGTTGACAGCTTTATGCTGGCAGGCAACGGTCATTTCAATTCCACAAGCTTTTTCAATACCGCCCCTGAGGCTTATGCATGGGGATATGTCGGTTCGGGAAACATTACCGTGTCCTCAACAGAAAATCTGACAGCCTCGGATATAATGGAAAAGGTTATAAGAAACGGATTTTTGAATATCGGTATTCTGGGCGAGGCAGGCATCCGTTACTATGAGGAAACGGAAAAGAAAATTATCACATATTGGAATGACGGTATAAAGCTTGAATATGACAAGGGGACTTCTAATGTTATTGTCACACACAACGGCGATACGGTGGCAATAGGAAAGGATATTATCTATGCTGCTCCGGACGGTAGCCCCAGAGCCTTTGTTTACTGCTCACTCGCACGCGAGGCAACATGGAGACTGCCTGAAAGAATGCAAAAATATAAAAAGCTCGCTCTCTATGAGCTGACGGCAGATGGCAGGGTTTATGTTGATACCCTCAAGGTGACCGATGACAGTGTTACATTCGCCATGAAAGGCAAAACCTCCTATGTTTTGGTTGGCGGAATAACAGGCAAAAGGTCTGCAAGGGTTAATCTTGCCGCATCCTCAAAAATTACTGCAACCTCTAAGGACAGCGGCGTAAAAAATAATAATAACGAGTCCTTCAACCAGATAACCCTTTCGGTTTCCAAGGAAAAAGCACCAAGCGAAAGCTGGAATGACACATTAAAAACCTTGCTCCCGACAATGTTTGATAAAGACGGAGGTATAAAATACGAGTGGCCCTGCCGCCCGTATTGCACTGCAGACGGGGATATTAATACCTGGTGGCAGCCGAATGCCGACACTACATTTGAAGAGCCTGATTTGGCAGACGGTGAGGCATATCTTGAATATAAGCTAAAGGAAAAATCAAAGGTTTCCAAAATCAAGATAACCGAAATCTCCGAACAGGACCGGAAGGTTACTAAATTTGAAATTCAGTATTTCAGCGGCGGAATATTTAAAACCATTTATTCGGGAGAGGAAATTCCTGAAAAAGAAATAACCTTTGATGCTGTTGAAACCACAAGGATAAGAGTGGTTATTTTAGAAGCCCAATCCTTAACACCGCGAATTGCAGAGGTGGAAATTTACGGATAATTCAAGCGGATTGCAGACCGCCGCTTATGGCTGTGCGACCGTCCGCCAAAGCTTTGATTGGTTTAAATACTTGGGGCTGTAAAAAAACTCAATCACCTCAAAAGCCCATAAAATAAATTAACTTAATGAAAAAGAATGCGGAAGAAGTGAAAAAAACAAACTTCTTCCGCATTTTAAATTTTTAATTAGCTGATTTGAAATATAAATTATAGTTTGCCGCGTGCCGCGGCGGCCAATCCGCCTTTTTATTCTGCAAAATTGCAACCCAATACCCCGATGGTGTAATTGCCTCTAACCTACAACTTAAATTGATTATTTGTAGGGACAGGCGTCCTCGACTGTCCGTTGATTTAGATGTATTTTGCGGGCAGTCGAGGACGCCTGCCCCTACAATATATCATATTGATTAGTGCGCAAACTATAATTTGTTTTTTTACAACCCCTTTTTTCAGAAATTATAAATAATTAACAGTAAAGGTATTGACAATAATTTGCTGTGGTTTTATAATAGTTAGCAAGCTAACATTTTACGGGCAGGTGTACTATGCAAAGAGAAAATGATATAGGCTTTGCCGTAAGGCGGCTTTCAAATGCAATAAAGCGGGATGTTGAAAAAAACCGTGCCGATTTGGGGATTGTAATTCCAAAGGGTATCAGCGGCTGGGTAATCAGGTATCTTTATGATAATGCTGACAGGGATGTTTTTCAGCGCGATTTTGAGGAAAACTTTTCGATAAGACCGTCAACAGCCAGCCGTATGCTTAAAGCGATGGAGAAAAAAGGCTTTATTGAAAGGGTGAGCGTTGAAAATGATGCAAGGCTCAAAAAAATTGTACTGACCGAAAGGGCAATAGAAAACCATAAGCTTATTTTGGCAGATATTAAAAGACGGGAAGCGCTTTTGCGGCGCGGTATTTCAGATAGTGAAATAACGGTCTTTTTTGAAACAATGCAAAAGCTCACAGCAAATTTGGAGGAACAAAATGATTAAGACCTTGGTAAAATCAATCAGAGAATATAAGCTCCCTTCAATACTTACCCTCATTTTTATTGCGGGCGAGGTTGTAATTGAGGTGCTTATTCCGTTTATAACGGCAGATCTTGTTAATAATATAAAGGCGGGCGCACCGATAGAAGCGGTGGTTAAAACGGGATTAATTCTTATCCTTATGGCGGTGCTGTCGCTTTCGTGCGGTGGTATAGCAGGTGTTACCTGTGCAAATGCTTCAACCGGCTTTGCAAAAAATTTGAGACACGATATGTTCAAAAAAATTCAAGGCTATTCCTTTGGTAATATCGATAAATTTTCTTCAACCTCATTGGTTACAAGACTAACCACTGATATTACCAATGTTCAGATGTCTTATATGATGCTCATTCGTACTGCAATCAGAAGTCCCTTGATGTTTGTTTTCTCGATTGTCATGGCGTATGTGATGGGCGGAGCGCTCGCAACCTCTTTTGTGGTGGTTGTTCCTGTGCTTTTATTCGGTTTGCTGTTTGTGAGCCGTAAGGCAATGCCGGCATTCAGACGGGTTTTCAAGAAATATGACCGACTTAACGAATCAATTGAGGAAAATGTCCGCGCGACGCGTGTTGTAAAGGGCTTTTCAAGAGAGGAATATGAAAAGCAGAAATTTGCAGATGCGGCAGATGATATAACCTTTGATTTTACAAAGGCAGAAAGAATTGTTGCCCTCAATGCCCCTATTATGCAGTTTTGTATGTATTTTAACATGGTATTCATTCTGCTTATCGGCTCAAAGCTTGTGATTTCAAGCGGCGGCAGTACCGTTGATGTGGGTCAGATTTCTGCAATGCTGACCTATGGCGTGCAGATACTTATGTCACTGATGATGCTGTCAATGATTTATGTAATGCTCACCATGTCGGCAGAGTCGATTAAGCGTATCTGCGAGGTATTAAACGAGGAATCCACCCTTAAAAACTGCGAAAACCCCGTTACAGCTGTGGTAGACGGTTCGGTAAGCTTTGAGAATGTGAGCTTCAAGTATTCTGAAACCGCAAAAAGATTTGCACTTGAGGGTATTAATCTTGAAATCCGTTCGGGTATGACGGTTGGTATAATCGGCGGCACGGGCTCAAGTAAATCCTCGTTGGTACAGCTCATTCCAAGACTTTACGATGTCACCGAAGGCTCTGTAAAGGTCGGGGGAGTGGATGTAAGAGAATATGATATCAATGTTCTGCGCGACAGTGTGGCAATGGTTCTGCAAAAAAATCAGCTCTTTTCCGGTACAATCAAGGAAAACCTGCGTTGGGGCAACGAAAATGCAACCGATGAGGAAATAGCAGAGGTTTGCCGGCTTGCGCAGGCAGATGAGTTTATTGCCACTTTCCCTGAAGGGTACGACACTTATATCGAGCAGGGAGGCACAAATGTTTCGGGCGGACAGAAGCAAAGACTTTGTATTGCCAGAGCATTGCTTAAAAAGCCAAAAATATTGATTTTAGATGACTCCACAAGTGCGGTAGATACCAAAACTGACGCATTTATCCGCATGGGCTTTAAAAAGTTTATACCCGAAACCACGAAATTCATTATTGCTCAGCGTGTTGCATCTGTTGAGGATGCTGATATGATAATAGTTATGGAAAATGGTAAAATCGCAGATTTGGGCACACACAGCGAGCTTTTGCAAACGAGTGAAATTTACCGTGAGGTATATGAGCAACAAACCACAGGAGGTGCCGAAAATGAAGACTAACAATATGCCCCGTCCAAACGGAGCACAGCCTCCGATGAAGCGAAAGCTCAATTTCGGCGCACTCAAAAGGGTTTTGAAGATGCTTTTTTCGTACTATCCGGTGCTGTTGCCGGTTGCAATTGCCTGCATCATTTTTTCGGCAATCGCTTCGGCAATTCCGGCAATATTCAATCAACAGGTAATTGCTGCCATTGAGGAATGGTATATAAGCCGTGATTGGGCAGCGGCAAGGTCGGAAATTGTGCCCAAGATTGTTGTTCTTGCGGTGCTTTATGCCATTTCTCTGATGGCTGTTATTGCCCATACACAGCTTATGGCAATAATCACTCAAGGATTTTTGGGAAAAATGCGTAAGACAATGTTTAACGGAATGCAGAATTTGCCTGTAAGGTTTTTTGATACACACAAGCACGGCGATATTATGAGCTATTACACCAATGATATTGACACACTCCGTCAGCTGGTTTCTCAGTCAATACCGGCGCTTTTGCAGGCAGGTATTATAGTTACAAGCGTTTTCTTTATAATGCTTTGGTACAGCATCTGGATGACCTTGGTGGTAATTGCAGGTGTGTTCTTAATGCTTTTTGTTTCCAAAAAAATCGGCGGCGGCTCTGCAAAGTATTTTATCCGTCAGCAAAAGGCAATCGGTAAAACAGAGGGCTTTATTCAGGAAATGATGAGTGGGCAGAAGGTGGTTAAGGTTTTCTGTCACGAAGCCAAAGCACAAGAGGATTTCGACAGAATCAATAACGAGCTTTTTCAGGACAGCCGCCGCGCTAATGCCTACGCCAACTGCTTAGGCCCGATTATTATGAATATAGGTAATGTTTTATATGTTATAATTGCAATGGTCGGAGGCTTGTTCTTGCTTTCGGGTGCAAAGAATTTCAGCATTTCCGGAATGGCATTCGAGATTAGCATAATAATCCCTTTTCTTAATATGACCAAGCAGTTCACAGGTAATGTCAGTCAGGTTACCCAACAGATAAATTCAATCGTTATGGGACTTGCCGGTGCTGAGAGAGTTTTTGCTCTTATGGATGAAACTGCAGAAACCGATGAGGGCTATGTGACACTTGTCAACGCCACCGAGGATGAAAACGGCAATATAACCGAAGATGAAAACCGCACAGGAATATGGGCTTGGAAGCATCCCCACCATGACGGTACTGTTACCTATACCCGCCTTACGGGTGATGTGAGACTTCACGATGTAGATTTCGGTTATACCGATGAAAAAATCGTGCTCCACAATATTGATATTTATGCCGAGCCCGGTCAGAAAATAGCCTTTGTTGGTGCAACGGGCGCAGGAAAAACCACCATAACAAATCTTATCAACCGTTTTTATGATATTGCAGACGGTAAAATCCGTTATGACGGTATTAATATCAATAAAATCAAGAAAAGCGATTTGAGACGCTCCTTGGGTATAGTTTTACAGGAAACAAACCTCTTTACGGGAACGGTTATGGATAACATCCGCTACGGCAGACTTGATGCTACCGATGAGGAATGTATAACTGCGGCAAAGCTTTCGGGCGCAGACGATTTCATAACCCGTTTGCCTGACGGATACGAAACTCAGCTTACCAACAACGGTGCAAATCTTTCTCAGGGACAGCGCCAGCTTATTGCTATTGCCCGCGCGGCGGTTGCAGACCCGCCGGTTATGATATTGGACGAGGCAACCTCGAGTATTGACACCCGTACCGAGGCTATTGTTCAGCGCGGTATGGACCGACTTATGCAGGGCAGAACGGTATTTGTTATCGCACACAGACTTTCAACCGTCAAGAATTCCGATGTGATAATGGTGCTTGAAAAGGGCAGAATTATCGAGCGCGGCTCACACGAAGCCCTTATTGCACAAAAGGGCAAGTATTATCAGCTTTACACAGGCGCTTTTGAATTGGAATAAATAGGTATAATCCTCACTTTATATGAATACTATTAAAAAGAAGTATTTTATATAAAGTGAGGATTTTGTATTATGGAACAAAAGTGCCTAAAGACAAGCGTATATTTCAATGATACGGTATACAGCGATTCGGCAGAGCAGGCAATAGATGTAGATTTTACCCTGCCTGATTACTGCCCCGATATTTCAAAAATTTTCAAGTGTCGCGCTGTGCCGAGGATTACCTCAAAGGGGATAAACGGAAAAACCGTAACGGTGGACGGTAATGTGGCTGTAACACTTATCTATGCTGACCGTGACGGTAATCTCTGCTCCTATGAATATTCCTATCCCTTTGTTAAAAACCTTGAAATGCCCAACGAGTGCGCAGGCGCAAATCTTTGCTGCAGGGTGCGTTGCGAATATATAAACTGCCGCGCAGTTACCGGCAGAAAGGTGGATATTCACGGCGCTGTCGGGCTTTACATAAAGGTTTTCAAAAGAAAGTGCGAGGAAATAATATCCGATTTTGATGACGGAAATATAGAGCTTCGCCGCGGTATCGCTCCTGCAACTGTGCCTATGGGTTATGCCGAAAAATATCTGCTTATTGAAGAAGAAATCCGTATAGGTCAGGGACAGCCCTCTGTTGGGAATATTTTAAGGTGCGATGCCAACACCTGCGTGAAGGAAACCAAGGTGATAAACGATAAGGCGGTTGTAAAGGGTGAAATGACGGTAAGCCTTCTCTACTGTCCCGAGGGGGGCGGAAATCCGCAATGCGTAAAAACCGTAATCCCTTTCAGCCAGATTGTGGATGTTGAGGGTATCACCGACACCTGTATGTGCGATACCAAATCCGAAATCGCCTTTTTTGAGGCAAAGCCCCGAATTTCTGCAACGGGGGAGACCAAGTGTATTTCTCTAACTGCCAAAATTCTGCTCACCTGCGAGGGCTATTGCGGTAACGATATTGCTGTGGTGCTTGATGCCTTTTCGAGAAAATATCAGGCAGATATCAAACGCAACAAGGTTTCCTTTGAAAAAATAACCTCAAATATAAGTGAGGTTTACCACTGTAAAAAAAGTGTGGAGCTGGAGGAAAGCATCACTTCGGTTATAGATTTGTGGTGTAACATCAAGACTGCGACAACAAAATTTGAAAACTGCAATATGATAATTTGCGGTACACTTATTGCCGGTATGATAGTCTGCAATGAAAATGACACCGCAATTTACTGTGAAAAGCCGATAGATTTTGAATATAAATATCCTGTCAGCTGTGAGCTTGGCATACCTCACTGCGAGCCGCAGATAGAGATACTTTCCTGCGGCTACACAATAACCTCATCGAATAATATAGAGCTGAGGGTGGAGCTGGGCATTAATGCGGCAATATATGAAAAGAAGGATATGTCGCTCATTTCCGAAATGTCACTTGATAATACGCGCACCGTTGAGCGCCGTGGCAGAGCTGCCATGACGGTTTATTTCCCCGGCGCCGATGAATGTGTGTGGGATGTTGCCCGCACCTACAACGCAAGTGTGGAGGAAATTATGAGTGTAAACAATCTTGAAAGCGAAAGCTTGTGCGAGGGGAAAATGCTGTTGATCCCTCTTATGTGACGGATAAAGAAACGGTAAAAACAAATTAAAAACAAATGCGGAGGAGGTTGAGAACACACCCCTTCCGCATTTTATTTTTTGAAGTAATAAATAATAAGCAATAGTGATAAGTAATGTGCCGGAAAGCGGCACGATATATATCGGTTTGCGTGGCAAACACCAAACTTCTCACATCTTCACTCTTACCTTTTACCTCAAATTATAGATATTATTTTGTCAACAGCTCAATTATTTTTGAATATATTTCCGAAGTGTTATCCAAAAATTTTTCCTTGATGTAAAGTCCCTGTTCCTCATCCGCAATCATAAGCTTAACGCTGATAAGCGGAACACCGTTGTCGATTGCGGAGCAGGTAATGTAGGCTTTTTCACCCTCTCGGGAGATTTTTATATCGGTTTCCTTTGCATTTTTGAAGCGGGAAACCATTTTTATTGCCGCTGAATATGCTCTGTCCTTCACAGCAAGCGGCAACGAGGTTTTAAGGGTTTGTGCAATACTGCGTCCGCTGTCTGTAATTACATAGGTATCATCCTTCTGGTCATGAAGCCTGAGCTGACCGCCCTTGCAAAGGGATGCTATTGAATCGTTTACCTCAAAGCAATTGGCAATCCCCTCATAGTGCAGAGTGTCTGCAAGAAGTCTGCCCGGAACGGGTTTGTTAATCGCTGCAAGTAAATAGCATATTAAAATGCGTATCTGTGCGGTGCTGAAAAGACCGCCCGCCTGTGATACTCCGGCTGAAACAGCATCTTTTTCCAAAAAAATACTTCCTTTATCAGTTTATAAATTTGTCGTGTACGGCAGAAACGGCACTATCTGCATATTTGGCATCAATAAGCACGGAGATTTTGATTTCGCTTGTGGAAATCATCTGGATGTTGATGCCTGCATCGTAAAGCGCCTCAAACATTTTGGAGGCAACACCGGGATTACTTTCCATTCCTGCACCCACGATGGAAATCTTTGCAACGGTATCGTCAATGCTGATGTCCTTGTAGTTAAGAATATCCTTAAGAGCTTCAATAGCTTCAATAGCCTGCTTGCTCTGGTCGCAGGGAACGGTGAAGGTGATGTCCTTTGTGCCGTCACGGCCTACCGACTGCAGAATTATATCAACATTCACCTTAAACTGCGCAAGCTTGTTGAAAAGCTTAAATGCAACACCGGGGGTATCCTCAAGACCAACCACCGAAATTCTTGCAACATTGTTATCCTTGGCAACGCCCTTAATCAAAGTTTTTTCCATCTTAATTTTCTCCTTTACAATAGTACCGGGTTTAATCTCAAGGCTTGAAAGCACCTCAAGCTCCACATTATATTTTTTTGCCATCTCAACAGAACGGTTGTTAAGCACCTGAGCGCCCATTGCGGCAAGCTCAAGCATTTCATCATAGCCGATTTCATCCATCTTTACAGCCTTTGAAACCTTGCGCGGGTCTGCTGTGTAAACACCGTCAACATCGGTGTAAATCTGGCAAAGGTCGGCGCGCATTGCCGCAGCAATGGCAACGGCGCTTGTGTCAGAGCCGCCGCGTCCCAAGGTGGTAACATCGTCATACTTATTAAGACCTTGGAAGCCGGCAACAATAACAATGTTTTTCTTGTCAATTTCCTTTTGAAGTCTCTCGGTATTGACACGCTTTATTCTTGCCATTCCGTAGTGAGAATCGGTTTCAAAGCCTGCCTGCCAGCCAAGCAGGGATTTAACGGGACAGCCCAGCTTCTCAATTGCCATTGCAAGCAGAGCAATTGAAATCTGCTCACCTGCGGCAAGGAGCATATCCATCTCACGCTTTGAAGCACCATCAGGATTGATTTCCTTTGCCTTGTCGATAAGGTCATCGGTAGTATCACCCTGAGCAGAAACCACAACTATAACATCGTTGCCCTTTTTGTAATCATCGATAATGCGGTTGGCAACATTAAAAACTCTTTCGGCATTGGCAACCGATGAGCCGCCGAACTTTTTAACTATTAGTGACATATTCAGAACCTCCAAATGAAATCAAAGCATGGTGTGCAATATTTTATAATTGCAGTTTTCCAAGCTGTTTAATTTTTCTGCCGTTTCGCTTTCAAAAGCTTCCTCGGTTATAAAGGCAATTTCCTTGCGGTATTTGTTTTTCACAAACTGTATCCCCGCTGTGCCAAAGGTGTCATGGAATTGCTTTTCCAAAGCCTCAAAGCTGTCAGACCAAATTTTCACAAAAAGTCTTTCGGGCTTGTTGCTATCCGCAACACTTTGGCTGTCGCCGTCCTCCCAACTGAGATATTTGCGTGCGTCAATGTGCTTGATGCAATCCATAATATCTGCAACAACTGCGCTGGCGGTGGCCTCCTTGCCGGCGCCCTTACCGTAAAACATAACCTCGCCGGTCTGGTCTCCGGTTACAAGTATCGCATTGAATACACCGTTCACACCCGAAAGTATACACTCGCGGCTCACAACGGTTGGGCGCACCCAAATACTGATTTTACTGCTTTCAAGCAGCTCGGCATGACCGATAAGCTTTATAACACAGCCGAAATTATCTGCATATTCCACATCGTCAAGAGAAATTTTGGTTATACCCTCGGTAGAAACCTGGTCGGGATAAATATGCTTGCCGAAAGCCAAAGCGGCTAAAATACAGATTTTTCTGCAAGCGTCATGACCTTCAATATCTGCCGTGGGGTCTTTTTCGGCATAGCCCTTTTCCTGTGCTAAGGCAAGGGCGGTATCAAAGTCCATATTATCCACTATCATTTTATTTAAAATGTAGTTTGTTGTTCCGTTCAAAATTCCCGAAACCTCGGTTATGCGGTTAGCGGCAAGACACTGAACCATAGGTCTTAATACAGGTATACCGCCGCCGACACTTGCTTCAAAAAGGAAGTTGACATTGTTTTGTTCAGCAATTTTTATAAGCTCTGCACCCTTGGCGGCAACAAGCTCCTTGTTTGAGGTAACAACGCTCTTGCCCTTAAGCAAGCATTTTTTTACAAAATCATAGGCAGGGTTCACTCCACCCATAACCTCGGCAACAACCTTTACATCATCGTCATTTAAAATAATTTCAAAATCCTTAATGAATTTGTCGCTGTAAGAAAGCCCGTCAAAATCACGCAGGTCGAGAATGTATTTCACATTTACCTCGGTTTTAACCCTTGCGGAGATAAGTTCATTGTGGTGGATTAAAATTTCCGCCACACCCGAGCCTACAACGCCATGTCCCATAATAGCAACGCTAATCATTTTTTCCTCCTTGAAATAAGGAATATTTATTTAAAAATTCCCTATACTTATAAGGTTAATAAAAATATTATATTACACTTTTTCCTTAAAATCAACATTAAAATTATGAGCTTACATATTTTTACCCGATTACCAAAAAGAAGGGAGCTTGACGGTTAAATTTGGAGCAAGAAGCTAAAAAAAGATTTCTGATTAACACTGCTTTCACGGTGACAGCAGGGATAATTGTTTATATTTCGGGCAAATTTTTGTTTCAGTATCTCTTTCCGTTTGTTGTTGCGGCGGTTATTGCGTGGGCAGTACAGCGACCTGCAAAGCATCTCTCCGTTCATATACGCATCAAAAGTGGCTTGTGCGCCGCGGTGCTGGCAGGCGGGGCGTATGTTCTTGCCGTTGCTGTTTTGGGATTTCTGCTGTTCCGGGTTGCAAGGTCTGCCGGAGGTATACTTCGTGAGCTGCCCGATTTTTTCAGTGTTATTATAACCAAGGCTTCTGCCTTGGAGGAACAGCTCACAGCACTTTTAGAGGATATTTCACCCGAAATCGCCGAACAAACGGGGCTTATTCTGCAGGAAATCCTTGAGGGGGCAAGAAAAAGCCTCGGCAGCTTTTTTTCAGATACAGCCGCAACAGTTGCCGCAAGAACCCCGAATTTGATTTTCAGCGCAATAGTAACCCTTGTGGCAAGCTGCTACATTGCAAAGGATTTTGAGGGGCTGGCAAAATTCTGCCGTGCGCTTTGCGGTAAAAAGAGATACCTTAATGTGCTGAAAATAAAAGAAATTTTCACTAAAAGTATTCTCCGTATTATAAGGGGATATTTAATTTTAAGCGGTATAACCTTTTTAGAGCTTGCGGCGGCATTTTTGCTTTTAAGGGTAAGATATGCACTGATTTTGGCGTTGCTCATTGCTTTTGTGGATTTGCTGCCGGTATTCGGCACAGGCACAGTGCTTGTGCCTTGGGGGATTGTTGAGCTTATTCTCGGCAAGGGATTTTTCGGAGCTGCGCTTATTTTGCTTTATTTAACGGTTGTGCTTGTACGGAATTTTGCCGAGCCCAAGGTTATCGGAAGACAGATTGGTATTAATCCGCTTTTCACCCTGCTTGCCATGTTTGCAGGACTAAAGCTTCTGGGCTTTTGGGGGCTTATCGTTTTTCCCGTTGTGCTTATAGTGACCGTTAAATATTACAAAGCCGAGATGGAGAAGGAAGCTTTGTCATAAACAGAGCTTCTGCATATTATGTATTAGGTGTTTAGTGTGACAGGTTCGACTAAGCCTATATATTTTCGGAGTGAAAGAAATGGAAGGATATACAATTATTACCGAAACGGTAACTCAGGCATTAAAGGGCAGGGACTTGCTCAGAAAAAACGGATGTAAGGCACAGGTGGAAAAAACAAACTCCGGTGTCAGAAAACCGGGATGTGAATATTCAATAAGAATAAACGGCGGCTGTCCGAGAGCAGAGCAAATTCTGCAAAACGGCGGCGTGCGAATACTTGAAATGAAAAAACAAAGGGCGTGAACCGCCCTTTTTATTTGAGGTGATTTTGAGTGATTTATTTTGATAATGCCGCCACAACCGGCAAAAAGCCTAAAGCGGTTATAAAGGCTGTGGAAACAGCCCTGCTGGAATATTCTGCAAATCCCGGGAGAAGCGGTCACACCCTTTCCGTAAGGGCGGCAGACACGGTTTACAGGGTGAGGGAAAAAACAGCGGAGTTTTTTGGTGCTTCGGGCCCGGAAAATATTGTATTCACCCTTAACTGTACCCACAGTATAAACTGCGTTTTAAAGGGGCTTTTGCGGCAGGGCGACCACGCGGTTATTTCCTCTATGGAGCATAATGCCGTGATGCGGCCGCTAAAGAAAATCGGTATACCCTTTGATATTGCCGAGGTTTCTCTCGAAAACGATGATGAAACCCTTAAAGAGCTTGCAAAAAAGATAAAGCCTAATACAAAACTCGTTTTTTGCACAGGCGCTTCAAATGTATGCGGTAAAATTTTGCCGCTTCGGCAAATAGGTGAGCTTTGCCGCAAAAGGGGCGTGCTGTTCGGTGTCGATGCCGCACAAATAGCAGGGGTAGTCCCGATAAACATAAAACAAATGAAGATTGATTTCCTTTGTATTGCACCGCATAAGGGCTTGTATGCACCAATGGGCGTTGGAATACTTATCTGCGAAAGACCGCTTCCGAATACCGTTTTGGAGGGCGGCACAGGCACTAATTCGGCAGACCTTTTTCAGCCTCAGCTCTTGCCCGAACGGCATGAAAGCGGCACCCTCAATTTACCCGGAATTATGGGAATCGGTGCCGGGATAGACTATGTAAAACAGCTTGGAACAGAAAAAATATCAAATCACGAAACAGGAATTATAAAGACGGTGTATTTCGGGCTAAGGAATAATCCCGAGGCGGTGCTTTACACTCCCGAGCCGTTTGTGAATAGCTACGCACCCGTCCTTTCCTTTAATATTTCGGGTGTACCCAGCGGTGTCACGGCAAATCTGCTTGCCGAAAACGGCATAGCCGTAAGGGGAGGCTTGCACTGCGCTCCCATGGCACACCGACAGCTTAACACCCTCGATACAGGCACGGTCAGACTTTCAACCGCCACCTTTAATACCTATTCGGAGGCAGAAGCCTTTTTGAGGCTTGTAAACAGCCAAAATTTCCTAAAAAAACTTAAAAAAGCTATTGAATGAGCAGGGCGATTATGTTAATATATAGTTAGATATAATTATAACAAGCAATGATAAAGACTTTTTAATAACGATGAAGAGGATGTTTTGCCGTGGGTGCCTTTTTTAATTCGATATATTCCATTTGGAATCAGATAGTTTATGCTGTTTCCGAGCTGAGAATACCCTTTGATATAATCGATATTCTGTTAATGGCATTTGTGATTTATAAGGCAATCGGATTTTTGCGTGAATCGCGCGCCGGTCAGCTTGTTAAAGGTCTTATAATCCTTTTTGTAATGTATGTTGTTGCAAAATGGTGGGAGCTTGCCACCGTGAGCTGGATTCTTTCAAAGGTTGTGGATTCTGCGATTATTGCGGCAGCGGTGATTTTTCAGCCGGAGCTTCGGCGTATACTTGAAAAGGTGGGCAGAACAAACTTTGCCCGCGGTCAGATTTTTGAACAGGATGAGGACCGTCTCTCCCGGTGTATAGATAATGTGACAAAAGCGGCAGGTGCTATGCAGGAGAAAAAGATTGGCGCGCTTATCGTTTTTGAACGCAAAAGTCAATTGGGCGAGATTATAAACACCGGCACCGTTGTGGATGCCGAAGCCTCTGTTTCGATAATAAATAATATATTTTTTCCGAAATCTCCCCTGCATGACGGCGCAATGATAATACGGGACGGTAAGATTTTCGCCGCCGGATGTATTCTGCCGCTTACCCAGCGTGAGGATTTGAGCCTGCAGCTTGGAACACGGCACAGGGCGGCTATCGGTATGACCGAAAATTCGGATGCGGTTGTTTTGGTGGTTTCGGAGGAAACGGGAACGATTTCGATTGCTTTAAACGGTCAGATAACAAGAAATTATAATCCGATAACGGCAGGTGCGGAGCTTCGCAGACTTCTGCTTGATGACACCCAAAAGGATACTCCAACCGTCAAAACGGTTATTAAAAGAATTTTACCCAAGGGTAAGGCGGACGGAAAGGAAGATAAGCAGTAAATGAAATTTTTAAAAGCTTTTTCGGTAAAGAAGCTCTTTTATAACAAGCGCTTCACGGTTCCCTTCTCAATTCTTGCCGCTTTTGCACTGTGGGTTGTTATTTCGGTCAACCAAAAACCGACCATGAGCCGCACCTTTACCGATATTGCAGTAAGTGTAAATCTTGAAAAAACCTTTGCAGCAGAGAATAATATGAGCATAATCGGTGATATTTCCGAGCAAAAGTTCACCGTGACGGTAAGAGGACCAAGCTACCTTGTAAGCTCGCTTTTGCCCTCAAACATCAGCCTTTATGCTTCGGCGGCGGAGGTTGATGCACCGGGAGAATATAAATTACAGGTGGCGGCGGCAAATACCTCGTCAGAATATGAGATATTAAGTATTTCTCCTCCCACACTCAACCTTTCCTTTGATTATATTGAAACCAAGGAGTTTACCATTGCCGCAAGCGCGGTGGGTGTTACTGCCGCAGAGGGCCTCATAGCTGAGCCGGGTGTTGTAAGCGGTACTGAAAACGATACAGTCACTATAACCGGACCGCGTACCGTTGTTAATAAAATCGAGACGGTTGTTGCCGAGGCAGAGGTGAACAAAACCTTAAATTCCAGCGAAACCTTTGATGCAAGCATCGCGCTTTATGATGAAAAGGGTGATAAGGTTGACACAGCTCATCTTACCCTCAGCGCCTCTAATATAAAGGTCACGGTGCCGATTTCCAAGAAAAAGACTGTGCCCGTAAAGGTAGTATTTTCAAATATGCCGTCAAGCTTTAAAGCTTCAACCCTCAAGACGGTGGTTGACCATTCAACGGTTACCGTTATCGGCACGCCGGAAACCATTGATAAGGTGAGTGAAATTTCCCTTTCACCGATTGATATTACAACGGTTTCCCCATCGGCTGTCAGCTTTGATGTTTCGGCGAAGCTGCCTGACGGTGTCCGCCTGCTTGATAATATTGACCATTTTACGGTGGTTGCAGATGTGAAGGATTATGTGGAAAAGACCTTGACCGTCACCTCAATTTCCAAAACGGGCTTAGGCTCCAAGCTCACCGCCAAAACAGAGAATAGCATTGTGAATGTGAAGGTGTGCGGCCCGAAAGCTTCTGTAAGCAAGCTCAAAGCCTCGGATGTTTATGCTCTGCTTGACCTTACGGATAAAAGCACCGGCGAGCATACGGTCAATGCCGCTATTAACTTTAAAAAGTATACCGATGTCTGGGCGGTCGGCACATATAATACTACCGTTACAATAAAATAAGCCTGCAAATGCAAAAGCTTATAAAATCAGAAAAAACAATTAAAAAATGCGGAAAAGGTGAAAAATCAACCTTTTCCGCATTTGCTTGGTATAAAAGATAGCTTGTGCCACTCTCCGCCGCCTTGGTTTTAAAGGTAAATAATCTGCCATAGGGCATAATTGTAAAAATAAGGGCGATAATTAAAATTGTGCTGAGAATTTTTTTGAAATGTAACATAATATTCAGTTCTCCCGATTGTTTATGTTGTTATTTTAATATAACACTTTATAAGCTCTTTTTCAATAAATAAAAATTAATCTTTTTTCTATTGACTTAATTGGATTAAAGCCTTAAACTTAATATGATAGCAGTTAAGGCTGTCGTTAAGCTGTTGCCGTTTTTCGGTACGGATTATATATTTAAGACAGAGGAGCATCTTTTGGTTTCGGATGACAGAAAAGACCTTTTAAATGTGTTAGAATAGTTTGAAAGCTGAGGATTAAATTGAAGGACCGCATAATTTTGCATTGCGATTTTAATAACTTTTTTGCATCGGTTTCCTTGATTTACAACCCCACCTTAAAGGGGTTTCCTGTCGCGGTTTGCGGAGATAAGGAAAACCGTCACGGAATAGTGCTTGCCAAAAACGAGCAGGCAAAGGCTTTTGGTATTAAGACGGCTGAGCCGATTTTTGAGGCAAAAAACAAATGCCCCGAGCTTATAACCCTGCCGCCGATTTATGATAAATATGCGGAGTATTCCAAGCGGGCTCTCGAAATATATTCAAGATATACCGATTTGATAGAGCCCTTCAGCATTGACGAGTGCTGGCTTGATGTAACAGGGAGCACTTTGCTTTTCGGGGACGGTGAGCAGATTGCCGAAAGGATAAGACAGGACATAAAGCGCGAGCTTGAGCTTACCGTTTCGATTGGTGTGAGCTTTAACAAGGTTTTTGCAAAATTGGGCTCGGATATGAAAAAGCCCGATGCAATAACGGTTATAAGCAGAGAAAATTTCAAGGAAAAAATATGGAGCCTGCCAATTTCCGATATGCTTTTTGTGGGCGCAAGGTCTGCCGAAAAGCTGAGAAACAGCGGAATTAATACAATCGGCGATCTAACACTTTGCAGTGATGATGCCCTTAAACGCCTGCTCGGAAAAAACGGGCTTGAATTTAAGCGGTATGCCTTGGGGGAGGATAATTCACCCGTGGTAACCCCCACAGAGGAGGACAAGCCGAAAAGCATCGGTAAATCCTTTACAGGCGCTAAGGATTTCACCCAAAACGATGAGGTGTGGAAAAAGTTTCTGGAGTTTTCTCAGCATATATGTGACATTCTGCACGCTAAGGGGCTGTATGCCGGCGGTGTGCAGGTGCATATTCGCACATCCACACTTTCGGTGAGAGAGTTTAGCCAAAGCTTTACCGATTGTACCAACAGCGCACTTATCTTTGCAAGGCGCGGCTTTGAGCTTTTTTGTAAAAATTACACCTTCGGTGAGCCTTTGCGCTCGGTGGGATTAAGGGCGATTAATATAAAGGACGGCAAAACCGCCGTCCAGCAGGATATTTTCGGTGAGGACGAAAAGCAGGCACAGATAGAACAGATTGATGCTTCAATTTATGATTTGAGAAAAAAATTCGGCAAGTCCAGCATAAAACGCGGCGGGGCTTTGGATAAACGGTGATAAAATGAATACAGATAATAATAACGGTTTTGACATTAAAATGGGCAGGGATATTTACTCAAATTCCCCGCAGGATATTTATTCGGGCTATGAGGACATTTCCTCTGATTCGGGGAGAACATCACAGAGACCAAAACGGAAAAAGAAACGCAAAAAGCATCTGTTCCTTAAATTTTTTGCAGTGCTTTTGTGCCTTGTTCTGATATTCGGTATAGGCTTTTATGCCTACGGTTACCGCCTGATTGATAAAATAACCCGTGTACCGCTTGACACGGCGAATTTAGGAATTTCAACGAGCAACTACTCCGAGGTTAAAAATATTGCGCTTTTAGGACTTGACACCCGTGATGACAATAAAATCGGCAGGTCGGATGCCAATGTAATCCTCACGGTTGATAAGGCGCACAAGAAAATCAAGCTCACCTCTATTGCAAGGGACAGCTATGTTTCAATAGACGGTCATTCTAAGGACAAGCTCACCCACGCTTATGCCTACGGTAGGTCACAGCTTAGCGTGAAAACCCTTAACCAAAATTTCGGGCTGGAGATAACCGATTATGTAACTATGAACTTTTTTGAGCTGGCGCGCATTATTGATTACATAGGCGGAGTGGTTATCGATGTGGACGAAGCGGAAATGCAGGAGCTCAACTCCTACATTTTTCCTCGCACCGATTTGGGAGATATTCCCTGTGAGGATATACCCTTTGCAGGAAAGCAGACCTTGTCTGGCGGTCAGGCTGTTTGCTATGCAAGAATCAGGCACACAGACGGTGATATCGAGCGCGGCAACCGCCAAAAAGAGGTACTGACCGCTATGTTTGCCGCGGTAAAGAAAATGAACCCCTTGAAGCTGCCCGAGCTTGCAAGTCTTGTTATTGCTGAATGCGAAACCTCGCTTTCAACCGATGATATTATTGAAATGGGGCTTTGGGCGGTGTTTGCATCGCCGGAGTTTGAGCAGCTCAGTATTCCAAACGATAATGTTCCGGCACAGGGTAAAACGGTGGGCGGCAAATGGTGCTATGTCTACGATTTGGAAAAAGCGGCGGCAGAAATAGAAAAATTCATATTGGAGAATTGAAATGAAATTTGATTTTGAATTTTACAATCCCACAAAAATTTTCTTTGGCAGAAATGCCATGGATAATTTGGAAAATCAGCTTGAAAATTACGGAAAAAACATTTTGTTTGTTTACGGCAAGGCTTCGATTAAAAAAATCGGGCTTTATGAAAGGGTGATTAATGCCCTTAAAAGCACAGGAAAGACCGTTACCGAGCTTTCGGGTATAAAGCCTAACCCGACCTATACACAGGTTTTGGAGGGTGCGCGGCTTGTAAGAGAAAATAGCATTGATTTGATACTTGCCGTTGGCGGCGGCTCGGTTATAGACTGCGCAAAGGCAATTTCGGTTTCAGCCTTTTGCGAGGGCGATCCTTGGCAGAAATATTGGGTGGATTTTGAGCCGCTTGGCAACAAAACCGTACCCGTTGGCGCAATTCTCACGATGGCGGGTACCGCCTCAGAGATGAATGCCGGCTCGGTTATTACCAATGAAGCGGTTATGATTAAAGAGGGTAGAGTTTTCACACCGGAGGTCAACCCTGAGTTTTCAATTCTTAACCCCGAATATACCTACACCGTTCCCAAAATTCAGATGGTAAGCGGTGTGTTTGATGTTATGTCGCATCTTTTGGAGCAGTATTTTTCGGGCGAGGATGACAATACCACCGATTATATAATAGAGGGAATTTTAAAATCCTTAATTCACAGCACACGGATTGCCCTTGAAAATCCCACCGATTACGAGGCACGCAGTAATATTATGTGGTGCGCCACTATGGCGCTTAATAAAATCACGGGGCTTTCAAAGGAGCAGGATTGGCTTGTTCACGGTATTGAGCATCAGATAGGCGCTTATACCGACTGTCCTCACGGAGTGGGACTTGCAATCGTTTCCGTACCTTATTATAAACACATTTATAAATACGGGCTTGATAAGTTTGTCCGCTTTGCGGTAAATATCTGGAATGTTGCTGCCGTGGGCTTGACAAAGGAGCAAGCCGCCTTGGCAGGCATTGAAAAAATGGCTGATTTTATAAAGGAAATGGGTATTCCCACAACCCTGCGCGAAATCGGCGCCACCGAGGATACGCTCGAAAAAATTGCAGGCTCCATAGAGCCCGGCGGCGGATATAAATATGTAACCAATGCCGAAATCCTTGAAATTTTAAGAGAATGCTATTAAAGAAATATAAACAAATTATATTTTAGCGCAGAGAAGAAAAGAACATCCCTACAAATAGCTCAAATAAACTGTAATTTAAAGTAATAATTACAACACCAAAAGCAAAAATGCGGCAGAAGCTGTTTCTGACTTCTGCCGCATTGGTTTTTTCTCACCTAAGGTGCCTGTGGATTTTGGTAGAACAAAAAGCCTCACATGGGCTTTTTATTTTTCCTCATAATATTCCTTTTTCAAATTGCGGTATTGCAAGGGTGTGATTTTATATCTGCGTTTGAAAATTTGCGAAAAATAGGATTGGCTGTCAAACCCTACCGCAAAGGCAATCTCTGCAATGGACTTATCTGTATTTCTGAGCAATGCCTTGGACTCCTCAAGTCGCTTATCTGTAAGATACTGAAATGGACTGCAGCCCGAAATTTCCTTGAAAAGACGGGTTAAGTGCCACCGGCTGATATAGCTTTTTTGTGAAAGCTCGTCCAAAGTGATTTTTGAAGCATAATTTTCGTCTATATAAGATTTAATAATATCCAAAGCACGGTTTTTATCAAGGCTGTCTGCCGAAGCAATGAAATTTTCAAACAGCTCCATAATGAGCAGTATCAGTTTATTTTTAACCTTGCTTGGGTATGCAAAGCCCTTTTCCCGCAAGGCAATCAGAATTTCGGATTTCAGCGCTTTCACCTTTTCATCGTCACAAACCAATACAGGGGATTGCCGCGATGACAAAATCTGATTATAAGCAAAGCCCTCTACCAACAGATTGTCAATGGCAAAAAAGGCGTATTCAAGCGGCTCACCGGGATTTGACATTTCGAGATGGTCGGTATTGGCATTTACTATCACGATAGTGTTTTCGGTCATTTCATAGGTACGGTCATCAAGCTTCAACTGTCCCGTGCCGCCCAAAACAAAAAATATCTCAAGATAATTGTGACTGTGGAGCTTACTCGGCCAATCACCCTCATCCTTGGTTATACCGAAATAAAGCAGTACCAAAGAATTAAGCTTATCTATAGATTTCTCAAGACTGCTCAAATCCGACTGAATAATCTCGTATGACATACTGACACCCCTTGTGTTTAAGGATGATTATATTTTACAATATAATTCAGATTTCTGCAATGGTATTTTTTAGTTTTCTTGAAAAAATTGGAAATTTTGCAATATTTTTATAGTTTTCTGTGCTTCGTGGCAGTAATTCCGCCTGTTTATTCTGCAAGGTTTCAACCCAATACACCTTGAAAAATCAAGTTATTTCTTACTTTTATCTTTTTCTTTTACTGAGGTCTTGACAAATTAAGTATTATGTGTTAAATTTGAAAATACAGATAGAGGCGCGATTGGTTATCAGTAATCCTTGGGTGCTAACCTCGGCAGAGGGATACCGCGGATGAAAGGAGCTGTCGCCGAAGGTGTGTGCCGGCAGGTATACTCCTGGTAAGACGGAATAATATTCGGCTTACTGTCGCATTTGCGGAGTGCTATCGAAAACAGAGTGAATTTGGCGTTGCGCCTTTTTTCTGATTTTGGTAGCCGAGCAATCGGCTATTTTTTATTGTTTTGGAGGAATTTAAAATGAAAACACCAATTTTTGAAGGTATTGCGACCGCGCTTATCACACCGATAACCGAAAGCGGTATTGATTACGAGGCTTTCGGTAAGCTTATCGATTGGCAGATTTCGGAGGGCATAAACGCGCTTGTTATCTGCGGAACTACCGGTGAAGGCTCAACCCTTACAGACGAGGAGCACCGCGAGGCGATTGCCTATTCTGTGAGACGGGCTGCCGGCAGAGTGCCGATTATCGCAGGTACAGGCTCGAACGATGCGGCGTATGCCTTAGACCTCACCCGTTTTGCCTGCTCTGTGGGTGTTGACGGTGTGCTTGTTGTTACCCCCTATTATAACAAGGCAACCCAAAACGGACTCATAAAGCTTTTTACACAGATTGCCGATGAATCCACCGTTCCTGTAATACTCTACAATGTGCCCTCTCGCACAGGGGTAAATCTCGCCCCCAAAACCGTTGCGGCATTGGCAGAGCATCCGAACATCAATGCCATTAAAGAGGCAAGCGGTAATATTTCTCAGATTGCGGAAATTGCCGCGCTCTGCGGTGATAAGCTCACAATTTACTCGGGTAATGACGACCAGATTGTTCCTATAATGTCTTTGGGCGGTAAGGGCTGCATTTCGGTGCTTTCAAATGTTGTGCCCAAGAAATCGGTTGAGATTTGCGATAAATTCTTTGCAGGCGATGTTAAGGCATCTGCTGCAATTCAGCTTGAATATCTGCCCCTTATAAATGCGCTTTTCAGCGAGGTCAACCCCATTCCCGTAAAAGCGGCGATGGCGGCAATGGGCTTTTGTGAGGACTATTTGCGTCTGCCGCTTACCCCTATGGAGGACGCAACACGCAAGGTGCTTTATGAGGAAATGCGTAAGGTTGGGATTGATTTTTAATGATTTGTGATAACATTTCGGTGAACAGCAAAGGGCACCTTACCTTTGCCGGCTTTGATACGGTGGAGCTTGCCGAAAAATACGGCACTCCTCTTTACCTGATGGATGAAAACAAAATCCGCGAGCATGTGCGTACCTATAAGAACGCAATGGCAGAGTATCTGCCCGAGGGCTCAATACCCGAATTTGCAAGCAAGGCTTTTTCCTGCAAGCAGATTTACCGCATTATGGCAGAGGAAGGCATTGATATTGACACCGTTTCCTGCGGCGAAATTTTCACTGCGGTACAGGCAGACTTCCCAATGGAAGGATGCTTTTTCCACGGCAACAACAAAACCGATGCCGATATCCGCTTTGCCATGGAAAACAAGGTGGGCTTTTTCGTTGCAGATAACGGGGAGGAGCTGCTTGCCATAAATAAAATTGCAGGCGAGCTTGGGATAAAGCAAAATGTTCTTTTAAGGGTTACTCCCGGTATTGACCCACACACCCATAAAAAAATCTCCACCGGCTCGGTGGAGTCGAAGTTTGGCGTTGCAATCGAAACGGGTCAGGCAAAGGAGCTTACAGAAAAGCTTTTAAGGCTTGAAAACATTAATTTGAAGGGATTTCATTGCCACATCGGCTCGCAGATTTTTGAATCCGAGCCTTTTATCACAGCCTCAAAAATTATGCTTGAATTTATTGCCGACATCAAGGCTTCCTTTGGCTTTGTTTCGGAAATCCTTAATTTGGGAGGCGGCTTCGGCGTGAGGTACACCGAAGCAGACCCTGTGATTAACTATGCCGAGAAAATCCGCGAGGTGGCAGATGCGCTTAATAAGCTCTGCGGTGAGCTTAACCTTACCTGCCCTAAAATCCACATGGAGCCGGGCAGAAGCCTTGTTGCCGATGCCGGAATGACGCTTTATACCGTTGGCAGTGTTAAGGAAATTAAGGGATATAAAAATTATGTTTCGATTGACGGTGGAATGGCTGATAATCCCCGTTACACCCTTTATGAATCACCCTATACCGTAATCACTGCCTCAAAAGCAGACCAAAAAGCTGATTTTGTTGCAACGGTTGCAGGCAGATGCTGTGAATCGGGCGACCTTATTCAAGAGGATGTTGCTTTGGCAAAGCCCGACCGCGGTGATATTTTGGCAGTGCTCACAACAGGGGCTTACAATTATTCAATGGCATCAAACTACAATCGTATTGCAAGACCGCCCGTTGTAATGCTTAAGGACGGTGCTGACTATATCGCGGTTAAACGCGAAACCCTTGCCGATGTGTGCGGATTGGATATATAAAAGAGGTGTGAAGTATGGTTAATATCGGTAATGATTGGGACCAAATTTTAGCAGATGAATGGGCGAAGCCCTATTATAAGCGGTTGCGCTCGTTTTTAAAAACGGAATATTCCACACAGAGAATTTATCCTGATATGCACGATATTTTCAACGCTTTGAAATACACCTCATTTAAGGATACCAAGGTGGTAATAATCGGTCAAGATCCTTATCACGGCTTTGGTCAGGCGCACGGATTGTGCTTTTCGGTTAAGAAGGGTGTTATTCCGCCGCCGTCACTAAAAAATATTTTCAAGGAGCTTGAAGCCGATATCGGCAAGCCAATCCCTGCCCACGGGGAGCTTACCGATTGGGCAAAGCAGGGTGTCCTGCTTTTGAACACGGTGCTTACCGTTCGCGAGGGTAATCCCAACAGCCACAAGGGAATGGGCTGGGAAAGCTTTACCGACCGCGTAATAGCAGAGCTTAATAAAAAGCAAGCTCCTGTGGTTTTCTTGCTTTGGGGGGCAAATGCTCAGAGGAAGGCGGAAATCATAACCAACCCCATGCACCGCAAGCTTATAACGGTGCATCCGAGTCCCCTCTCCGCTTCACGCGGATTTATGGGATGCAGGCATTTTTCCAAGACAAACGCAATTTTAAGAGAAAACGGATTACCCGAAATTACTTGGTAATCACTATGTAATATAAACCCAAGTGGGGTGAGCATCGCTCACCCCACTTTTTTGAATTTTCACTGTAAAAGCCCGAAGCTCACGCTCAGCGCTCTGTCAACCATTCCCATACATTCGCCGTTAAGACTGCCCATTTTTTCTTTCAGGCGTTGCTTGTCAATCGTCCTCACCTGCTCCAGCAAAACAATCGAGTCCTTTGCAAGACCGCAATCGCTTGCTCCGACCGAAATGTGTGTCGGAAGCTTGGTTTTGTCCCGCTGGCTTGTAATAGCGGCGGCAATCACCGTTGGGCTGTAACGGTTACCCACATCATTTTGAATTATAAGTACCGGTCGCACACCGCCCTGCTCAGAGCCCACAACAGGACTCAAATCGGCATAGTAAATTTCTCCCCGTTTTATATTCATTGCTATTTCACACTCTCGTCTACTGTATTGTAGTTATATTTTTACCGAAACTCACGGAAAATAATCAAACAGCTTAATATTTCTTTACATAATATGAAAATCCGGCTTGCAATGTTAAAAAAATTAAAAATCAAAAGTGAGGAAACGGGAGGAAAACGGAGATAAATCGAGAAAACGAGAGAAAGAAAAGAATAAATTAAAATTTGCAAAAATTTTTGTTGACATGGGCGAACAGTTGTGTTATCATATTCAAGCTGATTGGCGCAGGGTTTATCCTGCGCAGAAAATTAAATTCAAAACGGAGGAATTTGAGTTATGTCTACATTTATGGCAAAGCCTGCTGAAATTCAGCGTAAATGGTATATAATTGATGCTGCAGACAGACCCTTGGGCCGCACAGCTACAAAGGTTGCGGATATTCTCAGAGGCAAATTAAAGCCCGAGTTTACTCCCCATGTTGATTGCGGCGACCATGTTGTTGTTATCAACGCTGAAAAGGCAATTCTTACAGGCAAGAAGTTGGAAAACAAGTATTATCGCCGTCACACAGGCTATATCGGCGGTCTTAAGGAAGTTAAGTATGCAACCCTTATGAAGACCCGTCCTGAGCTTGCGTTGGAATTGGCAGTTAAGGGCATGGTTCCTGATACTACCATCGGCCGTAAGGCTCTTACCAGACTTCACATCTACAAGGGTGCTGAGTATGCACAGGTTGCTCAGAAGCCTGAGAAGCTTGAATTTTAAGAAAGGAGCACGAGATAATGTTTGAAGCAAAGCCTTATTTTTACGGAACCGGCAGAAGAAAGAGTTCTGTTGCCCGCGTTCGTGTATACAACGGTACCGGCAAAATCACTATCAACGATAGAGATATAGATGATTATTTCGGTCTTGAAACCTTAAAGCTTATCGTTCGTCAGCCCTTAAATCTTACCGGCACACTCGATAAGTTTGACATTGTTTGCCGCGTAGCCGGCGGCGGTGTTACAGGTCAGGCCGGCGCTATCCGCCACGGCATTTCGAGAGCTCTTCTTCAATATGATGCAGAGCTTAGAGCTGAGCTTAAAAAAGCAGGTCTCCTTACACGCGATCCGCGTATGAAGGAAAGAAAGAAATACGGTCTCAAGGGAGCCCGCCGCGCACCCCAGTTCTCCAAGAGATAATCTTATATTTTTCAATGTTTACAAAAACCCCGAAACCATTTTTGGTTTCGGGGCTTTCTTTACGCTCTCATTTTTGATTTTGTGCAAGCTTGGTAGAAACATAAAACCATTCTCTAATTGTCGAAGATGTTGCTATGGGACATACTATTATCGAACTGTATCTTAATTATAAGAAATAAACTGTCACAAGAATAAGGATTCTAAGCCGGCATTTTCTTGCACCTTTTTAAGGTGCCGATATTGACAATATTCGCGGTTGGGTTTATAATAAATTGTCTCAAAATAAAAATAAGGTGATTAAATGTCAAGAATAGAAAATTTAAGAAATGTTGCAATTATTGCCCATGTTGACCACGGTAAAACCACATTGGTTGACCAGCTTTTGCGTCAAAGCGGTACATTCCGCGAAAACGAGAATGTAAACGAGAGGGTAATGGACTCTAACGACCTTGAGCGTGAGCGCGGAATAACAATACTTTCAAAAAACACAAGCGTTATGTACGGGGATGTTAAGATTAATATTGTGGACACTCCCGGTCACGCCGATTTCGGCGGCGAGGTTGAGCGAATACTCCAAATGGTGGACGGTGTTTTGCTTTTGGTGGATGCCTTTGAGGGCTGTATGCCACAGACTCGTTTTGTGCTTAAAAAGGCATTGGCTTTGGGTAAAAAAGCGGTGGTGGTTGTCAATAAGATTGACCGCCCCATGGCAAGACCGCATGAGGTTGTTGACGAGGTTTTAGATTTGTTTATAGAGCTTGGTGCGGATGAAAATCAGATTGAATTTCCTGTGATTTTCGCTTCGGGCAGAGATGGCTATGCCACATATTCGCCCGATATCCCCGGCAAGGATATGAGACCGCTGTTTGATGCAATTGTAAAGGAAATTGATCCGCCCGAGGGCGATACCGAGGGTGCTTTGCAAATCCTTTTCTCGAATATCGAGTATGACGATTATTTAGGCAGAATCGGTGTCGGCAGAGTAATCAGGGGCAGTGTTAATGCGGGACAAACAGTAGCTCTTTGCCATAAGGACGGTACCAGCAGCAATGTTAAGATTGCAAAGCTGTTTATGTATAAAGGACTTAAGAGGGTAGAGGCGGAAGCCGCCACCGTTGGCGATATTATTCAGGTTGCGGGAATTGCACAGCTTGAAATCGGCGAGACTGCCTGCGATACCGAGCATATTGAGGCTTTACCCTTTGTCAAAATTGACGAGCCCACCTTGGCAATGAACTTTATGGTAAACAACTCACCCTTTGCAGGTCAGGACGGTAAGTTTGTGACCTCGCGCAATCTGCGCGACCGCCTTTTCAAGGAGGTTATGACCAATGTGAGTTTAAGGGTTGAGGAGACCGATTCTGCCGATACCTTTAAGGTTTCGGGCAGAGGTGAGCTTCATCTTTCGATACTTATAGAAACTATGCGCCGTCAGGGGTATGAGTTTCAGGTTTCTCCGCCCGAGGTTATATACAAGCGTGACGAAAACGGCACACTTTTGGAGCCTATTGAGCTTTTGATGATTGAGGTGCCGGAGGAATATGTCGGCGCTGTTATGGAACGGCTTGGTACTCGCAAGGCGGAAATCAAGAATATGGGTACACGCGAGGGCGGTACTTCGCACCTTGAGTTTGTAATCCCTGCAAGAGGGCTTTTGGGCTACCGTTCGCAGTTTATGACCGATACCAACGGTAACGGAATAATGAATCATGTGTTTGACAGCTACCAGCCCTTTAAGGGTGAGATTGAGCAACGCTCCACCGGCTCGATTATAGCACACGAGCAGGGGGAAGCTACCGGCTACGGACTTTTCAACACCCAAAGCCGCGGCAGATTGTTCATAGGCCCCGGAACTCCTGTTTACGAGGGTATGATTGTGGGCGAAAACCCAAAGAGTGAGGATATTGTCTGCAATGTTTGCAAAAAGAAGCAGATGACCAACACCCGTGCCTCCGGCTCGGATGAGGCTTTACGCCTTGTGCCGCCCTCAAAGCTCAGCCTTGAACAATCCTTGGAGTTTATCAGAAATGATGAGCTTGTGGAGATTACACCCGAAAACATCCGTCTGCGCAAGAGAATACTCAACAAAGAAGAACGAATGAAGGCAGAGTCTAAGAAAAAATAATGGAGTATGTAATTCTTGATTTAGAGTGGGACAGTGTTTATTTCACACCCGAAAAGAGGTTTATAAATCAGATTTTGCAGATAGGCGCTGTAAGGCTTGACAGTGATTTTAACACAAAGTCTGTTTTCAGTGCTACTGTATGCTCTGCAATATCAAAAAAGGTTACAAGCCGTTTTGCAAAGCTGACGGGGATAACCTCCGAAATTATGCGCGAGGGTATTCCCTTTGAGGAAGCGGTTGATGCCTATAACCGTTTTGCCGAGGGCGCCCAAATCACAATGACCTGGAGCAATTCCGACCTTTATACAATACTTGAAAACGAGGAGCTTTTACTTAAGGATAAGGTGAAGTTTATATTTAATAAATATCTTGACCTTCAAAAGCTGGTGCAATCGGATTTGGCGCTTAAAGGGTATGAAAGCAAAAATCAGATTTCGTTGGAGGCGGCGGCTGAGCTTTCGGGCATTGATACCGAGGGCTTTGAGCTTCATACCGCCCTTGACGACTGCCGTGTCTGTGCCGAGCTTTTAAGAAAAAGCTATAATGAGCAGAGGTTCAATTCGTTAATAAAGGATACAAGCTCGCCTGATTTTTATGCAAGACTTAAATTCAAGCCCTACTCGATTTCTGACATAAACGACAAACAGATTGACCGCGCTCAGCTCGATTTTTTATGTCCTGAGTGCGGCGGTGTTACCAAACGGATTTCCCGATGGAAATACCGCAACCGTTGGTTTGTTTCGGATTTTCAGTGCAAAAAATGCCGTTTTAAGTTTAACGGCAGGGTAGCTTTCAAAAAAACCTATGATGATTTGCAGGTTCGCCGCAAGGTTTGCGAATTCAGGACTAAGAAAAGGAAAACAAAAGATGATATGCAGCCTTTGTCCGAGACGGTGCAAAGCTGAGCGCACCGAAACACGGAATATAAACGGATTTTGCAAAATGCCTTTGCTGCCTCGTGTGGCAAGGGCTGATTTGCATTTTTGGGAGGAGCCTGTAATAAGCGGAGAAAAGGGCTCGGGAACGGTGTTTTTCAGCGGTTGCTCCCTTGACTGTGCCTTTTGCCAGAATTATGAGGTTTCGCACAAGGGGAAGGGTAAAACGGTGAGCCTTGAGCGCCTTGCGGAAATTTTCCGTGAGCTTGAAAAAAGGGGTGCTCACAATATAAACCTTGTGACGCCCTCTCACTATACCCTTGCGATAAAAAAGGCGCTTGATATTTATCGCCCGCAAATACCCATAGTCTATAATTCGGGCGGATATGACAGTGTGGAAGCTCTCAAAATGCTGGAAGGGTATATCGATGTTTACCTTATGGATTTGAAATATCTGTCGGGTGACAGGGCGGCACTTTATTCCGGCGCTGAGGATTACCCCCAAATAGCCGCCGCGGCTATTGCCGAGGCTTACCGTCAATGTCCGCAATCGGTAATCAAAAACGGATTGATGCAAAAGGGTGTGATAGTAAGGCACCTTTTATTGCCGCAGGGCACAAGAGAAGCTATGAATGTTTTTGATTGGGTAAGGCAGAACACACCGAGGGCATATTTCAGTATTATGAGCCAATATATACCCCTTGGCAGAGCGCAGGATATGCCGATTATTAACCGCAAGACCACACACAGGGAATATGAAAAGGTCGTGGACTATATATGCGGCTTTGATTTTGAAAATGTGTTTGTGCAGGAGCTTGAAAGCGCAAAGACCGATTTCATTCCGAATTTTAACCTCCCTTAAAAAGGGAGGCTTTTTGTTGTTATATACTGTGGGAAAGGTAAACCCTGTTACACATTTTTGAATATTTTTTGATGAAATACAGGCTTTTTTCGGGGCAATATGAGGAAGCGGTGGGAATGCTTCTTTCGAGACATTCCTTTAAATAACATTCGTCCCCTGCAAATATGTAGGTTTGGTTTTCAAATCTTGCTTCAACAATGGAGGAGCCAATACTGTGACCGCCTAACTTTATTATTTTAATGTCTTGGGTGAGGTCATATTTTTCCTCAAACAGTACAGTTTTCAAGCCCTTGAGATAATCCCTGCCATATTCGTATTCCTGCGCCTGAATATAAAACACCGCATTTTTAAAGCACTCTGCCGCTTCGATATGGTCATGGTGGGCATGTGTGATTATCACATCGGTAATGCTTTGGGCAGAGGCTCCGATTGAGGCAAGCGCTTTTACGGGACCTATAAAGTTTTTCATATCAAAGCCCGGCATTGTGCGGCAACCGGCATCAATAAGTATTTTTCGGTTCTCTGTTTCTATAAGATAGATAAAGAAATCAATGTATCGTTTTTTGCCCTCTGCGCCGTTTGGGAAAATTGCGTTTTCGGGCAAAAAGGAGTTGGCATATTTTATTCTTAAAATATTTTTAATCACTTATATCACTTTACTTTCTTATGATAGAGCAAATAAAATAGTGCGGCAGAATTACCTGTCACACTATTTTATTGAGCACATATTATATTATAAGGCTATCAAGCGCAGAAATATCAAGGCAGTCGAATTGAGAGAAAAAGCTCTTTAAGGCTTCGGCATCCTTTTTAATTCCGCCCTTTACATCACTTGCAAAATTTAAGGGCATTACAGGGTCGTGAACACTGAGCCTAAGTAAAAACCAGCCGTTTTCGGTGGAAATACGGATACCCTCACGGTTGTCGTCAGCTATGCGGTATTCGGGACGCGTGGAGGCAAACTCCTCTAAGGCATCAATAACACGCTGACCGTAAACCTTGAAATGCTCACAATTTATGGTAAATCGCACCTCTTTTTCCTCGCAGGGCATTTTGAGGGTGCTTAATATTGAGTTTATATCCTTGCCGCGAGCCAATTCAATCACGATTTTTGTAACAAGATACGCACCGTCATCAAGGAAATAATTTTCCCTTAATGCCGCGTGTCCCGAGGTTTCAATCGCCAAGGGGCAATCCATTCCCTCGTTTACAAGCTCAATTGCCTTGTTAATAACATTTTTATAGCCGCGGCGGTAGCGGTAATGAGTACAGCCAAGCTCGTCCTCAAGAAAGGTCTTGAGACCGTCACTTGTGACCGAGTCGGTCACGATGACGGCATCCCTTCTGCCCTCTGCCGCTATGTATGCTGCCAAGGCAATAAGGCGGTCACGGTTGATTTCCTTGCCGTCCGAGCCCACACAGCCTGCGCGGTCAACATCGGTATCAAAAATCAGCCCCAAATCGGCTTTGGCTTCAAGCACAGCCGAGCAGATGCTTTCCATTGCCTTGCCGTCCTCAGGGTTGGGAATATGGTTCGGGAACATTCCGTCCGGCTCCAAAAAGCGGCTTCCTGTTATATCTGCGCCCAGACGCTCTAAAACATCGCGGGCATAAAAACCGCCTACGCCGTTTCCGGCATCAACAACTATTTTATACCCGTTTAGGGGCTTTTCGTCCTCTCTCTTACCCACTGCATCGCAAATCATACGGCGAAGTCTTGCGGCATAAACCGACATATAATTGAGCTTGACAACCACGCCCGCGCAGTTGCAGATGATTTCCTCGCCGTTGTTGGCAAGCGCCACTATCTCGGAAATATCCGAGCCGTCAAGTCCGCCTTCGGGTGTGAAAAATTTAAGACCGTTGCGGTCAAACGGGTGATGGCTTGCCGTAATCTCGATTGCGGCATCGGTCTTAAGGTCAACCGTGGTCATAAACATAGCCGGTGTGGAGCTTAGCCCACAGTCAATTACTGTGACACCTGCGTTTATCAGCGCGTTTTGCACATACCTTGCAATGGTTTCACCCGTGATACGCGAATCGTGCCCGACCGCAATCACAAGCTCGTGAGGATTTTTTTGATATTTGTTTACATACCAAGCCACAAAGGCGGCTGTTATGTCATAAACCGCATCGGTAGTAAGGTTTACTTCTTTTCCGCCTTTATCGCTTGCGATACCGCGTATATCGGTACCGCTTTTAAGTGAATTGTAATCCATAGTGAAACACCTCTAAAATCTGCCGAAAAGAAATCCGGCACAAAAATAACCTATAAGTAAAAGCATTATAGCGGCGGCAGTAAAAAGCATGGATTTTAAAAACATACTGCCTGCGCGGCTTTTCTTTTTATTACCGTTCATACAAAACACCTCAAGGGTAGTTTTGACCTCAAACAATATATTTAAACATTGGCGGTGACCTTAAATGACCGTTTCAAAAATAAACAGCGAAGCAATAAGGGTTGTTCTGACACACACCGAGGTTTTAAGCTGCTTTGGCACATACGAAAGACTTTTCCTTATGAATGACGGCACCAAGCAGGTCTTGACCGCACTTTTAAGGGATATAATCTCGGAAAACAGGGATATTTACCAAAACAGAAAAATTTTAGCCCGTGTCAAGGCGCAAAGGGACAACGGATGTGAAATTGTTTTGTCAGCGTTGAGTGTGGGAGAGGCGAGGATGGCAAAAGAATATGTTGCCTCCTTTCCCGACAGTGAGAGCCTGACACAAGCTTTACTGATGCTTTACAGCTGCCGCACGCTTTGCACAGAGAGCTCCCTTTATAAATGCGATTGCGGGTACAGACTTATATTAAGCTCCTGTGATGAGGCTGTGGGGCTCCTGCTTAACGAATTTTGCCATGCTGTGAGCTGTTCCGCTTTAGAAGCCGAGGCGGTCAGAGAGTATTGCAAGCTGATTGCCGAAAACGGCGTAATTCAAAGGTACGGTGCCGCCTTTAAAGGGATTTGATAAAGCTCACATTTTCTTCCATCTTATCCGAAAAAACAAAGCTGCCTGCTACAAGCACATTGGCACCTGCCGCCACTGCCAAGGGAGCAGTTTCGGTGTTTATGCCGCCGTCAACCTCAAGGTCGATATCAAGTCCCCTTGAGGTAATTTCCTTTTTAAGGGCTTCAAGCTTGCCGAGCGCAGAGGGCATAAAGCTCTGTCCGCCAAAGCCAGGCTCAACCGACATCACAAGCACCATATCGCAAAGCGGCAAAAGGTCAAAAATTTCTTGCGGCTCGGTGCAGGGCTTGATTGTAAGGCAGGATTTGCAACCAAGGGCGCGGATTTCCTTCAGCGTTTCTGCAACAGGACTGCCCGCCTCATAATGGAAACCCAAAATATCGGCAACCGCGGCAAACTCCTTTATGTATCTGTGAGGTCGGTCTATCATTAAATGAACATCCAACGGAAGGGTAGAGTGCTTTTTGATTGACTTTATAACCGGCACACCAAAGGATATATTGGGCACGAAAATACCGTCCATAACATCTAAATGAAGCATATCCGTGCCGGCATGCTCCAATCGTGCAATGTCCTCCTTAAGGGTTAAAAAGTCTGCTGTCAGCACCGAGGGTGAAATCTTTACTGCCATTTTCAAATCTCCTTACATTATACCTACATAGTTATTTTAAAGCATATAAGTGGCTTTGTCAACCGAAAAAGCAATTAAAAAATCTTAAAAAAGGTATTGACAAATCTTGGGATAGGTGGTATTATATTCAGGCAGTTAGCTTAGGCTAATTATTTTTGAGGCTGTCAGTTAGTGTCAACTAACTCGTGTTGGGGTGAAAATTATGAATTTAACAACTGCACAGGAAGGAAAAGAGTACATAATCAAGCAAATCCTTACCGATGATGAGGAGCTTGATGCATTTCTTTTTTCTTTGGGGTGCTACAGCGGCGAGCCCATAACGGTGGTTTCTCGCCTTAATGGAAGCTGTGTGGTTTCGATTAAGGACGGCAGGTATAATATCGACAGTCAGTTAGCAGAGGCAATTGTTATAGAGGATTAAACAAAACCGCTTTGAGGCGGATTGTTTTTCGGCGCGCAGTTAGCAACGGGTAACTGCGCTCGTTTTAAAAAATAATATATATTTTGGGGAGGAAACCAATATGAGAATTGCTTTAACGGGCAATCCGAACAGTGGTAAGACCACAATGTATAATGCCTTAACAGGCAGTAACGAAAAGGTTGGCAATTGGGCAGGCGTTACGGTTGAGAAAAAGGAGCACGCCATAAAAAAGAGCTTTTATGACGGTACGGCAGTGCTTATTGCCGTTGACCTTCCGGGTGCTTATTCAATGTCACCCTTTACCTCGGAGGAAAGCATCACAAGCTCTTATGTAAAGAATGAAAATCCCGACGTTATTATCAACATTGTGGATGCCACGAATTTAAGCCGCAGTCTTTTCTTTACAACCCAGCTTCTGGAGCTTGGTATTCCGATGGTTGTTGCTCTTAACAAGGCAGATATCAACGAGAAAAAGGAGACTAAAATCGATACGGCGGCACTTTCTCAAAAATTGGGCTGTCCGGTAGTGGATACAGTTTCCACCTCTGCCGATGGCTTGAAGGAGGTTATCGGTGCGGCAATAGCGCTGGTGGGAAAGGAACAGAATGCGCCCTTTATTCAGGGCGATGTTGACCTTACCGATAAAAAGGCGGTTGAGATTGCCGACAGAAAGCGCTTCCAATTTGTTAATACGCTTGTGGCTGAGGTTGAAACCCGTAAGGTTTTGACAAGGGACAGAAATTCACAGGATAAAATAGATGCTGTTTTCACAAACAAATGGCTCGGTATTCCGATTTTTGCGGTCGTGATGTGGCTTGTTTTCTGGATTTCACAGGCAGGCCCCGGTGTGTGGATTGCTGATTGGCTGGTAGGGCTTCTTGAAATCGGACAGGGTGCAATAGGCACCTTGCTTGAAAATGCCAATCCCTTGCTTTATGCTCTGCTTATTGACGGTGTTATCGGCGGTGTTATCGCCGTTATCGGTTTCCTGCCGCTTGTTATGGTGATGTATTTCCTTATTGCGCTGTTAGAGGATTGCGGATATATGGCGCGTGTATCGGTGGTTTTGGATCCCATATTCAAAAAGGTTGGTCTTTCGGGCAAATCGGTTATCCCCTTTGTTATCGGTACAGGCTGTGCAATCCCCGGTGTTATGGCTTGCCGCACAATCCGTAATGAGCGCGAGCGCAGAGCCACCGCAATGCTTGCTCCCTTTATGCCATGCGGCGCAAAGCTTCCCGTAATCGCACTTTTTGCAGGCGTTTTTTTCAGGGATGCTTCTTGGGTTGGCACGCTTATGTATTTTGCAGGTATTGTGTTTATTCTTTTAGGTGCTTTGCTTATCAATAAGCTTACCGGATATAAGTCAAGAAAATCCTACTTTATTATCGAGCTTCCCGAATATAAGGTCCCCTCTTTCTGGAGAGCCTTCAAGTCTATGTGCGGACGCGGCTGGGCTTACATAGTAAAGGCGGCAACGATAATCCTTGTCTGCAACACTGCCGTTCAGATTATGCAGACCTTTGATTGGAGCTTCAGGGAAGCCGCATCTGCCGATGCTTCAATTTTAGCTTCTATTGCGGGACCCTTTGCTTATATCGTACTGCCCGTTGTGGGGATTGTTTCCTGGCAACTTGCCGCGGCTGCTGTTACAGGCTTTATCGCAAAGGAAAATGTTGTCGGCACCCTGGCAGTTTGCTTTGGAGTTACAAACTTTATCAATGTTGATGAGCTTGTCCTCGAGGGCGGCGCAGATGAGGTTGCGGCTAAAATGGGTATCACTGCAGTTGCCGCCTTGGCATATCTTATGTTCAATCTTTTTTCGCCTCCCTGCTTTGCGGCTATCGGTGCTATGAACAGCGAAATGAAAAGTGCAAAATGGCTTTGGAGTGGTATTGCACTCCAGCTTGGCATCGGCTTCATAATCGGCTATTTGGTAAACACTGTCGGCACTCTTATTGTTGATGCCTCATCACTTCATATCGGCGGTGCTGTCGGCGGCGGTATTGCCGTTGTGATTATGGCAGTTATAGTGGCTTGTCTTTGCATTAATGCCGAGAAAAAGCTTAAATCAGAATATGCCTTGAACAGTACCAAAAAGGCTGAAGCCGTAACCAAATAATACTAATTAAAACACCAAAACCGCCCTTTAAAGGCGGTTTTGTATTGATTTTTAAGGGATGAAAATTATGGAAAATTTTATCATTATAGCTATAGTGGTAATAATAGTGGGCTTGGCAGTTTTATATATATATAAATCAAAGAAAAACGGCAAAAATTGTATTGGCTGTCCGGATAGCTGCTGTTCCTCCAAACAGAGTGACGGCTTCAAATGCACAGGCTGTTGTTCGGGCTGTCATAATACCGAAAAATGAAAAATCCTCTGTGTCATGCAATCAATCATTTGTCAACACAAGAGAACCGTCCCCTTGTGTTGCCCCTTGTGTTGCCTTGTGTTGATTCTTTACCACATAAAAATCTCAAACAGAACATATGCTTATTATTCGTTTCTAAAATCATATACATCGTGTAAAACATTTAATGTTTTACCATTTATAACAACATTTTCTTCATCAAGCCAATTGACATCCGCTTCATCCTCGTGATAACTCCAATAAATATTCTTTTTGTTCTCATTAAGGTTATCTATAAGTTCTCCACGTATTGCAAAATCGGTTGTTGCTCCACCATTACACAAATAAATATTAATTGTGTAATTAGAAGATGGAGAATCATATGCTACTACAAATTCACCTTGCGGAAGATTACTCATTGTTCCACAGGATGTTAATAATATTGCAAAAGAAACAATAAAAATCAATCTTAATGGCTTGATATGTTTTGAATTTATATGCATAGTACACTCCTTTTTATCTTAAATCTAATATATCCTAAATTTGTTGCCAACTTTCACAACACAAGGGGACGGTTCTCTTGTGTTGTTTTAAATAGTTACTATTTTTCACCGTCTACATATACACAACAATTCAAAACACAAAATAGGTTACAAAATTTTCAAAATTTTCTAACAATATTAAAACCCACACCAGTTAATCGGCTGATTTGTCTTATAGACAAACCTTTTTCGCGACAAAGTTTTAAGTATTTATCGCGTTTTTTTACATCTGAATTTTTCAACACGGGGAGACGATTCCCTGTGTAACCTTTTCGTGTGAAGTTGTGTGCAAAAATTGCTTAATTTAAATAAAAAAGCTTTAATTTCAAATTGAACAAAAAAGGCTTTGAAAGCGCATGAATAAAGGAAAAGACCGCTATTACGCGGTCTTGATGTTTGGTGCGGGTGACAGGAGTCGAACCTGCACACCGATGGCGCTAGCTCCTAAGGCTAGTGCGTCTGCCAATTCCGCCACACCCGCATATTTAAATATTACTCTAACAGTTTACCTGTTAAAGCCTGATTTGTCAAGTGCTGAAATTTAAAAAATTAAAAATTGACCGTAGGGTGAAGCTTCAATCCTACGGTCTTTACAGCTTAAAAAATCTCATTAAAGGGTTGCTTTTGGTCAAGTGCATATTCGGTTTCGCACAAATCGGTTCGTCTGTACCACTTACCCTGTGTGAAATCGGGGATTGCAACAGGCTGACCGCCCAAAGCGATGGATTCCTCACTCAACGCGGAAATACACATATAGGTTACGGTGTCATAAACATCAATAGGGGGCTTTGCCTTTTTCTCTACTGCATCAAAGAATGCGTGTAAAACCATCCAATCCATTCCGTCATGTCCGCCCTTGGGATCAAAATTTCTCCAAAGCTTGTGCAGGTGCTTTTCCTCATATTCTGCGGCATTTCCCCACAGACCTCTGCCGTTAAATTCAAATTTATCGTGCTCTCCGTCAAAGAAAAAGCTGTCGGTATCCTCAAAATATGAGCCTGCGGTACCGCGCACCGTAAAGCCGCGGGAATATGAACGGGGCAGGGTGGTATCAAGGGTTAGCTGAATGGTTTGTCCCTTGGCGCATTTTATAACTGTTGTGACAATATCGCCTTGTGCAAATTCAAGGTCTGCGAGCCGGTCGTCAGACTTAAGGTTTTTCTGTATATATTCATTTAAGCCTCTACTGCTTGACGCAAATGATGCAAGGCTGACAAGGCGGTTTCCGTTATTTATATTAAGTAATTTTGCGATGGGGCCCAGCTCGTGGGTGGGGTAATTTTCGCAATTACGGTTAAGGTAGTTAAGAAAACGGTAATGCTTAGTTTCGGGACCGCCGGTAATTTCACTTCTCAGGTCGTGCTGATAGCCTCCGGCACAGTGGACAATCTCACCCAAAATACCCGAACGCACCATATTAAGGAGCATAAGCTCACGTTTGCCGTAACAGCAGTTTTCAAGCAGCATGCAGTGCGTTCCTGTTTCTTCATAGGTATTTACAAGCTTCCAGCAGTCATTCAGGCTGTAAGCACCGCCAACCTCAAGACCGACAGGTATGCCCGCGCGCATGAAGGCGGTTGCTATTTCAACATGGGTTTCCCATGAGCTTGAAATGATAACGGCATCAAGGTTGCCTTTTGCTATAAGCTCCTTGTAATCGGCTGTTACAAAAGGTTTTGGGTATCCGGCTTTCTCTACCGCCTCTGCGGCATTTTCTGCGCGGTCTATATATTTATCGCATGTGGCGCAGAGTAGTATGTTTTCCTCAAGCATTGGAATTAAAACGCCGGTGAGCAGTCCTGTGCCTCTCTTGCTGCAGCCAATCAAGCCAAATCGTATTTTTTTATTCATCACAAAATTCCCCTTTACATAAGAAAATCGGTATGCTACAATTATACAAGAACTAAAAACATATATCTATACGAAAAAATATCAAAAATATACAATTTCAGCTCAAAAGAGGTGCGCTATGCTTTGGAAATCCTACTTAATTAAGGAACAGATAAAAATAGACCGGTTTTACAGTGCTTTCAGGCGGTATTACGGGCAAGGCTATGGTTTTAAGGGAGAAATACATAATTTTTGGGAGTGCCTTTATGTGATAAGCGGGAGTCTGCAGGTTTCGGCAGACGAGCGAATATACAATATGTCTGCAGGAGATATTATTTTTCACATGCCGTTAGAGCTTCATAAGTTTACAGTTCTTTCCGAGAACGGTGCTGATATATTCGTTTTTTCCTTTTCCTTAGAGGGGGCAATGGCGCACTATATGGAAAAAAAGCTTTTCACCTTGAACGATAGGGAAAAAAGGCTTATTGGGGAAATGCTTGAGTATATGGAGCAGGGGTTTACAAAGGTTTGTTTGGGGGAAAGAAAGTTCAGTTATAAGCAGTATATTGAGCCGATGGAGATATTGCCGCTTTATTCCCAAACCGTAGTAGCTTATCTGTATCGACTGATACTTTTTTTGATAGATGAAAACGGCGTTACCGCTTTTTCAACCGAGCCGGATGCGGAAATTTTCAAAAAAGCGGTGGATTTTATGGTGAGCAATATTTGCGGTAAGCTTTCTGTGGGGGATTTTGCGCGGCACTGCAATGTAAGCGAAGCGGGGATAAAGCGCATTTTCGCAAAATATTCGGGTGTGGGAGTTCATAAATATTTTCTCACCCTTAAAATAAAGACTGCAACCGAGCTTTTAAACAGCGGAATGTCTGTAGGTCAGGTTGCAGAAAAGCTTGGGTTTAGCAGTCAGGGCTATTTTTCTGCCACCTTCAAGCGCGAAACGGGTGAATTACCTTCCGAATATTTCGGGCGGTGAAAAACAAATTATAGTTTGCACACTAATCAATATGATATATTGTAGGTTAGAGGCATTTACACCATCGGGGTATTGGGTTGCAATTTTGCAGAATAAAAAGGCGGATTGGCCGCCGCGGTACGCGGCAAACTATAATTTGAAGCGGAAATTACAGCAAAAATGCGGCAGAGATGAAGCTTTTTCATTTCGCCGCATTTCATCATTGTAACCCCACAATATAGCTTTACCATATAATGAAATGATTTTTTCACAAAGCATATTAAAAGTAAACAGGGGATATATTGGACTTGAAAAAGATTAAAAAAAGGTTACAAAAGAGCCGGAAAGTTGACAAATGCCCATAGACTTTGGTATAATGTTAGAACTATAATTTTATCTTTTTGAATTTGGAAGTGAATATTAATGCTAAAAAGCATGACCGGCTTTGGCAGAGCTTCACAGCAAATAGGTGAGCTTGAGGTTACGGTTGAGATAAGATCTGTTAATCACAGATATTTTGAGTTTTCCTGCCGTATACCGAGAGCATACCAATTTGTAGAGGAAAAGCTCAAGGCACTTTGCCAGCAAAGCATTTCGCGAGGCAAGGTTGAGGTTTCGGTGTTTGTGGAAAACCGTTCGGAAAACAGCACCGAGGTGGAAATCAACCGTTCATACGCAGGCGCTTATATCAAGGCGCTTAAAGCCTTGGCGAGGGAATACAAAATTAAAAACGACCTTAAGGTATCTGCCTTTGTGGGCAACCCCGAAATATTCAGAACCAAGCGCAGTGAGGTATCGGAGGAGCTTGTCAGCGAAGCGGTGCTTACTGTGGCAGGTCAGGCGATAGAAGGCTTTATTGAAATGCGTGCGGCAGAGGGCGAGAGGCTTTATGCGGATATAGCCTCAAGGGCAGAGACAATACTTAAAAAGGTTGGCTTCATTGAGGAGCGCGCACCCGAAACGGTTGCAGAATACCGCCGCCGTCTTGAACAGCGCATAAGGGAGCTTCTGGAGGATGCCAAGGTTGACGAACAGCGTCTTATCACCGAAACAGCCGTTTTTGCGGATAAGGTAGCAGTGGATGAGGAGACCGTAAGACTTAAAAGCCATATAGAGCAGATGTATTTATTGCTTAAGGCTGATGAGCCTGTAGGTAAAAAGCTTGATTTTATTGTTCAGGAAATGAACCGTGAGACTAATACAATAGGCTCGAAAGCGCAGAATATTGACATTGCGCATACGGTTGTGGACATAAAGTCCGAGATTGAAAAAATAAGAGAACAGGTTCAGAATATCGAGTAATCAGGTCTTACAAAGGAGAAATTCTGTATGAAATTGGTTAATATCGGCTTTGGCAATATGGTTTCGGCAGACCGTATGATTGCTATTGTAAGCCCCGAATCTGCACCGATAAAGCGTATAGTGCAGGAGGCAAGGGAACGGGGAAGCCTTATTGATGCCACACACGGCCGCCGCACAAAGGCGGTAATTATTACCGACAGCGACCATGTAATTCTTACCTATTTGCAGGCGGAAACCCTGACAAACCGCATGCTGGAAGAGGAAAATAATGTGACAGAGGATAACACGAATGAATAAAGGCGGAGTTTTTATAATATCGGGACCCTCGGGGTCGGGTAAGGATACCCTTTTAAAGGAGCTTTTTAAGAAAAGAAGCGAGCTGCGCTTCTCCATTTCATCTATAACAAGGGAAATGCGCGAGGGTGAAATCGAGGGTGAAAAGTACAATTTTATTTCCAAGCAACGCTTCGAGGAAATGATAGCCGGAGATATGCTTTTAGAGCATAATTGCTATGTCGGAAACTATTACGGCACACCCAAAGCACCCGTTATTGACGCCATTTCTCAAGGCTTTGATATGGTTATTGAGGTGGATGTCAACGGCGCGGCACAGATAAAACAGAAAATGCCCGAGGCGGTGGCGGTGTTTATTATGCCCCCATCCTTTGAGGAGCTTGAAAGACGGCTTCGCGGCAGGGGCACCGAGTCCTATGAGGTCATAAAAAAGCGTATGGACGCGGCGCTCGGTGAAATAGCAAGAGCAACGGAGTATGACTATATCGTGGTTAATGACGATATAGCCGTAGCCGTTGACGATATAATCACTATTATTGCAAGCAACGGTTTAAAGCTTGATAATAATAGGCATATTATTGAAGAGGTGTTAAAAAATGTTAAATCCTAATATCGGTAAGCTTATTCAGAACTGTGAAAACAGATACCGTCTTGTAATCGATGTGGCCCGCACAGCGAGAGATATTTCGTCCAAGGCTGCAGAAGCCGGTGAAATTTCGATTGAAAAGCCGGTAAGTGTTGCTATTGATAAATTGGCATCCGAGCTTTAATTTAACAGAATTTCAGTTTAGGCAGGTGGGTATAAATGGAGGGTCTTGTAGCAGAGATTGCATTGGCAAACACAACTGTTGCTTATGACCGTCTTTATACCTATTCGGTGCCGCCTGAGCTTTATCAAAAGGCGGAGGCAGGCAGCAGAGTGCTTGTGCCCTTCGGAAATGGCAACATAAAAAAGCAGGGGATTATTTTCGCCGTTAAAACGGCAGAAATAAAGGGACTTAAAAAAATACTTTCAGTGATTGATGACCAACCCGTGCTCACAGAGGAAATGATGTCTTTAGGAAAATTTATGCAGGAAAGCCTTTTCTGCACCTATTATGACGCAGTTTCGGCAATGCTGCCGGCAGGGCTTAGCTATAAGCTTGTGAATTACTATTCTGCAAATACAGAATTTTCGGATATATCTCTTTTGAGCCCTTCCGAAAAAGAGGTTTACAATTATTTGGAACGGACGGGCGAAAGGGACGAAGCCACCCTTAGGGCAGAGCTTTCGGTCACAGCGGAGCTTTTGGAGCAAATGGTTGTTAAGGAAGCGGTAATAAAAAGCTGTGATGCAAAAAGACGAATGGGGGATGCCACACAAAAATGGGTGCGTCTTTGTGACCGTGAAGCAGATTTACCAAAGCTGACACCCCGCCAGACAGAGGTTGTGAGGCTTTTGTCAGAGGTTGGGGAAGCGGCAGTAAAGGAAATATGCTATTTCACAGGTGTCACCGCATCGGTTGTGGAAAACCTTGTTAAAAAGGGAATTTTAATCTCCTTTGAAAAGCAGGTTTTCAGAACTCCCTATAAGCTTGCGAAAACTGCCGTCAGCAAGCAAATCGTGCTGTCGGACGAGCAAAACGCGGCATACGAGGGCTTGCTTGGAGAATACCGTTCGGAAAAAGGGGCTGCCTCTTTGCTTTACGGTGTTACAGGTTCGGGCAAAACACAGGTTTTTCTGAAGCTGGTTGACGAGGTTGTCGCCTGCAAAAGAGGGGTAATTGTGATGGTGCCCGAAATTTCCCTCACACCCCAGCTTATTTCAATATTCACCGAAAGATATGGCAACAAAATCGCCGTTTTTCACAGCGCAATGTCAATGGGTCAGCGTATGGACGAATGGCAACGCATACGCGATGGCAGGGCGCTTATAGCCGTTGGCACACGCAGTGCCGTTTTTGCCCCTTTTAAGGATTTGGGGCTTATCATAATTGACGAGGAGCAGGAGCATACCTATAAATCCGAAAAATCCCCACGCTTTCATGCAAGGGATTTGGCGAGATACAGAACGGCTTATCACAAGGGGCTTCTGTGTATGGCTTCGGCAACCCCGTCTGTCGAAACCTTTACCGCCGCCAAAAACGGCAGATACTCTCTTTTCACCCTTAAAAACCGTTACGGTAATGCCGTTTTGCCCACGGTGGAAACTGTGGATATGCGCCTTGAGCTTAGAAACGGAAACAAGGGAATTATAAGCAATCTGCTTTATAATGCCATTTCTGATTGCCTTGAGGAAAAAAAGCAGGCAATCCTTTTGCTTAACCGCCGCGGTCATAATACCTATGTATCGTGTCCTGAGTGCGGATATGTGGCGACCTGCCCTAATTGCAGTGTTTCTCTTACATACCATTCTGCCAACAATCGCCTTATGTGCCACTATTGCGGCCATTCGCAAGCGGCAGAAAGGGTGTGTCCTGAGTGCGGATGTCAGCATATGCGCTTTTCGGGTTTGGGTACTCAAAAGGCAGAGGAGGAGCTAAAGCTTCTTTTCCCTGATGCGGAAATTCTCCGCCTTGATGCTGACAGCACCATGACGCGCGACTCCTATGCTTCATATTTAGGGGATTTTGCAAAGGGGAAATATAATATTTTGCTCGGCACTCAAATGGTCGCAAAGGGCTTGGATTTTTCTGATGTCACACTTGTCGGAGTTCTGGGTGCGGACAGGGCAATGTTCAGCGAGGATTACCGCGGCTTTGAGCGCACCTTTTCACTGCTTACGCAGGTTGTCGGCAGAGCCGGCAGGGGCGAAAATCAGGGCAGGGCAATAATTCAGACGATTGACCCAGAAAGCAACCTGATTGGGTTGGCGCAGAGACAGGATTATGACACCTTTTACAGTGAGGAAATTCTCACCCGCAAGCTTATGGTTTATCCTCCCTACTGTGATATATGTGTGATTAGCACACAGTCGGAAAACAGGGAGACAGCCCAAAGCACCGTA
Source organism: Clostridia bacterium (assembly GCA_017507805.1). Taxonomy (GTDB): domain Bacteria; phylum Bacillota; class Clostridia; order Oscillospirales; family Acutalibacteraceae; genus UBA737. Next base: position 49,513 of record JAFWAC010000023.1, read on the forward strand.
GAAGCGATTTTCGCAAGCATAAAACAGCTTTTGGAGGGTGAGTTTTCAGATATAAAGATTATCATTTTGGGGCCCACACCTGCGGCTGTGCCAAAGGTTAATAACCGCTACCGCTACCGTATGATGATAAAGTGCAAAAATAATGTAAGATTTAGAAAAATGCTGCGCTGTGCTACCGAAAAGGCTTGGTCACGCGCCACGGTTACGATAGATTTTAATCCCGAAACTATCATTTAAAACGGAGGAAAATATGGCAATAAGGAATATAGTAAAAATCGGTGATGAGGTTTTAAGAAAAAAATGTCGCACTCAGCTTGATTTTGACCAAAAATTAGCTACAATTCTTGATGATATGGCAGAAACCATGTATAAGGCAGAGGGCGTTGGACTTGCGGCACCGCAGGTCGGAATTTTGCGCCGCTTTTGCGTGGTTGATGTTGGGGACGGAATTATCGAGCTTATAAACCCCGTTATAACCGAAAAAAGCGGCTCGCAAATTGGGAGTGAGGGCTGTCTTTCGGTGCCTGACCGCTTTGAGGAGGTCGAAAGACCGATGAGTGTTACGGTGCGCGCTCAGGACAGACACGGCAACAACTTCACCGTTACTGCTGAGGGGTTTAAGGCAAGGGCATTTTGCCATGAGATTGACCACCTTGACGGGATACTTTATATAGATAAAATTAGAAAATAAAGGTAGATTTATGAAGATAGTTTTTATGGGGACACCCGATTATGCCGTAAAAACCCTTGAAGCCCTTGTAAATGCAGGGCATGAGGTTGCGGCGGTTTTTGCTCAGCCCGATAAGCCGGTGGGCAGAAAGCATATTTTGACGGCACCGCCTGTAAAGCAGTGCGCCGAAGGCTTAAATATACCGGTTTATCAGCCGAATACCTTGAGGGACGGCGAATCTGCCGAGCTTTTAAGACAAATAGCTCCCGATGCTATTGTTGTTGTGGCTTACGGCAAGCTTTTACCAAAAGAAATTTTGGAAATTCCGAAATACGGCTGTGTCAACGGACACGCTTCTTTGCTTCCTAAATACAGAGGGGCTTCGCCTATACAGTGGTGTATCGTCTGCGGTGAAAAGCAGACCGGTGTTACCACAATGCTTATGGACGAGGGTATGGACACAGGCGATATTTTAAAGACGGTAACGGTTGATATCGGTGAGGACGAGACTGCGGAGGAGCTTTTTGAAAGACTTTCCGACATCAGCGCTTCGCTTATGACCGAAACCCTTGACGGACTTGAAAAGGGTATAATTAAACCTGTTAAGCAACCCGAAACGGGTGTGAGCTACGCGCCGATTATAAAAAAGGAAATGGCGCTGATAGATTTCAGTAAAACTGCCGAGGAAATACGAAACGCGGTAAGAGGCTATTATTCCTGGCCCTGTGCCTATTTTTTCCTGCAGGGGCGGCGGATTAAGGTAATCTCTGCGTTTGTTGCAGAGGCTTGCAGGGAAGCGCCAGGCACAGTGATTAAAAGCTCAGAGGAGCTGGTTATCGCCTGCGGCGGGAACACCTCTGTAAGACTTGAGATTATCCAGCCCGAGGGCTCAAAGCCGATGACCGCCGCACAATTCCTTTGCGGCAATGCCGTGGAGAAAGGAATAAGTGTGGATAACAGCAATGGCTAATCCGAGAAAGATTGCTGTTACAGCTCTGCTTAAAATTTATCGGGACAGTGCATATTCAAACCTTGCTCTCGGCAGTATTTTAAAGGAATATGAGCTGTCTGTAGCAGATAAGGCTTTGGTTTCGGCTTTGGTTTACGGTGTTCTTGACAGATGCAAAGCATTGGATTATGTGCTTTCCCGTTTTATGAAAACACCGATTGAAAAAACTGCCCCTTTTACCCTTAATGTTTTAAGGACTGCCCTTTATCAAATAATGTTTATGGATAAAATTCCCGAAAGCGCCGCCGTTAATGAGGCTGTGAAGCTTGTTAAAAATTCCAGGGAAGCAAGAAATGCAGGCTTTGTTAATGGGGTTTTGCGCTCGATTTTAAGGAGTGACACGCTTTTGCCCGAGGGCTTTTCGGCTGAAGCCTTGAGTGTGAGATTTTCCTGCCCCGAATGGATGGTAAATAGCTTTTTAGGGGATTACGGCTGTGATACAGCGGTTGCTCTTTTAGAGGAAAGCTTAAAGCCTGCCCCATTTACGGTGAGGGTGAATACCCTTAAAACAGATACAAAAGCTTTAAAAGCTGAGCTTTCAGGGTTGGGAATTACCTGCAAATCGGGAGAGAATGAAGCCTCTCTTGTGATAGAAAAGGGTATGGATATAGCCGATAACAGATTTTATAAAGAGGGCTTTTTCTATGCACAGGACTTAGCCTCCCAAAAAGCTGTTGCGGCACTTTCTCCAAAGCCCGGAGAACGGATGCTCGATATGTGCGCCGCCCCCGGAGGAAAAAGCTTTACGGCGGCTATGTTGATGGAAAACCGTGGTGAAATTATTGCCTGCGATTTGTACGAGGCGCGTGTCGGGCTTATAGCACAGTCTGCCAAAAGATTAGGGCTTCGGATAATTAAGCCTGCTGTGAATGATGCCACAGTGTTTAATGAAGCCTTGGGCGAGTTTGACTGTGTTTTGTGCGATGTTCCCTGTTCGGGATTGGGGGTTATCCGCCGCAAGCCCGAAATAAAATATAAAGGTGAGCAGGATTTTTCCGAGCTTGCGGATATACAGTACCGCATACTTTGCAACGCAGTAAGGTATCTTAAGCCGGGCGGGAGAATACTTTACTCAACCTGCACACTGCGCAAAGCGGAAAACGAGCTGATTGCGGAACGCTTTTTAAAGGAGCACGGTGAATTTTGTAAGGTGAATGAAAAGACACTTATGCCGCATATTGATAAAACAGACGGTTTTTACTATGCCCTGTTTCAGCTCAAAAACTAAAAGGGGGAATTCCTTTTTTGGGTAAAACCGATATTAAGTCTATGACAGTGCCCGAGCTTGAGGAGCTGCTTTCGGGCTACGGTCAGCCGAGGTTTCGCGCGGGACAGCTTTTTAAATGGCTGCACTCCGGCGTTACCGATTTTGATGCTATGACCGATATGCCGCTAAAGCTCAGGGAGGCATTAAAGGAAAACTGCTATATTGCCGATGTCACCGTTGCGCGCAGACTTCAGTCGGAGATAGACGGGACGGTCAAATATCTCTACCGCCTTAGTGACGGGGAGTATATAGAATCGGTGCTTATGAAATATGAGCATGGGTATACGGTCTGTATCTCCACTCAGGTGGGCTGTCGGATGGGCTGTAGCTTCTGTGCATCGGGCATTAACGGGCTCTGCCGTAATCTTACTCCATCAGAAATGCTTTCACAGATAATGGCGGCTGAAAGAGATAATAACATACGGGTATCCAATGTGGTTATGATGGGTATGGGTGAGCCGCTTGATAACTTTGATAATTCGGTAAGATTTTTACAGCTTGTTTCAGACGATAAGGGTATGAATATAGGCTTGAGACATATTTCCCTTTCTACCTCAGGTGTGGTAAGCGGAATTGAAAAATTAGCCGAGTATAATTTCCCGATAACCCTTTCGGTTTCACTTCATGCCCCGAATGACGAAATACGCAATTCGATGATGAAGGTCAACCGAAAATGGAATGTTGACACACTTTTAAAGGCTTGCAAGGCTTACCAAAGGGTAACAACAAGGCGTATTTCCTTTGAGTATGCTCTTATAGAGGGCGTCAATGACAGTGAAGCCTGTGCCAAGGAATTGGCAAAAAGGCTTAAGGGCATTATGTGCCACATAAATCTTATACCTGCAAATCCGGTAAAGGAAAATTCCTTTAAAAAGCCGGATAAAAATAAAATTCTTGCATTTAAGCAGCAACTTGTGTCTTTGGGGCTTAATGCCACCGTAAGGCGCACCTTGGGGGCAGATATCGATGCTTCCTGCGGTCAGTTGCGGCGCAGAGCAAAGGAGGTGGATGGCAGTGATAATTAACAGTAAAACCGATATAGGGCTTGTCAGGAGCAGCAATCAGGACGCTTTTTTTGCCGCTGAGCTTGAGGGCGGCGCAGCATTTGCCGTTGTTTGTGACGGTATGGGAGGCGCAAATGCCGGAAATATAGCAAGTGAAACGGCTGTAAGGCTGATATCGGAATATGTAGTTCACTCCTTCCGTTTGGGGATGGATTCTTTTGAGGCTGAAAAGCTTCTGAAAAATGCGATTACAAGCGCCAATATCGAGATATACGGTATGGCTCAGAAGGACCCCGAATTGAACGGAATGGGCACCACTGCCGTAACCGCGCTTGTCGAGGGTGACAGGGCGGTAATAGTTCATGTGGGTGACAGCAGAGCATACATTGCAGGAAAAGAGCTTGCTCAGCTTACCCGCGACCATTCGGTAGTTCAATCTTTGTTGGAAAGCGGTAAAATTACTCCGGAGGACGCTAAAAGCCATCCGAGAAAAAATGTTATCACAAGAGCCTTGGGTGCTGAGCAGGAGGTCATATCTGACGGCACAGAGGTAACCTTGAAGGAGGGCGAAAGCCTGCTGCTTTGCACGGACGGTTTAAGTGGCTTTGCAGAGCCGTCAGAAATTCTTGGTGCGATTAATATTGAGGATAAGGCGGCGGCTGTAGAGGAGCTTGTGCGCATTGCAAAATCCAACGGCGGCGGCGACAATATTACGGTTGTCCTGCTCGGTCTGTCAGAAAGGAAAGGGTAATTTATGGATAAGTATGTAGGTAAGCGTCTGGACGGACGGTATGAAATACAGGAAATTATCGGCGTTGGCGGTATGGCGGTTGTCTATAAAGCAAGGGACAATCAGGAAAACCGTACCGTTGCGGTTAAAATTCTCAAGGAGGAGTTTGTCTCCAATGAGGAATTTTTGCGCCGCTTTAAAAATGAGTCAAAGGCGATTGCAATGCTCTCTCATCCGAACATTGTAAAGGTTTATGATGTAAGCTTTGGTGACCTCATTCAGTATATAGTAATGGAATATATTGAGGGTATAACCCTTAAGGAGTTTATCGAGCGCGAGGGTAGCCTGCGCTGGAAGGATGCAGTTCACTTTACCATCCAGATACTTAAAGGGCTTCAGCACGCGCACGACAAGGGTATTGTTCACCGCGATGTTAAGCCTCAGAACATAATGGTGCTTTCGGACGGAACAATAAAGGTTACCGATTTCGGAATTGCACGCTTTGCCAGAAGCGATCAACGCACAATAACCGATAAGGCAATCGGCTCTGTTCATTATATAAGCCCCGAACAGGCAAGGGGTGAGAATACCGATGAAAAGGCTGATATATACTCGGTTGGCGTGATGCTTTACGAAATGCTTACGGGTAAGCTGCCCTTCCAGGCGGAAAGCGCCGTTTCGGTTGCTATTATGCAGCTTCAGCGCGATCCCCAGCTCCCCACCGAAATAAACGGCTCCATTCCCTTGGGGCTTGAGCAGATAACCATGCACGCAATGCAGAAAACACCCGAAAGGCGTTATCAGTCTGCGGCAGAAATGCTTTGCGACTTAAATCAGTTCAGAAAGGACCCGTCACTCACCTTTGAGTACCGCTATTTTGTGGATAATTCCCCCACAAAGTTTGTCGGAGATATCGGCACTGCTTCTGTGGCGGAGGAGCCCGAAACCGATAACAAGGAAAAGAGCAGTATAATCCCGATTTTGGCAGGAATTGCCGTAACACTTATTATTGCGATAATCGTTTTGGGTGTGCTTTTCATTCCCAAGCTTTTCTCAGGCACAGGTGAGGAGATTGCCTGCCCGAAGTTTATCGGTCAGAAATATGAGGATATTATGGGCAATTCCGAATATACCTCCAATTTCGTTTTCGAGCCTAAATGGGACACCAACGAGGACTATGCCTACGGTTATGTTTATGAGCAATCCGAAACAGTGGGCGAAAAGCTTAAAAAGGATGCCAAAATCACCCTTTATATCAGTATGGGACAGTCAACCAAAAAGGTACCCGATGTTTACGGTAAAACCGAGTCTGCCGCCGTTTCGGAGCTTAAATCCAACGGCTTTACAACGGTTATTTCCGAAATGCCGAGCGAGGATGTGGAGGCAGGACTTGTTGTTAAGACCGAGCCGCAACGCACCGAGGTTGTAAGTGAGGGCGCACAGATAACGGTTTATATAAGCTCGGGTAAGCCCACCAAGAATGTAAGCGTTCCCGATGTTGTGGGTATGACTAAGGAGGCTGCCGAATCACGCCTTAGTGACGAAAAGCTTGTGAGTGAGGTTGAGGAGATTAATATCACCTCGGACGAAAAGTATTATCCCATCGGCTATGTTGTAAAGCAGGAGCCGACAGACGGCTCTGCCCAGGTGCCGGAGGGAACAACGGTTAAAATTTATGTCTGTGCAGGCTATCAGTATGATGTGACGGTTGACCTTCCGTCCGATCTGGCAAAGGGCATTTATAAAATCACCCTTTGGGAGGGCGGCACAATGATTGATGACGGTGATACAATCGACAGCGCCAAGCTTTCGTCATATACCTTTAAAAAGATGGTTTCCAAGGAGCTTGATATTAATCTGACGGTTAAAATTGCCGATAAGGATAACAATCAGTATGACCTGTTTGATATTTCGGTTAATAATAAAACCGGCAGGGTAAGCGAAACCTACAGCTATGAGGAATATCCTACTTCCGGTAGCGGTGACGCCGGTTTATGAACGGAATAATTATTAAAGCACTGTCCGGCTTTTACTATGTAAGCTGTGACGGGCAGACCTATGAATGTAAAGCAAGGGGAAGCTTCCGCAAAAGCGGGGTTTCCCCTTTGGTCGGGGATAGGGTTGAGTTTGAAATTACGGATGACGACAAGGGTGTAGTAAATGAAATACTGCCCCGAAAAAACTGTATTTCCCGTCCGCCTGTTGCTAATATTGATAAGCTTTTCATAATATCAGCCTTTGCTTCCCCTGCACCGAATACTCTGCTTATCGACAAAATGACGGTTATTGCCGAGCATAACGGCATAGAGCCGATTATTGTCTTTAATAAATGTGATATGGGCAGCTTTGCCGAGTGGGAGTGTATCTACAAAAAGTCAGGCTTCAGGGTTTATACCGTATCTGCTGATAGCGGTGAGGGTATAGAGGCGCTTGAAGCTGAGCTTGAAAACAGTGTCAGCGCTTTTACGGGTAATTCGGGCGTGGGAAAATCAAGCCTTTTAAACCGTCTTTTCGGTAGTGATATAATTTTGACGGGCGAGGTGAGCGAGAAGCTGGGACGCGGCAGACACACTACCCGCCACACCGAAATTTACCGCCTGCCCTGCGGCGGCTTTGTTGCCGACACTCCGGGCTTTTCCTCCCTTGAATTGGAGACCGATGACTACACTGTAAAGGAAAATCTACCGTTTTATTTCAGGGAATTTTCTGAAATTTCCGATAACTGCCGCTTTTCAACCTGTACCCATACGGGAGAGAAGGGCTGTGCTGTTACAGAGGCTGTGGCTTCGGGCAAAATTGCCGAAAGCCGCCACAGCTCATATTGCGAGTTATTTGCCCAAATGAAGGATTTAAAGCCGTGGGAGGGTAAAAAACGCAAAAATCGGTAACATTTTTCCTGTTTCCTTATATACTGATAATGTAGGTAGGTAAGGAGGAAACACTATGAGAAAGCGTTGCAATTTTAACAAGGGAATTTTGGCATTGACCTTTGCCTGCGGTTTACTTATAAGCTGTTTCTGCCCACCGAGATTTTTGGTTGCTGTTCTGGCAATCTGGGTTATAATACTCGGACTTTCCTGCAGCAGATATTAACGGAGGTACGGTTATGAAGGTAGTATTGTTCAAAAGCCCGAAATTTTTAAGCGGAATTTTGCGTGTGATATTCGGTATTAAAAAGCAGAGCGTGCAATAACCGCACCGCCCTCGCTACATAAAGCATTAAAACAGGCTGTCTCATTAAAGGCTTTTTGCACAACCCCTGCCTCCCTCTGACGAGGGTGCGGGTGTCCTGTGGACACCTCTGCGTAAGCAGAAGCACCGACCGAGCCGGCAGGCAAGACGGTGGCACGGCGTAGCCGTGACGGAGGGAGAGAAAAGGTGAAGTTTTTACAATTAGTATAGTTTTTCTCTCCCTCAGTCTCGTTTCACTCGACAGCTCCCTCGTCAGAGGGAGCCGAGGGCGAAGCTTCTCCGGCAATTTGTGCATTTTGACCTTAGTGAGACAGCCTTTTTTATGTTAAAAAAAGCTTGACTTTTTGTGGTCTATTAAGTATAATTATATTGTGGACCACGAAAAGGAGGTGTTAAAGTGTCTCCACGGACAGGCAGACCAAAGATTGATAACCCCAAGGATATGATTGTTAAAGTTCGTTTTGACAAGGTTTTGCATAGCAAATTATTGGCTTATTGCGAGGAAAATTCAATAACACGAACAGAAGCTATCAGAAAAGCGGTTTTAAATCTTTTGTCTGAAAAATAAAAAGAGACTGCCGGATAAAAAGGTTAGGCACCTCCGACAGTCCACAAACAAAACACACAAGCAAAGATTACTTGCGGTAAATCTATTATACCTCATTGTTAAGCTTTCTGCAAGTGTGTTTTTATTGGAGGTATAAAAAATGTATAAAGCAAACACAAAAATGATTGACCGAATATGGGAAATCACGGACAAG
>JAFWAC010000024.1 GCA_017507805.1 Clostridia bacterium
CCTTGAAAAACAAGGTTTAACTGTCGCTTAAAATTTTATATTTTTAGATTTAACTTTCAACTCTGCAAAAACCTTTTTTCTTGCAGGGTCTTTTCCTTATGCCTTTTGGGTGGTGAGTGAATTAATTCTTTCACGCTATTTTCCCCCTTAAAATTGGTCAAGGAAGCGCTTGTCGTTTTCAAATAAAAGACGAATGTCGCTTATCTTATAACGGGTTGTTGTTAGTCTGTCAAGACCAATTCCAAACGCAAAGCCCGAATATTCCTCGGGGTCAATGCCGCAGCTTCTAAGTACATTTGGATGCACCATACCGGCTCCCAAAATTTCAATCCAGCCGCCGCCCTTGCAAACGCGGCAGCCCTTACCGCCACATTCCGAGCAGGTAACATCAACCTCAACAGACGGCTCTGTGAAGGGGAAAAAGGAGGGACGGAATTTAACCTTTGTGTCACTGCCGTAAATTTCGTGCGCAAATTCCTCTAAGATGCCCTTAAGGTCGCACATAGTAATTCCTTTGTCAACAACAAGTCCTTCAATCTGATGGAAAACGGGGGAATGTGTAGCATCAACCTCATCAGCACGGAAAACTCTGCCGGGGCATATAACTCTAATAGGTGGCTTTCTGGTTTCCATGGTGCGGATTTGCGCCGCAGAGGTCTGTGTTCTGAGCAAAAGATTTTCTGCAAGATAAAAGGTGTCCTGCATATCACGGGCAGGGTGGTCTGCCGGTACATTCAAGCACTCGAAATTATAGTGGTCGGTTTCGATTTCAGGACCGTCCACCACATCAAAGCCCATCGACTGAAAAATATTAATCATATCGTCAAGCACGGTGTTAAGAGGATGAAGCTTACCGGGCTTTACCTCTTTTGCAGGCATAGTAATATCTATAGTTTCTGCCTTAAGCTTAAGCTCGGTAGCGGCATTTTTAAGCTCGCCGCGTTTGACGGAGATAAGCTCCTCCAATTCCTGCTTAGCCTCGTTTACAAGCTGACCCATTTTTGGTCTTTCCTCGGGAGAAAGTGAGCCCATTTGCTTTAAAATTGCGGTAAGCTCACCTTTTTTACCTAAATATTTTACCCTGATTTCTTCAATTTCAGCCTCGGTAGTGCAGTTTTGTATAGCCTCTTTGGCTAATGCACTTAAGGTTGATAGCGTTTCTTTCATTTAAAATTCCTCCAGACAAAAAAATAAACCTCGTCAATTACGGCAAAATGCCATAACAGGACGAAGCCAAAAATCTCCGCGGTACCACCCGTTTTCAAGCTCTGAGAGCAAACACTCTTGCGACCTGTAACGGGGTCTCACCGTCAGCACCTACTTAAAATTAAAGCAATAAAAATTTTCAGTGCTGCTGCTCAAAAGGGAACTTCAGATTGCTGCGCATATATCCGCTTACAGCCTTGGCAGATACTCTCTTAATGCGTTTAACAAGCCTACTTTCCTTCGTCACTGCATTTATATGGTTATAATACCACTGTTTTCGGTTTTTTGCAAGCTTTTTTATTTGCTTTTTTAAAAAACATTTTATTATATGTTTAAAGTTCAAGGATTTTATGGTAAAATATCCATGCCAAACCAATTGAATATAAAAGAAGGGGCAATTTTTGTTTTTTGCAAGGTTGCTTAACTTTTTTGCATACACTAACATATGTGAATTTGAAAAAACAAACTTCTTACGCACTTTTGCCCTTTTACAATCTAATTTGAGATATAAAATACGGTTTGATGAACAAATCAAAATGATATATCGTAGGGGCGTGCGTCCCCGAACGCCCGTTAGTTAACGATGAATTTTGCGGACAGTCGAGGACGAAGACTCTCTCACAGTGTGAGGGAGATGTCGCGAAGCGACAGAGGGAGACGGGCTGTCAGCCTGTCCCTACAAACAGCCCAAACAAACTGTAATTAGTTTTTTTACAGCCCTTTTAAGTATATGGGCTGTTGATAATTGAATAGGTTAGGCGAAACAGGGTTGTTTCGCCACAAAATCTTTGATTTTGCGACAAATTTTTTCTAAAAAATTGTCCTTTTCAATTGGAACAAGTGTTGTGCAAAATTAAATAATATTATTTAATTTTGCTAAATTCACTTAGAAAGTGGCTTATCGAAACGCTAAAAAGCGTTTCGATTAACTACAATCATTATTATGCAAGATATTCTTCTGCGTAATGTACTGCTACAGCTCCGTCCGATACGGCGGTAACCACCTGACGGAGAGCCTTTGTACGGACATCACCCACTGCATAGACACCCTCTGCAGAGGTTCTTGTTGATTCATCGGCAATAATATAACCGTTTTGGTCAAGCATTACCGCTTCTTGGAAAATTTCGGTTGCAGGTGTCCTTCCTATGCTGATGAAAACACCGTTGCATTCAATAGAGGAGATAAGACCTGTTTTCACATTCCTGACCTTTATACCTGTCACTCGGCTGTCAGTGATAAATTCCTGTACTGTGCTGTTCCAGACAAATTCCACATTATCCACCTTTAAAAGCGGCTCGTGATATATTTTGGTTGCTCTGAGTGTATCCCTGCGGTGAATAAGATAAACCTTTTTTGCAAGCCGGGAAAGGTAGAGTGCATCTGCCGCGGCAGAATTTCCGCCGCCCACCACAGCTACTGTTTTGTCCTTGTAAAATCTGCCATCGCAATGAGCACAGTAATGAACACCCTTGCCAATCAGCTCCCGTTCACCGTCTATGCCCAGCTCACGCGGATTGGCGCCTGTCGAAATCACAACTGTTTTTCCAAGGAAACTGCCGCTTGTTGCAATCACCCTTTTAATTTTCTCGGAAAAATCAACATCTGTCACCTCGGCATATTCGGTTTTTGCACCGAAACGCTCTGCGCCTTGCTGCATTTTCATACCAAGGGTGAAGCCGTCAACACCCTCCTCAAACCCGGGATAGTTATCTATGTCACCGGTTAAAGCCATCTGCCCTCCGGCGGAAAGCCTTTCAAGCAAAATGGTGTCAAGTCCTGCCCGTGCGGCATAGAGTGCGGCGGTGTAACCGGCAGGTCCTCCGCCGATAATAATCACATCATAGATATGCTCCATTTATTATACCTCTAACATGGCAAGAATTTGAGGCTTTGGCTTTGCTCCTACAGATTGATTGATAATCTGACCGCCCTTCATTACCACCAGCATAGGAATGCTTGCAACATCAAAGCTTGCCGCAAGCTCAGGCTCATCATCGACATTTATTTTTCCCACAAGCAACTGAGGATTTTCCTGTGCGATTTCATCAACGATAGGGGAAACCATGCGGCAAGGACCGCACCAATCGGCATAGAAATCGAGAAGAACGGTTTTATCGCTGTTTTTTACCTGTTCAAAATTATTTTTGTTAATACTAAGCACTGACATAATTAATACATCCTTTCTTTGTTTCTTTTTATTATACCCAAACAAGATGTTGTTTTGAGTTTGATTTTTTTAAAAGCTATTCTTGTGTGAAGGTGCCCTATGAATTTGATTTCATAGGGCACTTTAATCAGGACATTTTAGTTTTCCTCTGTTTCCTTTCTCTTTTTACCTAAAACAGTTGTGCCTATAATGCCACCGCCGCTTACGAAAAGCAGTGCAAACCACAAACCGAGATTTGAATTATCGCCGGTCTGGGGAATTTCGGGCTTAGGAGATGTCGGAACAGTGTAAGAGTTTTCAAATATAATCTCAGAAACCTGATTGTTGCTGTCAGCCGTTTTAATTATCGGTTTTTCCGCAACAAGCTTGCCCTTGCCATCGTCCTCAACCTTAACCTCAATAACATACTCTGTTTCATCGTATGTCACATTTTCAAGCCTTCCGTTTTCTTCCGAAACGGTGTACTTATAAGTGCCGGCTTCGGTGAATACAAGCTTATCAAATGTTATTTTACCGTCCTCGCCGTTGGTTGCGGTTGCGATAACATCACCGTTTTCGTTTTTCAGCACAAACTTAAATTCGCCGTTCTTAAGCAGACGACCTAAGAGCTTTTTCACTGCGCTGATAACAATATCGGTGCTGTCTGCCTTGTATTTATTGCTGAATACAACCTTTTCCACATCGGTGCTTTCGAGCGTGTAAACCACACTTTCAGCCTCGAGATAACCGCCCTTGTCGATGATAACGATTTCAACACCGTAAACGGTATCATCGTAGGTTACACCTGCAACTGAATTGTTCTTTTCCACAAGGGTGTAGTTATAGGTGCCTGCCTTAGAGAAGCTCAGGTTAAACTTGAAGGAGCCAGCTTTGCTGTTTTTGGCGGTAGCCAGCTCATTGTTCTCGCTGTCGAGAACAGCAAAGATAAATTCATCGGCATCCATTTCGCGTCCGTCAAGCTCTTTGGTAAGCTCACTGTTTGCTCCAAGCTCAACATCTACGGGTGAGGGAACATACTTGTTCACAAACTTAACGGCAGGAGCCTGAGCAGTACCAACACCGTCTACCTTTGCCTGCAACTGACCTTTACCCTCATCGGTTACTGTAACGGTCACCGTGTAGGCAGTATCGTCATAGGTGTAGCCTTTTTCGTCCAAATCCTTTTCAGTGATTTTATACTCGTATGTACCAACCTTGGTATAGGTGATAGTATCGAATTGGAAAATTCCGGTAGCAGTATTCTTAACCGTTGCCGATGAAGGCATAGGAGCATTCGGGGTAACAGCTTGGATAGTAAATTCAAACTCATCGGCTTCAAGCTGCTTGTGTTCACTGTCTAATTCCTTGAGACCAAAGATTATTGCAGAGGTTTCTTTGGGATTATACTTGTTATCAAACACAACTGAAGCATCGTTATTTCCGGCATCGGTAATTTTAACAGATGTTTTAAGCTTTGCTTCTGCGATAACATCTGTCACCTCAACAGTGATTGTATATACAGCACTGTCATAGGTAAATCCGCCCAAGCTTTCCTGTACCTCACGAACGGTATATTTATAGGTGCCGTCCTCTGTGAAGGTGACTGTACCAAAGCTGATGTTGCCGTTAGCATCGTTTTTGGCGGTGGGAATTGTGGGGCTGGGAGCGCCCTGTGTTCCTTCGATTATGAAGCTGAATTCTCCGCCCTTTAAGGTGAAGCTGTTGCCATCGGATGAGGTTACCTGCTTCTTGGCAGTGAGGGAAAGCGGCTCGCTTGCACTTGCTTTATAGGTGTTTTTGAAGGTGAAAGCAGTGTTAGAGTCTGCCACCCCTGCCTTGGAGTAAACCGTATTGGCAGAAAGCTTGCCTGTTGCGCTGTCATAGCTTACGGTTACGGTTGCTGTTACCTTGTTAGTGTCATAGGTAACACCGGGGATATTACCCTTTGTTTCGGCAATTTCATAAACATAAGTGCCGGCGGTGGGGAAATATACCTTTCCAAAATCAACCGAGCCGTCTGCCTTGTTCATGACTTTTGTGCTTTCGGGCATCGGTGCACCGTCTGTAACAGCTCTGATTGTGAACTCAAAGTCACCAGAATTTAAATTACGGTTGCCGTCAAGTGTCTTTTTGCCCTTTAATTCTGCAGCCACAGAATCGGGTGTATATGTGTTAATAAATACACTTGAATTGTGATATGTGGGTGTTACAACAAGCTGACCTGCGTTATTGTCAATGACCTCAACAAATACGAAATAGGTGTGAGAATCATATTCAATGTTAGCAATATTGCCGCTGTTTTCGCTGATTGCAAATACATAGCTTCCGGCTTTCTTAAAGGTAATGTTTCCGAAATATGCGGTCACATCGTCCCCGGAGCCGCCTGCGGCTGTGATTTTGATTTCGTTTGTAGCAGGCATTATAATGTCGCCCGAATCAACCGCGTTTTTAGCTCCTGCATCAGAGGGCTTGATGCTGAAAATAAATTCATCATCGCTAAACCATTTGCGTCCGATAAGAGATTTTGTGATTTTAAGCCGGGTTGCGCCTTCTAATATAGCCTCATTTGCAGAATAGGTGTTTGTGAAGGTTAGCTTTTGGCTGTTATCTGCAATTTTTGCTTCAAGTGCGCCGAGAGCAGTATTGTTGGTAACCTCAACAGTAACAATTCTGTAGTTATTGGAATCGTATGTAATACCTGCGATTCCGTCATTAAGCTCTGTTACCTTAAATTGATAGGTACCTGCCTTATGGAATATGATGTTGCCAAAATGGGGATGTGCTTTGTTAGCGTTTGATACTGTGAGCTCGGTGCTTGCGGGCATTTCAATGTCATTGCCTGCCACAGCGGCTATAGTTGCATCGCCGTAAGCCTCGAGTGTAAATCTGAACTTATCGGTATCAAGCCAAGCATTGTTTTCGCGTCCTGTGAATGTTTTTTCAATTGTGAGATGGTCATGACCTGAAATTTCTGTCGATGTTGCATCGTACACATTATTGAATGTGAGGGCTAAATCATCAGTTGCCTGACCGTTAATGCTGACAACTGTCCGGATTTTTGCGGTTGAGCTGTCGTCAGAGGCAACTACGGTGATTTCACGGGGCTGTGAATCATAATGCACACCGGGGATATTGCCTGTAATCTCACGAACGATAAATTTGTAGGTTCCGGGTGTGTTGATTTTGATTTTTCCGGAAACCGTTTTGTTCGGGGTACTGCTGTCAATCGATTTTTGAACAATCTCAGAGGCGTTATCTAACGGGAATTCAATATCACCGTTTTCAATAGCTTCCTGTGTATCGGGGTCAAGCACCACGATTTCAAAATCAAACTTATCGGTAGAGAGCCATTCATTGTTGTCGCGTCCGGTGAAATTCTTGGTTATGTCAACCGTTATTTCTGCCGGGTCTGCCTCGTATTTATTAACAATTGTATCGCTGTTATAGCTTGTGAGTGTTGCTGTGAGCACACCATTGCGGTTGTCAACCACAGTAAAGGTTGCAATGATTTCCTGCGTGCTGTATGTAATACCTGCGATTTTTTCCGAATCGTTCGGAATTATTTCTTTAACAGCCACAGCATAGCTTCCTGCCTTGGTAAAGGTGATTTTATCAAACACAACATCACCGTTAGCGGCATTTGCAACCTCGGTGGCGGAGGGGAGTATCATACCGTCATCAGGGTCAGCAGAAAGCTTTGAAAGCACAAACCTGAAATCGCCTGCCGCAAGAACTTGGCTTCTGTTGCCTGAAATAACCTTTTTGATAAGCGGAAGCGAAGCGGTTGTCGGTGTGGGGATATAGGTGTTATTGAAAACAACCTCATTTGCATTTTCCCATACACTGCCGTTTAATTTCTGCAATGATTTAGAGGTTATTTTGAGATTGCCTTCTAAATCGTCCGAAACAGTAACCCTGTAAAGGAACTTGCTTTGGTCGTAGGTTGTACCGCCTACCTTTGATTCGGGAATTTGCTCGTTGATATAATATTCGTAAATACCTGCCTTGTCAAAGGTCAGCTTGTCAAGCAATGTAATGGTGCCGGTATAAACACCGTTTGCATCGGGGGTGGTGTCGGCTGTGTGTGTAACAACACCTTCTCTAACCTTTTCGCCGTTAAAGTGTTCCTTGACCTCAAAGTAGAACTCACCGTCTAAAAGAGTTTTTCCGGTAAGGTTTTTGGTGCCGCTTAAGCTCAAGGGCTCATCGGTGAAGATTGAGGTGTAGGTGTTAGTGAAGTCTGCGGATGACCTGCCGCCGGAATAGGTGATTGATGTAACCTCAAGGTTACCGTCACGGTTTGCATCATCAATAACAACCGTAACTGTAACGGTGCTTTGGTCATACTCCACAGCAACGGCACTTCCGTTGGTTTCGGTGACTGCAAATTCATAGGTGCCGGGCTTTTTAAACTCAATGTTTTCAAAAGCAAAGGCAGAGGCAACACCGTTTTTGCCGTTTTCAACCGTTGCAGAATCCTTAGGAATTACAACCAGCCCGTTTCTTACAGCATTGTTAGTTGCCGCGTTGGCTCCTGCGAGATTGAATTCAAAGCTTTCACCCTGCTTCATATCTCTGCCGTTGAGGGTTTTATTACCGATAATATCGGCAGTAACAGGAACGGGTGTATATTCATTGGTAAAGGTTATAACCCTTTCGCCATTGGGATAAATTGCATTAACGCTCAGAATATGACTGTTCGGGTCGATGGCAACAACCACATCTGTGATGTATTGTGAATTGTCATAGGTCATTCCGTTGACCTTATTTGTCGGGATGACCTCACTCATAATATATCTGAAGGTAATTGAGGTTGCACCGTCAGGAATAACATCCTGAGTAAAGGTTACGGACGGGAAGGTTACATTGTGACCTTCATTTGAGGTGATTATAGCACCATTCTGACTGCCTGCAGGCATAGGAACCTTTGAAGCGCTGTTTGCTACAACAGCATTGTTTTCCACAATTCCCACAGCCTGAAGCTTGAATTCAAACATACCTGAAACCAAGGGGTTTAATCCCGAATTATCGGTGTAATTCTTGATAGCCACCGGAACGCGGGTTACCGCTTGGGCAGAGTAGGTATTAACAAACTTAATTGCGTCCTGTGCTTCCTCACCGCTGTTCATAACGATTTCATCGTTTTGGTTATAGGTGAATAACTGATTGGCATCGTCATCGTAAAGCCTTTGAATATCATACGAGGTAACCGCCATAGTACCGTTCCCGTTGTCTGCTACATTAACAACGAGGCGGTAAAGCGCTCTGGAATATGAGATACCCGGTAGATAGGTATTGTTATCGGGTTCTTTTTCCGCAATGGTGTAACGGTATGTACCGGGTTTTGTAAACTCAATGGTACCAAAGTTAAAGGATGCAATTTTTCCGCCGTCAGAGTCAGGCTTATTAACAGTAACTCCCAAATCAGCGTCATATCCATTGGGGAGGGGAGCATTGTTATAGGGTGAAATAAAGAATGTGAAGGAATCGTTTGCCGACCATTCACGACCTGCAAGCTCCTTTTGACCTGTAAGGTTGCCGCTTGTCGGGAAGGATACAGGTGCAACATTATAGGTGTTGGTAAAGCTTGCAACGCTTGTTTCGTTTGCTTTGATTGTGCCTGTTGCGCCCACAGCCTCTGCAGTGAAGCCGTCTGTTGCGGTTTCGGTAACACTGTAGGTCGTTGAAGGGGGAAGTGCAAAAACAGTTGCGGTGCAGCCGTCCTTCAGCTTGATTTTAGGATTGTTTTTTGAAACGGTTCCGCTGCTTATTTGGTTGTTATCCTTATCGGTTATCACATAAGTATATTCATTCTGATTAACGGTATCACCGTCAAGGTCAAGAGTAAATTCAAATTCCTTGTCGGGAGCAGTAAGCCCTGTGGCGGCATTCACCGTTTTTCTGATTTCAAGGTTACCGCCTGCTACTACCGAAATTTTACCGTTGTTGCCTTGATAAACCACGAATTTACCGTCATAAGCATTGGTGCTTCCCTCTGCATGGTGGAATTCGGGGGCATAGAAATCCTCAGCAGTACCGGTTGCATTTTGAAGCTTGGTGCCTTCAAATTTAAGGATGCGGTTAAGACGGGGAGAGCCTGCCGCACGGTAAAGATAACCGTCTGCTCCTTGCTTGATTTCTGTTCTTTTCAGCTGTGCGCCTGTACGCTCAACCGCATTAATTTCTGTGGAAACACCGTGATAATATTCGTCCCTGTAATAATATACGGTGTCGTCATCAAGCCCTTCCGCGATTGTCACCTGATTTTTGAATGCCTTATCCTTATAAATCGGCATATCCTCTAATATATAATAGAAGCTGTTGTCGTGGGAGGGCTCAAATTCAACGGTTGCGTTACCGGCGGTAGAGCCGTTGACCTCATTTTCACCTGTGTAAAGGTTGCTGTAGAAATTGATGTTACCTTCACTGTCGGTATTAGCGGCAAGATAATCTGCCGAAAGCTTGGTTTTATCAACATATACAACGCCGCTGTCGGATTTCTTGAGAATTTCATCCTGCAAGCCTACCGAGTATATTATTCTTGCAGGGTAAGCGCCGTTGTTGGTGTGCGTTTTAACTGTGCCGTCACTGTTAAGCTGTACCGTGTTGACACGAAGCGGAATTACCGAAGCCGGAATTTTTATCACAAGTGTCTGATTTCCGGCTGTGTCCTCAGTAACAGTGATAATAATATCTTTAATTTGCTGATTACCGTAAACCGGACTGTCAACCGTGCCCTCAAAAACATAGGTAACGGGGTTAGTGCCGGAGCTTACCTGCTTCTGGGTAAAGGTGGTACCTGCATAAATAATAGCCTTAACATCCTTTACCTCCATGTACTTGCCGATAGGGTCGGTATAGGTGATGTAACCGTCAGTTATGGGGTCGGTACCTTTTATCTCGGTGGGAATTCGGGGAACACTTATTGAAATGCTGGATACAATGGAATCAAACACGGTTGTCACTGCATCGGCATTATCTGCCGCATAGTATTCGGTGACAAGCTCTTTAAGTGCATTTGCATTGGTATCAATATCGTTGGTTTGAGGATGATTGAAGGTGAAATTATCGTTATTATTAACCTCAAGCTTCGGTTTGCCGTCATTAGTCGTGTAGGTGCTCCAAGCGTCCCTGATTGCTTTGGACATATCGTTGTTTGCATTCCAATATTCCGAAGGGTTAAGGGTGATGTTGGCGAGGTCCTTTTCACCGGTATAATATGTATTGCCCCAATTGGTTTCTGTGTTGGAAAGGTTCGTAATGCCCATACCAACGGTGTAAATCGAGGTAGCATAATTTGTTCCTGCAACACCGTAATGATTATCCACCTGCTGCTTCATATAAGCACCGGTCATCAGGGCTTTCATACCGTTTCCTGCATAGGGGGAGCTGCCGGGACCGTCATTATTATTGTTGTTGGGTGACCACCAATTTGATGTGCTTGATGAATATGTAGGAGCGCCGTCAGAAAGGAGAATAAGTGAAGGAATTCTCTTAACCTGACTTCCGCTGATGTTGGCATAAAGCTCATCCTCGGTTGCAAGCATATTAAGACCGCCGTACAAACCCATCTGAATGTTAGTTCCGCCGGAAACCTGTGTGGTTTTATCAATGGTTTCATTTTTACTGTTTACGGCATCGGTATAAAGGTAGACTGATTCCAAGCGCTGGTTCATTCCTTGACCGATATACTGTGCCGCAGTGTTTTTGCTTAATGAAAAGTAATTCGTGGTGCTGTTAACCTTGGAATATCTGTCTAACGGCAGCAATACCTGATACTGATCACTGAATGCAACAACACCGATTCGGGTGTGGCTGTTCATGCTTATCAGCTTATTGATGGCGGCATTTACCGCAGTTACCGTGTTATAAATACGGCTGTAGCCGTTATTCATATTGCTTGAATTGTTGCTCATTGAACCGGAAATATCGATTACAAACACAACATCAATGGGTGCCTGTGTTTCACCGGAAACTGCCTCGGATGTGGCAAGCGTGGAGTAAGCAACAAGAAAATCCTCGCCGTTTTGAGACTCGTTAAGCTTGAGCGTTGTGCTTCCGCCGCCATAGGTTTCAAAGGTGACATCGTCTGTGCAAACCGACTTGTCGGTCCAAATTCTACCCGCGTATTCGGTGGATGCATTGTCACCCAAGGAAAGCGAATACTTTGTGGAAGTATCAAGGTCGGAAACCTTTGTGCCGGCACCGCCTGTGTATGTAAAGTTGCCTGCAGCCGCCGCTATCATTGACACAGGTAAATATGTCATAAGTAGTGCGAAGCAGAGCAGAAGGCTTAAGAGCCGATTTGAAAATCTGTTTTTAGTAGTCAATTAAAGGACCTCCTTTAGTATATTTTAATTTAAAATCGATTTTATGATATTTGTTTTGCGGAATAGCAGGGCTTTGCGTTTGCCCCCTTGTTTTTTAACAAATCGCGCAGAGCCTGCTCGTTTGCCTTATCCACATATTTTTTAAATTCGCTCAGTACCCGATTGCCGATGCTTCGGTAATCCAACGCAAAGACCCTTTGAATTTTTTGTTGTCTCAGCTCCTCGGGAATACCGAATATTTGGAGAATGTTGTTAAGAGCTCCCGAAATTCTGGTTTCAAGACAAATCGGGTTGCCGGCTGTTGCCAGCGTTGCGTACTCAATACCCGAGACAAGAATTTCTGCTTCAGCAAATTGCTCGTCTGTCCAATCAGGCTTGAATTCTCTAAAAATCTCCTTTGCCCGTTCCGCATCGTTTCTGCGGATGATATCAAGGCAAATAGGGCTTGAATAAGCCGACAGATAAAAATCCTTTGCGATTTCGTCATCCTCGCACATGGTAGCCATTGCCGTAAGCTCAAGACATATTGCCATAACCGGGCTGTAGCCGTTGTCTGCCTCTTTCTCCAGAAGCTTCCATTGAAAATTGCAAAGCATATCTACAAGCTCTGCCAAAAGATGTTCTTTTGAGGGGAAATAAAAGGTGACATTTCCCGGACTCATATCCAATTCGTTACATATTGCCTTGATTGCCGTGTTGGAATAACCGTTTTCCAAAAAAAGCTTGGAAGCAACTCTTATTATTTCAAGCTTTGTGAGAGCCCGTTTATCAATTCGAGACAATATTTTAACCTCCCTTTCATATTTGGTGAGGAGTAGGTATATAACTCCAAATTTTTGTTTACAATTCGATTATAGTACGCGTACAAAAATTTGTCAATATTTTTTTGAAAAGTTTTCTAATATTTTAAAACAAAAAGCCAACAAAAGGGCTTTAACCATTTCGTTGGCTTTTAAAGCATTAAATATTTGTCTGCAATGATTTTTTTCGTTTGCTTAATTGGTAAATTTCCTCTGTTGCAAACCCTAATTTGGTCACAACATTTTCTTTTGTCGGGTAGCAGTAGAAGGAGTCCTTTTCGGTTGAAATGTCAAGACAGTCAAACGGCTTTATATAGCAATAATCATACTCTATATGCAGGCTGTTCATCTGCTCGGGTGTGCGTTGCACGCGGTAAGGCTTGCCGTTATAAAAGCCCTCAAGCACAAAGCCCTCCTCAACCGTGTGGGTGAGCTTGGCATTACCCAAATGCTCAAAACGCATACAGCGGGGCAGGGAGTAAACATCAACCTCGTCTGTGAAGGAATATTCCCCGTTTTCAACCTGCGCTCTGACCTGCTCGTGCTCCCATTCAAACCAATCGGGAATGTGTGAAAATTCGGTTTCACCCTCCAACGCAGAAAGACTTCCGTCCTCGTTCAAATTCCAGCGTTTGCCGCAAGCTTCACAATAAATCTCGGTTCCGCTTGATGCCATCTGATGCTCTGTTTTGCATTTCGGGCATTGGTAAAGCACCTTGTGAAGCCCCTCTGCACGGAACTCCTCGGTTATTTTGATACCGTTTTCCTTTTGATAACGGTATTCATCGTAATACATAGCTTTTCTTACTGCCTCGTTGATTTCCTGAGCAGTCATTTGCTGTATTTGCTCGGTGTCAAGAATTTTTGTCACTGTGGTGTGAAGCGGCACCTTGCGCTTTTTGCGGAAATTCCAAAAGGGGGAGTGCAGATAGTTCCCGTGATGCACAATTACCACAACAGGTACCTTGTTCATCTTTATAAGCTTACCTAATGCTTCAGGCATATAGGAGGTCGTGCCGATTGGTGAATATCGCGCTTCGGGGTACATACAAAGAATATCACCCTTTTTGAGTACACGGTTTATGGATTTCACCAGATGCAGGTCGCTCACGAATTTTCTTTTGCAAATACTGCCGATAAGCTCCATAAGCCACGGTCTGCGGTAATATCCGTCAATGCTTACAACATTATTCACCCTATGTGGGAAGGTTGCCATTGCCGCCAACTCAAAATCAATAAAATACATATGGTTGCTTAAAAGCATATATGGAGGCTTAAGTCCTTCCATATTAATCTTTTCTACCTTGTACTCTTTGCCGATAAGCGCAAGCTTTGAAAGCAACCATATAAGCCACACGATTATAAGCGGTTGCCTTATCGGATATTTTGATGTGTTGTAATATTTTTTGTTTTTATAATTAACTTCCATAAAAAATCTCCTGAACCCTTATTATGGATTAAGGATACCATAAAACAGCATTTAAGTCAATTAACGATTTATGCCTTTAACAGCAGGATTATCCAATATATCACCCTTTTCGGTAAAGCGGGAGCCATGGCAGGGACATTCCCACACCCTTTCCTGTTTGTTCCATTTTAAGGCACAGCCTAAATGTGAGCAACGCGGTACAGAGGGGGTTAATAAATTCACCGCTGAACTGCCGATATTCAATAATAGCTGTTTGTGGAAAATACTTCTGTGCGGATTGAAAAGCTCTGAAAATTCGTTTGGCTTTCCTTTTACCATATCGCACAGCAAATCGGCGGCCGCCATCGCAGAGGTCATACCCCATTTGTTAAAGCCTGTGGCAACGAAATAATTATCCTTGAGCAGGGAATACCTGCCTATATACGGAATACCGTCAAGGCTCATACAGTCCTGTGCGGCAAATTTATGGGTGATTTCGCAATCGGGATAAAATTTTTTCAAATCCCTTTCAAGCTCGTAGAAGCCACCGCCCGATTTACCGGTTTTGGCTCCGCCGCCTGCAACGATAAGATATTCCTTATAATTCCTGAATGAAAAACCGCCGTCATTTTCGTCAACATACATTCCGTCATATTTAGCTGCATTTTTTATCGCTGCTGCATAAGAACGGTTCTGATAAAGCTTTGCGTAATATAAGCCCATTCGGTTCACAAACGGAAAATGGGCGGCAAAAATAACCTTCTTAAAGGTAACGGTGCCGTCAGCGCAAAAGGCAGTGTTTTCTTTAATCTTGTGAACATGAGAATTTTCATAAATATTAAGCTCAACTGCTATTTTATAAAGCATTTTAAGTGGATTAAACTGTCCTTGGCTTGTGTGCTTTACAGCGCTTGCAGTTGCAAAGGGCAATTCTTTTGTTTGACAAAGCTCTGCTTCGGCTCCTATCTCTTTTAAAACTTTGTATTCGTCTTTAAGCTTTAAGGGGTTGTCCTTTGAATAGATATATAAATCCTTGGTTTCAAAATCGCAGGGGTATCTTTCTGCAAGCTCAAAAAGCTTTTCCATTGCTTTTTTATTGGCTTGATAGTATTTTTTTGCAAACTCTGTACCATAGCTTTTTTCTGTTTTGCTGTAAATAAGTCCGTGACCTACGGTTATTTTCGCGGTAGTACCCTGTGTGTTGCCGTTTAATATTCGGTTAGCTTCCAGAAGCACATAATCAATTCCCTCATCGGCTAATTTTTTGGCACAAAGAATACCTGCAATTCCTCCGCCTATAATTAAAACATCCGCAGTAATATCACCTTTGAGGGTTTTAAACTGCGGATATTTTATACCTTCATTCCATACAGATTTCATACAAACACCTCTTTTTTAGCTTTTGCAAAAGGAGATGTTATATGTAAAAAATCATTTTTTCCATTCGTCCGAAATAGCCTTGTGTATATCCTCAACCGTAAAGTGCTGTGTTCTTGCAAGGAAAAGAGCTGCGTTGTAGCTTAAAGTTTCCTTCCAGCCGATAAGATATTCGGTCAAAGGGTCAATTTCGTAGCCATCGTTCATTATACTTTTAGGCAGGAATATCCTTGCAATTTCAATTACTTCTTTCGGATAATACAAATCAACCGCACCAAACTGATGAAGCAACTCGTGCTCGATTGTAAACGAGGTGAAGCCGCAACGGTCGCGTCCTACTACCGAATATTCGTCCCACCAAGGGTAAGCCTCCTCGGCGGTTGAAGCAAAGCTTCTGAGACTTTTGTTAAGGGCAAATATAATGGGTGCTTCATCGCAATCGTATTTTTCCTCATAATATTCCTGATATTCGCTGGCACTGCCTTTGCGGTAAAGCGAGATGGCGTTTTTTATCCATTCGCATGAGGTGCCGCCGCAAACACATGGTACATCAAGCTTGCAGGACGCTGTTCTTATGTTAAGAGAAATCCCGCGTTTTTTTGCATCCTCCATAATTCGTTTCATGGCAATGTCGTGCTCTGCTCGGTATTGTGAGATATCCGAATCGGTCCAACTGCTTTCGGGATCGTTTATGTAAAATACAATCACGATAACATCGTCCCGCAAAATCTTGGTTGCACCTTGATTTTTATTTCTTAAAAGGGTGTGTCCTTCAAATTCCCATGAACTGTTTGTACTCATTTTTTATCCTTCCTTCAGGCTTTTCCCGAATGTAAGAAAAGCGGTGTTATAAATAATAATACAGCCGCCGACAGGCTGTTTAAAACAACTGTTAAAACCAACAAAAGCGGTATATTTGCCGCTGCCGATATAATCAGCATAACAAGCCCCGGAACAACGGCAAACATTCTTATGAAAATTCCAAGCATTGCTTTTATTGAGGGAATGATTGCTTGCGGCAGTGCAAGCTCAGTAAACAATCCCACCGATGAACAAAAGACATCAAGCGAAAGCCAGAGCACAAACCACGAAAGCAAGGAGGGTATTTGCTTTGGCAGGGTGATTACGCCGATAAGCAAGACAGGTGACAGGTCGAGCGCCGTTTCTGTCAAGCCGCCCACCATGCTGAAAAGTATCTTCTTGTGAGGGCTTTCGGGAACGGTGTATATGAACGGCTTAGACATCTCGTCTGCCAACGGATTTCCCAAATTTCTGAAGAAAATGCAAACCGCCAGCCCAAAACCTGAGACAATAACTGTTTCGACCGAAAGAAAGAGCTTCAGGCAGGGAAGGGCAGCAAGGGCAATAAGTGTGTATGTTACGGAGGTGGGCGTAAATATGCCAAGCTTTGCAAAACGGCGGCGGTTGTAAATTGTTTTGCCGAAAAAGACAGAGGCACCCAAACCGCCAATTTCGCCGTTGCGTGCAATTTTTTGGCTGCGTTCCTTTTTTCTTTTGACCGTTTCACCGTTTGCGGCATTAACCGCTTTCTGTGCTTCACTTGCTCCGGAAAGTGCATCCTCGTAAAAATCTGCCTTTATTTTCCAGATAAGCATTGTAAGGATAACGGTTGACACAGTGAGTAAAAAGGCAAAAAGCAAGACCTTAAGCCAAGCACCCCTTGCGGCGGATAAAATCATGCCGGAAAACCAACCGAAAATTGGAATGAATTCAAGTGTTTCAAAAGAAAAAAGCTTTAAAAATGCTTGCCAATAGCTCAGATTTTTTGACCGCGAAAATGTGAAAAAGCCAAGGAAAAGCATTAAAAAGCACAGAAAGACAAAGGGCTTTATAATCCTTTTTAATTTAGTGCTTGTTGCCGAGACGGTGTATGTGAAAACGGCTGTAATACGGCTTAAATAAAGCAGTAAAAAATATGCCAAAAAGATGCAAAGGCAGGTTCCTATGCTGAGACCGACATTTAATACTAAATTTGGTATCTGAAAAAGAATATAGACAGAGGAAACAATGGCAATTCCCATTTGAATAACCGTCCTGAACATCAACACCGATTGGGGCGGTAAGGGGGAAGCAAAAAGGAAATTAACATCGGGCATGGTGAAAATCTTGGTTCCGCTTTTATCGCCACTGTAAACGGCAAGCAAAATTACAGCAAAGGTTATAAGTATAATCGCTCCTCTTATGAGGCTAAGCATTTCCTGTTTATCCTGTTCGGTAAACTCAGAAGTTTCCTCCTCATCATCAACGGTTTCCTCGTATGCGGCGGCTCCACTGTCCTCAATCACAGTGCCCATAACAAAGCCGATTACTCCACCAATAAGTCCAAACCCCAGGCAGACAGCCAGAATAATTGCAACCCAGGTTCTAAAAAGCTTTTTTATCGAGTTTATTACGGTATGTATTATATAGTAGGGGAGAATTCTCATAATTCCTCACCCACACCCTCGGTAATCTTGAAGAACAAATCCTCCAGGCTTTCTCCAGCGGCTTCAATCTCCGTTTTGGCAACATTTGCACAGATGCAACCGTTTTGCATAATAATTGTTCTGTCCCAAAGCATATCAATGCTGTCAATCATATGGGTGCTTATAAGCAGGGAAGCACCCTCTGCGGCAAGCTCGGTAAAGACAGACTTTAATTCCTTGATTGCATGCGGGTCAAGACCGATCATTGGCTCGTCAAACAAAAGGATTTTAGGCTTAGTAAGCAATGCACAGCAAATGCTGAGCTTTTGTTGCATACCCTTTGAAAGCTCGTCGCCGAATTTTTTGATTTTGTCTGAAAGCTCAAACCGTTCAAGTAGCTCCTGCTTATATTCCCTGTAATCCTTTAATTTATATGCCCTTGCCACAAATTCCAGATGCTCGCCAACTGTAAGGTTGGGGTAAAGCGCTGGCATCTCCGGTACATATCCCAAAATTCTCTTAGCTTCAAGACTTTTGTTGTTATAACCGTTTGCGGTTATAATGCCGTCATACCTAAGAAAACCCATAATAGATTTTATAACAGTGCTTTTTCCGGCACCGTTAGGACCTAAGAGTACGGTTATACTGCCTTCCGGTATCTCAAAGGAAATATCATTGCAGGCATATATTTTACCGTATTTTTTTGTCAAATGTTCAACCCTTAGCATAATCAACAACCCTTATAAATTCAAAATATCTTTTGTAACCTCACCTGCAATAATAAGCCCTGCCGTACCCGGCACAAAGGCACAGCTTGCAGGAATACTTTTGCCACCCATACCTTTAAGACTGCTTTTTCTCGGCTCCTCCCTTGAGTAAACCACCTTAAGACCTTTCACACCGCGCTTTTTCAGCTCATACCGCATAACACGCGCCAATGGACAGACAGAGGTTTTGTAAATATCACTTACCTCTAATTCGTATGCGTTAAGCTTGTTTCCTGTGCCCATAGAGCTGATTATCGGTGTGCCGCTTTTTTGCGCATTTATTATAAGCTCAATTTTTGAGGTGACGGTATCTATCGCATCTACAATATAATCATATTGAGAAAGGCTTAATTTTTCGGCGGTTTCTGCACTGTAAAAAAGCTTGTGCGCTGTCACCCTGATTTCGGGATTAATATCTGCTATGCGTTTTTTCATAGCTTCGGTTTTATCCATTCCTACCGTGCTTTGGGTGGCGATTATTTGGCGGTTTAAATTTGTTATATCTACAGTGTCGCTGTCGATTAAGTCAATAGCACCAACACCTGTCCTTGCAAGGGCTTCTGCCGCATATCCGCCCACGCCGCCCAAACCGAAAACGGCAACCCTTGAATTTTTAAGCTTTTGAAGGGCTTCATCGCCTAAAAGCTGAGCTGTTCTTGAAAATCTCTTGTCCATTTTTTATCCCTTTTATAAATTTATTATTTAAATTTTAAATCTATTGCTTTTTTTTGTCAAGTAGTTACTTTAATATTGCTTTTTTTATATCGCTTTGTTAAAATAAAGCTATAAAAATTCATATTGGTTTGGAGATGGTAAAATGTTGGTTTCAACTACTATTTCAGCCCTTTGCAAGCTTACCGATATTAAGGATGCAATCCGAATAACGGCAGAGGCGGGCTTTGATGCTTTTGATATGCCGTTTTTCGGAAAAACAATGGAGCTTTTTTCGGGTGATGATTATGTCGAAAAGGCTAAGGACTTGCGTAAATATGCAGACGGCTTGGGTATAGTCTGCAATCAGGCGCACGCGCCTTGTCCGTCAAGTCGACCTGATTTGGAGACTACAAAACAGATTTACAAGGATATTGTGCGCTCAATGGAGGTAGCTTCCGTTTTAGGCGCTAAAATTATTGCTGTGCATCCCGTACAGCATTTGAAGTACGCCGAGCACCCCGATGAGCTTTTTGAGATGAATGTTAAATTCTATAAAAGCCTTATTCCTTACTGTGAAAAATTCGGTATCAGGGTAGGGTGTGAGAATATGTGGCAGGACAATTCACGCACACAGGCTATCACCGAAAGCACCTGCGCCCGCGCATGGGAATTTTGCAAGTATCTTGATGCGGTAAACAGTGAGTGGATTGTAGGTTGTCTTGATATCGGTCATGTTTCTCTTGTTAATGCCGATATTCCTGAATTTATACATAAGATGGGGAATAAACGCTTGCGGGCGTTGCATATTCACGATACCGATTATGTAAAGGATTTACATACAATGCCCTTTTTGGGTAAAATAGATTATCATGCCGTTTGCAAGGCTTTGGGTGAAATCGGGTATGAAGGCGATGTCACCTTTGAGGCGGACGGCTATGAGAATTACGGTTATGCAAATCAGTTTCCGTTGGAGCTTATGCCTGCAGCGGAGAAGCTTTTGTGCAGTGTAGGTAAATACCTCGCTTCGGAAATAGAAAAAAACAGAAAAAATGAGAGGGAAGCAATATGAAAATTTCGACATCAACATACGCTATGTGCAACAGACTATCTCAGGAGGAGGCTATAAGGGCTATCGCCGAAGCAGGCTTTAATGCATTTGATATTTCTCTGGAAAGATTGCAAAAAAAGGATAATACTCCCTATACGATGGATTATGCAAGGGAGCTTCGTGCCCTTGCTGACGGGCTTGGAATAGAATGTAATCAGGCACATGCACCCTTTCCGTCAAGTGTGGGAGACACCCAAAAGGATGCCGAAATTTATAAATCCATAATTTTTGCAATGGAGTTTGCCGCCGCTTTGGGTGCAAAAATAATTGTTGTTCATCCAAAACATCATCTGTGCTATGCCGAATGTGCTGATGAGCTTTTTGAGATGAATGTAGAGTTTTATAAAAGCCTTATTCCTTACTGTAAAAAATTCGGTATTAAGGTTGCCTGTGAAAATATGTGGCAAAGCAACAAAAAAACAGGAGCTGTTACCGACAGCACCTGCTCAAGAGCTTGGGAGTTTTGCAAATATCTTGATGCGATTGACAGTGAGTGGATTGTCGGCTGTCTTGATATCGGTCATATTTCGCTTGTCAATGCCGATATATCCGATTTTATACATAAAATGGGCAACAAGCGTCTGCAGGCATTGCATGTTCACGATACCGATTATGTCAGAGATTTGCATACCTTGCCATTTTTGGGTAAAATTGATTTTAATGCTGTTGTAAAGGCGCTTGCCGAAATTGATTACAAGGGTGACTTAACCTTTGAAACCACCCTTTATGCACGCAGCTTCCCCGATGAGCTTTTGGCAGATACCTTTAAAATGGAATACGCGGTAGCTAAGTATTTGGCAGAACAGGTGGAAAAATACAGATAAACGGGCTTTTGTCCTGTTTTGGTGATTTTTGATACGGAGGTGATTTTTTGCAGGAGCTTAAAGCAAATGAAAAACTAAAAGAGCTGAAGGCGGCGGCAAACCGATTGCCGCAACAGCCCGGTGTCTATATAATGAAGGATAAAAACGGCTCTATTATTTATATAGGCAAGGCAAAGGCGCTTAAAAACCGCGTAACTCAGTATTTCGGCGCGGGTAATCAGCACACCGAAAAGGTGCGCAAAATGGTTTCAAATGTAGACCGCTTTGAGTTTATAGTTTGTGACAGCGAGTTTGAAGCCCTGATTTTGGAAAACTCACTTATCAAACAAAATCAGCCTAAGTATAATATACTTCTCAAGGACGATAAAGGCTACTCCTATATTAAAATCACCAATGAAAAATGGCGCAGAATTGAAACCGCAAAGCAACTTGATAATACAGGCGAGTTTATAGGTCCGTATAATTCCGGCTTTGTTGTAAAGGAAACGGTTGACGAGGTGCGCAAAATTTTCAAATTGCCTGATTGTAACCGAAATTTCGACACTGTAAGCCGACCTTGCCTTAATTTTCATATCGGACTTTGTGAAGCACCCTGCCGCGGAAAAATATCACATTCGGAATATATCGAAACGGTTGAAGCGGCAAAGGATTTTATAAAAAAAGGGGATATGGGCGAGTCCTCTTTAGAAAACTTAACCGCCAGAATGGAAACAGCTGCCGAAAATCTGCAGTTTGAGCTTGCGGCAAGACTGCGGGACAGAATAAATGCCATTAAAAAAATAAAGGAACGCCAGAAGGTTGTAAGCATTTCCTATAAATCACAGGATGTAATTGCAACTGCCCTTATGGGTGAAATCGCCTGCGTGGCGGTTTTTGTTTACCGAAATTTCCGACTTTGTGATAAGCAACATTTTTTTGTGGACGGCTTTGATAACCGCGATGAGGTTTATTCGGAATTTTTACAGCAGTATTATCTTGATAAACAGGATATCCCATCAAGAATTATTATAGACACCGATACACAAGGCTACGAGACAACCGAAAAATGGCTTTGCGAAAAATCAGGGCATAAGGTAAGCTTTATAAATCCTAAACAGGGTGAACAGCTAAAGCTTCTGGATATGTGTGTTAATAACGCGGCGGAAAACCTTTCGGAACGAACCGAACGCACAGGCAGGGAAATGTCTGCGCTTAATGAGCTTGCCGCGCTTCTGGGGCTTGACACAGTGCCGCGCTATATAGAGGCTTACGATATTTCAAACACTGCCGGCAGTGACAATGTTGCCGGAATGATAGTTTTTCGTGAGGGCAGACCTTATAAACCGGCATATAAAAGGTTTAAAATCAAGGGCTTTTCAGGTCAGGATGATTACCGTTCAATGGCAGAGGTGCTTGACAGGAGATTTTCTGAATACCAAAAAGGTAATGATGAAGGCTTTAAAACCTTGCCCGATTTAATTCTTTTGGACGGTGCAAAGGGGCAGATTAATGCCGTTTTGCCTGTTATGGAGAAATACGGCTTGAATATTCCTGTTTTCGGTATGGTTAAGGACTCTAAGCACCGCACCAGAGCTATTGCCACCACCGGCGGAGATATTTTAATTAAATCAAACAAACGCGCATTCACCTTGGTTACAAAAATTCAGGATGAGGTTCACCGCTTTGCAATAGCCTATCATAAATCGTTGCAATCCAAGCGGTTGTTGAAATCCGAATTGCTGGATATTGAGGGGGTTGGCGAAAAAAGGACCGAACTGCTTTTAAAGCATTTCGGCAGTATAAAAAAAATCAAAGGAGCTTCGGCTGAGGAGCTTTCGGCAGTTAAAGGTATTAATGCCGATACAGCGCAAAATATCTATAATTTTTTTAAAAAGTGAGTGAATTTTAATAATTTATTAACTATTTGTTGACAATTTTTTTAGATTATGTTATGTTATTTCTATATCGTAACGGTGTAATTTAGCTTCACCGTTCTGAAAATAAAGGAGTGTTAAAAATGCAGATTAAAAAAATACTTCCCAAAGCACTAATTCTTTGCTTCGCAATCGCTTTTGCGGTACTTTGCGCAGTGACAGGCTCTGTTACTGACCCTGTGGGCACATTGTGGTCGCTGTTTCCGCCGGTTGTAGCTATTTGCCTGGCTCTTATAACCAAAGAGGTTTATTCCTCATTGTTTGTGGGTATCTTAGCGGGCGGATTGCTTGCAACAGGCTTTAAGCCAATTGTGACGATTGACTCTATTGTTACAGACGGTTTCACCTCTGCAGTTTCGGGTAGCGCAGGAATATTTATATTCTTAGTTATTCTTGGTATTATCGTTGCTTTGTTTAATAAAGCCGGCGGCTCACAGGCTTTTGGCAGATGGGCATCAAAGCATGTCAAGACCAAAATAGGTGCTGCAATTGCGACCTTCCTTTTTGGTGTTTTGATTTTTATAGATGACTATTTCAACTGCCTGACTGTTGGCGCAGTTATGTCTCCTGTTGCTGACAAAACAAAGATTTCCCGTTCAAAGCTTGCGTATATTATAGATGCTACTGCTGCACCCGTTTGTATGATAGCACCGATATCGTCATGGGCAGCCGCGGTTACTCTTTATGTTCCCGAGGATGTTGACGGAATGGCTTTGTTTTTAAATTCAATTCCTTTCAATTTCTATTCATTGCTCACCTTTGTTTTCATAATCGCAATTTCAGTTATGAGATTTGATTACGGTCCTATGAAGCTTCACGAGCTTAATGCTGCAAACGGCGACCTTTTCACTTCCGAAAAAGACAGTGCTGACGAGGCAGAGGAGGAAGCTTACAATTTAAAAGCAAAGGTTATAGACCTTCTGCTTCCTATAATTGTGTTGATTGGTGTTTGTGTATTTTCTCTGTTCTACATAGGCAGATGTATAAATGCAGAAGGCT
This sequence comes from Clostridia bacterium, assembly GCA_017507805.1. Taxonomy (GTDB): domain Bacteria; phylum Bacillota; class Clostridia; order Oscillospirales; family Acutalibacteraceae; genus UBA737. The sequence goes on from JAFWAC010000024.1 coordinate 23,960, forward strand.
TTGCTTCTGCAAACTATGACAGCAGTCTTTCTTTCGGTGAAGCCTTCAGTAATACCGATGCAACAATCGGTCTCCCTTGGGGCGGTCTTATTACACTCTTGTTCGTTATAATCTATTTCATTGCTCGCCGTTTGATTTCCTTTAAGGACGCAATGGCTTGTATTCCCAAGGGCTTTATTGCAATGGTGCCCGCAATTTTGATTTTAACCCTTGCCACAACCTTGAAAAATATGACAGGTCTTTTGGATTCCGATGCATTTGTGCAGAATTTATTGGCTGATGCAAGCGGTCTGAACAATTTCTTGCCTGCTATTATATTCTTGGTTGCTTGCTTCATTTCTTTTGCAACGGGTACCTCATGGGGTACATTCGGTATTCTTATTCCGATTGTTATTCCGATCTTCGGTGCTGAAAGTGCACTTGGTATAATCGCTGTTTCGGCTTGCCTTGCAGGCTCTGTTTGCGGTGACCATTGCTCACCCATATCCGATACAACCATTATGGCGTCTGCGGGTGCACAGTGTGACCATATAAACCATGTTTCCACACAGTTACCGTATGCCATTACAGTTGCCGCAATTTCTTTCGTTTGCTATATAGTTGCAGGATTTGTGTCAAATTGGATGATAGTTCTGCCTATTGGTGCAGTAATAACTGTTGCAACTCTGTTTGTAATTAAGGCTATCTCCTCGAAAAAAACAGGTTAAAAATTGATTTTAACGGAATATAATAATAACAAGGTGAACCAACGGGGCTGTCTCACTTTACATTAGTGAGACAGCCCCGTTTTTATATTAAGATTCTACTGTAAGAACAACCTTTCCCACATTTTGTCCCTTGTAAAGGATATCATGTGCGGCTTCAGCATCCTGAATGGGTAAAACCTTGTAAATTGTAGGCTTAACCTCTCCGCTTTCAACCTTTGGCCAAACCTTTTCAACAAGCTCTGCAAGAATTTGAGCTTTAACCTCAGGTGTTCTTGAACGAAGTGTGCTGCCTATAATTCTAACATTTCTGACATAAATATTTTTAAGGTCGATTTTGGTTTCGGTACCTGCTAAGGCGGCAATCATAATCCAACGGGCACCGTGCTTTAAATAGTGGATGCATTTACCCATTATCTCGCCGCCCAAGCAGTCGATTGCAACATCAACCGGGTGTCCCTTTTCAAGCTCCTCTTTTAACACCTCCGATATATCCTCCTTGGTAGTAACAACAACCCTGTCTGCCTTTAAATGCTTTATGCTTTGGGCAATTTCGTCTGTTAAAACAGTGGTTATAACACGCACACCAAAGGCTTTTGCCATTGGTATTATGACACTTGCTAAGCCGCTTGCGCCTGCATTCATTAAAAGTGTATTTCCTTTTTCGATTTTGCCCTCAATAAAAAGGTTCAGATAGGCGGTTGCAAAGGCTTCGGGTATAGCCGCAGCCTCTATCATAGAGCAGTTTTTAGGAACGGGCATTAGCATATCGTATTTCACATTGGCATACTCTGCATATCCGCCGCCACCCAAAAGGGCACACACCTTGTCACCGATTTTCCAATCGGATTTTTTTGCGGCTTCGGCGCCAATCTCAACAATAGTACCAGCAATTTCAAGCCCCATCCATTCGGGACAACCGGGGGGCGGGGGATAGTCTCCCTCTCTTTGCATCAGGTCTGCGCGGTTAAGCGCGGCAGCCTCTATTTTCACAAGACAATCCTCGGAACCGCAAACGGGATTTGGAACATCGTCCCACCTAAGACTTCTGTCATCATTTACAAGTATAGCTTTCAAAAAAATCAACTCCTAATATTTTTTCTTATATCTATTATGTTTCTAATAAGTGGCTGGTCCGGTGTGTCTAACGAACCATACGATTCTACACACAGGTACATACAAACACCAAAGCTTGGACCAATATAACGGATTATTCTGCCGTTACCGCTTACCAAAAATAAAAGCTTTTTGCTTGTCATAGCTTTTATTTTCAATATCGCTTCCAGATATTCAGGTACCTCATCAATGCTTTCGGCACAATTAACGATTTTTATTATATCTGCACCGCGTTCTGTCTGACCTTTAGCAATCATAAGATTTTCCTCAACGGTAGTGCTTTTAAAAGTGTGGCTTGACATAAGCACCTCACCGCCGAGAGAATGTATTTTATCAATAAGTGTTTTTTGCTTTTCTATTGCAACAGGGTTGGTTGTTAATTCATATTGCGGAGACCTGTCATACAAATCACCCATTACATCAAACAATGTTGCGCCCGCGTCAAGACATTTTAAAAGTAGCTCAGCACATTGGTCATCAGTGTAGTTTTCACTATAGCCGCTACGGTAACTTGTAACATAAATCGGCAAGCTACGGCAGGCAGAGAAAATTTTTCTCAAATTTTCTGTTGTGCGGTATTCGGGCTTTAGCTTTTCTGCTTGAATTCCGATTGCTTCAGCACCCGCTTTTATAGATTTTTCTATTTTTGAAATACATTCATTTGGTGTACTGCATTGAATCATTGCGGTAACAAGCGGTTGTTCTGAATTTAAAAAAGACGGTTTCATAAGCTTACTCCTTGTTGGTCAAGAAATTTCTTCCACCGTCTAAAAGGAAATTCACACCTGTTATAGACCGCGCGCTGTCAGAAATTAAATATAATATCATATCTATTATTTCTTGCGGTTCTGCCGCATATCCTAAGGCGGTTTTCATGCTTGCCATTCCCGGACGCGTAAGCACAGGTCCCGGAGAAACACAAACACAGCGTATACCGTATTTGCTGCCGTACATCGCTACCGATTTGGTGAGACCGTGCATAACACCGCTTTTCGAGGTCGAATACGCAACATTGGATTTGCTACCCTCCTCACCGGTAATAGAGCCGATATTGATTATAACACCGCTTTTTTGCTCCCGCATTTGCTTTAGAACAGCATGGTCGAAATAAAACTGTCCTTTTAAATTAACATCTATACCCCAATCAAAAACCTCAATGGGTGTGTCGGGAAATTCCGTTCCGCCTGCATTAAGCATACGAAGCTCTGCCCCGCCCGCAAAGTTCACCATAACATCTATACTGCCAAATGTACAAACGGTAGTATCCCTTACTCTGCAAACCTGATTGTAATCCCTTACATCGCATACTGCAGCGATTGCCTTTCCTTCGCCCTCGGCATTGATTTCATCTGCCTTTTGATCTAATGTGCCCTTGTTTATATCGGACATAACCACATTACCGCCAAGCCTTGCAAAATTTTGAGAAAAAAGCAATCCCATACCCGAAGCTGCACCGGTCACAATGGCGGTCTTACCGTTAAAATTCATTTTAATCCCACCTTAAAATTATAAGCTTATATTCATTAGGATAATTGCCGCCTGTAAATATGTCAATGCAAAAAATGCCATCAATTTATATTTTCCGATATAAAATCAAAAATATTTCATTGATTTTTTTATAAAAAGCGTTATAATTTGTGGTGAGGTGAGTTTGATGCTTGAAAAAGTAACTGTTACGGATATAATATTTGTTTCTACGGTATATTCCCCAAAGGGCAGGGTTTTTAATATGGAAAAGCGTTCAAACTATGGGCTTTCATTCTGCAAATCGGGACAAATCACCTACACACATAAGGGTAATAACTTTGTATCCGATATAAACCATGCCGTTATTTTGCCGAAAAACGCCGAATATTCGTTACATGGAGATAAAACCGGCGATTTTCCCATTATAAATTTTGAATGTAACGGATTGAATATAGATGATTTTTTAGTTTTTGAGCTTAAAAACCCCGAAAGCTATCTTGTCGATTTTGAAAGACTTAATCGCCTTTTTTTGTTAGGCGGAAACCGTCCAAAGCAGTTTAGTATATTTTATAATATGCTTTCTCGGCTTTCGGCGGATAAGCTTACGCCTGAAAATCCGCTTTTTAATGTTGGTGAATATATAGAAAAGCACTTTGATTCGCTCGATCTTACAAACAAGGGTTTAGCCGAAGTCTGTGGTATAAGCGAGGCTTATTTCCGGAAGCTTTTTCCCGAATATTTCGGCACCACACCTAAACAGTATGTTTTGGAGATACGCATGCGAAAAGCAAAGCAATTACTTGAGGGCAGTAAGCAAACCGTAACTCAGGTGGCGGAAAAATGCGGATTTTCAAATATATATTATTTTTGCAGAGCATTTAAGGGTTATACAGGTCTTACACCTTCGGAATATCGCCGAGAAAATCAAAAAATAGGATTATAGGGTTGTTGTATTAGGAAGCCCACAGCATTTCAAAATAAGCTTATAAAGCTCTAATTCGTAATCTAAGGTATAGGGATTTGTCTTTTCTCCCCGCACCATTGCGGCAAAGGAATTAAGCATATTGCTGTATCTTCCAAACGGTTCAAACTCACAAGATTCGCCCTTGTCGCACCAATCAAGACTTGAATACACAGTTTTGACCGAGGACATAAGGTTGTTACCTATGAACATTTCAAGCGGTTTTATTTCAACCGTTTTTTTACTGCCCACAACCCTGAGGTGACGGCAGGGGAAACCGCCGTATTCAATATCATTGGTCTGAGCAACCGATACACCGCTTTCATATTCCAACACAGCCATACCAAAATCCTCAACATTAAGACCGTCAAGGCCCGAAGCTCTGCTAAGGGGTATTATTTTTTCAGGCATACCTTTAATTGTATAAATAAGGTCAATTAAATGACATCCTAAAAAGAACAGCATACCACCCTTGAAATTTCCTACATGCTTTCTCATTTCTATAGAATGTGTACAGCTCATAGCAGTATCAACGCTTATTATATCGCCAAGCTCACCGTTTTTTATTTCCTTGAGTGTTTCGACAACTGCGGGATTATAGCGGTACATATATCCCGTATGGAAAACCGTTCCGTTTTGTCTTACGGTTTCAATAAGCTCCTCAAATTCTTGGAGGTTTTGACTGCCCGGTTTTTCCATATGTATATGTTTGCCTGCGCGAGCCGCCATAAGGGCATATTTTGTAAGATACATTTCTTCGGTTTCTATTGCAACCGCCTCTATTTCGGGGTTATTAAGAATTTCATCAACCGTCATTTCGAGTTCAGGGTCAAAGGTAGTAATTCTTTCAGGATATTTTTCTCTTTCGTTTTCCGGAAAGGCATAACCGATAACCTCAAAAAGCTCGGGCTGAGAATTGATATAATTCCAAATATCAGTACCGTGACTGCAAAGGCTTGTACCTATTTGTGCAATCTTAATTTTTCGCATCACATTTTCCTCCAATCAAACTGCACAAGCGGAAATGATTTTTCATTAGCAAGGCGTGTATATACCTCGGGTGCTTCAAGAGGCGAATGTACTTCGTCTATAATATCAGAAAGCTTAATTCTGTCCATTTCGGTAAGCTTTTTCAAAGCAAAGATATCGTCACGCTGTGTCCACCAGCCTCCGTGTGATTCGGTATCGGGTCTTGCGTTGGTATGTGCGCCTACAAGGGTAATACCCGGACAATGTACCTTGCGGTAGTAATCAATCGTAAACTCCTTGTTTCGTGTGCAGCCAAGCAATGCAACTCTGCCGAATTTTGCCATACAGTCAAGTATTCCGTCAAGCCCTGCACCGATACCTGTAACCTCAATGCCTACCTTTGCTCCACCGTTTGTGAGCTCCTTGACCTTTGCGGCAAAATCAGGGTCGTATGGGTCAAGAGCATAATCTGCCCCGACAGACAGTGCTTTTTCACGCTTTTCTGCAACCGGGTCCACCGCAATAATGGGTGCCGCACCTGCTAATTTGAGCAGGGGGATTGATACCAGACCTAAAACACCCATACCCATAATAATTGCAGATTCTCCAATCTCAAACCGACACTTTCTTATTGCCGCAAGCGGGAAAATTCCTATGTGAAACAGTGCCGCATCCTCAAATGAGGTATTGTCGCTAATCTTGTAAACATTACGCTTAGGCATATTAATATATTGTGTATGTACTGTCCAGGACATTGCAACCCTGTCGCCAACCTTGAATTCCTCTGCGCCCTCACCAACGGCGGTAACAATACCCGAGGAGCTGTATCCCAATGTTCTCGGGAATCCAAAGCCCTGACCTTTAGGCGGACTGATGTTGGGGTCGCCCACAAGATTTGCTCGCTCCGTTCCGCTGCTTATGGTGGAAATCACCAGCTTAACCTGAACCTCATCCTTTTGAGGAGCGCCTATTTCGTTTTCAATCAATTCTGCAATGCAGGGTGCAGTAAATGTTATGCACTTTGTTTTCATAAAAAATCACCTCTACCATATTTTAAGCTATTGACAGACCTGTTTAAATATGGTATTCTACAAAAAACATACACTATTCTCCAAATTTGGCGGTGATTTATTGATAAACGATGCATTATTCTTTGAAAACTTTGTCTTTACGGAGTTTTGCTTTACAGCCTTCAGACACAATGATATAAGTAAAGGTCTTTCACTCCATTATATAGCCTATATGCGTGAGGGAAGCTGTAATATAGTAGGTGAAAATTATTCCTTTCGTATAAACGAGGGAGATTTTTTCTATTTGCCTAAAAACTTTAAATATCATTCATATTGGAGCGTAGGGGACAGTGGTGTAGTCCGTTTTGACTCCTACGGCTTTAAGACCTTGCCTCGCCGCGATAATATTGTTTACCTGCCTCAAAAAATCAGCCCTTTTGAACAGGCAATAAGCATTAACCAAAAGCTTGCTGTCAGCAAAAGTACAGATTTATATTCTATAGGACTTTTTTATCAGTTGCTCGGTGCTTTAATCAACAGAATGACCTGCGTGCCGGAAAACAGAAAAAGCGCTATTGTTCAAAAGGCAGAAGCATTTATGCGCGAGAACAGCGATTACAAAGCGGCTGATATCGCCAGACATTGCCGAATAAGCGAAACGGGACTTTATGATGCCTTTAAGGAGGTCAGGGGATATACACCTGTTGTTGCTAAGCATAAGATAATTGTAGCCCGAGCCTGCGAATTGCTTATGGCAACCGATATGTCGGTAGAGGAGATAAGCTCGCGTCTCGGCTTTGGAAATGCAGCATATTTCAGAAAGATATTTTTCAGGGAAACACAAAAAACTCCCCGTGAGGTACGCAGAGAGTCGGTGTTCTGATTCAGAAGGCACAGCTTACTTTCTAAGAAATTAAAAATTTTAAAAAAAGGGCTTGACAAAGGGGGAAATATTTATTATAATGAGCTTGCGAACATTTGTTCGGGAGGTTAAAAATTATGAATATTTCATTTGCTTTAAGCACTTTTTTTGAGTTTATAATGGTTGTTGCCGTTGTGTGGTGCATTTTTAATGAGAGCAAGCTGATTGCTTTCGAGAAGCGCATTGCTTCTTTGATAAGAAGACGCCGTTTAAAGGTTGTTAAGCCTGCCGCCGGATATTATGTGCAGGGCTGTTCAAAATAATTGATTAATAAAAGTTGACACATTTCTGTTGTTGTGCTATAATCAAAGCAGTTGGAAGCTTCGGCATTTTGTGCCAAATTTTTTAGAGGGGGTATTTCCAATGACCTTTGATCAATTAATGCAACAGTATGTGAATTACAGCTATGATCAGCTTATGGCAATCGCTCGCAATTCCTTGAACACACTTATTCCGGTTTGTCAGAAGCTTGATCCGGAGCATAAGGGTATGTTCCTTTTCACAAGCATTTTGCTTGCCGCTGTTGGCGCTGACAGACAGCTTTCTGCAAAAGAGCGTCAGTTCATTGCTGACCTCACCGGTTTGGATGAGGAAAAGCTGAACATTGTTATCGGTACATATAACAGCGATATGGAAAATCTTGTTAATACTTTTGCTGACAAGCTTTCAGGCGATGTTAAGGTTCAGACCGCTTGCCTCATTTCCGCAATTGCCGCTTGTGACGGCACAATAACCTACGGTGAATCAGATTTCATCTTAAAGGTAATTCAGTAAAATCAAAAAGAAAAACGGTTGCCCGAATGGTGCAACCGTTTTTTAATACTCTGTTTCAAATATTGGAATTAAATAGCTGTAAATTAAATTATAGTTTGTCGCACTAATTTAATTGACCTTTCGTAGGGGACGATGCCCACATCGTCCCGTTTGGTTTCTGCAAATTTTAGCGGGACGATGTGGGCATCGTCCCCTACAATTAACCCCAATAAACTATAATTAAGATGTGTTTACACCATCGGGGTATTAGGTTGCGATTTCGCAGAATAAAAAGGCGGATTGACCGCGGGGGCACCCCGCTAAACTATAATTTGTTTTTTCATTCATTTCGATTTGAGTATATAGTGATTGTGGTAAAGCGAATTTACAAAGTCGTAAACCTCTTTGATTTCGGTTGACGAGAAAATCCTCAGCATGGCACTTATTTTTTCGACTGCGTCCGATTTTGTCATATTGAGATTTTGATATTTACTGCCGGCTTCAAAGGTTAAAACGGAATTTTGAAAGTTATCCACCAGATAAGCAATCATTGCAGGGTCGTTTGTTTCAACATTAAGACTGCCGATTAAGCTTGTAACGGTTGTGTTAAAGCCGTTGGCAATGGCTTTAAGCTCCTCAAGATTTGTGCCAACGCAATTTTCAATCCGGCAATATTCCTCTGTTTCCATACCCACCTTTTTTGCGGCTTCCTCCTGCGAGAGATTTAAAGCAATTCTGAAATCGGTAATTCTTTTATTAATTGTATAGTTTTCCAAAATTAAAAGCTCCTGTATTTTTTACTTGACTTAAAGGTTATGTGTTGGTATAATTATTAGGCAATTTTACTTGCTGGAGTGGCTCAGTTGGTAGAGCAGCTGATTCGTAATCAGCAGGTCGTGGGTTCGAGTCCCATCTTCAGCTCCAGAAAATCCAAGTCGAAAGACTTGGATTTTCTTGTATTATTATCTATTGTCTGAAATATAACTATTTGTTAATTTCCGGTTTGTCGGTACGGCATAGGATATAGTCAATGCTAACATTATAGAAATCTGCCAATCTCAAAAGTGTTTCCGTGGGCGGTATTCGCTCACCGTTTTCAAATTTTGAAAGCAAAGATTGTTCAATTCCTGTTTTCATTTGCAGAGCAATTTGTGTGTAACCTTTACTGTTTCGCAACAGCTTCAAATTGTTTTTCATAACATCACCTAATGACATTATGTCATATTTAGCTCTTAAAATTATGACAACTCGTCATAACGCGGTGATGTGCAATTACAGAATTATTTATTTGTAGGGACAGGCGTCCCGACTGTCCTTTAAAACCGATAAAGGCTATTGGACAGTCGGGGACGCCTGTCCCTACGATATGCCATATTAATTAGTACAATAATTTAGTTTTATCTTTCCGGATAATTCATATTTTTAGGCAAGCCTAAAATATAATCTGCTGATACATTATAAAATTTGCAGAGAGTAATTAGATGATGCAAGGGCAACTCTCTTTGACCGGTTTCATATAAGCTATATTGTTGTTTTGTGATTTTTAGATGTTCGGCAACATTTTTTTGAGTTAAATCAAGGTCATTTCTTAATTCCTTTAATATCTCATTGTAAAGCTTCATTATTTTTACCTCTTTTCTTGTATTATAAATAAATTATAACAAATCATTCAAATAAATGCTTGACAGTCATTCAAATGAATGATATAATAAATTTGTCATTCAATCGAATTGTAAATCACTTTTAAAAACGAATGGTATAAAAGAGGTGATAAAATGTCAAAAACAATATCGCAGTTATGGAACGGAAAGGTAGTGCCAATTAATAATTTAGGGGTAAATAATCCCGAATTAAAGGAATTGGAATGTTTGATGTGCAGACATCTTGAAAAGCTTGAAAAATATTTTAACAGGGAAGCAAAAGAAATTTTTGAAAAATATAATAAATATGTAAATGATTATAATTATGAAATAAGGGAGCAGGCATTTTGCATTGGCTTTTCTTTAGGAACTAAAATCACGGCGGAGGCACTTGTTAAAGCAGAATAAGTGCGTGAAAAGGTTATATATTAAGTCTTTCGTTTTGCTACCACACCAACCGTATTTTCAAGGTGGGAAATAAAAAAGGGGCTGTCTCGCTAAGGTTAAAATACACAAAATACCGGAGCCGCTTCGCCACCGGCTCCCTCTGACGAGGGAGCTGTCGAGTGAAGCGAGACTGAGGGAGAGAAAATTGCAGAAATTTCACCTTTTCTCTCCCTCCGTCACGGCTACGCCGTGCCACCTCCCTCGTCAGAGGGAGGCGGGGTTTGTGTAAAAGACCTTTAATGAGACAGCCTCTTTTTATATTATTTGTAAAACTACTTATTAAAATTTAATTTATAATTCTCAATGGAAGCTTTTATAATGTTTAATGCTTCGGTTTTGCCCTGAACATCGTCAACCGCGGTTGTCTTGTGTTCGAGATTTTTGTATACCTCAAAGAAATGGCGCATTTCATCAAAAATGTGCTTTGGAAGCTGGTCGATATCCTGATAGCTGTTATAGGTCGGGTCATTGAACGGAATAGCAATGATTTTTTCATCGTTTCTGCCGTTGTCAATCATCGTGATAACACCTATTGGATGGGCTCGCACAAGTGTAAGCGGTTCTAAATCCTCTGAGCAGAGCAACAGCACATCAAGAGGGTCATTATCATCACCGTAGGTGCGTGGGATAAAACCGTAATTTGCAGGGTAGTGGGTGGAGGTGTGCAAAATTCGGTCAAGAATTATATAGCCCGTTTCCTTGTCAAGCTCATATTTCTTTTTACTGCCCTTTGAAATTTCAATAACGCAAATAAAATCCTCGGGGGTAATTCTTTCGGGTGAAATGTCGTGCCAGATATTAGCCAAGTTAATCGCCTGTTCCTTTCTCTGCGGTTTATACTATTACCTTGCTTAAGAAGTCCTTAAGACGGGGACTTTTAGGATTGGAGAACACTTCATCGGGCGCGCCCTGCTCCATAATTATTCCTTGGTCTATAAAGAGAACACGGTCAGCAACCTCGCGTGCAAAGCCCATTTCGTGTGTAACCACTGCCATGGTCATACCGTCATTAGCCAGCGATTTCATAACCTCAAGAACCTCGCCAACCATTTCGGGGTCTAATGCGGAGGTCGGCTCGTCAAATAGCATTACCTCGGGTTGCATACAAAGTGCACGCACGATTGCAACCCTTTGCTTCTGACCGCCCGAAAGCTGGGAAGGGTAGGAGCTTGCCCTGTCAGCAAGACCGACACGCTCCAAAAGCTCCATAGCGCGCTTTTCGGCTTCTTCTTTAGAGAGCTTTAAAAGCTTCATCGGAGCAATCGTCATATTCCTGAGGACGGTCATGTGCGGAAAAAGATTGAACTGTTGAAAAACCATTCCGATTTTCTGACGGTGCAGATTTATATTGGTTTTAGGTGATGTTATATCCGTACCTTCAAAATAAATATGACCGCCTGTAGGCTCCTCTAAAAGGTTTAAGGTGCGTAAAAAGGTGGACTTTCCGCAGCCTGAGGGACCGATAATTACAACAACCTCGCCCTTTTTGATTTCAAGGTCAACGCCCTTTAAAACCTCAACCTTGCCGAATGACTTTTCAAGCCTGTCAACCTTTATAAGTGTGTTATTAATGGTCACTGTTACGCAGCCTCCTTTCAAGCTTTCCAACAAGCCATGTAAACAGCATTACTATTACCAGATAAATTAATGCAACCGCGATAAGGGGCATATATGCCGAGAAGGTGCGTCCGCGGATAAGGTCGCCTGCCTTTGTGAGGTCGGCAATACCAACATAGCCCGCAACCGAGGTCTCCTTTAAAAGCACGATAAATTCGTTGCAAAGGGTGGGAAGTACAACCTTGAACATTTGCGGAACAACTATGTAAATCATAGTTTGAATATAGTTAAAGCCCAAGCTTCTGCCGGCTTCAAATTGACCGTTATCAATCGCCATAATACCGCTTCGGAAAATTTCTGCTACATAAGCACCCGAATTTATACCGAAAGCTATAATGGCAACAAGTGTTCCATCAGAAACGGAAACAAAAATTATAAAATACATTATAAGCAATTGCACCACAACGGGCGTGCCTCGGATTACGGTAAGGTAAAGCTTGCAGACTGCATTAAGAATACCGAGAATAATATATCCCAAACCGCCCCTTTTCTTAAGGGAGGTACGGTTTTTATCGTAGGTGGAACGAATAATAGCTATTATAACACCTATCGCAATTCCTAAAAGGACTGCAAAAAAGGTTATTTTAAGTGTGTTTATAAGACCGTCAAGAAGCCACTTCCAACGGTTGCCGTCAATAAAATTTAGCTTAAACTTGTCACAGAATTCGGCTATCCATTCAATTTCATAAAGCTCTTTGAAAAAACTCATTCTTTTCTCCTATACAGAAGCCTCATTCAAGTGTTGCCCTTGAATGAGGCTTTAATAAATTAATTATTTGATGTATTTATCAATAATTGCTTGAATTTTACCTTCATCGGTAAGCTCTTTGAGTGCATCGTTTATTTTATTTAAAAGCTCAGTGTTTTTCTTAGCAACGCAGATTGCATAATCCTCGTTGGTGTATTCACCCTCAAGAATTTTAAGACCGTCTGTGGAGGCAACAAAGGATTTAGCAGGCTCGTTATCGATGATAACCGCTGTAACCTTACCGGTAGTAAGTGCCATAACAGCCTCAGCGCCGGTCTTGTAACGGATTACATTTTCTTCACCGAAGCCCCATTTTGCAGGAGTGTCAGAGGAATAAATATCGCCTGTGGTATCCTGCTGAACACCAATCTTGATGCCTTCCTTAACGCCTGCAGGATTGCCGTCAGCATCAAAGCCGGTGTAGAAATCCTCAAAGGAAGCATAGGTGCTGTCTGCAGGAACAATAACAGACTGAATGCCGTTTGCATAAGAGGTAGAGAAATTAACGCTCTTTAAACGATCCTCGGTGATGGTCATTCCTGCCATACCCATATCGTATTTACCGGATTCAACACCGCCAACGATTGAGCCAAACTCAACATCGTGAATTTTAAGCTCCATACCAAGCTTATCGGCAATAAGCTCTGCGATTTCAATGTCGATACCTGCAAAGCCGTCTGCATCGTCCTTATACTCATAGGGCGGGAAAGCAGCGTTTGTAGCCATATCGAGCACTGTGTCTGCCTTAGCATCGCTGTTTGTGTCTTTTGTGCCGCAGGCTGCACAGGTAAGGCAAATGCAAAGTGCAACCAACAGGCAAATGATTTTTGCTATGTTTTTCATGGAAATCCTCTCCTAAAAATAAATTCACTGCATAATAATGCAATTTATAACTTGAATTATATCATTATATGCAGTGAATGTCAACTAAAATATACTGTGGATTCCCGGTCTTGTGTCCTCCATAAGCTGGTGCAAAAGTGTTTTAACAGTTCCCGAATATTCATAAAAAATTTCATTTTCGTTGGTGTCGCTGTAATCCAGAAGGGTGTATATTGCAAGCTCAATATCATCAATACTTTGGTGGTTTGCAAAAAAAGAAAGGAGGTTTTCCTTTTCCGACCACAATTTTTCTAATTTTTCGGCTTCCTGCTTGCCGTTACCGTTTTTATCGTATGCGCTGACGCAGTCCTCCAATAAGATATTAGCTTGCTCGCAGGCATTTTTTATAGAGATATATGCCGTGAAATAAGCTGTAATTACCAATATAAACAGCACCGTGGCGGCTATAAGCCTTTTCATAGATTATCCCTCATTTTTATAATACTGAAATTTTTATTGCGGTCCATGGTCATAAGAAAAACCCTTTTGGCATCGGTTTTATTGGCTTTAAGCTTAGAATAAAGCTCCTTTTCTGTTATTTCGAGTACCCGTAATGATTCAAACAATATTTTACCGTCACTTATAACGGGCAAGGGCAGGGCGGCATCGGATTTTTTTGTTCCCAAATCACCCGCAGTTGCAGGCTGTTCGGCAGATTTGAGCAATACACTCAGGTCTCCGTTTACCTCAAGCACCGCAAAAGCAACCGTGGAAATATCAAAAACATTTTGACCTCTTAAAAGCTCTATAAGGTCAAGCACCGTCATGCGCACCTGCTTCATGGCATGCTGGTCGATAACTCCGTTTTTTATGATAACCACAGATGTACCATTCATAAGCTTTCGTATTGTAAAGCTTTTGAGCGCTATTACGGATAACACAATTTCAAGTATTACCAGCATAAAAATTGAGGTAATACCAAAAAGCAAAGGCTGTGAGGTGTCCTGTAAAGGAATAGCGGCTATCTCGGAAATCAGCAGGGTAATTACAAGCTCGTTTGGTTGCATATCGCCTATTTGTCGCTTTCCCATAAGCCTTATGCCAAGGGTAACAAAAATATAAAGTATAACTGTTCTAACTATTGTTGTAATCAAAAAAATCACCGATGTTAGTATCGGTGAAAATAGTAAAAATATTAATTTGTTTTATGCTTTTTCCTGATATTTTAAAGCCGTCAATTGCTTTTTTTTGAAAAATCATCTGTTGGAGATACACCAAACCTTAATCTGTATGCCCGATAAAAGGCGGAGTAATCGTTAAAGCCGCATTCCAGGTAAACCACGGTGGGGCGTTTGCCGTTTTTTAAGCCCTCCTTTGCCAGAAGCAGTCTTTTAACTGTGATATATTCCCACGCGGTTGTGCCTGTAATTGCTTTGAATTTGCGGTTGAGCTGTGATTTGCTCAGAAAAGAAAAATCACAAATATCTGCAAGGGTGATATTTTCGGTAATATGCTCGTTGATGTAGCCTATAACCGAGGAAAAGCAATCGTCAATAAGACGGGTGCCTTTAATTTGCGGATAGGCCTTCTTTAATTCATTTAAAAGCACCGTCAGGTATATTCTCTGCTCGTCCTGCTCTGCTTTGCAGAGGCTTTCAAGATAATAAAGCCAATTTTTTTGCTTGAACAGGGAGGCAGGGAAACGATTGTATTTTCCCAAAGGTCTGTTATCAATAAAATCCAAAAGCTCCTTTGCATTTTCGCCTAAAACAGCCTCAGGATAAAAATTCACAACATACCTTTTGTAGGGCGCATTGGATTTTATTATCAACCTGTGGGCTTCAGCCTTTTTCATAATGAGTATGTCACCGGGTCGCAAATCGTAAAAATTTCCTTCAACCGTGTATTTTGCATCTCCCTCAAGAAAGCAGTAAATCTCATAACAATCGTGGGTGTGTAAGTGCACACAGTCAGGAGTAGGCGATATATCGTATTTTTTTTCTGTTTGGATATAATTTGGCATAATTAATCCACCTGAAGCTTTTAATCAATTTGATAAACAGTATATACCAATTTGCGCATATTTGCAATATTTTTTATGTTTTATTTGCAATAGACTTGAAATTAATTCTATATTATAATAATTTACAATGTAATTTTTAAAGAGGTGCTGTGTTATGAAGCTGTCCTTCAGATGGTACGGAGAAAGTGACCCTATATCCTTGGAGTATATAAGGCAGATACCGAATATGCGCTCGGTTGTAAGCGCGGTGTACGATGTTAAGCCCGGGGAGGTATGGCCCGAGGAAAGTATAGCAAGGATGAAGGCTCAGGTAGAGGCAAACGGTATGCTTTTCGATATTGTGGAGTCTGTCCCCGTGCCCGAGGAAATTAAGCTGGGAACAGAAAAAGCCGAAGCTCTTACTGAGGTTTACTGTGAGAATATCCGCCGCTGTGCCAAATACGGAATTAAATGCATTACATATAATTTTATGCCGGTTTTTGATTGGACAAGAACCCAGCTTGATAAAAAAGCCCCCGATGGCTCTACAAGCCTTGTAATGTATTGGGAGCAGATGAAGGACCTTGATCCGCTAAAGGATGATATTCATCTGCCGGGCTGGGACTCAAGCTATACCCAAGAGGAGGTAAGGGACTTAATTACCGCCTATGGTAAAATCGGTGAGGAGGGGCTTTGGAGAAATCTTGAAAAATTCCTTAAAAAAATAATCCCCGTAGCCGAGGAATGCGGTGTCAGAATGGCAATCCACCCCGATGATCCGCCGTATCCGATTTTCGGTATTCCCCGTATTGTTACCAACGAGCAAAATCTTGACAGACTTCTTTCTGTTGTTGACAGTCCGTCAAACAGCCTTTGTCTCTGCACAGGCTCGCTTGGTTGTGCAAAATTCAACGATATTCCTCAAATGGTGCGGAAATACAGCGCTATGGACAGAATTGCTTTTATGCATATCCGTCAGGTAACACTTATGGAGGACGGAAGCTTCGAGGAAAGCGGGCATTTATCAAAATGCGGTAGTCTTGATATGTATGAAATTGTAAAGGCACTTGTTGAAACGGGATTTGACGGTTATGTCCGTCCCGACCACGGCAGAATGATTTGGGGTGAAACAGGCAAGCCCGGTTACGGTCTTTATGACAGGGCTTTAGGTGCCGCTTATATTAACGGACTTTTTGAAGCCTGCGAAAAACAAAAAGGAGAGTAAAACTATGCAGAACAATGTTTTAAATACCGATTTATCGGGAAAGGTTGCGGTTGTAACGGGAGCCGGCGGGGTGCTTTGCTCGGCTTTTGCAAAAACCCTGGCAAGGGCAGGGGCTAAGGTTGCGTTGCTTGATTTAAACCTTGAAGCGGCTAAAGCTTTTGCAGATGAAATCGTTGCAAAGGGCGGAATTGCCAAGGCATATTCCTGCAATGTTCTTGATAAAGCAATCTGCGAGAGTGTTGCGAAAGAGGTGGAAAAGGATTTCGGAGCTTGTGATATTCTTATAAACGGAGCCGGCGGTAACAATCCGAGAGCCACCACCGATAAAGAATATTTTGAAATCGGTGATATTGATGCCGATACCAAGAGCTTTTTTGACCTTGAAAGCGAGGGTGTTGGCTTTGTATTCAATCTTAATTTTTTGGGAACCCTTATTCCTACACAGGCTTTTGCAAAGCAGATGGTAGGGCGCGAGGGCTGTAATATACTCAATATTTCAAGTATGAATGCATATACTCCGCTTACTAAAATTCCTGCATATTCCGGCGCAAAGGCGGCAATATCAAACTTTACACAGTGGCTTGCAGTGCATTTCAGCAAAGTGGGTATCCGTGTAAATGCAATCGCACCGGGATTTTTCTCTACCAAGCAAAACGCAAAGCTTTTGTTTAATGAGGACGGCACTCCCACTGCACGCACAGGCAAAATTCTTGCGGCAACCCCAATGGGGAGATTTGGAGAGGCTAAAGAGCTTGAGGGTGCGCTTTTATTCCTGCTAAACAATGATGCCGCAGGATTTATTACCGGTGTGGTTTTACCGGTGGACGGCGGATTTTCTGCATATTCGGGTGTGTAAAAAAGCAAAATTTTCAAAAGCAGGGGCTGTAAAAAACTCAATTACCTCAGAAGCCCATAAAATAAACTAACTTAAAAAAAGAATGCGGAATAGGTGAAAAAACAAACTTATTCCGCATTCTTTTTTTTCAATCAACTAATTCGAAATATAAATTATAGTTTGCCGCACTAATTTAATTGACCCATCGTCCCCTACAATTAACCCCAATAAACTATAATTAAGATGTATTTACACCATCGGGGTATTAGGTTGCGATTTCGCAGAATAAAAAGGCGGATTGACCGCGGGGGCACCCCGCTAAACTATAATTTATTTTTTTACAGCTCCTTTTTAAGTCTTTATAAAAATATCGGATTTTGTAATAATTTGTAATGAATTTTCGCCTTGCAGTGTGGTATAATATTTAGGCTGTGGAGGTGAAAAAGGTGACTAAAAGCAGATTGACAGCATACATAGCCATTGGTGTGGCTGTTGTTATGCTGGTGGCTTCGCTGATTTGTTCGATTGCGATGATTTCAAAGAAAAATAGCCGTATATCTCAGCTTAAGGCAGATATTGCTCAAAATACAAAATTGCTCGAGGAGCAGGCAGACCGCCAAAAAGAGCTTGAAGCTCAGCTTGAGGGCGGTAGTGATGAAAATGCCCGTATAAGTGCTGAGCTTGAAAAGGCAAAATCAGAAATTGACCGCCTCGAAAAAGAAAACAGCAAGCTTAAAATTGAAATAGAAAAGCTTAGTGTCCAAAAAGAGCAGGCAGAAAAAAATCAAACAACCTCTGCCCCTATAATCCCTGCGGGCACTAAGCCATGCTATCTCACCTTTGATGACGGTCCCTCGCAGAACACACTTCAAATTTTGCAAATTTTAAAAAAATATAATGCGAAAGCCACCTTTTTTGTGACCAAAAGCTCAGATGTGGCTTATGTCAGAAATATATATGTGGAGGGCCATGCGGTTGGATTGCATACGGCATCACATGTCTATGAAAAGATTTACAAAAGCGAGGATGCCTATTTTGCAGACCTTAAGCTTATCTCGGACACGGTTGAGAATATAATCGGTGAAAAACCGGATATAGTCCGTTTTCCGGGCGGCAGCAGTAATAATGTAAGCGCTAAATCCTGTAAGGGTATTATGAGCCGGTTGGTAAAGGCTTTACCCCAAAAGGGATATGCGTATTTTGATTGGAATGTTGACTCGGGCGATGCGGCTAACAATCTTTCAAGCTATACAAGAATTGTCAACAATGTATTAAGTCAGGCAAAAAATAAAAGCTCGATATGCGTGCTTATGCATGACTCTAAGGCTAAGACCACCACCGTTAAGGCTTTGCCCTATATAATAGAGGGATTGGCTGAGCAGGGCTTTTATTTTGATGTGCTTACCTCTGATATTAACAAATTTCACCATAACGTGATTAATTAATTGCTTGACATATAAGAACGGAAAATGTAAAATTGGTGAGTAGCTGTAAATGCTGCTCACTTTTTTGTTTTTGGTAATTTACGGTTCTGTACGGAGGAATTTCAAAGCTTACCCTTGGGAGTGTGGGAAAATGAATATAAAAAAGCTTAATATACATTCGCTTTGTATACTTTTGGCGGCAATTCTTTGGGGAACGGCAGGTTTGTTTGTAAGAACACTGCAAGGCTTCGCTTTTGACCCGATGCAGTTGGTCTTTGCGCGTGCAGTTGTGTCGTCTCTTTTGCTGGGAATTATTATTCTTATAAAGGACATAAAGCTTTTTAAGATAAGATTTAAGGATATGTGGCTTTTCGCGGCGGCAGGATTGTTCAGTATAATAATGTTCAATTATGCTTATTACACAACAATGTCCCTGACCTCACTCTCGGTAGCGGCGGTTTTGCTTTACACAGCTCCTTTTTTTGTTGTGATTATTTCGGTTCCGTTATTTAAAGAAAAGCTGAATTCAAAAAAGGTCTCGGCTTGCCTGATTGCCTTTGTGGGCTGTTGCTTCGTTTCGGGGCTCTTTGATTCTTCCCACCGCATAAGCTCCAAGGCGCTGTTTTTCGGACTGTTGACAGGCTTTGGCTATGGACTTTATACTATTTTTGGTGAATTACTTATTAAACGCGGCTATAAAACCTTAACTATAACCCTTTATATTTTCCTTTTCGCCACGGTTTTTACAGTTCCTATGATTAATACTTCCGCTACGGTTAAATACTGCTTCTCGGAGCCTAAAGCATTAATCACAATTATTCTTATGGCAATTTTCAATACTGTAATACCTTATATTTTTTATACTGTCGGTCTTTCGGGTGTTGACCCGTCAGTAGCCCCTGTAATTGCAACGGTTGAGCCCGTTGCAGCAACCGTTTTAGGTGCTGTGGTTTATAAGGAGGCTATAAGTATTTACGGAATAATCGGGATTTTGCTTGTCCTTTCTTCTGTTGCAATACTAAACTCAAAGCGTGTGAGAATTGCGGCAAGGGCAAAAATAAATTTAACCCTCGCAGTTACAGGCAAAAGGGAGGACGGCTACCACCTTATAGATACGGTTATGCAATCGGTAACACTTGCAGACAGAATAACGGTTGCACCTTCAGAAAAAATTGAGGTCATCTGTGATAAGCAGGGTGAAATAAGCGGCGAAAAAAATATTGCCTTTAGCGCCGCAAGGCTTTTCTTTGAAAAAACCGGCATTTGCGGCGGAGCAAAAATTCGGATAAGCAAGAATATTCCGTTGGCCGCAGGCTTGGGTGGGGGCAGTGCAGATGCCGCCGCGGTGCTTCTGGCACTTGACCGACTTTTTAATACCGGGCTTTCAAAAAATGAAATGGAAGTAATGGCATTAAGCCTCGGCGCGGATGTACCCTTTTTCATAAGGGGCGGAACTCAAAGAGCCGAGGGAATAGGGGAAATACTTACTGCGCTGTCTGATTTTAAAGGCGGTTATTTTGTTCTGGCAAAAGCGGGTGAAAAACCATCAACCGGTGAAATGTATAAACGCCTTGACAGTGAACAAGCTCCCCAAATAGCTGTCGACCTTGCGGTCCAAGCAATAAACAACGGTCAGAACGGTGCGGCTTGCTTTCAGGGTAACTCCTTTGACACTGTTTGGAAAAATGATGCTCTCAAAAAACGGCTTGCCGAGCTTAAGCCCGTGGCAACATCACTTTCGGGAAGCGGCCCTACGAGATTTGCGTATTTTAAAACTAAACAGTCAGCAGTAAAGGTGCTGAAAGCGCTTAAATCCGAGAAAATAGAATGTTTTTTGGTGAGACCTTGCAGAAAAGCAATTAAATTTGTATAATTTTTTGAAATACAGGTAATATTCTCCTTGAAAAAAATAAAAGGAGAAATTCATTTGGTTAAAAATCTTGTTTCAAAAAAAGCTATTCATTTATCGGTCATTTTCGGTTTGCTGTGCGCGGTTTTTGTTTCCTTTGCGGATTTTAATATCGCTTGTGATGAGCTTCGGACAAATGTTTTGCGATTACATATTATCGCAAATTCTGACAGCGAAGCAGACCAAAGCCTGAAGCTTATGATAAGAGACGAGCTGCTCTTGCAAAGCGAGGAAATTTTTGCAGAAGCCTCTGATATTGAGGGGGCGATTTCGGTTGCGGAAAATTCGTTAGAGGCTATTGAGCAGATTGCTAACGGTGTTTTGAAGGAAAACGGCGCTGAATATCCGGCAACCGCTTCTGTCGGCGAGCATTATTTTGAAACCCGCGAATATGAGGATTTCACTCTGCCTGCCGGAAATTATAAATCTCTTATTATTGATTTGGGCGCAGGCAAGGGTAAAAATTGGTGGTGCGTTATTTTTCCGGAGGTTTGTATTCCTGCCGCTTCTGATGGCTCTTTGAGTGATGCTGTTACAGAGCAGGGCACCGCTGTTGCAGAAAACCCCGAAAGGTATGTTATGAGATTTAAAACTGTAGAAATTTATGAAAAAATAAAAAAATCAATTAGAAATTAAAAAAAGCTTGCATTTTTTGTCGTGTTGTGATATTATTCATATGTTATGAGTTTGAAAGGGGTGACAATAATGAAGGAAGGTATTCATCCGCAGTATGAAAAGGTAACCGTAAAATGCGCTTGCGGCGCGGAATTCGAGACACGCTCAACAAAAAAGGATATCCGTTTGGATATTTGCTCTAAATGTCATCCGTTCTTTACAGGTAAGCAGAAGCTGGTAGACACCGGCGGTCGTGTTGACAGATTTAAGAAGCGTTTTAATATTAACGATTAACCTTATTCCGCAGTCGCCTTTTGGGCGACTGCATTTTTTTCGAGGTGTTTTATGGGGAATTACTTAACGGTAATAGATGAAGCTATAGGTGAATATACCGAAAAACGCTCTAAATTCATTGCAACCCTGCGCCATGTTGAAAACGAGGAGGAGGCAGTTTCCTTTATTGAGGAAATGCGCACTAAATATTGGGACGCAAGGCACAATGTTTTTGCTTATTCACTGAAAAACGGTGCGCTTTCCCGCTTTTCTGATGACGGGGAGCCTCACGGCACAGCAGGTAAGCCTGTGCTTGATGTTATAACAGGCAGCGGTATTACCGATGTTGCAATTGTGGTTACCCGATATTTCGGCGGTGTGCTTTTGGGTACAGGCGGTCTTGTCAGGGCATATTCAAAGTCTGCTAAGGAGGCTGTTGAAAATTCCAAGCTTGCCGAAATGGTTTTCTGCACTGTTTTTGAAACCGTGTGTGAATATGCCGACCATGCTAAATTGCTTTCCCTGATTGAAAACAGCGGCGGAAGTCTGGAAAACAGTGACTTTTCCGAAAGAGTAACCCTTAGATATGCTTTGCGTGACGGAGATGTTGAGCCGTTTTTGCAAAAGCTTTCTGAAGGCTTTTCTGCCCGACTTAAGGCAAAAGAGCTTGAAAAGTCAGTTTTTCCGTTTGAAATATAAAAAAATAAAGGGATTTCACTTTTTTTGTCTAATAATGATTATAGAGAGGTGAAAGATGTGTGTATCCGTGAAAAAATTGAAGCTAACGAAAGGCTTGTTCTTTCGGAAAATGCGGCACTTTCAGCCGAGAGCTTGGGCAGAAAGCGGTTTGAACAGCCGTGCGATTTAAGAACCGACTTTCAGCGTGACCGTGACCGTATAATCCATAGCAAAGCGTTCAGGCGGTTAAAGCATAAAACGCAGGTTTTTTTGTCACCCGAGTCTGACCATTACCGCACGCGCCTTACCCACACCCTGGAGGTTTCGCAAATCGCGAGGACGATTTCGCGTGCGCTTTTTCTTAATGAGGACTTGACAGAGGCAATCGCCTTAGGACACGATTTGGGGCACACTCCGTTCGGTCATGCGGGCGAACGGGCGATTAACGACCTTCTCGATGGCGGCTTTGCTCACTATGCCCAAAGCGTGCGCGCTTGTGAAAAGCTCGAAAAAGAGGGCAGAGGTCTTAATCTTACCTTTGAGGTGCTAAACGGTATTGAGCGCCACACTAACGGCGAATGGTCAAAAACCTTGGAGGGCAGAGTTGTCCGCATGGCGGACAGAATTGCCTATATAAACCACGATATTGATGATGCCGTAAGAGCAGGTGTTATTTCGGAGAGTGATTTACCAAAGGAGATAACCGATGTGCTTGGCAACACTAAAAGTCAGCGTATTGCTACTTTGGTTGCTTCAATAGTTGAAAACAGCGGCAAGGATATTGTTATGGACAGTGTCGTTGAAAAATATTATGATATGCTTCACGGTTTTCTCTTTGAAGCGGTCTATAAAAATCCGGTTGCCAAATTTGAGGAAACAAAGGTTTTTGGAATTGTTGAGGGACTTTTTAAGTATTACCTCAAGAATACCCGTAAGATGTCAGAGGAATATATAGCAGTTTGCGAGAACGAGGGCGCAGAAAGGGCGGTCGCTGATTACATTGCAGGTATGACCGACCATTATGCTATTACGGTCTTTTCAAATATTTATGTTCCAAAGGCTTGGTCAATATAACTACATAAACATTAATATCAAGAAAAAGGAGGCGGTTTTGTGGCAATACCTGAGGATGTTATAAACGAAATTAAATACCGAAACGATATTGAAGTGACAATTTCGCAATATGTAAATCTGAACAGGCGCGGTAAAAACCTTGTCGGTCTT
The DNA here is from genome assembly GCA_017507805.1 of Clostridia bacterium. Lineage (GTDB taxonomy): Bacteria > Bacillota > Clostridia > Oscillospirales > Acutalibacteraceae > UBA737. Next base: position 47,321 of record JAFWAC010000024.1, read on the forward strand.
TGTCCCTTCCATAGCGAGAAAACCCCTTCTTTTACAGTATACCCCGAATCCTCCTCCTTTTACTGCTTCGGTTGCGGTGTCGGGGGGGATGTGTTCACCTTTACGGGACTTATCGAAAATCTGGATTATATTGAGTCCGTAAAGCTGTTGGCAGAGCGCTCGGGTGTTTCGCTTCCGCAGGACGGCTATGACGATTCAATGCAACGCCTTAAAAACACTGTTTATGACATTAACCGTGAAACTGCACGCTTTTTTCACAGCTATTTGATGTCTGAAAAAGGTAAATGGGCTTTGGATTATCTTTTAGGCAGGGGACTAAGCCTTGCAACAATAAAGCATTTCGGTTTAGGCGCCGCACCCGATTCTTGGGATGCGCTTATAAATCACCTGAAACAAAAGGGCTTTTCGGAAGCGGATATGCTCACCGCTAATGTTATAGGAAAAAGTGAACGCGGCAGCTTTTATGACCGTTTCAGAAAAAGGGTTATGTTTCCGGTTATAAATATAAGAGGGAATGTTGTTGCCTTCAGCGGCAGGGCTATGCCCGGGGAGGACAAGCAGGGCGGCAAATATGTCAATACCTCTGATACTCCGGTTTATAAAAAGAGTGAAAATCTTTTCGGCATAAATTTTGCAAAAAATCACGCCTCTGAACGGATTATTCTTGTAGAGGGTAATATGGATGTAATCTCGCTTCATCAGGCAGGCTTTCAAAATGTTGTGGCTCCAATGGGCACCGCATTTACAAATGAGCAGGTCAATCTCCTTGCAAGGTATACCAAAGAAATCGTGCTTATGCTTGATGCCGATGCCGCAGGACAGAAAGCGGTAAAAAGAGCATCACAGCTTCTTGAAAATACGGGGCTTTCGGTGCGTGTGGTGGTTATTCCGGACGGTAAGGACCCTGATGAATATATTAAGAAAAACGGTGCTGAAAGGTTTGCGGCTTTGCTCGAGGGTGCTGTGAGCGATATTGAATATAAATTGCTTATGGCGGCACAGGATATTGATTTGAACGGCGATGACGGCAGATTAAAATATCTCGCAAAGGCGGCGGAGGTCATTGCCTCTGATGAGGATGTTATGACACGCGACATATATATCGGCAGACTTTCTGAAAAATATGGTGTTTCAAGAACCGCCCTCACCGCAAAGGTTGAGGAAATTCGCCGTAAGCATAAGAAAAGCAGACAAAGACAGGAGTTTTCCGACATTGTAAGACCAAATCTCACAAAGGGCGATATCAATCCCGAAAGACGGCGTTCTCTTAAAGGTACCGCCGCTGAGGAAACCCTTATTGCCGTGCTTTTACAGCATCCTGACTTTTGTGAAGAAGCGGCAAGACTTCTCCCAAAGGAAAAGATGATTACCTCGCTTAACCGCCGTATTTATGAGACTATTTTATATACGGTAGAGGGCGGCAGAGCACTTGATATTTCGGTTTTCTCAGAAAAGCTTTCACCTGCAGAGCTGGGCTACCTGGTTTCTTTGCAAAACGGCGATAAAGCGGGAAAAAACGCAAAAACCGTATTAAAAGATTGCATTGAGGTAATATTAGAAGAAGATATTATTCTTAACAGCAATAATGATAGCCAAACTTCGCTTGATGATTGGGCGGCTAATCTTAAAAATATGATTGATAAAAAATCGAAAGGAAATTAAAGGTTATGGATAATAACAAAAAGGACCAAAAGAAAAAAATTAAGCCTTTAGAGGAGGGCGCGGTTAAGGAAACAGAGCAGGAGGAAAAGGAGCTTACGATAGACGATATTGAAAATGCTCCCGATGATCCCGATGAGCTTTTTTCCGAGCCTCCGATTTTAGAGCTTGATTTCGATGATGAGCCTACAGACGATGAGCTTAAGCTTGAGGAAATGGATGTTGATAAGCTCACCGAGGATTTATCCTTTGATAATATTTCCTTGGATGACCCTGTAAAGGTTTATTTGCGTGAAATCGGCCGCGTGCCTCTGCTTACCACCGATGAGGAAATAGAGCTTGCCGTAAGGATTACGGAGGGTGACGAATATGCTAAGCAGAGACTTACCGAAGCCAACCTCAGACTCGTTGTAAGTATTGCTAAAAAATATGTCGGCAGAGGTATGTATTTCCTTGACCTTATTCAGGAGGGAAATGTCGGTCTTATTAAGGCTGTTGATAAGTTTGATTATACCAAGGGTTTTAAATTTTCAACCTATGCTACTTGGTGGATAAGACAGGCAATTACCCGCGCTATCGCAGACCAGGCAAGAACAATCCGTATTCCCGTGCACATGGTTGAAACAATCAACCGTCTCAAAAAGGTTCAGAGTCAGCTTTTGCACGAAAACGGTTTTGAACCGGGCGAGGAGCTTATTGCTGAGAAAATGGATTTGCCGGTTGAGCGCGTGAGAGAGATTATGCGTGTTGCACAGGAGCCTGTTTCCATGGAAACTCCGATTGGCCCTGAGGAGGATTCCCGCCTTATGGATTTCATCCGTGATGAGGAGGCATTAGCTCCCGATGAGGCGGCTCTTAAAACCATAACCAACGAGGATATTGACGGTGTCCTTAAAACCCTCACTCCCAGAGAGGAAGCTGTTATAAGACTTCGCTTTGGATTAAAGGACGGCAGATGCCACACCTTAGAGGAGGTAGGCACAGAGTTCAATGTAACCAGAGAGCGTATCCGTCAGATAGAGGCAAAGGCGCTAAGAAAACTGCGTCATCCCGTACGCAGTAACAGATTTAAGGATAAATAAGGTGAATATTTAAGATGAAACTTTCATATAAAACTAAGGGAGTCTGTTCTCGGAGCATACTTGTTGATGTTGAGGACGGTATTGTAAAATCAGTCCGCTTTGAGGGCGGATGCAGCGGTAATACCAAAGGAATTGCCGCACTTGTAGAGGGAATGAGTGCGGACGAGGTTATTAAAAAACTGCAAAATATTAAATGCGGATTTAAAAACACCTCCTGTCCGGCACAGCTGGCAGAGGCTTTAAAGGAATTTGAAATCCGTAAAGGGTGATGAAATTGTATTCGGATAACGATATTAAAATTGCGGGTGACAAGCCCTCAAGAGATATTAAGAAAAACAGCCGGACGGGTGTTGGAAGCGGCGCTCCCGATAAGGCTAAGATTAAGGCTGCGCGCGAATGGGGCAGGGCAGTAGCACTGAAATTTGTTCAGGATGCGGCTGAAACTGCGGTTTCTGACGAGGTGTATGACTGTGAAATGCTTATTCAGCGCCGTATGCTGCTTTCTTTTACCGCAACTGTCGGCTTTGAGCAATACTGCACAGATGATGCGTTAAGCGGAGTTGCTCAAAAAAGCTTTATCGATACCGTTAAATCCGAAAACGAGGAGCTCTACCGCACATCGGGCGATACGGGTGCTTATTCCTTTTATTATCTGGCTTTCAGGCGCGGCGGTGAGGTAGAACGCCGTATGGGACAGACCTTTGCAATGCTCTGCTCGCATGACGGCGACCCGATTTATCAGGAATTGGGCGAAGCGCTTTATTGCTGGTTTTTATCGGTGGTAAAAAGCAAGGCAAAGGAATTAAACCAATAACACTTCAACATAAATCATCCTCCCAAAGCATACTTTATTGTATAGCCTAAGGAAGGATGATTTTTTATGCCTACTATTTATTTAAGCCCCTCCACACAGGAATTTAACCCCTATAACGGCGGAGGCAATGAGGAATATTATATGAACCTTATCGCAGATGCAATGGAGCCTTACCTTGCGGCAAGCGGTATTCAGTATGTCCGAAATACCCCTGAAATGACCGCCGCCACCTCGATAGCCGCTTCAAACAGCGGAAATTATGACCTTCACTTTGCTCTTCATTCTAACGCAACAGGCAGCGGTGACGGTAGTGTTCGCGGTTCCGAGGTCTATTATTTTCCCACAAGCGAACAGGGAAAACGCTTCGCGGATATTGTTGCCGAAAATTTACAGCTCATTTATCCTCTGCCCGACAGGGTGCGTACCGTACCCACAACAACTCTTGGCGAGGTGCGCCGTGTCAAAGCACCGGGTGTTCTGGTCGAAATTGCATACCACGATAATTTTGAGGACGCTCAGTGGATAAGGGATAATATCGATGCTATTGCCGCTAATCTGGTGCTGTCTCTGACCGAGTATTTCGGTATACCCTTCAATACCCCACAGCCCATTTTTACCGCAAGCGTAGCCACAAGGGGCTCAAATCTTAATATCCGCTATAACCCCTCAACCGAAGCACAGATAATCGGTAAAATCCCAAACGGCGCAGAGGTTGTGGTTTATGCACAGCTGCCCGATTGGTCACTTGTAGGCTATAACGGTCAGGTGGGCTATGTAAGCTCACAGTATTTGCAGTATTGAAGCATTTAATTATAGTTTATCGCACAAATTAAATCGATATTTCGTAGGGGACGATGCCCACATCGTCCCGCCAATAGTTATAAAATCACCCTCCAAATGGTATAGAACTAAATGCTTTTTGGAGGGTGAAAATATATTTAAGTGTAAACATATAATTGAAAAAAGCTCCAAGGTGTTATATAATGTAAAAAAATGGGGTTACGAGGAATATTATATGCTTAAAAAATCTTTGTTCTTTTCAATTATGCTTTTAATTTTATTTTCGGTTTCTATATCTGCCAAAGCCACAACTGTAAATACATATAAGGATTCAGTTACGGGGGTTTCTTTTAATTTGCCTTCAGGATGGAAAGAAACGCCATTAAATGAAGATAGAGAATATATCCAAGTTAAATATCAACCTGAAAATAATGACGGTGCTTCAATTCAATTCGGTTATGTTGATGTTTGGGGACAACTGCCAGATAGCGATAAAGTCGGGTATTCCCGTTCGGATATGACACATACCGCCATGACAGAAAGCCTTACAAAAGATGAAATGTTGGAAGCTTTGGGGTTTGGAAACCTTGGCGCTGAAATTGATTCTGTGCATTATAATAATATTGAATATTTGGAAATAACAGTTGAAACAGAAATGGAAATTTTTGAAGTTTCCGCGGATATTATAATGACAATTCTCATGCATATTGACAACGGCTATGCATATCAATTTGTATATGGTGATTTAGCAGAAAAAAGCCATTATCAAGAATTTGCAACAATGATGAATAGTGTTAAATATCCTTATGCTACTAAAGCAGATAACGGAATTGTAAGTATAGATAGTAACGGCGACCTACAATTTGATTTTTTCACATTAATTGTAAGCTTGATTTTCACAATAGCAGTATATTCATTACCGATATTAATTTATCGGTACGGTATAAAAAAACAGGCTTTGCCGGAAAAGAAAGCTAAAAAGATAACTATCATCTATGGAATTATCGCATTTTTTGTTATGGCAATTTTACTTGGCGGTGCGCCGGGTGGCGCAATTTTGTTATGGAGCTTTGTTAATTATAAAGTTTTAACAACATCAAATAAGAATGATATTGGATTAAAATATAAGATTATTACAGAAGAAATCACAAAAGATGAGGACACTGTTGAGGAAAGTGTTGAGTCGCTTGAAACCCCGCCCCAAGAAAATGAAATTTTTGAAGATGGATTTAAAATTAAATCTGTTGATGAGGTGAAACCTGAAAATAACCCGGAAGTATTAATAAAAAAAGCAGAAAACGACTTTGAAACACCAATTTCAGAAAAAGAGAATATCAAACCTCAAAACTTTACAAAAGTTTTATTTTGCCGAAAATGCGGAACAAAGCTTTTGGAAGATAGTGATTTTTGCCATAAATGCGGTTTGAGAGTTATAAGGGAGGATGTAAAATGATTTGTAAGCAGTGTAATAACACGGTGCCTAATGACAGTGAGTATTGTCCTTTTTGCGGAAATATTGTAGAAAAGTCCATAACAGAAGCAAATAGTGTTTCTGACGTAGATAAAGGATATACCTATCTTGAATTGGGAGAATGGAAAAAAGCGAAGGAAATATTTGATTTTGCTATTGTAAATAACGATAACAAAGCTAAGGCGTATATTGGGCGATTATTAGCAAAACTGAAATTATCCGATTTGGAAAGCCTTTCTGCCATTAATAAAAAGCTTACAAAATTTGATGATTATAAAAATGCATTAAAATATGCTGATGATAACTATAAGATATTACTTAAAAAATATTATTCTTTAGTCGAACAGAAAATTATTCAAAAGAAAATAAAAGCAAAAAAGTGGGTTTTAATATCGGCTATTTCTTGCGTGTCGGCAGTTGCCGTTTTTGCGCTAAGTTATTTTGTTTTTATACCTTTAGGCAGATGTTCATACTATGAGAATTTATTAGCCGGTGGAGAAATCGAGAAAGCTACTAACGCATTTTCCTATAGCGATTGGTTTGAATTTGACGAAAAGGCGAAAGGAATTTTTTACAACAAAGGAATTTCGCTTGCGGAACAAAAAGACTATAAAAATGCGGAGCATTGCTTTGAGGTTACAGATGGTTTTGCGGATACAGAAAATTATTACAATTATTGCAAAGCGCAAAATTTATTGGCAAAAAAAGATTTGGAATCATATAATTATTTTACTGAGTGTAAAGACTTTCTTGATAGCAAGAATATTTTGGAAACAAATGAGTATTTTATTTTGGTTAATAAGTTGCAAGGTGAGTGGTACTATCCAGGACAAAGTAAAGAAGAACGAATGAAGGAGATGCGGGAAAGTGGAGATTATTATGAGGTGGATGGGAATTTTTATATTAAAGAATATTATGATAGTTATGATGATTTATTAGCTACTATCGAAGAAAAAGGTAGTATACATGTTCCGGGCGGGCTCTTGAGTAGTGGTAGTAGTGTTCGAGCAGAGACTCTACGCATTAACGGAGCTAAACATTTAAAAATAGTACGAAATGGTGTTATTGGTTATAATCAATATGCCAGCTATGTACCGATTGAATTTATTGATGATACTCATATAAAATTATCAAACAGGTTATATAGTAAAAAATAGATAGCGCATTTTCTGTAAGGTATATAGTAGAATAGTGGTTTTAAGAAAAGAGATTTTTACAATCGATATCTTTTTCTGACAAGCGTGTTAGGGAATATTATTAATCTATAAATTGAACTAATAAAAAAAATACGGAGGAAGCGAAAAAAGCTTCCTCCGTATTTTTTGTCAATTCTCGTTTTGTTCTATTGCGGTTATTTTATCAACCCTTGTCTGATGCCTGCCGCCCTCAAATTCTGTGGTAACAAACAAATCCACAAGCTCCAATGCAGTGCCCACACCGATAACCCGTCCGCCTAAGCAGAGTATGTTCGAGTTGTTGTGCAGTCTTGTGAATTTTGCAGAAAAATGCTCACTGCAAGCAGCGGCGCGGATACCCTTAACCTTATTCGCTGCAAGTGACATTCCTATTCCTGTTCCGCATACAAGGATGCCAAGCTCGCTCTCACCCGAGGTAATGCTTTTTGCAACCTTAAGGGCAATTTCGGGATAATCCACCGATTTTTGCTCGTAAATGCCAAAGTCACAAACCTCAAAGCCTTTTTCCTTTAAGTGCTCGGCAATAGCGTTTTTGTGTTCAAGTCCGCCGTGGTCACAGCCTAATGCAATTTTCATTTTTCCTTACTCCTTTTAAGCTTTAATTCTCTTTCTGCCTGGGGCAGTCTTAAATAAACCGGCATAAGTGCTTCGGGTGGGCTTGCTTTGCCTTGCTCAAAGAGTGGCTTTGCCGCCGCCGCAACACCAACCGCCGATTGATACCTTCGCTCCGGTGCGGCTATGCATACATTTTCCAAGTCCTTCACAAACTCATAAAACAGCTCTGCACCGTCACCGATTATTATAACACGCTTATCGCTTGTTTGCGATATTTTTTTAATTTCCTCCGCCAATTCCTCGCACATAAGGGCGCGGTCATCACAAATACGACCGATTTTTCCGCCCTCAATGTCAAACATCGCATTGTAAACCTGATTGCATCGCGCGTCCATAACAGAGCATATAATACAGTCAGTATCTATATAATTATATGCCATAGCCAAAAGGGTGGAAACACCTGCACAGGGAAGCCTTTTAGCAGCCGCAAGCCCTTTGACCGCACTTATTCCTATTCTTATTCCGGTAAAAGAGCCTGGCCCCGCGCTTATGGCAAAGCCGTCAATTTTGTCAAGCCCAACCGTTGAAACCTTGAAAAGCCCCTCTATCATCGGTATGAGGGTTTGCGAATGTGTCAGCTTTACATTAATAAAGGCAGAAGCTATAATCCTTTCGTTTTCGGTAATCGCGGCAGAGCATGCCACCGCCGAGCAATCAACACTTAAAATTTTCATTGGATTTCTGCCTCCTTTTTATCGCAGATTGTGATTTTGCGGCTGTTTTCACCGGTCTTTTCAATAGTCACATAAACCGTGTTGTCGGGCAGGGCGTTTTCTATGTTCTCGCTCCATTCGGCAGCAACAACACCGCCTTGCTCTATGTATTCAAAGAAACCGCAGGAATACAATTCCTCCCAACAAGAAATATGGTACATATCAAAGTGATAAAGCGGAAGTCTGCCGCCAAGATATTCGTTAATAAGCGCAAAGGTAGGGGAGGTGACCTCGCCCTCAAATCCAAGCCCTGAGGACAAGCCTCTTGTGAAGCAGGTTTTTCCTGCACCTAAATCTCCGCGAAAGGCAATAACCTCGCCGCCCTTTAAAGTCTTTGCAAGCCCAAAGGCAATTTCCTCTGTTTTTTGGGGACTGTCAGATATAAAAATTTCCATAAATAACCGTTCCTTTTAAATTTCAATTATATTTTAACATATTTTTTCCCAATATGAAAGACCTACTTGCATATTTATTAAAAATAAAATATAATAGTAGTATATTTTTCGGGGAGGTGCTATAAAATGAAGCCGTTGATGTCTAAATTGGCGGACTTTTTTCGCGAATCTGATAAAATTTTACTCTTGCTGACCTTTTTTGCCACCTCTTACGGATGCTTGGCTGTTTTTTCTGCTACCTACTATATGGAAAATTTCCGACCTGTGTTTATTCAGGTGCTTTGTATGTTTCTTGGGGTTACAGCCGCACTTGTTATTTCATCATTTGATTATGAAAAGCTTTTCAGGTATTGGTATCTTGTGGCGGCATTAGGTCTCATACCTGTTATTCTCACCTTCTTTTTCGGAATTGCACCCGAGGGTACTGACGATAAGGCATGGCTTGATTTGGGAATTACAGCTTTTCAGCCGTCCGAGCTTATGAAAATCTGTTTTATCGTCACCTTCAGCGCGCATATCCGCAGGATTAAACCCAATATAAATAAGCTTAAATTCCTATTGCCTCTTTGCGCACACGGTATGTTCCCGGTTGCCCTTATCGTTTTTCAGGGAGACTACGGAACGGCCCTAGTTTTTGCTGTTATAGTGCTGTTTATGATGTGGGCAGGCGGAGTTTCCTGGAAATATTTTCTCCTTGCTTTTTCGTTGGCGGTAGTCACATCACCTTTTATGTATTTCTTTGTTTTGAATGAGGACCACCGCGAGCGTATCAGAATGATGTTCGATATTGATGCGGATTTGCAGGGTATCGGCTACCAGCAATGGCGGGGGAGAACCGCCCTTGCAAACGGCGGTCTTACGGGACAGGGCTTTTTAAACGGAGATCTGACTCAGGCAGGCATTGTGCCGGAAAGCCATAACGATTTTATATTTGTGAGTATAGGTGAGGAATTAGGCTTTTTGGGATGCCTCACTGTGCTTATACTGCTTGCCGCAATCGGCTTAAGATGTATAAGGGTTGCCCGTATATGCACCAATGACGGCGGAAAGTATATCTGTGTCGGAATTTTCGCAATGCTCTTTGCCCAGACGGTAATCAATGTGGGAATGTGTACCTCGGTGTTGCCGGTAATCGGTGTTACCTTACCCTTTTTCAGTGCGGGCGGCACATCATTGCTTTGTTTGTTCTTAGGCGTGGGCTTGGTGCTCAATGTCTATATGCACCGAAATTCAAGAACAATTTATTTGAGGGGATAATGGGGAATTAAAATGTCTGAATTGCTTGAAATAATTATGGTGGTAAGCTTCGGCGCCTCTTGGCCGTTTAATGTTCTGAAATCGTACCGAGCAAGGACTGCAAAGGGGAAAAGCCTTTCCTTCCTGTGCTTGATATTTTTCGGTTACATAGCAGGTATTGCTTCAAAATTGGTCAATCGGTCATATATGGAAAGCTTTGCCGAAAAATGGTATGTACTGATTTTTTACTTTCTGAATATTATTATGGTGGGTTTGGATTTAATTTTCTATTTCAGAAACAAAAGGCTTGATGCGGTTAATGAAATTAAACAAAGCTTTTAAAACCGTATCATTTTCATAAAACTATTTAAGAACGGATGTATCGAATAGATATGTTCGTTTTTTTATTTAACTTTTTAATTAGAAGTATTTTTAAGGTTTTTTGTATGTGTGATGATTGTTTTGTAGATTTTGCAATAATTAATATAGAATTTGCGAGGAAATTTGTAGAATTAAAATGTATATTATAATTGGAATAGTAATCGAAAAAGGTTAAAGGCCTGTTTCGGAATATAAAGAGGAGTTGTTTGCTATGTTTGGTAACACGATAGACTATACACGCGGTGTGATTAATAATTCTTCGGAGAGTTATACCAATTATGCGGAATATATAAGCCGCAGACATTGCTTTAAGGATATGCTTTATCATGATGCAGAGGTTGCGGCAGTGCGTCTGGCAGAGATGGGTGTATTTGAAAAAACAGAAAATTTCGAGCCCGAAAAAACCGTGACGGTGCTGTGGTTTATAAAATCGGTGCTGTTGCTCGCAGGGAAATTAACTCCTCACGCTGATGAGGATGAGGTCTGCCGTTTGGCAAAAGAAAACGGTATTTATGTAGATACTGCTTGCACAGAGACCTTGACACGGGGATTGATGATAGGTCTATTGTCTAATGTATGTGATGGTGTGGCAGACAGCGCTCAGTATGAGCTAATGCTTCGGGGAGACCAAGAATCAAAAGAAAAAGCCGCAAAATGCATTGCGCTTGGTTTGATACCCGTCAAGGGCGCGGATTGCTTTGAGGTTGAAATTAACCGTGCCGAAGCGGCAGAGGTGCTGTATCGCTTGGCAACACCCTCAATGCGGTTGGTTTTACCTTATAATATTGGAAATGCTTATAAAAAAGGCAAAACAGAATATCTGGTGAAAAACAGCTATACCTTAAATGAAAGAGGTATTCAGTTGGGAGCCTGGACTAATTATAACCGTCAGGCATTTGCTTTTGAAAAGTTTGGCAAAAGACCTATAGACCGCGTAGATTTCCATAAATGGGTTTATAACGAGCAGGTAAAGGGCGAATATAAGTTCGGAAAATTCGGCAACGAGCAAAGCGCCCACAGACTTGGCTCCACCGTGATAACAAGTGTTGAAATTGCGGCAAATCTTAAATGGAATCCCCGTTTTCATACCGATATGATACCGTCATTTTATGAGCCTGATATTACCAATCCCGAAACCCGTCAGGCGGCAAAAAATTATATGTATGCCTTTGTTCAGGCAATGCTTGCAGAAATCAAGGGCGATGTAATGATTTCGGTTGATTATGAGGTCGATTGGGAAATGGATCTTGACAGAGAGGTCACCGAGGACAGTAAATGGCGTGCTTCAGAATGGAGTAAATGGTATGTAGAGGCTTGTGCGGTGGCGCGTCAGGCGGCTAAGGATATGGGTGAGGAAGATCGCCTTAAAATGATTGTTATTTATAACAATGTTAATGCAATGACAAAGCTGGGACCTGCAGAAAATCAGTGGATGCTGGATTGTGCTGAGGCTTCGGATGTTATCGGTATTGATATTTATTATTACAACCTTGTGGAGGACAGAACCGACCCCTCAAAATTTATGCAGGATATCCGTTATCTTATTAATAATTATTCACTCGGTAAGCCTGTAATGGTTGTGGAAAACGGTATGCCGGTGACAGATATAGTTACTAATGAAATTCAAGCGGGATATTTCCGTAATCTGTTCCGTGAATTCCGTTTTGAGCTTGCAGAGGGCGGTTTTCTTAACAAAAAGCTCAACGCTTACCTTTTCTGGGATTTGATTCGTATGGAAAAGGGAAGAACGGGTGCATTCCAACCTGACGGTACGCCTTATCCCTCAGCTCCGGTGCTCCAAAAGGAGTTTGCCCGTGTTGAGAGTATTCGCGGATATAATCCGTCTGTGCTTGACGCTGTTGAGGATGTTTCCGCAAAAGCTGAGATACTGCTTAATATAAAAAGCGGTACGGAATTTGATATGCTCACATTACTGACCGAAACCGATGCTGACGAAAAATCACTTGAGGTTGAATTGGGCACCGAAGGTACAGTGTTTATAACAGTAAACGGTAAGTATCATTATTCAAGTGTTGTTATGTCCTGTGAGCATAATGTAAATATCCCACAGGGGCTCGTAAACGGAATAAATCAGATTGATATTTATTTTGGTAATACCAAAAAGCCTTTTAATCAAACTGTTAAAGCAATAAAGCTAAGTTAAAGTAATAAAGGCGGAAAACAACTGATTATTATAGCAACGAAAATTACAAATCTTAGAAAATGAGAATAATTTTGCCAATCTTAATGCTTATTTTGTAGATTTTGCAATGTTTTATATAAAAATTGCAAAGAATTAGCTATATGCCTAATGTATACTATAATCAGATAATTTGTGCTTGGTTTGCAGCATATTAACGGATTTTGTGTTTTCGGATAAATTCAGCATGCAAAATCAAACGGGAGGGTGGAAATGAAAAGCATAGTTATAAAATGTGTTTTGGTATGGCTTTTGCTGTCTGTTATTGCGGTATCTATGCCTTTTGGCATTTCGACTGCGGCGGTTGAAGCCGTGACTGAGAATGTAACAGACATTAATATCACAGCGAATGACTATACTGCATATTCTTCCCGAACAGAGGCACAGCCTGCAGGTGTTGATATAAATGTATTCGGGGATGAGCTTCTGCTTGAAAATCAACAGTCTGCCAAATACAGCATAAATATTCAAAAGCCGGGGCTTTATAGAATAGCCTTTGAGTATCTATCTCAAAACAATTCTAAAAATGCTCTTGAATTGAAGCTTGAAATAGACGGTGAAATTCCATTTGAGGAATTATCTGCACTTTCACTTTCAAGACTTTGGCAAAATGATCCGCAGGTAACCTCCTATGTGGAAAACTCAAATGATATCCGCCCCTCGCTTGTAGAGGCGCTTGAGTGGCAGAAATTCGAGGTCAAGGATGCGCAGGGTTATACAGCTGAGCCCTTTGAAATTTATTTCGGCGAGGGAGAACACACCCTTTCCTTTATAAATATCGGTGAAGCCTTTAAGCTCAGAAGCATCGTGCTTGACGGTACATATACTGCGGCGGCTTCCTATGAGGAATACATAAAGCAATTTGAAGCTACTCCTAAATTTGACGGTGAGACAATAACCGTTCAGGCAGAAGCGTTTACAACAGTTTCATCGCGCTCACTTATTGCATCAAGCGATTTATCGGATGCTGCAACATATCCCTCGGATTACAGCTTCATAAAGCTTAATACCTTAGGCGGTACTAATTGGCGCTATGTAGGGGATACTGCCGCTTGGGAGGTAGTGGCTCCGCAAGCAGGACTTTATAAAATCGCGCTTCGCTTCAAGCAGAATTATTATAACGGTATTTCAACCCACAGAAGGCTTATTGTCAATGGCGAGGTGCCTTTTGCGGAGGCGGCAGATATATCCTTTGATTACGGTATTAATTGGCGTGTTTATACCTTTGAGGATAGGTATATATATCTTGAGCAGGGTAAGAATACAATAGCCCTTGAGGCGGTTCTCGGAAGCAATACTTATATCCTTGCAGATCTTGAGGATATAATTTATAACCTCAATAGTCTTTACCGCAGAATTATAACCATCACAGGCACATCACCCGATGTTTACCGTGACTATGCGCTGGAAAATGAAATTCCCGACCTTATACCGAGACTTGAGGCATATACTGCAGATACTAAGGCGCTGCTTGCTATGATTGAGGAATATTACAGCGGTCAGGGTAGTGAGACAGCGGTACTTAACCAGATATATTATCAGCTTGAGGATATGCTTGATGATCCTTCAAGCATTACAAAAAGCTCAAGACTCAGCCGTTTTAAGTCTAATATAAGCTCACTAGGCACATGGGCAAACAAGCTGCGTGAGCAGCCGCTTGAAATAGATGTTATAGCCCTTGTGGGTGAAAACGGCGAGCCGCCTCGGGCAAAGGCAGGTTTTATTGAAACGGTTGTATACAGGGCAAAGCGTTTCTTTGCTTCCTTTGTCACAGATTACAGCACACTTGACGGCACCGCCGCCTCTAATGAGGCAGATTTGCGTGTGTGGGTGGCAACCGGACGCGACCAGGCACAGCTTGTTAAAAATATGGTAGAGGATACCTTTACTCCGAAATATAACATAGGCATCAGTGTGGAGCTGGTTTCCGGCGGCTTGATTGAGGCGATACTTGCAGGCCGCGGTCCTGATATCGCGCTTGACCGCGCCGAGACTGACCCTGTGAATTTTGCAATGCGTAACGCGCTTTATGACCTTTCACAATTTGAGGATTTTGAGGAAGTTCGCAGTTGGTTTTGCGAGTGTAGCTTTATTCCGTTTGAGTATCAGGGCGGATTTTATGCGCTTCCGATAACCCAATCCTATAATATGATGTTCTACCGGACAGACATATTTGAGGAATACGGTATCACGGTTCCCAAAACCTGGGAGGAGCTTATTCTTTATGTACTGCCGATACTTAATTCAAATAATATGACGGTGGGTATCGGTGCTGTTACAGACGCTTCACTTTTCAAGACCGTTCTTTACCAAATGGGCGGTTCTATATACAGCGATGATTTACTTAATGCCGCTTTGGATTCACAGATTGCTTATGAGGCATTCAAAACCTCGGTTGAGCTTTATACCGATTACGGTGTTCCGCAATCCTATGATTTTATAAACAGGTTCCGTACGGGTGAAATGCCGCTTGCTATTGCGGCTTATACATCCTACAACAATCTTAAGCTCAGCGCTCCTGAGCTTACGGGTATGTGGGAAATGGTATGTATACCGGGTGTTGAGGACGAAAACGGAAACATTAATAATACACAGCTAATGGGCTCAAGCAGTGCCGTTTTAACAAAAAACTGCAAAAATCCTGAGGCGGCGTGGAAGTTCCTTAAGTGGTTTTTATCGGCTGATACACAGGCGCGTTACGGGGTTGATATTGAGTCTATTCTCGGCGCCGCAGGCAGATATAACCCTGCTAATATGGAGGCAATGAGACAGCTTTCCTGGGCAAATAAACAGCTGGAATTTTTGGAGCTTCAGCGCACATCTGTGACGGATATTCCAAATCCGCCCGGCAGTTACTTTATACAGAGGGCGATCAACAACGCCTTTGTTTCGGCTGTTATCGACAGTCAAAATCCAAGAGAAGCACTGCTTTATTGGAACGAGGAAATTAATTTTGAGCTTGAGCGAAAGCGTGAGGAGTTTAATTACGATCCCGCTAAAACCGCAAGCTGAGAGGGGAGAAATCAGAAATGGCAAAAAATCGGCAAAAGAGACTTAGATATACCAAAAGGGATAAACGCGAGTTTGCTGTGAGCTACTCAATGTTAGCACCGTTTTTGCTCGTTTTCTGCGTTTTTACCCTTATCCCGATTTTCTGCGCCGTTTTTCTCAGCTTCACCTCGTTTAATATGCTTGAGTTTCCTGTGTTTACAGGTTGGGTGAATTATCGCCGCCTGCTTTTCGAGGACGATGTATTTTTAATAGCCCTTAAAAACACATTGATTTTTGCGGTGCTTACAGGACCCTTGAGCTATATATTAGCCTTCTTTTTTGCCTGGCTGATAAACGAAATGCCTGCGAAGCTTCGTGTGTTTATGACAATCCTGTTTTATGCGCCGTCAGTTTCGGGCAATGCCTATTTTATATGGCAGTATATGTTCAGTAATGACAGCTACGGTCTTGTGAACGGTTTGCTTATGTCTTGGGGGATTATCAGCGAGCCAATACTCTGGTTTACCGATCCGGATTACAATATGATAATAATCGTTATAGTTCAGCTTTGGCTGTCGCTTGGAGTATCATTTTTGGCATTTATCGCAGGTCTGCAATCGGTGGATAATACCCAATACGAGGCGGCGGCTGTGGATGGTGTTAAAAACCGTTTTCAGGAACTTTATTATATAACGCTTCCGAATATGAAGGATATGCTTCTTTTCGGTGCTGTAATGCAGATATCAGGTGCTTTTTCGGTAGGAGATATAACTCAGGCGCTCTCCGGCGGCTACAATTCGGTGCAGTATTCGGCGCTCACAATTATAAACCATATGAACGATTACGGTACTGTCAGATATGAAATGGGTTATGCCTCAGCTATATCGGTTGTTCTTTTTCTAATGGTTTATTTCTCTAAAAAACTGATATTCAAGATACTTAAGTAAGGAGGGTTTTTATGCTGACGGGCAGTAAAAAAAGAATAAAAGCAAGAAGGCATAAAAAGGTGAACCGTTCCCTCCCAACAACCGTTGTATTAGGACTTTTGCTGTTCTTGATAGGTGCCTTTATGGCATTGCCGCTTTTATATGCCGTGATTTCTGCATTCAAGCCTATGGAGGAGTTTTTCCTCTTTCCGCCGCGATTTTTTGTTCAAAATCCAACCACAGATAACTTTGTTCAGATGGTGCAGATAATGTCCTCTATGTGGGTTCCCTTTGAGCGTTATCTTTTCAATACGGTTATTATGAGCGCCGGCTCCACAATTGTTTATGTTATAATTGCCGTTCTTGCGGCATATCCGCTTGCAAAGCATAATTTCCCCGGAAAGAAGCTAATAAACAACACTATTGTTACTGCGCTGATGTTTACCGCATCTGTCACATCTATCGCACGCTATGTAATACTTGCGCTGCTTCATATGATTGATACATATTGGGCGCTGTTTCTTCCCTCGCTTTCAACTACGCTTGGTGTATTCCTTTGCATACAAAATCTTAATTCCTTCCCGAATGAGATTATAGAATCCGGCAAGCTGGACGGTGCGGGTGAGTACAGAATTCTTATGCGTCTTGTTGTTCCTAACATTAAGCCGGTGGTAGCCACAATGGTAATTTTTCAGTTTCAGGGTGTTTGGAATCAGACGGGCGGCGCACTTATTTATAATGAGTCGTTAAAGCCGATAGCAACCGCCCTTTCGCAGATAACGAGCGCAGGTATTGCCAGAGCAGGCGCAGGTTCTGCCGCTTCGCTCATATTGCTTATACCGCCTATATTAGTTTTCGTTATTTCACAGAGCAATGTAATTGAAACGATGGTAAATTCAGGTATTAAAGATTAAAAAGGGGAGTGTTTTATGAAAAAAAGAATATTGACACTCCTTGTGCTTTTATTGCTGTGCATAGGCTTCGCATTGCCGATAAGCGCCGAAGAAGGTACAGGTAAGGCTTATACCTATGACCATAATAATACAGCAACGGCAGTACCCGACCCATATACTGCACAGCTTGTGCTCCACGGTAATATAACAGGCTTTGACACTCCGTCAGATATAATTTATAAAAACCAAAAAATTTATATTCTTAATTCCAAGGGAAATGCGGTTACTGTGCTTGACAAGGATTATAACAGGATTGACAGTATTTCTCTTACAAAGAACGGTACCGAATACCGACTTTCTGTGCCGGAGAGTATGTGGATAGATAATGACGGTACAATACTTTTTGCAGATTCGGGCAAAAAGCTTGTAGTACGCACAAGCGCTTCGGGCGAGGTGCTTGCTGAATATACCGGACCGGATAATTCCGAGGAGGAGGGCACAGAGTTCTTACCTTATAAGGTTTTGACCGATTATCTCGGCAGGATTTATGTCCTTTCCAAGGGTGAATACAGAGGAATTGTCCAGCTTACCGAGCAAGGAAAGTTTATGTCATACTTTGGATCAAAATCGGTTGAGGTTACTGCAGGCGTTGTGCTTGATATGGCGTGGCGAAAGCTTATGAGCAAAGAGCAGATTGCTAATTCTGCAAGATATCTGCCCACTGAGTACAGCAATATGACCATTGACCAAAAGGGCTTTCTCTTTGTTTCAAGCGGTTCGTCATCAAGTAAAAAAGAGTATATCGTAAAGCTTAACAGTAACGGAAATAATGTTTTTGAAGGCACCTCCTTTGGTGATTTCAATCTCGGAAGCTACGGCACAACCGGCTTTTCCACAAGCTTTAATGCAATTGCGGTTGATGAAAACGGCTTTGTAACCGTTGCAGATAAAACCTGGAACCGTCTTATGCAGTATTCCTCTGAGGGGGAGCTGTTATATATATTCGGCGGTCAGGGCAATCAAGCAGGCACCTTCCAAAACAGCGACCGTATTGCTGCCGTAGATGATAGATTGCTTGTTGTAGACAGGGTTAATAATACAATAACCGTTCTTACTCCTACAGGCTTTGGCAAAAAGGTTCGTGAGGGTTATATTCTTTTTGAAAAGGGATTGTTTGAGGAGTCGATTAAGCCTTTTGAGGAGGTTTTATCCCTCGCAGGAAATTATGAAGCCGCCTATATAGGTATCGGAAAGGCTTTACAGCTTAAGGGTGACTATAAGGGTGCGATGGAATACTTTAAAAAGGGTTATTCCAGAGAGGATTATTCGGCGGTTTATACCCGCTACCGTTCTGCCCTTATGCGACAGTATTTCCCTGCGGTTATGACAGCTTTAATAATACTTGCAGTTTTAACTGTTGTATGCTTTAAAATTTACCGCAAAAAGCATCCTAAAATCAAGAAGCCTCCGCTTGATAAGAGGGGCAAAATTTCTTATTTGTTTTATTGTATGATACATCCTGTAGACGGTTATTCCGAGATGCGCTACAACCAAAAGCAAAGCACCCTTATTTCAACTGTGCTTATATTCCTGTGGTTTATGGTGGAAGCGGTCAAGTTTAACTGCCGCGGATTTATATTCAATAAAAACGAGCCTCAGGATTTCAGCATTTTCACTCTGCTCGCAACAACTGTGGGACTTAGTGCAATGTTCTGTCTTTCCAATTGGCTTTTTGCAACCTTTTTTGAGGGCAAGGGCGGTCTTAAAAATATCTGGGTGAATTTCGGATATGGGCTTGTGCCGATGCTTGTAACATCGGTTATAGATGTAATACTCTCAAACGCTTTAACCCTTGACGAAAGCTTCTTTATAAACTACATAAATATTTTCGGTATGGCGTATACAGTATTTCTTATCTTTATAGGCTTGGGTGAGCTGCATCAGTATTCATTTAAAAGGAACATCTTTTCAATGCTTGCAACGGTTGCAGGTGTGCTTATTATGGTATTCATAATTTTCTTGCTGTTCAATCTTTATATTCAGCTCGAAGGCTTCATTGTAAGTGTGCTTGAAGAATTGTTCTACCGCATTAATGTCGGGTTTTAGGGGGATAGGCTATGAAAAATTTTAAAATTTTAATTTCCCTTATCTCCGCGCTTGTCCTTTTGCTGACGGCAACCGCCTGCTCTGATAAACACACGGTCAAATCACAGCAAGGTGTTGATTATGAGCAAGGCAGTAAGCTTTCGGCAGGGGATAATCTCAGCTTTACCAAGGACGGTCTGACACTTTCTGTTGATGCTGATACCTGTAATGTTACCGTTACTGAAAATGAAAGCGGTCGCAAATGGTGTTCTAATCCCGAACATGGTTATGCGGACGAATATGCGGCAGGCATCAGTAAAACCAATATATTCTCACAGCTTACAGTAAGCTTTGTGGGCAAAGCCAATACGGTTGAAAAAACCAATTCCTATGTTTCCTCTGTAAAGAGAAAAAATTACAGTATTTTCAAAACGGAAAACGGCTTCCGTGTGGAATATTCCTTCAAAGAGGGCTTTATGATTCCGGTGGAATATGCCGTGATAAACGGCGCTTTTGAGGCAACCGTTCTTTATACGGGTATTACCGAGGAGGACGGTAATGCGATATCTACCGTAAATTTGTTGCCGTATTTCGGTACAGCAACCACTTCCGACAGCGGTTTTCTGCTTGTGCCGGACGGTTTAGGTGCAGTTATTAATTTTAATAACGGTAAAAATGACTGTTCTGCCTATGAAAAAAAGGTATACGGAACCGATGAAAGTCTGCCCAATGATATTGTCACCTCCCGTTCAGAGCAGATTTATATACCCCTTATAGGTATGAAGCGGAATGACGGTGCTTATATGGCATTTGTATCACGCGGCGCGGCGGACGCTACAGTAAAGGCGGCAACTGCCGGTATTGAAACAGGTTTCAACAGTATTTCTTTTTCTGCTGCTTACCGCGCGGCTGAAAATCTTTCGGTAATTAACGGCGCACTCGGAACAGCCGGTCTTGTAATGTACTCTGCCGAGGAGCCTACCGATGCCAAGCGTTTTACCGTCAGATATGCCTTTTCAAAGGAAAATAATCCAACCCTCGGAAGTATGGTAATGCTTGCAAAAGAAAAACTGCTCGGTGATAATGCTACCGCAAAGGACGAAGCAACGCTTTATGTTGATCTTTACGGCGGAGTTGCAAAGCAAAAATCCTTCCTTGGAATACAGTATACCGGTATCGATACCCTCACGACCTTTGAACAGGCTCAGGAATTACTGAAGTCCTTGCGTGAGGACGGAGCACAAGCACTTACTGTGGGATATAAAAGCTTCTCGCAAAACCGTTTTTCGGGCAAGCTTATGACCGACCTTACCCCTATATCGGAATTGGGCGGTAAGAAAGGGTTGCGTGAGCTTGCAGATTTTGCAGAGGAAAATAATGCCGACCTTTATTTAGAAGCTGATTTCTATTCCTTTACCTCCTCAGGTGACGGCTTTTCTAAATACTTTGATATAACCAAGCGGTTGGATTTGGGTGCCGCGCAGGTGTATCACAAAAAGATTAATACCAACCTTGCCGATAAAACGCGTGCCCCGTATTATATGCTTAAGCCAGCGCTCTTTATTGAAGCCGCACAAAAGCTTTTGAAATCCGCACAGCGGCTTGATGTATCGGGAATTTATCTGCAGGATATATCAAATTCTCTTGCCGGAGATTACGGACTTGGCGGCGTTAAGCGCAGCGGAGCTACCGAAAAAGCAGATGAAGCGGTTTCACTGCTAAAGGATAAAAGCATTATGCTTTCTGCTCCTAATTATTACCTTTGGGGTACGGCAGAAAAAATCACTAATTTGCCGGTTTCATCATCAAAGCATCTGCTGTTTGATTACGATGTACCGATGCTTCAGCTATTGCTTAAAGGCAGTCTGCCGTACGCCGGTTATCCCTTAAACCTTTCCAATACAAGTGATAATACATATTTACTGCATATAGCCTACGCACAAAACATACATTATGCTTTTATGGCGGATGATGCGGCTGACCTGCAGGGTACGGAGCTTGCAGGAGCTTATGGGCTTTCTCGCTCAAGGCTTGGGCAAGCAGCCGAAAGAGCAGAGGAATTTTCCCGGTATTATTCCATTATAAACGGTTGCAGTATGACAGATTACATTCTGTTTGGAGATATATCAAAGACCGTTTACAGTAACGGTTGTTATGTACTTGTTAATTATTCTGAACAGGATAATACTGTAGACAGTATAACCGTTTCGGCAAGGGGCTGGACGGTTGTAAAAGACGGTATGCCGATTTTTACGGGAGGTGAGCAGTGATGACCTTAAAAGGACAAAAGAGAAAACGCCCCGGCTTTATGACGCTTGAGCGCAAGTCGCGCTGGTTTGGATATGTTTTTCTGGCACCTTGGATTTTGGGACTTGTTGCTTTCTTTATAGTACCGTTTTTTAAATCTGTCGGATATTCCTTTCAGGAAATAACCATAGGTAAAACAGGACTTATAACCGAATGGGTTGGTTTGACAAATTATAAATATATGCTTTATGAGGAGGCAAACTTTGTTCGCCAAATCACCGAGGAAATAAAGGGGCTTTTCACAAGCGCTCCTATAATACTTGTTTTTTCACTGCTTATTTCTTTGCTTCTCAACCAAAGGTTCAAGGGCAGAATACTCGCCAGAAGCTTGTTCTTTATTCCGGTGGTTGTCGCCTCCAGCTTAGTTATAAATGTAATTCAAAGTGATGTGTTTACCAACAATTCTATGAGTGGCGATGAAGCTGCAATATTTCAGGTCGGTATCGTGGCTGATATTATGGAAAATATGCAGATAAACAGCTCGGTAGTAAATTTTCTGACAACCGCCGTATCGCAGATTTTTGACCTTACCTGGAAATCGGGCGTTCAGATACTTCTGTTTCTGAGTGCTCTGCAAAGAATACCCGTAACCTATTACGAGGTGGCATCGGTTGAGGGTGCAAATGCGTGGGAAGCGTTTTGGAAAATAACCTTTCCGGTTTTAGCGCCTAACTGTATTCTGGTTACGGTGTATACAATAATAGATACCTTTACATCCTCATCAAATACAGTTATGAAAAGCATTATCACCCGCTTTAACGATATGAAATACGGTTATGCTTCTGCATCGGCTGCGGTGTACTTTCTTGTAATTCTTGCAGTTTTGGGGGTTATAATGCTGGTGTTTGGAAGAAAGGTAGACTATTCATCATGATAAGGCAAAATATTTTAAGGAGGGGAGGAAGCCTATGAATATAAGCGTTAAAACCAAGCAGAAAATCGGAAAATTTGCATTTGGTGTTTTCAGAGCCTTCTTTTTGATTGGTATGGCGTATGTTTTGCTGTTTCCGCTGCTTGTTATGGTAACACGGGCTATCAGGCCCTACAGTGATATGTATAACCCCTCCATTGTGTGGATACCAAGCAGGCTGACGCTGGAAAACTTTGGTTACGCGCTTGAAGCACTCGGCGGAATGTCAGCGGTGCTTAAAACCTTGAGAATTGTACTTTTAAGCACACTGCTTTCAATGTTTACCTGCTCAATGGCAGGCTATGGACTTGCCCGTTTCAGGATTAAGCTTACTCCGCTTTTCGTTCTGCTTGCGGCACTTACGGTAATAGTACCCATACAAACCTATGTAATTCCCTTGTTCTTTGAGTTCAGATTTTTTGACTTTTTCGGTTTGGGCTCATTAATAGGCTTGTTTACGGGGGAGAGCGCCACCGTAAACCTAACCACTAATGAGGCGGTTTACTATCTGCTTAGTATATTGGGTGTTTCCACCCGAAACGGTATATTCATACTGCTGTTTATGCTCAACTATAAAAGTGTTCCGGGCGAGCTTGAAATGGCGGCAAGGGTTGACGGTGCAGGCGAGTGGCGCACATATTTTCAAATAATGCTTCCAAATGCCTTACCGAGCTTTGTTGTAACCTTTGTAATGTCAATGGTATGGGTTTGGAACGACAGCTTTTTCCCAAGCATAGTTTACCGTCAGGATTTCTTTCTTGCAAAGCGTATGCTTGACATCCGAACACTTGCGAATAACGCGCTCGGAATTTCGTCATACGCGACAAATCTTTCGGAAACCAATATAATGTTTGCGGCATGTATAATCTTTGTTTTGCCGTTGCTTATTATGTATATGTTTGCCCAGAAGCTCTTTATCCAAAGCGCAGAGCGTTCAGGCATAACAGGGTGAAATGTGAATTCTTTCACTTGAATATATAACCAAAAATAAAGGGAGGTGATTTAATTGAAAAAGATTTTGGCGTTTACAGCGGCAATGGTATTCCTGCTTTCGGGTTGCGGATCTGATTCGCACATCTCGGACGGAAAACCCTTGAATGACAGTACAGCCTCAACTCAAGCATCTTCAATTGAAAGCACACCGTCATCACAGGACGGTGTAACATCCAAACCAACGTCATACGAAACTGAAACCCTTGAGGAGGTAAAGACTAACGCTTATGCCTCGGTGGACAGAACTGTGCTGGCAACACCTGACGAGCTTGAGCTTGATGTAAAACGGCTCCCGAATATTGAGAGCATCACAGCAGAACAGATTGCTAAATGTATGATAACACCGGAAATGCCGGTTACAACCGTAACCGATTCAGCTTATAAAGCGAAGGGTGCAGATGCCGCATTAAAGTTTATCTTTAGCACAAATATGGGCGGCGGACAGGCGCTTTTTGCCGAAAAGCTGAAGGAGCCGCTTTCCAACGGCCTTGATGAAGCGGTTGTTTTAGACCCGGTTGATGAATCGCTTTCGGATTACGAGGGTATTCGCTATTATGCAAAGATAAAACGACCGGAGGGTAAGAAATACAGCCAGCTCACCATAAGATTTATCTTTGGCACATATTCCTACTACCGCCTTATGTATCAGTATACAACCACCCTCCCCGAGGGGGATTTTGAGGGGTATATATATGTACCCTTTGATGAGATGGTAAGCGGCTATAACACCGAGAAAAAGGCATGCAACCCCAATAATATTTCCTTCTTTGGCTTTAACATTGCGCTTGAGGGAAATGCAGAAGGATTGGAGGTTTATCTGTCCGATTTCGGTGCCTACCGCGAAAAGTTCTGGTAATTTTAAAATTTTTTAAAAAGGAGAAATAATTATGCGCAAAATTTTATCCCTTTTATTAACTTTGGCTTTAGTTATTACATCGGTAAGTGTACTGTGTATTATGACCTCTGCTGAGGACAAAAACTACACGGTATATGAGACCACCTCAATTGATGGCGATGCAAATGTGACACTCGGCTCTAACTTTATGCTTTCAGGCACTGCCTATGTTATCAACAGCGCAGGCGTGGGAAGCGAAATAGTTAAAGCACCAAACGGTGGAACAGGCACAGCATGGCTTATTAACAACTCGTATAAAAGTAATCATTTGGTGCCTTGCCGCTTTGACAATATGATTGGCGGTACAGTGATTTATCAAATGACACCGTATCTCAGTGCAAATCAAATTGTTCTTTGTACAACCGATGGCGATAAGTACGGTAACAATCCGATTACAGCCTTTGAGGTTTATGTCGGTAATGACCGCAATAACCTCTGTGTTGCAGAAAATATGGTTGCATCACATACCCGTGTTGACACTTCTGCAATACACTATGTTATCAATCTTGATGAAGGTGTCAGCGGAAAATATCTTGGCATCAAGGTTTTGGACACACTTAATTCGGCAAAAACTTCCAGCGCTTGGTTTGTTAAAATCAGCGCTTACGGTACAAACGCCACCGCCTTCGAAAATCTTTATGGCGGAACTGCCGCAAGTGATACCACAGCTTTTAATTATCCGAAAAAGGTGAGCCTTAACTTTGGACAAAATCCGATAGAGCTTATTTCGACAGAAGCCGGCACTGTTGTTGAAAATCCTACTGCTACAAGCAAAGCCGGTCACTATTTGTTGGAATGGACAGATGGTAACTTCGATAATGATATAGCCGGTTCACAATATTATTTCGGAAAAGATATAAACGGAATAAAGGTAACCTATGACTTAAAGGACACTTTCAGTATTGAGAATGTGTTACTTTCAACAGGTCAGCATAATGCACCTTATTCAATCGAGTGGAAGCTTTATATTTCTGACAGCAAGGATGATCTTTACACCGAAGCCAACTGCTATGCTTTTGTTGAGGACCCGGTTGTTGGCGGTGTTAAAAATATTGAAAAGCTTCATTATGTAACTCTTGATGAGGCTGTTGAAGGTCGCTATGTTGGAATAGAGCATATTAAAGATGCATCAGGCTTTTATCCCTTCTATGTTAACGAAATCGCAATTTACGGTACAGATACCTGGACCACCGAAACCGATTTCCAATTAAGCGCAATAACCAACACCAATTTGCTTACAGGCGCTGACCTTTATTTGCGCGGTGCAGATAAGGCTCCAAATCTTAATGTTAATACCGATTTATCCCTTACCGGCGGCTTTTATCCCACCGCTTATGCCGGTACAGATGTAACCTTACTTACAGATAACAGCCTCGCTAAAGAGGAAAGCGTATTTACAGGCTATACAGATAAGTATTTCAACTCTTACTACAATGTTTGCTACCGCACCGGTAAAATGGTGTTTGATTTGGGCGAAGGTAACAGCAAAACCGTAGGTTCTGTATGCGTGGATTCTTATACTCATAAATACACCTACCGCGCTTATGTTAGTGATGATGTCGAGACCCTTTTCGACAACGAAAATCTGCTTGCCATTTGTGATGATAATGCTGTGAAGACCGGCTATGCCATTGCAGATGCCGCACATCAGAAAACCGGCAGATATATGGGTATTCTGATAACAGGCGGAACCACCACCGCACTTAAGGTAAGAGAGGTTGCTTTCTATGCGCCCGATAAGGCAAAGCTCACAACCGAAACAAATGTAACTGCCGAAGCACTTAATGCAGGCAAGGAGCTTTTTGTTGGAGCAAATGCTGTTGCGGGAACTACCGCGGCAACAAAAGATGCTAACAATCAGCCTGTTTCAAAGCTTACCAACGGTTATCAGCTTGACCAGAGCAACCTTAATCACGGCGGTCACGGTCTTATTTTCTGGAACGGCGGTCATAATATGACCTACGATTTGGGCGAAGCCGCTGATATTTCAAAGATACTTATTTCCGGCGGTAAGAAATCCTCGGGAGATAACACAATGGCACTAAAGTGCTACGGTGTTTATATGTCAAACGATAAGAGCACCCTTTATAATATTGAAAATCAGGTTGCATTCCTTTATAACGAGGATTACACCCAGACTCATGTTTTCGACACATCTGCAATTGACGGCAATTACAGATATGTAGGCTTCAGGATATATGTTAAGTACGCACATTATAGAAACGAAACCGAGGAAACGCCCGTAACCTATATATATCTTTCTGAATTCGGAATTTACGGTAACTATCCTACCGATGCCTACACCGTTGTAGGCAATCCTACAGACGCAGATATTGCAGGTCTCGGCTCTAACGGACTTTCAAGCGCAACACTCGATAACACCTATATTGACAATGCTGTTATAACAGACGGTGAGATTTACACCGCTGATGCTGTTAATATTACTACCGCTTTAAACGCAAGCACCAAGCTTACATATTCACTCGCTTGCGAGCAGACAGTTAATGCTGTTTTGGTTGGCGGTGCTTATGCAACCGAAACGGTTACAGCTCCTCTCTATTACAAGGTTTACGCTTCAAACAGCGAGGACACACTTTTTGACAGTGAGCTTGTTGAGTATTATGTTCTGGATGTTGACACTGCCGCAGGCAGTAACGGCGGCGCAGTTAAGCTCTTTAAGCTTGCAACACCTGTCACCGCAAAATATATAGGTATTGAGTTCATAACCGGCGCAGATACAAAGACACTGTCATTATCTGAGCTTGCGGTTTACTCCACCGTTGAGCTTGAGCTTGACTCGGCGGCACAGATTACCGATGCTAACGATATTGAAAGCATTTATGTTGACGGTGCCGAGGCAGGAAGCTCTGTTCAGCTTGGCACAGACATACTTTCGGGCAACAGCGTAATTGTTGTTTACGGTAAAAACGGAAACAGCGATGTTTACTTTTCCGCAAACGGCACTATTACACTTAAAGAGGAGCTTAAAAATGCTCTTACCACAAGCTTTGAGCTTCGCACCGATGTTCCTACCGCTATTCGCTTTGTTACCGAGGTAACCCTCGCGGCAAAGGCTGAAGCAGACGAGATGGGTACAGTTGTTGCAAAATGGCAGGATTTAAACGGTGCAACACTCCTTCGTGGCGCTACCGATTATAAGAACGCCGATGCGGTTGCCTTTGTCAGCGGTACAACCGATATTAAGTGCGGTGACGATACTGCCGAGGCTTCACATTTCAGTATGGCACTTCATAACATTACCCAAAAGAAATATCTTAACAATTATGTTGTTAGACCTTATATCACTGTTAGCGAAGGAGACACCGTTTACACAGTATACGGTAAGACTGTTATGGTTACACCTTTAGATGTTGCTGAAAATATTAAGGCAAATGCGGCTAATGAAGCTGACGCGGCTGTTGCTTGGGCAGACGAGGTTATAGCCGGCGCGGATATCGTTTCGGTAAACGAGGCTTATGCTACCTCTTACAACATAACTGCCGATATGCTTTCAAAGGCAGTTGTAACCGAAACTCCCGATAACAGCGCATATACACCCAACCTTGCAAGACTTAAAAAGCTTATCGAAAAGGCACAGCGCGGCGAGGACCTTGTTATAGGCACAATCGGCGGCTCAATCACCCGCGGTGCTTATGCTGACCCGATTGATATAAACTGCTACGCAAACCTTGTTCGCGAGTGGTTTGCAAATACCTTCGGTGTTAATGTAACACTCGTAAACGCAGGTGTAAGCTCAACACATACAGGTCTTGGCGTTTACAGACTTCAGAAGGAAATTCTTGATAAGAACCCCGACCTTGTAATAATTGAATATGCAGTAAACGAAAATATCACCTCTGTTGACCAGGCAAATTTTGCCACCTATGAGGCAATGGTACGCAAGGTGCTTTCCCACAATGACGATGTTGCCTTAATGGAAATGTTCATGATAAAGTATAAGAACAATTCCGATGCAACTGCTCTTGAGTTCTATAATGCACAGGATATGCAGTCTAAGATAGGCGGACATTACGGTGTTCCGATGATTAGCTTCTATGATGCTGTTATCGATACTATTACTGCCGACCAGGTGGATATGGGTATCACCGAGGGCGAATATTGGAATCTTATTATGGCAGACGGTATCCACCCGAATAACTACGGTCACAAAATTGCCGCAACCCTTATTACAAATTACATTGCAGGAGTTGTTGCTAAGGTTGACAGCATTACCGACACCGTTTCTGCTTTGCCCGAAATTATTGAAGGCTCTGCCGCAGGTGCTTATACAGGCACATCCACACTTTATTCCTCTGCAACCTTACCGAGTGAGTATGTTGTAAGCTATGGCTCTTATGCTCCTATTCATAATGCAGAGTCTGCACACGGAGTTGCTAATATCTTTAATGACTCCTGGTATGCTGAAAACAAAGCAGGCGAAACAATGGAGCCTATGATACTTAATATTCCGTCAGGTAAAACCGTTTCCATTCTGCTTTGGCGCAAAAAGGATGTCAACGGTGTGGGCGCTATGTGCTATGTAGAAAACAGCACCGGCACTACTACTAAGGGACTTCAGAACTATATTAACAGCAGTGCTTATGCAGATGCAATATTCTGCTATACCAACGAAACCGCACAGCCCCTTAAGGTTACCCTTGCACCCTTGGGTGATGCGGCAGGCGAGTGGTCACTCATAGCAGGTATAATGATAACCGAATAATACACAGCAACCAAATTCAAGAAAGGAAGGCATTATATTATGAAAATATTTAAAAGCATTGCGGCAACAGCCTTTGCCACAGCTATATGTCTTACCGCTTCACTTGGTTGTATGGCGTCAAATGCGGCTATTATAGGCGATGCAGATGCCAACAATAAGGTTGATATCCGTGATTTGGTAAGAGTTAAGAAATTTTCGGCTTCTCAAGCCGATGTAATCAGTTTTGATGCGGCTGATTTTGATTATAACCAACTTATAGATGCTTCTGATATTTCGATTGCAAAGAAAATTCTTATAGGTGTTTCCTACGATGAAATCGGAGTGAACAGCGAGAGCATAGAGGATATTTATACAACAGCCTTAGATTAATTTTAATGTTACTGCCGCGCTTATAACTGTAAGCGTGGCAGTTGGGGAGATAAGTATGAAAAGAAAAGTAAACAAAACGCTATCACTTTTGCTAAGCGTTGTAATTGTATTTTCTGCTGTTGTTTGTTTGGATTTTTGGAATGTACGAACAAAAGCAAATGACGATATTCTTGGCACCTCATCGCTTTCAGCAGAAAATATTGCAAGCTTGACACAGAACACCTCGATTTATCAAAATAAGCTTGACTCAAATGCGAAAAATTCTGTGTTCCCAATCTTTTCGAATGATGTGGATTATACTCGCGGCGGCGCAACGGCATCCAAAGAGGAATATTACGATTATAATGCATATATAGCTGACCGCCACGAATATGCCGATATGATTGACCACAAGTCCGAGGTTTCGGCTGTGCGCTTGGCTGAGCTTGGGGTTTTCAAAAAAACAGAGAATTTTGAACCTGACAGCTCAATGACGGTCGGCGGCTTTTTAAAGGCGCTTATGATGGTATGCGGTCAGGATATAAGCGGAGCAACGTCAAATTCCGCGCTTGAGGCATTTATTGATAAGACTAATTTTCTTGAGGACGGTATAACCGTTAATTACAGCTCGGTGCTTACCAATGAGCAGATGGCATACTTTTTAAGCCGCGCCACAGAAACGGCAGAAAATTACACGCAGTATAAGCTTTTAATTTCCGATTATGAGGACATTAACAGCGATTACCGTGCCGGTGTGCTTAAAATGGTGAAGCTCGGTCTCATTGAGATTGAAAATAACAGCTTCAATCCCACTGCTGCCGCTAAGTGCAGTGATATTGCAGACGGTCTTTACCGCCTTATAAATACAGGCGCCAGACTTATTCCGCCTTACGACCTTGGTGACCTTTATTCAGAGGGACAGCTTCGCTATCTCGTTAAGACATCGTATAATTCTAACGAGGCAGGAACAATGCTCGGCTTTTTCTCAAACTATAACCATCAGGCAAAGGTTTTTGAAAATTTCGGAAAGCTACCCGTTGACCGCACAGATTTTTATAAATGGAAAGCCATTGAGCAAAGTCAGGGGGTTTACACTTGGCCGAACTTCGGCAATGTTCTTTCAGCTCATAAGCTGGGACAGACAACCGTAATAAATGTGGATATTTCTGCAAACGGTTTTACTGAGGGTGTTAAGAACATCCCTGAATTTTACACTGCGGATATAACTAATGATGTAACTCGTGCTGCAGCAAAGACTTTTCTTTTTGAGTTTGTCAAGAAATTGCTTGCTGCTGCTGAGGGCGATGTACTGTTGCTTATTGATTATGAGCTTAATTACCAGCAAGGCATTTACGACACAACCGTGGATGTTCTTGGTCCGACTTTCGGTGAATGGTTTGTTGAGGCTTGTGCAGTTGCACGCGAGGCGGCTTCTGCAATGGGTGCGGCTGACCGTTTGAAGCTTGGTGTTAATTATGACGGTATCGGAACAGCGTTACTCCTTGGACCTGATAAAAACCAATGGATGCTTGATATGGCTGAGGCTGTGAATTATGTAACCGTTGACACCTACCAGTCTGCTGAGGAGTTTTCTGCTGATATGACAAATCCTGCACACACACTTCAGGATTTGCGCTATCTGATGAATAACTATTCCTTGGATAAGCCGGTAATGATGCTTGAAAACGGTCTTAAGGTTGACGCGTCTAAATATCCAAGCTTAATGGACGGGACAACAGGTCTTATAGATACCGATATAGCAAACGGCTATTGGCAAAATCTTTTCAGGGAATACCGCTTTGCACTTGAACGGGGCGATTTCCTTAATGCAAATGTTGCGGCATATCTTATTTGGGGTTATAATAGTGGTACTAATCCGATTGCCGATGCTGCTACAAACAAGCTTCACCCGTGGGGTGAAATTATAAAGAGGGGTATAAATCTTCTTTATAAGCAAAATCAGTTCAATCCTTCGTATGTCGGAGAAATATCAAATGCATTGGAAGCTGAGACCGAGATTTCGGTTTCAAGCGGTACCGAGTATCAAAAGCTTACATATATCGTAACCGATTATAAAACCGATAAAGACGGCAGTAAGCTGTCGGTAAAGCTTTCGGACAAGGGAACTGTATTTGTTACGGTAAATGGTGAAACAAATATCGTAAGCTCAACCGAGGTTAAAAATCATACGATTGACATAAGCAAGGGTATGCGTGACGGCTTTAATGTTATAGATATTTATTTCGGTGATTCCCAAGCACCCTCCGTGAGAACGGTGGAGGAGATAACGCTTGACGCATCCGAAAAGAAAATTTCCGATGATGCGGTCATTCTCGGCGATGCAGATGATAATTTGCAGGTAGATATAAGAGACCTTATAAGAACTAAAAAATACGCGGCATATAAGGCTGCGGAAATTAATCTCGGTGCGGTTGATTTTGATTATGATAAAAAGATTAAAGCTACCGATGTTACGGCAGTTAAGGAAATTATTTTACAAGGTAATTCAGAGCTTGCCGTAAACAGCGATGTTCTTGAGGACACATATTAATTCAGCCAAACCAAACTGACAACTAAACCAATTCCCAAGAGTGCAAAAGCACTCTTGGGAGAGTCGATTGGAGAAAAAACATGAAAAAACATTTTGGGCTTAGATTACAGTCGGTAATACTTTGCCTTATAATACTGCTGTCGGTTCCTTTTTACTGCGGAATTGCTGTATCAGCCGAAGATATTAAAATCGATTCAGATGTTTTGGAGGATGCTTATACCACAACCATTCCTGAGCTTCAGATAGGGGAGACCATCGACCCTGATAAATCCTATGAGTATGTGGAATCCACCCTTTTCAAAGAGGCAGGGCAGGAAATGTGGAATATGACAAAGCGCGGTGATTTTACAGCCACCGCCGGTCAGACGGTAAGCGGTCACAGTGCAGTTAAGCTTACCACATCATCTGTGAACACCACCTCCGAAATTTATTTCTGGAATGATAAGGCAAGCGGCGGTCGCACCCCGTTCGGTCCGCTTTTCGGAAGTGTGGAAACCGATGGGTACAACGGAATAAGTCTTTGGATTAGCAAACCAAAAAGCAATAAGGCAACAAAAATCAATGTTTTTATCGGTAGTATGTTCAGAGGCTATTGGCCTAACAGCAAGGTGGGCTTCTATACATATTCATTAAGCCTTCCAAAGGGTGAGTTTGAGGGGTATGTTCATCTGCCCTTCAGCGGCTTTGTGAATACTGCCGGAACGGTTTATAATTCCTCCACCAAGCCTAACTTTATCGGCTTTAGGTATCCCACAAATCAGAATTATACTGCCGAGCTGTATGTAGGCGAGCTTTCGCTCTACCGCGAGGGTACGGCAGGTAAAACCGATGCCGGTCTTATAAATATAGGCCGCGGCTATGAACTTGATGCCGATAAGGAATATATGTTCTACGATGCTATCGATTTTAATAAGGCTGATGACGCGGTATGGGCAAGAGGCAAAAATATCGGCTTTACTGTCGAGACGGGAATTACCGATTCGGATTTTGTACCTGAAGGTGCTGACAGCTCGGTTAAGCTTTCCACCGATGGTACAGGCGGATATGCCGAGCTTTATTATTGGAATGAAAGAAATGTTACCGACCGCACCACAAACGGTATGCTTTTCGGTACAAGAATTAATATTAATTATTTCGATGGCTTGCGCCTGTGGCTTAAGGCTCCCGAAAACGAGAGCTATTCCACCGTCACCATAATACTCGGAAGAATGGGCACAGGCTATTGGCCGAGCAGTGCGGTAGGCTTTTTCACCTACACCGTAACGATTTACGGCGGCTTTGAGGGCTATGTGAATATACCGTTCGAGAACTTTCTGAATAATCAGAGAACCTCAATTCCGGTTTATGATTATAACTTTATAGCCTTTAAATATGCCGAAAGCGGCAAGGCTACGGATTTGTATGTGTCTGATCTGCAGATATACGGTGAAAAGAATTCGAACGCCTATAACACAAAGCCTGTGGGCGTTCAGCTTGACACAACAAAGGATTACGAGCTTTTACCCTCGCTTACCTTTGCCGATGCTTCGCAAAAAATGTGGAACGAGACAAAGATTGCAGGTATGACAGTTACACCCAAAATTACCGATGCCGAATATATCCCCTCAAAGGGTAAGACCTCAATAAATATCCATACAGACGGTACTGTTCCGTCTCCGAATGTTTATTATTGGAACGAGAAAAACAGTGACGACCGTGTTTCTCACGGCTTGCTTTTCGGCGATGTGGATTGCACCGAATACGAGGGTATCCGTTTTTGGCTTAAAATAGCCCCGGAAAACACATATTCCACACTCACAATGTATTTGGGACAAATGGGCAAGGGCTATTGGCCGAACAACGCAACGGGATTTTTTGAGTATGTCATCAACATTCCGGACGGCGGCTTCGAGGGTTATGTGAATATACCGTTCGCACTTTTCGAAAACAAGAAGGGTGAGGCGCTTTACAAAGAGCTTCTTAACTTTTTAGGCTTTAAGTATAACGAGGCAGGCCTTAAGGTGACCGATTTCTGGATATCCGACCTTTCACTTTACAGGGTGGCAGTTTCCGGTCAGAAGCCCTCGGACGAGTCAATAATAATACCCGGTAAGGATTTGCAGGATGCCGCAGGCGATATTATTCTTGCTGACGGTACCGTTACCGATGATATAGGTGATAAATATTCCGGCGAGCTTAAAAAGACCGAGGAAATGAAAACACAGTCTGAAAAGAATAAAAATTCAGGCTTTAGTATATGGTGGATAGTAATCCCTGTTATAGCAGTTGTTGCGTTGGCGCTTATTTTCTTTATATTTATTTTAATCAAGAAAAGAAAAAACGGTCAGGCACAGCTTTAAATGCTGAAAGGAGAAAGTTATGAAAAAAATTATCAGCACAGCTTTGGCCCTTGTAATACTCCTTACCTTTGCCGCTTGCGGTGACAGTAAGCCAAAGGATAATGGCGATAAGGACGATAAAAATACAACCTCAACCGTCAATCTGGCGGAGGGCTTTGAATTTCCCGAGCTTGAAAGCGCAGAGGTTTCGTGGTTGCTCAGCACCACTCTTGACACCTTTGAAGCAAATAATACCGAGGAGTCCCCCAACGCTATGTATCAGACATTGAAGCTTTGGGAGAAGCATTACGGTACTGCCGTTAATCTTGAGGTTGTTTCATGGGATAGCTTCACAACCTACCTTTCCACCTCTGCCGCATCGGGCAGCACACCCGATGTGGTTTACGGCGGTACCACATGGTTTCCGCTTTGGCCGTCTAAGGGACTTGTTCAGCCCTTGGACGAATACCTTGATTTAACCAATGAAAAATGGAATTCTGACATTATGCAGCAGCTCACATGGAAGGGCAAGCACTATGTTGCCTACGGTCAGACACCCGAATATTTTTATATTTGCTATAATAAGTCGAAATTCGAGCTTGCGGGCGAGAAAACTCCGCTTGAGCATTGGCAGGACGGCACCTGGACCTGGACGCAGTTTAAGCAGACCGCCCTTAATATGACCGATACCTCTGCAAATGAGTACGGATATGCAGGCTGGAACTTTGGCGTGAACAAAAGTATATACCCACTTGTGAGCTTGGGTAATGACGGCTCGCTTGTTTCGCAGGCTACCAATTCAAAGGTTAAGCGTTGGTTTACCGAGCTTAACGATTTCATCAAATCGGGTGCAAAGCGTACAGATAACTCCGATTCCAGCTTCCTTAACACCTTCCCTGCAGGCAAGGATGCTATGATACACATTTCTCCTGAGGAATATATCAGAATGCAGATTATGCTTGAGGTGACAGGCGGTGACGAGTTTGGAATAGCACCTAACTTTGTATTCGATCCTAACGGTGAAACCGAGCCCAGAATGACCTCTAATATTTACGGTTATTCAATTTCTGCTCAGGCGAAAAATCCGAAGGCTGCAGCCGCAATTATTGACCTTTATTATACCGTATACAATAATATTGAAAAGAACAGTGGTGAGCTTGGCTTGTTCGGCAAATATCTTAACGAGGACGAGTTCAAGGCTATAACAGAAGCAAACAAAGCAACACATCAAATTAATTTTATTGCCGGTCTTGGCAATGCGGTCAGCCTGTTTGGTGAGAGTGTGGGTAAGGTTGTTTACTCACCCACAAAAGAGGGCAGTGTGTCGGCTTTGCTTGATAGCTATGACAGTGTTCTCAAGGCAGAGCTTCAGGAATTTGCAGGATCGATAGGGTAGGAGAGCATGAGATGAAAATTAAGATTAACAGAATACTTTCACTCCTGCTTTGCCTGTCAATAGTATTTTCTGTGACCGCTTGCTCTGACGCGGATGTTACATCCTCTCAGCCGAATGATGATATAGTAAGCAAAAACGATTTGGTAAAGGATATCGAATACAGTGCAGAGGATTCACCTGTTAATGAGAATGCCATTGCCGAAAACATTAAAAAGGGAATTTTTCCAATGTTTTCAAATGAGGTAAACTATACCCGTGGTGGCGCTACCTCTACCAACGAGCAATATTCGGATTATAATGAATATGTAAAATACCGTCACGAATATGCCGATATGGTTGACCACGAGTCCGAGGTTTCGGCTGTTCGTCTGGCAGAGCTTGGTGTTTTCACAAAGTCTGAAAACTTTGTTCCAAACAGCTCTATGACGGTCGGTGGCTTCTTAAAGGCACTTATGATGGTATGCCGTCAGGATATAAACGGCTCTACTACTAATGCCGAGCTTAAAAGGTTTATTGATGGCACGAATTTCCTTGAAAAGGGAATAGAGGTTGATTACGATGCTACGCTTACAAACGAGCAAATGACATACTTTTTAAGCCGTGCTACCGAAACCACAAATAATTACCGTCAGTATGAAATGCTGATTTCGGATTATGATAAAATCAATGAAAATTATCGCGTGGCTGTACTGAAAATGGTAAAGCTTGGACTTGTTGAGATAAAGAATTACACCTTTAATCCCACCGCTGCCGCTAAGCGTGCCGATATTGCAGACGGGCTTTACCGTCTTATAAATACCGGTGCGCGTGTAGTCCCGCCCTATGACCTTGGTGACCTTTACTCCGAGGGAGAGAGTGAATATCTTGTAAAGACTTCGTATAAAACCAATGAAGCCGGTACAATGTTCGGTTTTTACAGCACTTATAATCATCAGGCAAAGGTTTTTGAAAATTTCGGTAAGCTGCTGATAGACCGTACAGGCTTTAATAAATGGGTGTATATTGAGACAAGCGAGGGTGTTTACAATTGGAATTTCGGAAACGATGCCTCACCCCATAAATTAGGTCAGACCTCTATTATCTCTGTGGATATTTCTGCAAACAACAACTTTAATTCCCTGTTTAATGGTAGTAATATTCCTAAGTTTTATGCACAGGACATTACAAATGAGCGCACCCGCGCTGCGGCAAAGCGTTTTCTTTACAACTTTGTTCAGCAGATGCTGAACTCTATTGGTGGAGATGTATTGCTGCTTATAGATTTTGAACTTAACCTGCAGCAGGGAATTTATGATACTACCGTTGACATTAAAGGTCCGATTTTCGGTGCATGGTTTGTTGAGGCTTGCGCAGTTGCCCGTGAAGCGGCTTCTGCAATTGGTGCGGCTGACCGTTTGAAGCTTGGTGTTAATTATGACGGTATCGGATCAGCGGCGCGTCTTGGACCCGATAAAAACCAATGGATGCTTGATATGGCTGATGCTGTGGATTATGTAACCGTTGATACTTATCAGTCTGCCGATGAGTTTTCTGCCGATATGACGAACCCTGCTCATACACTTCAGGATATGCGTTATTTGATGAATAACTATTCCTTGGATAAGCCGGTAATGATGGTTGAAAACGGTCTTAAGGTTAATGCTACCAAATACCCAAGCTTAATAAACCAGGCAACAGGTCTTATAAGCACGGATGTTGCAAACGGCTATTGGCAAAATCTTTTCAGGGAATACCGTTTTGCACTTGAACGGGGCGATTACCTTAATGGAAATGTTGCGGCATATCTTATATGGGGTTATAACACCGGCATCATTCCGATTGCCGATGCTACTACCAACGAACTTCATCCGTGGGGTGAAGTTATAAAGAGGGGAATAAATCTTCTTTATAAGCAAAATCAGTTTAACCCGTCATATATATCCAAAATCACCGAAGCATCGATAACTCCGCCCGAAATTTCGGTCTCAAGCGGTACAGAGTATGAAAAGCTTACATATATTGTAACCGACTATAAAACCGATACGGACGGCAGTGAGCTTCGTGTAAGACTTTCTGACAAGGGTACTGTTTTTGTCACGGTAAACGGAGTAACAAATGTTGTCAGTGCAAACGAAGTGGATACTCATATTTTAGACATAACAGACGGTATGCGTGACGGTCTTAATGTTATTGATATCTATTTCGGTGCTACAAAGGCTCCGTCAAAAAGAACTGTAGAAAAAATATTACTCAATTAAAAAGATACCACGGTGTAAAAGCACCGTGGTATCCTGTGATATTTAAAATCATTTGATAGCAGGGGTTTTATGAGCTTGACTAATAATTGTATCTGTCTTGACGGTGCTTGGCAGTTGTTTTATGAGGAAAATTACAAATGTGCCGAAACGGCGGATTTGATTACCGATATAGCGGCACTTAAAAAGACGGATTATAAATGTATTACGGGAAATGTTCCGGGTAATTTTGAGCTTGATATGCACAAAGCCGGACTTTTACCCGACCTTTTCAGGGGTAAGAATGCCCTTATTGCAAGAAATCTTGAAAATATTCACCTGTGGTATGCCACCGAGCTTGAGGTGCGTGATACTATCGGGGAATGGTATTTTGATTTTGAGGGTATTGATACCTTTGCAAAAATTTATCTTAACGGCAAGGAAATAGGCTGTGCCGATAATATGCTTATTTCCCATAAATTCAAGGCTGTGGGATTAAGACAAGGCAAAAATGAGCTGATTGTCCATATAATTCCCACTGCTTTAGAGGCGCGCAAAAGTATAATTGGCGCCGGAGCTTTTGTTTATCAAAGCTATAATGCGGATTCTTTAAATATCCGAAAAGCGCCCCACATGTTCGGATGGGATATTATGCCTCGCATACTGTCAGGCGGACTTTGGCGCAGTGTGTATTTGTACCGTCAGCTTGACGACCGTATTGAGGATATCTATGTCGCGACTGCAGAAGCCGGTAAGGAATACGGAAGCTTTCATCTGTATTATAAAACCGCAATTTCCCGTGACCGTATCGAGGGCTATACCCTTAAAATTTCGGGGCAGTGCCGAGACAGCAGGTTTGATACGGAAATAGACCTTTGGCATACCGAGGGCAAGACACTTTTAGGAGTGGATAACCCGTATCTTTGGTGGCCTAAGTCTATGGGTGCGCCTGACCTTTACAAAATAGAAATCAGTCTTTGCTTTAACGGAATTTTGTGTGATAAATATACCGTAAACGCCGGTATGCGCGTGGTAAAGCTTGAGAAAACAGATTATGTTGAAAAC
Source organism: Clostridia bacterium (assembly GCA_017507805.1). Taxonomy (GTDB): domain Bacteria; phylum Bacillota; class Clostridia; order Oscillospirales; family Acutalibacteraceae; genus UBA737. The sequence goes on from JAFWAC010000024.1 coordinate 86,477, forward strand.
GGAGAGGGCGAATTTTGCTTTTATGTAAACGGCGAAAGAATGTTTGTGCGCGGCACTAATTGGGTGCCCTTGGACGCCTTTCACTCCCGTGATAGGGAGCGTCTGCCAAAGGTGCTTGAGCTTCTCGATGAAACAAACTGCAATATGGTACGCTGTTGGGGTGGCAATGTTTACGAGGACCATGCCTTCTTTGATTTTTGTGACAGCCGCGGTATTGCTGTGTGGCAGGATTTTTCAATGGCGTGCGCTGCTTATCCTCAAACGGCTGAGTTTGCCGAAAAAATAAAAAAAGAAGCCGAAAATATTGTCAGCAAGCTTCGCAATCATCCTTCTGTTTTTATGTGGGCAGGGGATAACGAATGTGATGAAGCAATCTCCTGCTGGTACAAGCTTGGTACAGACCCGAATACAAACATATTAACACGAAGCGTATTACCGCAGGTTATCAGAAATAACGATCCCTTCAGAGCTTATTTACCGTCATCTCCGTATATTTCACCGCTTGCATACTCAAACGGAAAAAGCGGCAGTACACCTGAAAAGCACCTTTGGGGACCGAGGAGATACTTCAAGGCGGATTATTACAGTAAAGCTGTTTGCCGCTTTGCAAGTGAGATTGGTTATCACGGCTGTCCTGAGCCTGATTCGGTGAAGGAATTTATAAACGGGGATAATATCTGGCCTTGGCAGGACAATGAGGAATGGCTTGTTCATGCAACCTGCATGGAGCTTAAATCGGGCGCCAATTATTCGGGGCGAATTGCCCTTATGGCAAATCAGATAGGTGACCTTTTCGGCGCTGATAAGAAAATAAATACACTTGAGGAGTTTTCCTTGGCAAGTCAGATTACTCAGGCGGAGGCATATAAATATTTTATTGAAAAATTCCGACTTGGTAAATGGGAAAAGCATACCGGTATTCTTTGGTGGAATTTGATTGACGGTTGGCCGCAATTTTCCGATTCGGTTGTGGATTACTATTACCGCAAAAAGCTTGCCTACCATGTGATAAAAAATTCTCAGCAAACGGTTACGCTTATGATGCGGGAGCCTGAAAACGGCAGGCTTATTCTGGCGGCTTCCAACGATTCGCTTGAGGAGGTTAGCCTGACCTACAGTGTGACCGATGCTGAAAGCGGCGAAGCTTTGCTTTCGGGCAGTGCTGCTGTTGCGGCAAATCTCACTGCCGATATCGGAGAAATTCCTTGCGGCAGGGCAGAAACCTCATTTTATATCATAGAATGGGAAATTGACCGAAAGACATATAAAAACCATTACTTATACGGTAATGCTCCGGTTTCTTATGAGACCTGTCTTAACGGATATAAAAAATTAGGCTTTATTGAAATTTGAGTACGAAAGGCAGAGTAAATATGTTCGCTGAAAAAATTGCAAATTATTTTAATCAAAATCCGCAATATAAAACTGCACTCTCAACCGATGTGTTTATTCCTTACCGAGTCGAGAGCAGAAGCCTTACGGGATTAGTCGATAAAACCGCACGCTTTATTGAGGAAATTCAACTGCTCGATGCTGAAAAATGGGCTTTATTCGTAAGCCAATTCAGGACACAGTGTGTTGACAGCGCAAACGAAGGCTGGCGCGGTGAGTATTGGGGAAAGATGATGCGCGGTGCCTGTATCACATACGGTTATACAAAAAATCCGAAGCTTTATGATGTGCTTACCAAAACGGTTGAGGATATCCTCGAAACCAAGGATAAGCTTGGCAGAATATCTACATATAGCGTGGACAAGCAGTATTGCGGCTGGGATATCTGGTGCAGAAAATATATAATACTCGGTCTTTTGCATTATCATGAAATCTGCAAAGACAATCTGCTTAAAAACCGTATTATATCAACCTTGGAAGCCCACCTTGATTATATGGTTGATACCTTGGGGGACGGCAAGCTGCCAATTAATGAAACCTCTGTAAATTGGGGTGCCGCCAATTCGGTATCGCTCTTGGAGCCTGTAATGCGGATGTATAACCACACCGGCAATGCAAGGTATCTTGAATTTGCGGATTATATAGTAAAAACAGGACCTAAGGGCTTGAATATTTTTGAGGAAGCCTTTAAAGAGGAAACCGCCCCCTTTGAGTGGAGTATTCAAAAGGCTTATGAGCTTATGTCCTGCTTTGAGGGCCTCGTTGAATACTACCGTGTAACCGGTAATACAAAATGGAAGCGGGCGGCTGTAAGCTTTGCCAAAAAGGTGATAGCAACCGATGTTTCGATTATAGGCTGTTGCGGTTGTGACTACGAGTGCTTTGATAACTGCAATGCAACACAGACAGACCCTGCCAACACTAAGCTTATGCAGGAAACCTGCGTGACCGTTACATGGATTAAGTTCTGCTATCAGCTTTTAAGACTTACAGGTGATGTTGCCTTTGCCGATGAGATAGAAAAATCGGTTTACAATGCGCTTTACGGCGCCGTTAATACCGAACAGTGCAAGTTAAACGGAGGTTTTCCGTTTGATAGCTATTCACCCCTTATTCTTAATACGCGCGGTCGCGGCATCGGAGGCTTGCAGTATGACAATGAGGGTAATATTATTTACGGCTGCTGTACCGCCATCGGTGCGGCAGGAACGGGAATTGTTCCTGAAATCTCGGCAAGCATTACAGAAAACGGTGTTGTATTTAATATGTATGTAAACGGCGTTTATAACCTCGTAACACCGCAAAATAACAGCTTGGAAATAAATGTAAGCACTAACTATCCGTTAGACGGCAGTGTTGAAATCACGGTTTCACCCGAAAAAGAGCAGGAATTTGAGATTATGCTCCGTATTCCCGAATTCTCCAAGCAAACGGCAGTGGCTGTAAATGGGGAAGCGGTAGCGGTACAGGGCAGATATTTAAGACTTAACCGTTTATGGCGCAGGGGAGATAAAATAGCTTTAAATATCGATATGGCTCCCAGAGTAATTCACCCAATAGGCTGTGAAAATCCCGACAGCCTTAATTATATCGCTGTAAAATACGGTCCTTTGGTGCTTGCAAGGGATGCCAGACTTTGCGGTGATATAGGAAAAAGCGTTGACCTTGATTTTGATAAGGATGGGAGTATTAAGCTTGAAAAAATAAGTACGGCTGATTTCCCGACACTCTGCGAATTTAAGGTGCCCTGTAAAAACGGCGAGTTTATCAAAATGACAGATTATCAATCTGCAGGCAAAACATGGGATACTGCATCCGCTACAGAGGCTTGGATGCCGATTAAGCAGTGATTTTTGCAAATAAAAATGTGTTATAATTTTGTTGCATAATCTACAGAATTATGCTATACTTTAGGTAAAAGAATTTGCATTTTTTAAGGGGTGGTTTTTGTGGAGAATATGAATTATACGAGATATTTTTTGGAAAACGAAGCAGATACCACCCGTCTTGCGCTTTTTGAGCGTAAAAAAGAAGAGGATTACCCGGCTCATTTTCACGATTTTTATGAAATTGAATTTATAGTATCGGGCAAGTGTATTCAATACATAAACGGAGAAGCGGTTGAATGTGATGCCAACAGTATTGTATTTTTCACTCCTATGGATTTGCACAGCGTTACATTTCTTGAGCCTACCGAAATCGTAAATCTTAATTTTGATACAAGCTGGATAGATCCTGAGCTTCGCCCGCTGTGTGACAGCAGTATGTATACCCACAATACAAAGGATATATATATCAACATTTTGCGGGAAGAGTATAAGCTGAAGCTTGACTATAATTTGATTTTGGAGCGAAATCTGCTTAACTGTATAATAACCGAAATTTTAAGAAACGCAAAAATTGTTCGGCCTAAAAAGCAAAATAATGTTTCTTTTGAGATTGCGCGGTATATACAGAATAACTATAATACCGATATCACCCTCGAATCAATATCCAAAATTTTCGGTTACACTCCTAACTATCTCAGCAGTAATTTCCACAAAACCATCGGTAAAACAATAAAAAGATTTATTGTTGATGTTCGCTTGGAGCGCGCGCTCAGAATGTTGCTCACAACCGATGCTTCTGTAACAAACATTTGCTACAGTGCCGGTTTCACCTCGCTTGCTCACTTTCTGCGAACCTTCAAGGCAAAGTACGGTCAGTCTCCTAACTCTTACCGAAAAAACATTGATAAATAAAAAAACTCTTTGTCAATATTGGGAGTAAAGAGTTAAAATTAAAAAAGGAGACTGAGGGGAGAAAAATTGCATTGCCTGCAATTTTTCTCCCCTCAGTCGCTCCTATGCTGTGCCATAAGTGGCAAAATGTTATACCGTTTATTGCTGTTTGTTGTTGGCTGAATATAGAATTTGGTTATATACCTTTTGTGCTTTTAGCCGCAAATTCTCCTGCGGCGGCGCCGACTGCTGCCATATTACCCATGACGCGATAGCTTGAATGTGCATAAAAATCACCGCTTATACACCTGCCGGCAACGAGTAGGTTATCTATTGCTTTGGGCATAAGAGCACGGAACGGAATATCATAGGGTTGAATTTTGAGACCGCCGTCCGAAAATCCTTTTTCGTCCTTTTCAGGGGAGTGGATATCCGGCCAATATGTAACGGTGCAAACAGAATCGGTGTGTCGCTTGCCCGCAACCATATCATCTAAGGTTACGGTGTATTTTCCTTTAATGCGTCTGCCTTCTCTAACGCCGATGGCTTCAGGCGTAGATAGCAGTGTTATATTTGGGAATATTTCGGGACAGCATTTTTTGAGGCTTGCAACAAAATTATATATTTCTCGGCGTGCCCCTATGGTGGCTTGGGTTAGTTGGTTGGAATCACATCCGCTTTTACCATATACCTGATTCATACTTAAAATATAAATATCATTTATAAGGGGAACGATTGAGGCACAGCCTAAAGAAACAGAAATACCGTTTTTATCAAGCAGAGCTTTAAGCCTGTTGCGGGCATCCCAAAAAGGCTCTTGAGGATATGATATATAGCTGTTTGCAAGCCTTGAATCTATACCACCAACAAGCGCAACCATACTCATAGGCTGGGTTTTACCGTCCTCGGGGCGGCCATAATCAAATTCACAGCCGGCAAGCGCGGCAATGTCACCGTCACCGGTGGCATCAATTACCATTGCAGGCTTGAAAATAGATGTTCCGCCTTTTGAAATCACACTTACAGCTAATATTTTGCCGTTTTTGAGTTCGAGGCTATAAGGTTGACTGTGGTAAAGAACTTTAACACCGGCTTCAATGCAAAGCTTTTCAAGTACATATTTTTGCGTCTCAAAAAGAGTCGCAGCACCAAGCTCCTGTTCGGCTTTTACTAATCCCAAAAACTCGTCGAGCAGGGGAGTTTTATTATATGGGTCTAAGGTTATACCTATCAAACCTGATGTCCACATTCCGCCGAGACAGCCGCCACGCTCAACAAGTACAACATCTGCTCCGTTTCTTGCCGCAGAAATAGCTGCCATTGAGCCGGCAACGCCGCCGCCAAGGATTAAAACATTGCATTTTTCCATATTTCTCAATTTCCTTTTTAATTATTATGATTTCTTTAAAGTATAGCATTTTTTTAGGAAATGTCAATATGTAAAACCGATTTAACAAATCAAATTTTTGTAATAAATTTAAAAATATCCTTGACAAGTATTGGGAATAAAGCTATAATAAAAATGTGCTAAATCGATTTAACAGATGGTGAGAGGGTGTCTGGACTGAAAAGAATAACTATATATGATATTGCCAAAATATGCGGGTGCTCTCCGGCAACAGTATCACTTGCAATTAATCAAAATCCGCGCATAAGTGCAGATACGCGTAAAAAAGTCAATGATGTGTGCAAAAAGCTGAATTATCAGGCGAGCTATTTTGGAAAAAGCCTTGTTACAGGTAAAGCCAATACAATCGGGTTGTTTGTACCTGATATGTATAATCAGGTTTTCCTATCTATGATAAGCGGTGTGGAGGCACGATTGAAGGGAACGGGTTATCATCTGTTGCTTGATGTAACGAGAAGTAACCGCAGTAAAGAGCTCGCATGCATTAACAGCTTGCTTGACCATAAGGTAGACGGGCTTATAGTTTCACCGCTTTATGAAAAAGATTTGACCAAGCATCTGTTAAAAAATAATGTTGATGTTAACCGGGTTGTATATTTGGGAGTTTCAAGCACGCCGGAATCCGGTATCCATTTTGTGGAAACAGATAGCTTTGCCGGCGCCTACAAGAGTGTTTCTCATATGCTCGAACGCGGCAGAAAGAAAATTGCCTTTTTAGCTCCTGTTGTTTCGGAAACACAGGGCATCAGGCGTTTTAACGGTTATAAAAAAGCATTGGAAGATCATGGGATTGAGTTTAACAGTGACCTTGTGTTCAGGTGCGATCAGAAATTTGAGAACATTTATAAGACTGTCAAAGAGAAATTTATCAAATACAGACCGGATGGTATATTCTGCCTGTATGATATGGCAGCTATTCCTACAATTCGTGCGGCAGTCGATCTTGATATGGATATACCGGGTGAGCTTGCGGTTGTGGGATATGATAATATAGAAATAGGGCAGTATATGGATCATTCTTTAACAACGGTTGAAACCTATCAGCATCGGCAGGGAGGTCTTGCGGCGCAAATGCTGCTTGATTTGCTTGCAGGAAAGCCGAGGGAAGAAAAAATTGTTGTGGAACCTTCGTTGGTTATAAGAGAATCCTCTTAGCAAAGGGAGATATACAGTGGGTGAATGTGAATATAAGCCGTTGAGCTTTTGGAGCTTTAACGGCGATATGAATGATTGTGACATAGAAAATCAAATCATTTCTTTTAAAGAGCAGGGATTGGGCGGCTTTTTTATGCATGCCAGAGCCGGTCTGGAAATTGAATATTTCGGCCCAAAATGGTTTGCTGCTTGTGAAAAGGCAATTGAAACTGCAATCCAACAGGAGATGGAAGTCTGGCTTTACGATGAGGACGGTTGGCCCAGCGGCTTTGGCGGCGGCAGAGTGTGTGGCTTGGGAATTGAATATCAGGCCAAAAAGCTTTGCTGTGCAAAGGGCGCCCTGCCGGATAACGCAACAGTGTTAGCGGCTTTCAGTATAGGTGAGGGTGGGATGCCGGTTCGTATTCCGACAGACTCTGCGACCGACAGCGATATGCTTGTGGGCTTTGTTGTTCTGCCTAATTATACTGATTTGTTGGATTTTAATGTTACATCAAGGTTTATAGAAATTATTTACGATAAGTATAAACAATGCTTTGGTGAGTATTTCGGCAAGGTTATAAAGGGAATTTTCACAGACGAGCCCCAGCTTGTGGAAGGTGCGCCGTATAGCTTTGTTATGGAAAAGGAATATAAGCTACGGTATAACAGAGATTTTATAGATGATTTAGGTTTATTGTTTATTGACAGTGAATTGGGAAATGCCTGTCGCTACCGTTATTGGAAAATGGTGAGCGAGCTTTTTGTCAGCTCTTATACAGAGCAAATTTCCAAATGGTGCGATCAAAATGGGCTTGTGCTTACCGGTCACTTTGCCGGTGAGGACGGACTTTGCGATCAGGTTGCCAAATCGGGTGATTTGCTTTCGCATTACAGTTATATGCAGTGCCCCGGGGTGGACCACCTTGGAAACAGACTGATTACAGCCGTAGCTTTAAAACCGTTAGGTGATGTAGCTGAGCTTTGCGGCAGAAAAATGGTGCTCAGTGAAAGCTTTGGATGCAGCGGCTGGGATGTTTCCTTCGCTGATCTTGACCGTATAGCAGCATGGCAGAGGATGTTCGGTGTAAATCGAACCACGGTTCATTTGTCGGCATTTTCTTTAGAGGGCAGGCGTAAACGCGATTATCCTGCAACCTTTTCACATCACGAGCTTTGGTGGGAAAAATTCGGTTTACTTGCCAAAAAAATTGAGGAAGACTCCGCCTATGCTATGGCAGGAGAAAATATAGATGATATCTTGCTTCTGCAACCGCTTGCCGGAATGTGGAGTGCTCTTGCTCCGGGAAGCTTTTCTGAGCAAGCAAGAGATATATCCTCGCAGTTCAGAGTGGCTGTTGAGAACCTTCTGGATGCCCAAATTCGTTTCTCCGTAGTCAATGATGCGTTATTAAATCGATTTAACAATGAAAACGGTATACTTTCGTTTGGAAAGCACAGATATAAAACAGTTATGGTTTCCCAAACACCTGTGCTCTCATATGAGACATTTAAGCTGTTAGAAAAATTTTCTGATGAAGGCGGCAGGGTTATTTTTCTTAATAGCAGACCTTTTTGTATTAACGGTGATATATCACGGAAAATTGAAGGGGAGTTCGGGGAAATACTTGTAAGCAGAAGGGCAATGCTTGCAAAATATGCCGTATCTAACGGTTTGTATAACCGTATTGTTGTTACAGACCCGATTTCACAGCAATGTGCGCAGGATTTAGTTATCCGCGTAAGGTGTGTAGATGGGGAATACATAGTATATGTTATGCAGCCGCAGCTTAATGCTGAGAGAAAGCTTATTCTTGAGATTGAAGGCAATCGCGATATTTTCTTATTAAACGGAAATGCAGAACAATTGACGGCTACACAGTATTACGCGGGGAAATCCCACGCAGAGTTTGAGATTTCATACGGTGAACAGCTTATATTTAAAACCGCTGCACATAAATTGCCTGCGGCAGATATATGCTTACCATTCTGTGAACGCCGATTAAAGCTTGTGCTTTGCGGGCTTGAAAACGATAATTATCTTAATATTGACCGCGCTGTATTTACCTTGAACGGGGAGAAAAGAGTATCCGAAAATTTGATTTTGGAGAACGAAAAAATTTTTGATACAGTATTCAAAAACGGTGCTGATACTGAGATTGAGGCGGAATATATTTTCTATGCAGATTTTAAGCACGGAATACCGAAAAAATTGCTGCTTATAGCAGAAACAAAAAAGATTGAATCGGTTTGTATAAACGGTGCGGAGATAACATCGGCTGTTTGCGGTTATAAAATAGATAAAGCTTTTTGTGTTTATGATATAGCGGATTTTACAGTTAACGGCAGAAATCAAATATTACTCAAGGCTGTTATTAAAAACGATTCATTTGACGGTGAGACGGCTGACGGTAAATTTGAATCGGAGCGTAACCGCTTTATTTATCCTATCGAGTTTGAAAGTGTCTATATAACGGGTAGCTTCGATGTAAGCGTATGCGGTGAGGTGGAAAATTGCCGTAGCTTTTACAGTGTCCAGGCATGCGGTGAAAAGAGCTTCGTATTAACGGATTTTACTGCTAAACACAGCGGAGAGCTTACTGCTCAAAACCTTTGGTTTTATGCAGGTAATGCGGTTTTTGATACCAAAATTGATTATAACGGTGAAAGAAAAGCAGTGCTTTGCAGCCGAGACGGGCTGTTTCCGTTTGCCGAAGTGTTTGTCAACGGAAAATTTGCAGGCGGGTTCGTTGCATATTCTAAAAAGATTGACATTACCAAATATTTATCTGTGGGCAGTAATGATGTGAAGCTTATCGTTTACGGGCATTACCGCAATCTTTTGGGCCCGCACCATCACAAAAAGGGTAAGGTACAGTTTGTGGGCCCTAATACTTTTGCGGGCTGCAATGGGTTTGAGGATTTTGTAAATCCGGAGATTACAGAAGCTGTTACCTGGACCGATTCCTACAGCTTTGTACCTTTTGGTCCGGGTGAGCTTTATGTGCAGTATTACGAAGGGAGAAAAACAGATTGAAACGGCTGATAGCGGTTATCGCAGTAATACTTATAACGGTTGGTTCTGTTGTGCCGATTTCTGTATGTGCCACTTCGGCAGAGGAAAATTTTCACCGTATCGGTGAAAACAGCAGTTTTTCCTCCGGGATTACGGTTGCTAATGAAGGTGAATATACCGTAAGACTTAAATATAAATGTGATTTAAACAGCAGTGCAGACCCTGTAATTGGTTTGCTGATAGACGGAGTATATCCGTTTGAGGGGGCGGAAAAAATCACACTTGACCGTGGGTGGAAGGATAACGCTGAACAGCGTTATGACATACAGGGAAATGAAATCCGCCCTTCGCAGTTGCAGGCAGATGTTATTTTCGAAAAAATATTGAAGGATAATAGTGTTGCTTCGGATGATGTATACCTTTTTGAGCTTAATTCGGGTATTCACAAGGTTACTGTTATAACATACGAGCAACCGATAGAGCTTTATTCGGTAGAGTTGGTTGAGTTTGAAAATTTGCCTGAATACAGCAAAGCGGTAGAGCAATACCGCGCATTGGGAGCAAAGGAAATACTTGATGTAAATCCGATTTTAATTCAGGCAGAAAAACCGTCTTTAAAGTCGGCGCAGTCCTTGCTTTCGGTTAATGACCGCGCTTCAAGTATTACTCAGCCCTATGATGCGGTTAAGGCACGCTATAATTGTATTGGGGGAGGCCGTTGGTCAGAAAACGGTCAATGGCTTGAATGGGAAATAAATATTCCGCAAACGGGACTTTATCCGATAGCATTGCGTTGGAAGCAGGACCAAAAGAATAACGATATTTCTTCAAGAGCAATTTATATTGACGGTGAAATTCCTTTTAAAGAAGCGGCAACCCTCGAATTTCCCTATAGCAACAAATGGCAGGTTTCTTTTATAGGCGAAAAGGAAACAGAGGGCGGTTATTTGTTTTATCTTACAGAGGGTAAACACACACTGCGTTTAGAGGCGACAATAGGCCGCCAGAAGGAGCTTATAGCCGATATGCAGCGGATTATAGGGCAGGCTAATCAGCTTTATCTTGATATTGTTATGGTTACGGGTCCATCACCGGATATTAACCGTGATTACGATTATGAAAAGCTTATTCCTGATACCTTGAAGGAAATGCTTCAGGTGAGTAAGGAGCTTAAAGGGCTTGAGGCTGAGGTGATTACACTTTCAGGCGAAAGCGGTCAAAATACCTCATCTATAAAACGGCTTTACGGTGTTATTGATAAAATGACAGAGGACAGTGAGACTATATCGCGCCGTTTAGGTGATTTTCAGGATGCGATTTCCTCTTTAGCCGTTTCCCTTACTGATATGCGTTCTCAGCCGCTTACGGTTGATTATCTGACCTTGGGCGCAAAGAAAAACCAACTCAAGGCGGAGGGCAGTTTTTTCGCTCAGCTTATTCATTATATTAAGCAGTATATCGGTTCCTTTGCGGTGGATTACAACACCCTCGGAAACACGAAAGAATCGGATGCAGATGCGCTAAGAGTATGGCTTGGCGCGGATACCACTGTAATAGCAGCCTCGGCGGGCGGAACAGCCGGTAGAGATCAATCGCAGATAGTGCGTGAGCTTGTGACTGATGATTTCTCATCAAATACAGGTATTCCCGTGAGTGTTCAGCTTGTAAATACAGGCTCGCTTTTGCCGGCAACCCTTGCAGGTATAGGTCCGGATGTTGCTTTGGGGCTTGCTCAAGCTACACCGGTAAATTATGCTTTGCGTAATGCACTTTATAATTTGAGTGAATTTGAGGATTGTGCCGAGATTTTAAACGGCTTTAATGACGCGGCAGTATTACCCTTTACTTTAGATGGTTCGGTATATGCTATACCGGAGACTATGGTTTATCCTATGCTTTTTTACCGCAGCGATATACTTTCAGAATGCGGTGTGGAATTAGATGAGCTGGAAACCTGGGACAGTCTTTTGCAGGTGGCATTGCCAAAGCTTCAAATGAAATATCTGGAGTTTGGAGTGCCAGCTACATATAACACTTTTTCTACGCTTTTACTGCAAAATGGCGGAGCAATGTATAACGAGGAGCATACTGCTTCTGCCTTTAATTCAACACAGGGAATGGCGGCTTTTAAGCTTATGACCTCGCTTTATACAGAATACCGCCTTGATTTGAGCTTTAACTTCCTCAATCGCTTCAGAAGCGGTCAAATGCCTCTTGCAATACAGGATTATACAATGTATAACCAGATTTCCGTGTATGCTCCTGAAATTGAAGGGCTTTGGGGAATGCTTCCGGTTTGCGGAATAAAGGATGCGGCAGGTCAGGTTAATCGTACCGTTGCAGGTACTATGACCGGCTGCGGAATTACCTCGTATTCCAAGCTTAAAGAGGAGGCTTGGGAGTTTGTAAAGTGGTGGACAAAGGCGGAAACCCAAATTGAATTTTCTCAGGCGCTCGAAGCGGTGTTGGGTACTGCTGCGCGTAATCCTACCGCAAATCTTGAGGCACGCGAAAGCCTTGCGTGGAGCAGTGATATAAAGGATGCATTAAGGATGCAGGAGGCTTCACTTTCCTGTATCCCCGAAATTGCCGGTGGGTATTACAGCTCCAGAAATTATGATTTCGCATTCAGAGATGTTGTGTATGAGGGTAAAGATATTAAGGCAACCCTTAACTCTGCGGCTGAAAGCATTGATACTGAAATAGCAGAAAAAAGGAATGAATTTTACGGTGAATAAGGGGTGAAACAGTGAAGGTTAGAGGATTTTTCAGAAAATACGGCGAGGATTATCTGTTTGCATTACCGTATATGTTGCTTTTTACGGTTTTCACTGTTTTACCGGTTTTAATTTCGGTAGTTTTAAGCTTTAGTTATTTTAATGTGCTTGAATCACCTGAATTTATCGGACTTGGCAATTATACTAAGATGTTTGTAAATGACAATCTCACGGTTAAAGCCTTTTCAAATACAGTTATTATTGCTATGATTGTAGGCCCCGGAGGATATTTGCTTAGCATTGCTCTTGCGTGGATTATAAGTGAATTTCCGCGCGGACTTCGTTCTGTGCTGACCTTGCTTTTGTATGCTCCGTCCATTTCGGGAAGTGCATATATGATATGGCAGATTATTTACAGCGGTGACCAATACGGTTGGCTTAACGGAATTTTAATGTCTCTTAATTTGATTTATGAACCGATACAATGGCTTACCGATACAAGCTATATGATGGTTGCGGCTATAATAGCAATTTTGTGGACCAGCTTAGGCACCGGCTTTTTATCCTTCATAGCAGGCTTTCAGTCTATGGACAGAAAGCTTTTCGAAGCGGCTGCCGTGGACGGAATTAAAAACCGTTTTCAGGAGCTTTGGTATATCACACTTCCGTCTATCAGACCGCAGCTTATGTTTGGCGCGGTTATGTCCATTACCGCATCATTCGGTGTGGGTGATATTATAAATGGTCTTTTCGGATTTCCAAGTACCAATTATGCACTTTATACCGTTGTTCATATGCTTCAGGATTATGGCTCCACAAGGTTTGAGATGGGTTATGCGTCTGCTATAGCGACCGTTTTGTTCCTGTTAATGATAATCATTAATAAGGTAGTCCAAAAAGTTTTATCAAAGGTGGGGGAATAGGTATGAAAAAAATTAAGATTCTCCCCACCTCGCATAAGGTAAACCGTTCGTTTGGCGGCACTGTCGGACTTTTTCTTTTCATTTTAACAGTAGCTTGCTTTATGGCATTACCGATGGTGCTTATTATAAGCAATTCATTTAAGCCTTTGGATGAATTGTGGGCATTTCCTCCTAAGCTGTTTCCCGTACAGCCCACACTCCGTAATTATTCTGATATGATGGATGTAATGGCAGATTCACTTGTTCCGTTTACACGGTATTTAAGTAATACGGTATTTATCACCTTTGCAGGTACGCTGGGACATATTATTCTTTCGTCTATGTGCGCTTTTGTTTTTGCAAAGAAAAGCTTTCCGGGACGCAAAGTGATGTTTGAAACGGTTGTTCTTACACTTATGTTTAATGCTACCGTTACTGCTATACCTAATTATCTTGTGATGGCGAAGCTTGGCTGGATAAACACCCTGTTTTCTTTGGTGGTGCCTGCTCTTGCTTCTCCCTTGGGGCTTTATCTGATGAAGCAGTTTATGGAGCAATCCATTCCGGATGCTTTGATAGAGGCTTCCCGAGTTGACGGAGCTTCACAGTTCGTTATATTTTGGCGTATTGTAATGCCGAATGTCAAGCCTGCATGGCTTACACTTATGTTGCTTTCGGTACAAAGCCTTTGGAATATAGGAGGAACTACATATATTTTCAGCGATGAGAAAAAGACCTTGGCTTATGCGTTGCATCAAATTACAACTGCCGGTATAGCAAGGGCAGGTGTAAGCGCCGCCGTTTCGGTGGTATTAATGAGTGTGCCTATCGGTATTTTTCTTTTTAGTCAGAGTAAGATTATTGAAACTATGGCAGCTTCCGGCATGAAGGATTAACGAAAGGATGGGAAATTTGATCAAAAAATTATCTTGCATTTTGCTTGCTTTTATGTTACTCAGCCTTTGCGTGTTCACCGCCGCTGCTTCGGTTGATGTCAGTGACGGTATTGCTTATAATTCTTATACATACGATAACGATTTTGAGCCTGTTGCCATACCTGCACCCTTTACCGCTGTGCGTGAGGTTAGCGGAGGTGTTGTCGGAGCTTCAAATTTTTTATCGCCTGCCGATATATGCTATTCATCGGAAAGCGGATATATTTATATTGCCGATTCGGGTAACAACGCTGTTGTTGTGCTTGATAGCAATTATAACCATGTTATAACACTTTCTGTTTTTGACAACGGCGGCAAAAGCGATTCATTAATATCACCCTCAAGTATGTCAGAGCGTGACGGTAAGCTTTATGTTGCCGATACAGGTAACAGCAGAATTGTTTGTTTCAATGTATCTGATTTCAGTCTTTTGAAAATATACCCAAAGCCCGTAATTTCACAGCTCGGGGAATATAGCTATAAACCTACCAGACTTTGTGTTGATATGGCAGGCAGAATATATGTTGTGGCACAAGGTATCAATAAAGGACTGTTGTTGCTTAATGAGGAGGGCATTTTCCAGGCGTTTCTGGGTGCTCCCGATGTTGTTGTGGATTTTTGGGACGGTCTTTGGAAAAAAATATTGGGAAAAGAACAGCGAAGCGGACTTTTGAGCGCTGTACCGACAGAATATAACAGTGTTTCAATAGATGAAAAGGGCTTTCTTTATGCCACAACACAATCTCAGGATGTGGAACCGATAGTGAAGCTTAATTCACAGGGCGAAAATGTTTTATATTACACAGATAACTATTATCCTAATGCAGACGGTTGGTACACTAAGGCAAAAATACAACCATTTGTTGTGGATATGACACAGGATGACAAGGGTAACTATTTTTTGCTCGACAGTAAAACAGGTAGAATATACGGCTATGATGTGCAAGGAAATATGCTCTACGCCTTCAGCGGTATCGGTCGGCAGATAGGCACCTCTTATTCTCCGTGTGCCATTGAATATATTGACGGAAAGCTTATAGTGTTAGACGGTTTTTACGGCACCTTCACTATATATGAGCGCACAGAATTTGGTAATGATATTTATCTTGCAAGCTCTTATATGGAAATGGGCGACTATGAGCAGGCAGAAATTTATTGGAATAATGTATACCGCACAGTTCCTGCTTATATACCTGCCTGTATAGGCATTGGCAGAATTGCTACATATAACGGGGAATATACCGAGGCTTTGTCAATGCTGGAATATACCCAAAGCAAGGACTACTATTCCGAGGCTTTCGTTCTTTTCAGAAAGACAGTAATGCAGCAACAATTTGATACTGTTGTAATTGTGCTGACAATTATCGGGGTTGCTGCAGTTGCCATTATGGTTCTGCAAAGAAAAAAGAAAATTTTCTCTGCTGTTTTAAACAATAAATTAATTTCCGATTACAGGTATGCTTCTTATTGCTGTTTTCATCCCTTTGACGGTTTTTGGGATTTGAAGCGCGAAAAGAGAGGAAATTTGCGTACCGCAAATATACTTTTTCTTTTGTTTACAGTTCTGTGTGCTTTGCGAATCCAAATGTCGGGATTTTTATTCTCCAACGGTAATAACGGAGATATAAATGTCATCGTTGAGCTTCTTAAGGTATTGCTTCCTCTCATACTTTGGTGTATTTCCAATTGGTGCTTTACTACCTTGATGGACGGTGAGGGAAGCTTTAAGGATATTTATATCGCTTTATGCTATTCCTTAAAGCCGTATATTACGGCGGCGGTACCGTTGCTGTTGCTTTCACATTTTTTAACTGCCGAGGAAGCATTTATATATACCACCCTTGACCAAATTGTTTGGATATGGGTGATAGCACTTATATTTTTAAGTATGGTTACAACACACGATTATTCGATGTCTAAGGGTGTTTTAACGGCAATTCTTTCTTTGGTCGGAGTTGCGCTGATGATATTTATAGGCATTGTATTTTCAAATATGGTTGAGGATTTTATTGAGTTTGCAGGCGATATTTATCGTGAGCTTATGTATCGGTTTTATTGAGGTGGGGAATTATGAAAAATATTAAAATATTCTTTGCTCCGCTTTGTACCGTACTTGCACTTTGCTGTTTTATAAGCGGTTGCGGATTGAAGGCTTCTAACCCCATTAAGCAAACCGTTTCTGAGAATGGCATTAAATGGTCACAAGCAACGGATTCTGTTTTGCTTGAAAATGACCGTATTGCATTCCGACTTGATGCTTCTACATCCCATTTCAAAGTCAGGGATAAGCTTATGGGTGTGGAATATATTTCCGTACCCGACAGCTGTGCGGAGCTTGATGAAACATATTCATCGGTATCAAGTGAAATAGCCGTTAAATATTATGAAAGCACCTCAGGAACCACAAATTATATTTATTCGGGTATAAACAGTGTGGATTACGGCGCTTTTAAGGTAGAGGCTGCCGATAATGCAGTGCGTGTTACATATACTCTGCGTTTTACAGAGCAGGCGGTTCTGGCACCGGTGGTATTAACCGAGGAACGCTTTGAAGAATTGCTTGAAAATATGGAAGCTTCGCATCAGCGCAAGATGAGGCTTTACTATAAAAAGTATTCGCCCGAAAAAAAGACCGAAAAATATAAGGAATACCTGAAGCAGTACGATTATCTTGAAAAAAATGCTCTTTATATTTTCAAAACCAATGCTACCGAGCTTGATAAAATTGAGGTTTCGGAATATGTGCTTGGCGCAGGATACAGCGACAGTAGATATGTTGAGGATCTGGAACAGATAGGTGTTGAAAATGAGGATATTGATTTGCCGCTTTCCTATGTGATTCCTGTTGAATATCGGTTGGAGCCTGACGGCTTTACTGCTGAAATTCGCACGGATTTGATACAAATCGGAAACCCAAGGTATGAAATCAATGAAATCCTACTTTTGCCTTGGCTTGGCACGGCTCAAAAATCAAGCGGGGGATTTGCTGTTTTACCGGATGGTAGCGGCGCGGTTGTAAATTTTGACTGTGCTGACGATGCGGTTTACAGCAACCGCTTCTTCGGCAGTGATCCTGCAAAGGATTCTGAGGCTTCTTCAAAGCTGATACAAAACTCCTGTATGAATATGGCGGCTGCAAATTTCGGCACAGGCTCGTTTCTGGCTGTTGTCGAGAGCTGTGCTGCACAAGGCTCATATAATTTAAAAAGACAGGGTAAGGGAAATTATCAGGATAGTGTGTATATGTCGTTTGAGGTGTATAACTCTGATGAAACACCTATACGGCGCGAGAAATCTCTGTTTCTTGTATCGGATGTTGCAGTTTCGGAAAATCCGTCTGTACGGTATATATTGTTAGGAAAGACATCGCCTTGGGAAATCGGAACGGCATATAAAAATTATCTTATAAGCAAGGGCGTTCTTGCGAAAGAAAAGACCTCGGAATATCCTATCTATCTTGAGTTTACAGGGTATATCACGGTTCCCGCCTCATTCCTTGGTATTCCTTATGAAAAAAAGGTTACACTTTCCACTCTTAAGGATATAACAGACTATGTTGAACGCCTTAGCGCCCAAGGTATTAAAAATATTGTTATCCGCTTGAAAAACTTTGGTTTCGGTGGGGAAAAGCATAAAATTCAAAATAAGTTTTCACTTTATTCGGGGGTTGGTACTGCAGATGAGCTTGTTGCATTGTCGAAGCTTCTGAATGGATTAGGCGGAAAATTGTATCTTGAAAATGATTGCTCGGTTATATACAGAGATACATTATTTGACGGATTTTATACCTTTAAAAATACCGCAAGACAGCTTGATAACACAATAGCAACAAAGCACAGCTTTAATCTTGTGACCGGAGAAAAGGACAACGACGAGCTTTCCGGTTACTATGTTGCCCCTGCGTACTACAAAACAGTCGCAACCGGTTTTGCAGGCTCTGCATTGGAGAAGTTCGGAGCTGACAGCTTTGGAATTTCACTTAGCTTCGCCGGCAAGACAGTTATATCCGATTTTTCTGACACGCATATATCTGACCGTTGTGCAACGGTAGGCTATATTAAAAATACGGTGTCAGCAGTAAACGAGCTTGTACCCGGTGTTATGACCGATGTGGGCAACATATATGCATTGGGACTTGCAGAGCATATTTTGAATATGCCGCTTTCATCTTCAATGCTTAATATACAAAGCTATTCTTTGCCTGTTTATCAAATGGCTGTTCGTTCTTATATTGATTATGCCGGAAATGCAATAAATATTAACGCTGACCCTATAAGGGAGTATTTGCGCAGTGCCGCTGTCGGTGGCAGCCTTTATTACTCCTTTATCACTCGCACAGATGCATTGCTTGAGGTGGGTGCAGGTCAAAAGGCATATCCGGGCGGTTGCAATGAATATTTTGATACGCTGGTTAAACAATATGGCAAAATGTATAGCTTAAACAAGGCGGTCTCGGGTGCGGAAATTGCTGAATACCGACCTTTGAGCGAAAATGTTTTTATCACAGCTTATGATAGCGGTGTCAGTGTGATCACTAATTTTTCGGATGGTGCATTTCAATATAAAGGACAGACGGTAAATGCTTATGAGTTTATCTGTGAGGAGGGGGAAATCAGTTGAGATTATCAGGTTCAGGCAAAAAAATAATTTCCCTCGAAAGACGGAAAATAAGGGCGGCTTACCTTTTTATATTGCCTCTTATAATCGGTATTGCGTTTTTCTTTGTTCCTAATATGGTAAAAAGCTTTTGGTTTTCTCTGAATGAAATCAATATTTTGGGCGGCGGTAACGGGTATTCACTCACCTTTAAGGGAATAGTAAGCTATCATAAAGCACTTTTCGAGGATTCCCACTTCGTGAGATATGCAGTTGAGTCGCTTGGTAAGATAATCGTAAGAGTACCCACGATTTTGATTTTTTCACTTTTTATAGCCTCTATATTAAATCAAAAATTCAGAGGGCGCATAGTTGCAAGAACGGTGTTTTTTGTACCTGTAATTCTTGCGACAGGTATAGTTGGACTTCTAAACAGTTGGGATCTTTCTTATTATATGGGATCGGATGCAATGTCCGATGCCATAGGCGGCTCCCAATTTGCCCTTAGCGAATTTCTTGCTTCTCTTGATTTTAATGAAACCCTTATGGAGGTTGTAACCTCCGCCGCAAGCGGAATATCATCCATAGTGAATGCATCGGGATTGCAGATTTTCATATTCCTTGCGGCATTCCAAGAGGTGCCCGAAGCGCTGTTTGAGGCGGCTTATGTTGAAGGCTGCACAGGCTGGGAGGTTTTTTGGAAAATAACATTTCCGATGGTCTCGCCTCAACTTGCGGTAAATGCGGTTTACACCGTTGTAGATTCCTTTACCCAATCAAACGATACACTTTTTACTTATATAGAGGAATTGGCTTTTTCACAAAATCAGTATTCGACAGCTATGGCAATGTATATCATTTACCTCACAGGGCTTGGACTTATTATGGCGGTTGTGGCAACAGCCCTTGCACGCATGATAAAGAACGGGAGGTAGACTATGAGCAAATTAAATAAAAGACATTTACTTTCCGGACTTTATTCGGTTTTTCGTTTCGTTCTGATATTCGGTCTGTGTTATCTTATATTAAAGCCCTTTGTCATTCAGTTTTTGGGCGCTTGTATGTCGGTGGAGGATTTGAACGACATTACTGTTGAAAAAATACCTAAGCATTTCAGTAGCTTTCATTGGGAAAAAGCGATAGCTATGCTTGATATACCGGTGTCCGGAACAATAACCCTCACGATTTCCTTTTTTTCGGCATTGATTCAGGTGATGGTTTGCGCACTTATCGGGTACGGAATTGCCAGATTTGAGTTTCCCGGCAAAAAGCTTATAACAGTTTTTGTTATAATAATTATGCTTGTTCCGCCGCAGGTATATCATATACCGCAATACCTGCAATTCAGATATTTCGGATTGCTTGGTATTGATGTCAATCTGATAGATTCGGCGTGGCCGTTACTTGTTTTATCTACTGTTGGCTTGGGGTTAAAGCAGGGACTTTATATCTATCTTGCACGCTCCTTCTTTTTGGGATTGCCAAACGATTTGGAAAATGCGGCTTATATAGACGGTGCCTCAATCCCTAAAACCTTTTTCTTTGTAATACTTCCTAATGCCCGAACGGTGCTTATGACTATTTTTCTGTTTTCCTTTTGTTGGCATTGGACCGATACCTCTTTCACATCGGTTTATTTTTCGAAGGCAACCACGCTTGCAAGTATGGTTTTGCAGGGTAATACAGGCGTGAAGGAGACCCTCAGCAGTGTGATGGTTCAGCGAGCCGCTGTACTGCTGATAGTTGTACCTCTTTTGGTACTGTTTATGTTTTTTCAGAAATTTTTGGTACAGAGCATTTCACGCAGTGGTCTTGCCAATTAATAAAAAACGGAGGTTTTATTTATGTACAAGTATTTAAAAACGGGCATTTGTTTTTTGCTGGCGCTTGCAATGGTGCTGACGGTTGTCGGTTGCGGTGACAGTAAAGAAAATAATGAGGAAACAGTGTATGAAAAGGTAGAGCCTTACACAAATGACGAGGTTGTTGATATGAAGGGATATGAATTTACTATCGTTTCTCCCTTCATTTTCCCCGACCCCGAGGATGCCCTCACGGTTGCAGAAGCTCAGTTTCACGCACGCTGTGCAGAGATAGAGGATGAGTATAACTGTAAAATCAAAATCGTTACTCATAAAACCGATACAGCATCTATTGCGGCAACAATGCTTGCAGGCGATAAGCTTGGTGATATAGTACAGTTTGATATGGCAGACCTTTATCAGGCGATTGGTAGCGGATATCTGCGCCCTCTTAACACCATTAAGGGTATTGATGCGGCTGATAGCCGTTGGGAGCAGGGCTATACAAAAATGGCATATTATAAGGGTGATCCATACGGACTTTATTTTTACCGTCCGCAAGAGCTCCGTTATTGTATACTTTACAATAAGTCGCTTTTAAAGCAGTACGGTATAAACGAGGATCTTAATCAGCTTGTGCGTGACGGTAAATGGACCTTTGAAAAGCTGAGAGAGCTTGCAATCACCTGCACTAAGGATACAAACGGTGATGGTGAACCCGATACCTACGGACTTATGAGCAGTACACCTGAAGCACTTGCTACAAACTTTATGACGGCAAACGGCAGTGCGGTTGCTAAAATAATTAACGGAAAGGTTACAGAAACAACCAACGAGCCTGCTGCGGCAAATGCTTTAGAGTTTTTATATAACCTTGTAAATATAGATAAGGTTATGTATGTTCCCGAACAGTGGAAAACCAAAAAGACCTATTATGCCGGCGGTGTTGGCTATAAGGAACTTAATGCCCTCTTTACTGACGGTAAGATTGCATTCAATTTAGCTGAAGCGTGGATGGCAAATCAGGTTGTTAAGCCCAACGCTACAAAGATTTCCTACGGTCTGCTTCCGTTCCCAAAGGGTCCTGATGCTGATGCGTATTATACCCCTGCAAACTTTGCACTTGTTTTTGCTGTTACCAAGAATAACAAAGATATCGATAAGATAGTTCCGATTATCAATGCTTTGGGAATTACTGCTGAAGGCTATGAGGGTGAGGATTGGATTAACGATGCCATAGAGGTTGACTATCTGCAATCCGGTGACAGTGAAAGTGTTGAGATGTATAAAAAAAGCTATGAAAACTCTACCTTTGATATAGGAATGAGTATTCAAAGTGTGTGGTCGGAATTTTCGGAGGTTGTTGCAATGGCGCCTATTTTCTGGGGACAGGGAACACCTGCTTCTCAGCTTGAGGCATTCAACGGTACCGCGCAAAAGGCGTTGGATAACCTTTTTGGTAAGCAATAACAGCACCGATTTAATCGAGTTTGATATGCAACGCTGAAAATTAGCAATTAGCAATATCAAACTCAAATTACAACACGATTTTTTATAAAAAATGTCAATAAAAATCTTGACTTTAGAATGAAAATGAGCTATAATATCTGTGTTGTAATAGCCAAAAATAATAGCACCTCCCTTCGGGCGGTGTTATTATAGGGTTGTTAAACCGATTTAACAGCCGTTAAATAGCGAAATTTTAAATATTTATAGGAGATGATCAAATGAAAACCTTTTCCCTGAAAAAAATTATCGCATTTCTTCTTTCTTTGGCAGTTTTGATGTCGGTAATGATTTTGCCGACCGGTGTTTTCACATCTGCCGAAACCTCCGCAACACCCACCTTTGATGCAAATAAGCACGCAAGCTATCCGATTAATGTTACAAAAGGCGGCGCGGCTTACAACTATGACGGCAACATAACAGAGAGCTCTGCAAACGGTAATGTGGAGTATGTGCTTTCAACAGTTTTGCCAACCCTTGACATTCAAGGCGATAAAGAGTTTTACTTGCAGGCGAGTCTCACTGTTGATACCGTTAATGCTTTTTGGCAAACACCGATCTTCTATCTCCGTTCCTATGAGGGCGAACGCTACGGTATATCTCTGCGTACAGACGGTGTGTACCTGCTTAACCAAGCCACTAACGGAATAGGTGAGAATTACAAGGCTGATTTTACAGTAGAGCAGGGCAAAACCTATGAATTGGTTATCCTCTCGACCCCGACCACCGCTACAGTCTGGATTGACGGTACAGAAATCGTAACCTACGAGCTTCCCGAAGCTTATGTTCAGAATGCCGATAAGGATAATGAGTATACTGCTGATTATACTTATATGAATATTGACACATCGGTTAAGTTTATGCAATCAGATGCAACCGTTTCTGACATAGTTATCTATAATGCTGATGTTAAACCGATTTACAACAGCAAGGAAAACACCTGCCTTAGTGATAATATGAATATAAATATTACTGACGGTGCCACTGCGCCTTATACAGGCAACGATATAACCGGAAGCGGGTTAAGCAGCTTTGACCGTTATTGGTTATCTCCCGCACCTGCAGCCGGCAGTGACATATATTTTTCTGCTGACGTATATTCTGAAAATGTAAATCAATTCTGGGCAGCAGCGGCTTTCTATCTGACACCGTATTTGAATATATCCCTGCGCGGTGATGATTTATTTATTTTCGGCCCTGGTTCTAACGGTAATAGCGATACCTTGGAACGTACATATAATCTTTATGGGAAAACACTTGTAACCCGTCAGCCGGGCAAATCATATAACATTGCTGTTGCTGTAAAGGATATGTGTATTTCTGTTTGGGTAGACGGTATCAAATACATTGATTCCTATAATTGTGAAGCCCAGCTATCCGGCGGATATAATCTGAGTGTTCGTCTTAATTACGGTTCTTCCGAAACAGACGCAACAGACTTTAAGGTCAGCAACCTTAAAATTTGGAATGATGCAGAGCCTTGCCCCGTATATGACCCTGAGACTCAAACCTCTTATACAGAGGATCTTGCTGATATGAAGCGCGGAACAGAGGCTTATACATATAATGGCACGATAACTGAGGATAACGCAAAGGGACAAATTAAATATTATTTTGATACCCCCGTTTCTCAGGTTTACAGCTCATCAGTTTATTATTACAGCGCAACCGTTCGTATGGATAAGATAACCAATGAGTGGGCAGGACCTATTCTTTACCTTCGCGGTGATGGTACCAAGGAATACGGTGTAACCTTGCAAAAACGCGGAGCCTTGGTGATGAATAAGGAAACTAACGGTGTTAATAGTGCCGAAGGCGATCATTACCAAAACAGTAATTTCAAGCTTGCCGCTGAAAAGGATTATGTTCTAACCGTTAAATCGGCAGGCGATAGGTTCTCCCTTTGGGTTGACGGAAAGGCTGTATTCACAGACTATGTTTTGCCTGATGAGTATAAGAATCTGCCTGCAAATCCACGACTAACCTTTGTTATGGGCAGCACTGAAGGAGATAACGAGGTAACCGTTAAGGATATTGAGCTTTGGAATAACGAGAGTCCGGTATACTATGATTTCAATTTGCATACCGAGGAAGACGGCTCCACTCAATATGACGGCACACCGATTGTAAAGACCTCAACAAGTGGTAAATATGATATGATCTATCTTACCGGAAGCGCTATTAAGCGTAACACACCTTTCTATATGGATGTTGATGTTAAGCTTACAGAAACCAATGCAGATTGGTCGGGTGTAAGAATTATTCCGCGTGAGGGTAAGCCTGTGGATACCGGCATATACGGCAGTATACAGGTAATGTTCCGCGAAACAGGCTTATATGTATTCGGTGTTCAGTCAGCCGGTGACGTTAACATTGCTTATACACAGCAAGTAAAGCTTGCGGTTGGCAGAAAATATCATATAGGAATTTATTCCACGGTAGACTCAATAACAGTTTGGGTTGATGATATCAAGGCGATTGATAATGCACCCCTCAAAACGGATGCATTTGACTTTACAAATATCCCTGTAAATCCGCGTTTAAAATATTTCCCCGGCAACGAAGACGGTAATCTTGTGAGTGAGCTTACAAACATTTCACTTATGACAGCTGCTGATTGGGTTAATATTTCGACACCGGATGAAATGGTTTACGATATGATTAAGGCTTTGCCTAACAGAGAGGAAGTAACACTTGAGCATGCAGAAATGATAACTGATGCCAGAAATGCTTATGAGGCTCTCTCCGAGCAAGAAAAGACACTTGTTACAAATTATAGCCGTCTTATCCATGCTGAGGATGGACTTAAATATGCGTCACTTACAGCAGGTGATGTTAATTTTGACGGCATTCTTGATATATGTGATATGGTAATCGTTCAGAGAGAGATCGAGGGAATAGCTTTCCTTGACGGTGATGCATACTTCGCCGGTGACTACGATTGGGACGGAGCTATTGAGGAGGATGACCTTGAAGCCATAAGGTTGGCTATATTGGGTTAATACCAGATATAAATTCAAAATACAATTCGGGGTGAACCGATTGAGAAAACTATTAAAAAGGATAGCGATATTTATGATTTCCGGTGCCATTCTTTCGTCATCATACATTTCGGCAGATACGGATAACACCCCGGTTGTGTTGAATTCGGAAACACAATTTGAAATATTTCACGACCAAGGTCCGGGGTATATTTCAAATATTGAACCGCGCGCAAACGAAGCTGTAACCCTCAGCTTGCGCGCGGATAAGGGAATAATAACCAAGGCGTATATACAGTATACCGAGGACGGTAGTACCTGGAAAAGCGTTAATATGAATCGCAAGACTTATGACCAAACCGGTTATTATGAGTTTTGGCAGGGCACCGTTCCCGCAACCGACAAAAAGTATTATTATCGCTTCTATTCCCAGAGCAGTGAGGGAAGCTTTTATTACGGCCCTAACGGAATGAGCGAAAGTGCACCGCTTTGTGAAAATTGTTTTCTTATAATTCCGGGCCTTTCCACTCCCGATTGGGCAAAGGGTATTTTGTGGTACTCCATTCTGCCTGACGCATTTTTTAACGGTGACATTCTTAATGATAAAACCAATAGCTCGGGCGACAGAACTATACCTTGGGGGGCTTCAGTTCAAGGCTTGCGCGAATATTACGGCGGAGATATTTCAGGTGTTGTTTCTAAAATTGACTACCTGAAAGAGCTTGGGGTAGACGCGGTTTATCTCAATCCGATGTGGACGAGTAATTCCAATGCAGGCTATGGTCCGAATAACGATTTTGAGACCTCTCCGAATTACGGTAATGAGCAGGATCTGGTGAAGCTTAGCGAAGCACTCCACGATAACGGCTTTAAGATAATGCTTGATGCGGTTTTTTCGTATTCGCAGATGAACAGTATATATACAAACCGTTACGGTTATCAGCCGTTGACGGGAGCTATGCAGTCCCAAAGCTCACCCTATTATGAGATGTTCAATTTTATAAGCTGGCCTAATTCCTATACGGAAAAATGGGGCGGTATTGAAATTAACCTTGGCAATTCACTTGCACAGTCCCTTTTCTGGCAAGCCGACAACTCTGTTTTAAAGCGCTACCTTAAAGCACCGTATAACATAGACGGTTGGCGTCTTGATGCAGTAAGCTCTTATGCCGGTACAGATGTAACCATAACCGAGCTTGGTGCCGATATAAGAAAAAATGTAAAAGCAGTAAATTCGGACGCACTCCTTGTTGCTGAGGATTTTATGCAAAGTGAAATTATGTCCGGAAATTGGGACGCCACTTGGAATAATTTTTTCCTTCATTCTGAAAGACTTTGGTTTGAGGGCGGTCAGTATGACCAATCCTGGCTCAGGGACCGACTTAATATTATCTCGAAAATCCCGCGCACAATCGGACTTTGTATGTATAATCACTACGATTCGCATGATGCGGTAAGATTGGCTTCTGACAACGAGGAACAAAAGCATCTTCTGCGCGGAGTTTATCTTATGCTTATGACCTACATCGGATCTCCCTGTATTTATTATGGTGATGAGGTCGGTGTAGAAAATGACAGCGATATTTCAAAATCTCAACCGAGAAACAGCTTTAATTGGAATACAGGCGAATGGGATTATGATATTTATTATATTCACCGCGCGTTAAGCGACCTGCGCAAGGAATACACTGCGTTAAAGGACGGCGTTTTTAAAATCGGTCTTACCGATGATGAAAACAAGCTTACTGTTTACGGTCGTTGGGACGATAACGGTTCAGTGGTGACAATGCTTAATCAGTGTGATTTTTCACAGACCGTAGCGCTTAATCTGAAGCAGTATAATATAAAGGACGGAACGGTTGTAACCGATTATCTCACGGGGCAAGCCTATACTGTAAGCAATGGCTTTGCAACTGTTAATATACCGGCAGGCGGCAGTATTTTGGTTACCGGAAAAGCCGGAAGCTACCGTGACAGCTTTAACCTGACCGGGGAGCTTGATATTATAAAAACCGGTGAGGACAGTTATTTAATTTCTACCGATTATGATGTGGATGAAATCAAAAGTGCTAATGCCGCGCTGACACCGCTTTACGGTTGCGGATACATTGAAGCTGATATGAGTTATTCTGACGGTGCTGTCCTTTTGCTTAGGGACGGATTGGACGGAAAACAGCTTACAGCCGTAATGAAAAACGGTAAGCTCTCGGTTTACGGTAATGAAAACACTGCTTTATGTTCAGTTAATATTCCCGCAAGCGCAAAGGTAAGATTGGGAATGACTGCGGAGGGGCTTGCGGCAGTATTTGTGGGCACATCAGGAGAAAACGGGATGTCCTATCACGCCCTTGCAGGATGTGTTATTCCTTTTGAAAACACTAAGCCTTATGCAGGAATTTCGGCAGTTAAAGGCACCGCTTCGATTACGGGTGTTAGGGTTGGCAAAAACGGGACACCGTTGTATGATAGCTTTGAGGGAAATCACCTCGGCGCGCTTTTGTCCGATTATTCGGTTGAGCCTTGCAATTATACCGTTGAAAACGGTATTCTCAATATAAAAGCAGGCGATTTTGAGACATTGCTTTTAAGTGAGGAAAAATCCTCTGATTACACCTTTAAAGCTGCACTTAATGATGTGACTTCAGGCTTTGCAGGCGTAGTGAGCTATTGTGACCGACAAAATGCGGTAATTCTGGTACGGGATACCCGCAACGGCGACCGTCTTTGTTTTGGTATTTATAAAAACGGTAAAATCATCGAGATTGAAACAATTTCGGGCGATTTTTCGGATGGTGTTGTTTTACAGTTGCAGAAGGTGGGCACAGCCTATTCTGCTTCGTATATACATAACGGTCAAAGCTATAGCTTTGCGGAACAGATAACGGCTAATATGAGTGTTTCGAGGGCAGGCATTATTTGTTCTGCCGCCGGCAGTACCTCATTTGATTATGTAAGCTTTGGTAACAGCATTTCAGACGGCTCCTCTGTGAATACCCCAATGACAGTCTTGGAAAATGTTATTCCTGATATGGATGCTGTAACAGAGGATTTTGTCACCGAGAATTACGAAATTATTGGTAATTCCTCCGAGTGGGAATATGCCTTGGGTGGTATTGCAAGAGTATCCGGTGAAGGTCTGTCACAATTAGCTGTTGTTAATAAGCTGTATAGTGACTTTAAGCTTCAATGCACCTTGCTTCGCACCTCGGGCAGCGGCACAATGGGTATTACAATGCTCAGAAGTGCTATAGATGAAACCTTAGGAGACGGATATACTCTTGTTCTTGATGCGGAGGATAATTTATCTGTAAAATATGATGAAAAGATACTATATAGCAGTAAAGTAAGCTATTCGCACGATTACGGCTTGAAGCTTAATATAATCCGTAAGGGCGAGTATATTTACATTTATTACGGAGAAGAAAATCAATTATTAACTGTGATTTCGGGTGTTACGGTGAAAAACGGTTATTGCGGTTTTTATCTTGACAGCACCTTAGGACATATAAACAACTATCTTGTTTTGGGTGACAGCTCGTTGTGGCTTGAGCCTCTGAGTCCGTATACATATAATTTCACACAGGAGGGTAGCGGATTTAAGGTTAATACAGCCGAGCTTGTATATGCAAACCTGAAGGGTGTTGCCTTTACATCGTGTAAGGCTTCTGTGGGAATAAGCCTGCAGCCTTCCGATACTCAAGCTGTTGCTTATGCCGGTCTTTTATTCGGAGCGCCTCAAAACACAGAACCCAAAAACGGCGGCGTTTTGATTTCGCTTGAAGCCGGCGGTATACTTTCAATCAGTAAAAAAGGTACGGTGATGCAAAAAGTATCCTTAGGGGCAGATGTGTCATCGGTGTATATTACCGTTATTGCAGATAAGGGCAGCTATAAGGTGTATATTGACGGTATGAACGAGCCATCCCTTATATGGCAGGATACTTCTTATGACGGCGGAGTAATAAGCCTTGTTTCTTATAATTCCCTTAGTAAGTTCTCACAGCTTCAAATGGAGGATATATCCAATATAAAAACAGATTATTGCGCACCGGATTATTTAATAAGCCGTAACGCCAATGTTATTGATGCAAAATCCACTTATAATGAAACCCGCACCACAGGGGATATAGGCTATTATATCGAGCCTTTCCTTGACCTGCAGGAGGAATATACCTTAGAGTTGGATTTTGTTGTGAGAAATCCTGCTTCTGCCGCAAGTGCGCCAATTATATATTTCCGCGGAAACGATTTTCTGAAAATAGGATTATATATTAACGGTAACGGAACATATCTTGTAAAACAAAATAAGGCGGTTATTTCAGATGTCAATGCTGAAAGCACATATCGGCCTATAAGATGTGTTGCAGGAACTAATTATCATATAAAAATCGTTTCAAGCTCCGATACGGTTACTGTTACTGTAAACGGCACCTTGGTTTACGATAACTTTAACATATCAAACTGTTTGTCAGGCAATTTTTCCGGACTTCCGATAAAGCCTGAAATAATTTGTGTTCAGGGCTCGTCAGGCAAAACTGTTACTGTTCTTAAAAATATAACCGTAGCAGGTGTAAAAAAGGAATGGGTAACTGCAGACAAAACGGTTTATGGTGATACAGAGCCGGTATATAATCAAAACCTATCTACACTTTACAGTGAAGGTATGACCGTGACACGCCTTGGTGAGAATGTT
The DNA here is from genome assembly GCA_017507805.1 of Clostridia bacterium. Classification (GTDB taxonomy): domain Bacteria; phylum Bacillota; class Clostridia; order Oscillospirales; family Acutalibacteraceae; genus UBA737. Next base: position 116,279 of record JAFWAC010000024.1, read on the forward strand.
GAGCAATTAAGCTCATATACCGAGACCGTAAGCGGTAAGAATATAACCTATAATTTCGGTACAGAGCTTCTTGAAACAGCAGATTATCTGTTCTCAGCCGAGCTTTGCACCGAGAGCCGCACAACAAGCTGGATTGCGCCGCAGCTTGTAATATGCAGCGGTTATATTGACGGTGTTTTCCGCCGCATTTCGGTAACGGCACGCGGTGACGGAATGTTTATACTTAATGAAAAGACCTTCAGCTTTTCTAAGGAGAGCGCAAATTACGATATAAAGACTGCCGAGGGGCAAAAACGCCGTATAACTGTATTGCGGAAAGGTAATACATTAAGTGTTTGGTGTGACGGTTTGCTGGTGTTCGATAATATCGATATGGGCGAATACAGTGCTTTACCTAATACACCGGGATTACTGTATATTATGAATAATACCGCAAGTACACAAACCTCAACCTGTACCGTTTCAAATATCCAAATCTGGAACAATGGTATTGTCCACGATAAAAACCTTGTTTCGGGGGATATTAACGCTGACGGTGTAATTGATATTTGTGATTTGGTGCTTGCTAAACGCAGAACAGTTTCACTTAATATTTTAGATAAGAATGCTGCCGCGGCGGCAGATGTGATTTTTGACGGTGTTTTAGATCAAGCCGATGTGGAGGAAATCAGATCAAACATTCAGTTCTGATAGCAAAAGGAGAAGATTTATGTCTGTTTTACGGCAATACACGATAAGGATATTAGCTATTATATCGGTGACTGTAATGTTAGCTACTGCTCTGCTGTGCAGTATTTGCAGTGCTGAAGAAAACTTTTTTTTGCGTGAAACACCGCCCGAAATACCAAAGGGGAATATTAATCTTATAACTACATATTCCACTATCAGCGATACATCAAACAAAGCGTTGGAAATTTCTTATGATAAGCTTAACCATATTTTGCAAAACAAGGTTGACGATAAGAATGGCTTTGTAAAGTTTGAGGGTATTAAGGGACTTAAAATGTCTGATACCTATATGTACCGTTTAAAGCTTACTGTCTTTTCAGCACAACCTAATCCGGAGTATAATGATTCAACATCGCAGGGTGCGAGAATTATATTCCGCGGTAATGATAACGCTTCTTATTGTTTTTTCAGTTTGTTCTCAAGTTCGGCAAGCTATTATTCTTATATTGAAAACTCTATGCTGGGTTCAAAAACTGTGACCTTTGACAGAGAACTAAATAAAGAATATGATATTTGCATTTTGACGGGCCCCACGGAGCTTAGTGTTTGGGTGGATAATGTGCTTTTTATGCACGAAACAGATATGCCTAACTTTGAGCCTTATATCGGAGCACAGATTTACCGTTCCTCGGTGAAATTGGCTGATATAGAGGTTTATAATATGGCTCCTGACGATAAAGATGCTTTAGCTTCTGAGGAAAAAAATGTAGATGTTCTGACAAGCTATAAAGAATTTGAGGGTGTGGACGGTAAGCTTCCGAGCACAGAAACTGATTTGCTCACAAGGGCTGTTATATGGCTGTCGGTCGCTGTAGCGGCACTTTTGGCATTGCTTACAGCTGTATTTATTCCGATAATTAAAAGAAAGAAGGGGGCAAGTAAATGAAAAAAATAGTTTCTGTATTGGCAGTAATTGCTGTTTTATTTGCTTGCATCCCAACCTTCAGCTTTTCCGTTGCCGCGGCACCGGTATATAATGAGGAAAATCATACTGATTATACATCGAAAATGTCGGTGACATATAACGGAGCTTCATATAATTACAAAAATTCAATATCACAAAACAGCAAAAGCGGAACAAACACCTATGCATTTTTAACCGAGCTTCCTAATAATTCTGATTTTTATTTTTCTGCTTCGGTCAATACCGTAACAGAAAATGTTAGCTGGGCGGGTGCAAGATTTATTATAAAAAAGGGTGCTAACGGAAAAGAAAACGGCACCTCAGCTTCTGACTATGTGTATTTGATATTCCGTTCGGACGGTATTTTCCTGCTTGGAATTTCCGGCGGTGAACGGGTGATTGCTTCTGACACGACCGTTAAGAGGCAACTTAATAAAAGCTATAAAATAACGATATATTCAAAACAGGACACTGCAAGCGTTTGGGTTGATGAAACTCTTGTTTTTGATAATGTATCATTGGTTTATCAAAAGGATAGTACGACCATTGACTTTACAGGTATGCCTTCTGTTACTGAAATTGCTCTTGCCAGCGGTGACGGAAGCGGACGGCGTCCTACCAATACAACCGTTTCCCAAATTGCTATATGGGGAGATAAAACGGTTGAAATAACTGACGAACCGCAATTTGACGAACAAATACATACAGATTATTCTCTGAACGGACAGTATGAGGCCGATAAGGTTTTGTCTGTTTATGATGGGCAACCCATCACCGAAACCGGAATAAGCGGAGTTAAACGCTATAGCTTTATTACGGCTATGACGCCACAGGCAAGCTATGTCTTTACTGCAGAGATAAATACCTCAAGTAAAAACACCTTCTGGAGTGGTGTCCGCTATGTTATAAGAAGCGGTAATAATTATATTGAAAACGGTGTCAGTGACGGAGAGGTGTATGTACTTTTTCGTGATGACGGACTTTATGTGATAGGTATTTCCAACGGTGAAAAGGTTATAGCCTCTGACAAAACCGTAAAGCGAGTTGCGGGCTATACCTACCGTATAACTGTGCAGACCACACCTGATACGGTGAGCGTTTGGATAGACGGTAAAAAGAAATTGGAAAATGTGGCTCTTGTGTGGACTAACGGTATCGATACGGTTGATTTCACAGATTTACCGTCAACACCTCAGTTGTGCTTTGCAAACGGTAACGGGGAAAGTCAAATTCAAACCGTTTCAACCGTAAACAAGATAAAAATATTTAATAATCCTCTGACAGATAATCCGGCAGACCCTTATGCGGAGCCTGTATATGATTCGGATAAGCATACAGACTATACCTCGCAGATGACCGTTACCCGTGACGGCGCTGTGGTTGATACCAAAAGCAGTTACTCCGAAAAGGGAAGCGGAACAATAGATTATATTTTCGACACTCAGCTTACAAAAGCTTCAACATATTATTATACTGCGACAGTTTCCTTCCCGACCATTTCTGCCGAATGGAGTACACCGCAGCTTATTCTCCGTGAGGGCAGAATGCCGGACGGTACAAATCAAACCTTACAGCTTGTTTTCAGAACAAACCTGATGGGAATTGTTAATGAAAAGGGAAGCAGTATAGGCAGTGATTTTATTAATACAAAAACGGTCGGCACGGTTGGACGCAGTTACAGACTGACTGTAAAATCGACTCCCGATACAATTTCTGTTTGGGTGGACGGAAAAATTGTGTTCCGCGATTTAAGTCTTGGGGAATACAGCGGATTAAAATCTGCACCCGGTATACGCTTTATGTTAGGCACAGGTGAGACCGAGGGCAAAGTTAAGGATATTTGTATTTGGAACGAGCCGTCTGCCGAAAATCCTCCTGATGTATATGACCCTACTGATGAACCGAAATATAATGGGATTACAGATGTGAATTTTTCCGAAACCATGTCGGTTAGCAGACAGGATGAAAATTATACCTCGGACAGCTATTCCGAAAAAGGAGAAAACGGGGATATAATCTATTCCTTTAAGACGGGTCTTACAAATAATTCGACCTACTATATGTCATATTATATTGATTATGAAAGTATGGCGGGTAGCTGGACAACACCGCATATTCTGCTCAGAAGCGGTGTTGCACAGAACGGTGAGTACGAGGAAATTTATCTTTCTTTTCGTACAAACGGTTGTGTTGTGGTTAATAAAAAAGGCTCCGGTCTTACAGAGCTTGTGGATTATGATATAAAAGCACAGGAGGGTAAAACCTATAAGCTTACTGTTAAATGCTCTCCTGATAATATATCGGTATGGCTTAATAAAAAGCTTATTTTTTATGAGGTAAGCCTTATGGAATATTCGGAGCTGTATTCAACACCGGGAATTAAGTTCAGACTCGGGAATGCAGACACACCGGGTATTTCATCAAGTAAAATATATGACCTTATTATTTGGAACAACGGCACCGATGAAAATCCGCCCAACATATATAAACCTACTGACGAGCCGGTTTATAATCCTGAAACCGATACGGATTATACTCTAAAAATGACGGCTGCGGATAAAAAGGGTAATGTTTCAAATGGGAAAAAGAATTACAGAGTAAAATCAAGTACAGATTTAAGCTATTCTTTTAAAACGAATGTTGCACGTAATGCGATTTATAACTTTACGGCTGATATTTGCCTTAATTCTCTTGCAGAAGAATGGGCATCTCCGCAGTTTGTTTTGCGCAGCGGTATCGGCAGTGACGGTAAAGCGATATGTGTCGGCGTAGTGGTGAGAAAAAATTGCGTAGCCGTTGTTAATCAGGAAAGGGTATCTGTAAACGGACTTATAAATTATGATGTTATGGCTACTGTCGGTAAAACCCATAGATTAACCGTGAGATGCGAGAGCGATAAAATCAGTGTTTGGTTTGACGGACGGCTTGTAATCTATAACGGGAATTTGGGTGAATACAGTGGACTCAAGGCAAATCCCGGTCTGTATTTTCAGTGTGGTTCAGCCGTTACAACCGGTATTACCGATATCTCTGTCAATAATATTATAATATGGAATAATGAAAGCGAGAATATATCTGCTCCTGAACACGTTTTGTTTGAGGATATGATTGCAGATTTCCCTCCGGAGGGTGAGCTCAGATTAACCCATGCCGATTTGATTTTAAAGACGAATACTTTTTATAACAATATGTCTGCCGACCAAAAGGCATTACTTTCCGATAATTCAATTAAAACACTTAATGCCTATGTAGAAAGAATAAACCGTTGGTTGTCGGTGGGAAATGCTCCCAAAATACAGTCGGGTCAGAAAAATTTTGCAGATGAGGCTTCCGTTTTGCTGGATGGCAAACCTTACCTTCAATATTCCTCAAATCTTATAAAGCAAGCTGATCCGACAAAGTTTTATAAATATGTTTTTGAAACAGACCTTTCCACATACGACAGTTATTATTACAGCGGTACTGTGAAATGCACCTCGGCTGAGGAGGAATGGCAACGCCCAAGAATTGTGTTCAGGGGTGACGGAAGTCATAAGCTTTCGGTGGCATTTCTCAAAAAAGGCATTTATATTATGGATAACGACTCCAAATCGCTTTACCGCGAGACCTCATTTGAAACAAAGGTTGGCGAGGAATATGATTTTGTGATTCACAGTACGCCTACTTCGATCTCGCTTTGGGTAAACGGTGCGTTGATTTTCGGTAATGAGCCTTTGAACGGTGAATATCGCAACCTTCCGGTATATCCGGGAATAACCTTTGCTCAGGCGGCCGGAGAGGTAAAAAATATATGTATATGGTCTGCCGATAACCATTCTGAGCAATTGGTGCAGACAGTCGGTGTGAACAGCATAAAGCAATATTATTTGCCCGTTTCTGTAATAGGAAATAGCGCTGTTGCAGAAGCAGTTACCAAGGTGTCGTGGCAAGATGCTGAAAGCCCGAGTATACATCACCTTATATCCTCGTTGGTTAGCGATGATATTTATAGTATTTCGGGTAAGCTGAGTAATTTAAAGCTCGGTGAAAACGGCGCATTTGAAATTATATTCAGAGGAAGTAATTCAGGCGAAAATATAAGAGTGCGCTTTACCGCAGAAAAGATAAGTGTAATTGAATCGTCAGGCAATATCATCTGCTCAGATGAAACAGTAAACCCGTCAGAGAACAGCTATGATTTGATTATAAGCAGCAGTAACGAAAAATTTTCACTCTACCTTAGCGGAAAATGCATTTTCTCAGATGTTGCTATAAACGGTAATTTTAATGAGCTTGTTCCTGCGCTGTGCTTCAAAGGAGCAACGGGAGATTTTCTTGATATGGAGCTTTCGTTAGTTGCTGAGAAACAGCCGCAAAAGCCGGTCGAAGCTGAGAACGCTAAATCTCCGCTAACCGTTGCTGTGATTATTTCGGGTGCGTTGTTAGCTGTTTTGGTCGGTGTAATATTTATTGTCGTCAGGAGGAAGCACAGGTGAAAAAGATTTTTATAAAAAAGCTTTCATATATTATTTGCTGTGTTCTTCTTGCGGCGGCAACGGCAGGCGCGGGTGCAATGTCGGTTTTGGCGTATGTGGATTATTCTGCACAAAATGAGCTGAAGGAAAACCGTTATGCTGATATGATGGAGCTGTATCATGACCAGGGATATGTTTATATTTCTGATATTGAGCCCGAGGCAGGGGAAGCTGTAACACTTAGAATCCGAACCGGCAGATACAATGTTACAAAAGCAAAAATTCAATACACTGTTGATGACGGCAAAACCTGGCAGGAAATACCAATGAAATTCGATTCTGTTGATAAAACGGGATATTATGATTATTGGATTGGTACTATTCCGGGGCAGGATAAGCTTTGCCGATACAGGTTTGTTGTTGATAATGACGGTCAAAAAAATTTAACCTACCTTTATGCAACCGGTCAGTCAAGCTATCAACAGGATATCGAAGAAATGTATACCTTTTTACCCGGCCTTAAAACTCCTGATTGGTCTAAAGGAACATATTGGTATTTTATTCAGCCGGATGCTTTTTATAATGCAGACCCAACTAACGACTTGACCGATTCTTCATCTTATAGGGCAATTCCCTGGGGAAGCAATGTAACAAGTCTGCGTCAGCGCTACGGGGGAGACCTAAAGGGTATTAAGGAAAAGCTTTCTCATATAAAAGCTTTAGGTGTTGAGGCAGTTTATCTTAATCCTATATGGATATCAAACAGCAATGTCGGCTATGCACCGAGCCATCCTTACGAAATTTCACCATATCTTGGGAACGATGAGGATTTGCTTGAGCTTATTAATGAAATTCATAATCAAGATATGTATATTTCACTTGATGCCGTTCTTTCAAATGAGCCGGCAGACAGTATTTATATAAATACATATCACGAATTTCCGCTTGGCGGCGTGGCTCAGGATATAAACAACCCCTACAAGGAAATGTTTATTTATTATCAATGGCCATCGTCATTTAAAACTGCTTGGGGAAATGTGACATCAAACCATGCTTCGGAGCTTTTGCAAAATATTTATTACAAGGCAAATAATTCTATAATCCAGACATATTTAAAAGCTCCTTATAAAATTGATGCTTGGCGTTTTGATGCTGTTACTTCATTTTTCTCGACCGAAACCTCAGATACCAATGATATAGCGGCGCAAATAAGAAAATATTTTAAGAGTGTTAATCCGGACGCATTGATGCTTGTAGAGGAATTTGTAACAGATTATATTGAATCGGGTATGTGGGATGCGAGCTGGAATAACTCTTTTGCCAATGCAGGGCGTAATTGGTTTTCCTCGGTGATTTCAGGCTCGGATATGTTTGCAACACTGTATAAAACCGTTTTATTGCCCCGTGCTTACGGTCTTTCTACAATTAATATGTATAATGACCACGATTTTTCACGGCTGTCCGATAATGTTGAACAGGACTTGTCTAAAATAAAGGCACTTCAGATTTTGAGTATGACCTTTGTTGGCTCACCGTGTTTATATTACGGTGATGAGGTTGGAATGCCTAACAATTCCTCTCAGGGAGTGGTGAGCCAATCAAGAGATTCGTTTGAATGGAATGAAAAAGAGTGGAATTATGAAATATATTCACTCCAAAAGGCTTTGGGAGAGCTGAGACAGGAATACTCCGCTTTGCGTGACGGAGCAGTTAAGCTTGGAGCTACAGACGATGTTAATCTAACCGCTGTTTTCGGAAGATTTGATAAGCACGGCAGCGTGATATCTGTTCTTAACCAAAGCGATGCTGTTCAAGCAATGGAAATAGATGTGAAGCAGTTTAATGTGTGTGACGGTGACACCCTCAGTGATTATCTTACAGGTAATAGCTACACGGTTAAAAACGGCAAAATAACGGCAAATATAATTCCGGGCGGAACCGTTTTTGTGACCGGAAAGGAAACCGCATCAAGCCGCGGAAGCTTTTCACTTTCAAATATGGGATACGGTGCACAGGTTATAAAAACCGATAAGAACAGCTACAGCCTAAAGGCACCATTGCTTATAGGAAAGCTTTTAAACCGTTCTGCAACGGGCTTTGCCGAGTGCTTTGGCAATGTTACGGTTAAGGCAACACCGCAGGGAAACGGAACGGTAAACCTTGCAATCACAAAGAGCAATACATTTAACGATGCATATTACGGAGTTCGCATAAATGGAAATGAAGCTACGGTTATCTATCGTGAGGACAAAAACGGTAAGGAACAGAAGGACAGTAAATTTTCTTTGGACATCGGAGACTCTGTATGTATTATCCGTGAAGGCGATAATAGCTTTTATGTAGGAATTTGCTCCGAAAACGGTGATGTGGAGAAAATTGAGGAAAGCAAGGTCACCGTTAATATGCCTGACAAGGTTTATACCGCATTTGAGACTGTAAGCGGTGAATTGACGCTTAATAATCTTACATATACAGTATCCGAGGATACATATTACGAGGATTTTGAAGGCGAGACCTTGGGTAGCGCATTTTCGGTTGAAGGTAAGGAATTGAAGCTTGTTGGCGGTAAAGCTCAAATCAATGCTAAAGATAAGGTGACAATACTTTCTTCTGTTCCGGAAACGGATTATACAATTAAAGCATCTGTTTCGGCAGGAAGTGTAGCATATCTTGCGGCAGGCGAGTCGATTGATGAATTTGTTTTTGTGAAGCGTACAAGCGAAGGCACAATAGCTTTCGGACGGCATACAGACGAGACGGATATCATATACGCCTATGTTGATGACACAAAGCCCGATTCGGAAGTGATTTTGCAGCTTCAGTACATAGGCACCGATTACAGCGCGGTAGCCTCTTATGACGGGAAAAGCTTCTTTTCTGTAGGAAACGGTATGCAGACGGGGTATTCCTATTTGCAATGCGGTGTAATTATTCCTGAAAACCAAACTGCTGAGATTGATTATATAAGCTTCGGTAATGCGATTTCGGATAAAACTACCGTTTGCACACCCCATACTCCGTATAACGCAGATACTTCATTTACAGATATGAATCATATGTATTTGAAGGTGTTGACCGAAATTCAGGATGGTATAGGTGAGTGGAGCTACTGTAACGGGGGTATAGAGCGTACCGACAGCAAGGGATTGTCACAAATTTCTATTTACAGCAAGGTATTTGAAGATTTCCGTGCCATTGCCACCCTACAGATAGACAGTAATGATGCAACCGCAGGCTTCACCTTCGGTAGAGAAATTTTAAATGACACAAAGGGTAAGGCGTATGTTTTGTCGGTTAATAAAGACGGTCATATTACACTTCAATATAACGGAAAAAATCTGATAGAAGGTAATGTTGAACCAAGCTCAAACGGTATTCCGATAAAATTAGAAAAGCTTAACGGTAAAATACACATTTTTGCCGGTTCTGACGGTTCTTATATCGGCAGTACAGATTGTGAGGCATCAAAGGGATATTTCACCTATTTTGCGGATAACACAAAGCTTAAGCTGTGCAATTATTCTGTTACCGATATTAAAGGAAATTGGCTGGACTATTCGGGAGAATATTCATTCGATTTCATAGGTGATAATCATAATATTTTTGTTAATACCGATGACCTTACATTTGCAAGTGTATCGGGTGTTGGCTACACCGATGTCGCAATAAGCGCAGAGCTTAATTTGACAAAGGTGGCAACCACCGATTCAAATGGGGAAAAAGTGGTTTCAAAAGCCGGAATTATTTTTGGTTGCCATGCTTATGAAATGCCGAATGTCAATAACGGATTTTCTGTTTTGATTTCAAATGAAGGCAGCCTTACACTTGAAAAGAACGGAGAAATACTTGCAACTGCATCACAAAAGTATCAAGGAACTAAATTCAGTATGCTTGTTACCGTCAAGGACGGGGAGTGTGCGGTGTATGTCAATAATTCAGAAACACCGGCATTAACAAAGAAGCTCGGCAGCTTGAATGGCGGTACGGTGGGCATTACAACACAAAAGGCAAAAAACACAGAAATTTACGGTTTCTGTGCGGAGGACATAACCGGCATTGAGGTCGGGGAGTCGATGATTGCCAAAGAATATTTTGCAAGCTCATATTCGGGCAGAAAAAATTCGAAAAATGCCTACATCAGCGATTTTTCTAAAACTGCGGAGGTAATAACCGATTGGTATTATCCTAAGGGCGATTGGCGCTTTGAAAAGGGTGTTTTGTCAGGCGGTACATCTGATGAAAAATGGAATTACATAGGGCTTAGCAGTGTTAGCTTTGATGATTTCGTTATGGATGTCAAAATTAGGTTTGACGGCACTGAGGATACAGGCTTTGCAACTGTTTCGTTCGGAAAACCGAAATATCATTCACAATACACCGAGGGCGGCAACAGCGTTATGATTTTACGCTCCGGAAATGTGAGAATATATGACGGAACAGAAAATAAATATTTCAAAGCTAACGGTATCGGCACTATAACAGACTATGACGCTGCTCAAAATGATTTTATACAGTTAAAAATTGTCAAGTCCGGTACTGAGCTTTCGGTTTATGCAAACGGCGAATTGGTCAACAGCGCAACACTTACTGATGCTGCGGCAGGGTATATAGGACTTCACACCTCACAGGCGCGTTGCTCTTTTGACGATATATCAATAAGTCCCCAATAATTTTGTAGCAAATGCAAAATAAAATATATAAACTAACGGAGGAAAAGAAATGAAAAAATTTATTTTGTTAGCAAGCATTGCACTCTTACTCGCGGTTTCCTTTATGGTACCTGCATCTGCCGAAACGGCTCAGCCGATAATGAGGGTTGCCGGTGACGGCGAGACCGTAACCCTTACAGTTTCAACCGAGACAATTTATGGCGGTCTTCAGGGTGAAATTGCCTTTGATGCAACGGCTTTGACCTATGTTAATGCCGCTGTTACCGAGGGGCTTATAGATGAGGCTAAGGCAGAAACAGCAATCCAACTCAAGTCGGACGGTGTAATTAAGTTTGCTTTGCTCGGCAATGTTGAAAACGGCGCTTCCGGTGATTGGTTCACACTTACCTTTTCTGTTAATACAGACAAGGCAACAGAGGTTTCTTTTAACCTTACAAACGGTAAAGCCTCAAGTGTTGACGGATTGACTTCCACTGCCTTTGAGACCTCGGCAAGCTATACTGTTAATGGTATACTTGGTGATATAAACGGTGACACAAAGGTAGACATTAAGGATTTAATCCGCTTTAAGAAGTATGCTGCAAAGGTCACTTCCGATATTGTAGAGTCTAATGCTGACTGTGACGGAAACGGTGTTATTGAACCTGCAAACGATATGGCTAAGCTTGTGCAATATTTGATTGGAAAAAGCACATTAGGATAATAAAAAATCCGACCGACAGTTACATACTGCTGTCGGTCGGATTTAAAATTAAGTGGAGGTAGCGCAAACAGTGGGTAATGTTAAGGAAATGTTGCTTTCGGTCACATATACAGATGCTTCCGTAAGCAGAGAGAATGTACTTGGGAACACCGTTTTTAACGATGACAAACTCAAAATCAACATAAATAATGAATGTTCTGCAAACGGTAAATATAATGAAATTGTTACTGAAATTACCGCAAAACAAGATGTTGCGGTGAGGTATATAGACATTAGCTTTGTTTTGGATGAAGCTTTTTTAAATGATAAGCTTGTGTATTTTTATAACGGTTGGCTCACAAACGATTGGGTAGAAAACCGCAAATATATCGGAAATACAGGTATAATCGGAAGGGATGTTACGCTTTTAAAGAACGCAGAAACAAACGATAGCTTTTTTGTGGGATATATAACAGCAAACCGTTTTTGGACATATATAAAGTTCAGTGAAAAAGCAGTTGTTTTCCGCCATTTTATGGAGGATAAGATTATTCCTTTGGGTAAGAGCTATGCGCTGGAGCGTATTCTAAGTGCTTACAATGCAAATGAATTTGATTATTTGGAGCATTACAGTAATCGAATTGCAGAGATATATAATATTAAATTGGACAAAACCATGCCCACCGGTTGGTGCTCGTGGTCATGCTTTTATAAAAATATTGATCAGGAAAATGTCACAGATGCCACTGAAGGCCTTTTTAATACTTCGGTAAAAATGAACCTTTTGCAGCTTGATGATGGCTGGCAGGATGAGGGAGAGCAATTTTCCGGTGAGTGGGTAGAGGACAGAAAAAAATTCCCCGAAGGACTTCGTAGCTTTGCGGATAAATTAAATGCTCAGGGTATAAATCTCGGGTTGTGGTTAGCACCCACATTGCCGTGGCGCAACTCGAAATTTACAGATAAGCTTGTCGGTGAGCTCTGGAAGCCACAACCTGATACCCCTGCCGAGATTTTAGAAAAAATTGCAAAAAATCCTCCTCGCTATGATATAGGGAAACCGGAGGTTTTAGAACATTATAAACGCGTTTTTAAGCGTCTTAAGGAAGAATGCGGCGCAACCTACTATAAGCTTGACTTTCTTTTTGACACCATCCGTATTGATATAGAGAATGAGCAGTTTGTAACCTTTGAGAACGATTACTTTGTAGCGGTATACAGAAAAATGCTTATGGCAATTCGTGAAGGTGTGGGTCAGGACTCTTTTATGCTTGCATGCGGTGCGCCAATACTTGAATGTGCCGGTATTTTTGACGGAAGCCGAATAGCACCCGATATAGTTTGGCCAAAAGGTGTTGGAGAATTTTCGAGTTGGACAATAGTAAAGAGATGTATCGTAAATGTACTGCTCAGATATTTCTATCATAACAAGCTTTTTTACGGTGATGCAGACGGTGTTATTTTGAGGGATTATGATATAGGAGACGGATTTGACGGTTCTTATCACGAGGTGCGTGCATGGGCAACCGTGGCAGCAATCAGCGGCGGTTTGATATTACAAAATGATATTAACCGTATGATTTCTCCTGCAAGAAAAAAGATTTTTTATAATTTGTTTCCAACTAATACCAGAGCATTCAAGCCGGTAGATTTCTTTGAAATGCCTTATCCCACACAGAGCTATTTGGATGTTGCACCTGATGCAAAAATGCTTGCAGTTTTTAATCTCGATGAAAACCGCCGCCGTCATACCGTTTCTTTTGAAAATCTTGGACTGAGAGGAAAATATATTATAGTAAATGCTTGGGAAAAGAGAATAATCGGTGCTTTTGAGCAGGAATACATCGAACCGTGTTTGTTACCGCACAGCGCAGAAATGTATTTGATAAGACAAATCCCGAAAAACCCTGAGTTTATTTTCATGGATAACAATTTGTTTTTAGGACAGGATATGGTAAAATCAAGTTATAATGACGGTAAGCTTATAATAACGATTGAAGAAAAGGCAGAACAATGCACCGACAGAGATGTTTATTTCTTTGTTCCGAACGGATTTGAATGTGAATATGACGCGGTTTATACATTTGACGAGGGCAAAATTCACTGTCTAAAGGGACCGGTTTCTTGCGGTGAAACCGTTATATTTATTAAAGAAGGATGAAAATGTATAAAAGTAAGAAAATGACCTGTGATGCACCGGTCCGTTATGAGGTGGATGTGCTTGTAGTCGGGGGTGGTGTCGCAGGCTGTCCGGCTGCCATACAAGCTTCCCGATTGGGAGTAAAGACCTTGCTGATTGAAAAAAACGGTATGCTTGGCGGTACTGCCACAGTTGGCGCAGTCAATTTTCCGGGATTGTTTCACGCATGGGGAAAGCAAATTATAAGCGGTATCGGTTATGATGCGGTTATTACGGCAAACGCAATGTTTTCCGGTCAGTTGCCCGATTTTTCCAAGGTGCCGAAAAATCATTGGGAAAATCAGATACGGGTAGATAGATTTGCCTTGGCTTATACCTTTGATAAAATGTGTATTGAAAGCGGTGTGGAAATCTGCTTCCATACAATGCCTGTTTCGGTTATACGGGAGGATGATAAATATACCGTATTCTGTGCAGATAAAAACGGTATATTTGCGGTTAGTGCTTCGGTTGTAATAGACACCACAGGCGATGCAGATGTTGTATATATGGCAGGGTACGGTACAGAAACGGGCTGTGAGCTTCAACCGGCAACACTAATGACGTATATTGAAGGATATGATATTGACAAAATAGATTTTGACCTGCTTAAGCAGATGTGTCTTGCAGAGTACGAAAAGGGAACACTCAAAGCGGGTGATTTCCAGAGTATCGAAAAGCCTTTTTGCGATGAACTTAGGACAGGTCAGATTTATCAACATCTGCCTGTAGAGGATGCTTCTGCGAGAAGTAAAAGCCGCCTTGAAGCCGCGAGTCGTGCGGCGATTGCAAGGGCAATTAATTTTCTGAAAAAGATACCCGGCTGTGAGAATATTCGTATTTCACATTTCGGAGGTGAGTGCGGTATACGCGAAACCCGCCGAATTAAGGGTGAAACAGTTATTTCTGCCGAGAATTATGTTTCGGGCAAGGTGTATCCCGATGCCGTTTGTTACAGCTTTTATCCAATAGATTTGCATGTATCCAACGGAGAATATATTGAGCAGGTGTTCTTAAAGCCGGAAACAGTACCCACAATTCCGTATTCTGCTTTGATACCGCAGGGCTCTTTCCGTATGCTTACAGCCGGCAGATGCCTTTCAAGCGACAGACAGGCTAACAGTGCTTGCCGTGTTCAGGCAACTTGTATGGCAACGGGGCAGGTTGCAGGCGCGGCGGCATATTTGGCAGTTAAAGACGGTTGCGGTGTTTCCGATGTTGATGTTACAGAGCTAAAGGTATTGTTAAAACAACAGGGATTTATAGTGCCTTGATAACGGCTTGGAAAGGAAAAGGTAAAAATGTTTAAAACAGAAACACATCTTCATACATCCGAGGGAAGCGGTTGTGCAAGAATGTCGGCAGAGGAAATGGTAAAGGCTTATCATAATGCCGGCTTTAAAACCGTATTTATTTCAAATCATTTTGGCACACAGTTTTTTGAACCTTGGGGTGAAATGAGCTGGGAGCAAACGGTTGAGCGTTTTATGCTGGGATACCGTAATGCAAAGGCAACAGGCGAAAAATTAGGAATGAATATATTGCTTTCTGCTGAAATTGAGTTTGATGAGCCGAGACAGCACTATTTAGTATATGGAATAAATGAGGAATTTTTAAAGAAGTATCCCTATCTTATGAGAATGTCTATAGCAGATTTTTCTAAGATTGCAAGGGAGCATGGGATTTTATTTATTCAAGCACATCCTTTCCGTGATAATAATCAGGTTGTAACACCCGAGCTTGTTGATGGTTTTGAGGTTTGCAATCCTAATCCGCGCCATTTATCAAATGATGAAATTGCGGAGCAAACGGCAGCAGAATACGGTCTTTACCGTACTGCCGGTTCAGATGCACACCGACCGGAGGATATTGCACAAACGGCTATGATGTCTGAAAACGAAATCAGGTCAGTTGAAGATTATATTGAGCTTGTAAAAAGCGGAAAAGCACAATTTTTCAAAAAGTAGGATGATAAAATGATATATTTGTTAAGTGACCTGCACGAAAATATCGAATTTGAAGCCTTTAATCGCTACATCGCAGAGGAACACTCAAACGATTTGCTTATCATTCTCGGCGATGTTTGTTTAAAGCTTCAGGAAACCGAAGAAAACAAAAGCTTTACCGAGCATTTTCTTTCTGCAAAATGTCCAATTGCTATTTTGGACGGAAATCACGAAAATTTTGATTATCTGTATAGCTTTCCGGTCGAGGATTGGAGGGCAGGGAAAATACACCGTATTACCCCTAATATCGTCCATCTTATGAGGGGACACATTTTTGAGCTTGAAGGGAACAGCTTTTTGGCTTTCGGCGGCTGCAGAAGCTCAGAAGGGTGGAAAGCACAGGGCAGATGGTTTCCTCAAGAGGAAGCAAACGAGGAGGAATATGCCATCGCTTATGAAAATATCAGAAAGCATAATTATAAGGTTGATTATATCCTTACACATAAGTACAACCCCGATATCAACGATACATATTGCGTGCCGAAGCTTTGCGAATTAACCCGATTTATTGACAGTAGAGTAGAATTTAAGCAATGGTATTCAGGTCATTGTCATGAAGATAGGGTTATTGACAGCCGACACAGAACAGTGTATGACCGTTTGGTTGTAATAAAATCATAATGTCTGAATTATGATATAGATTTCCGCTTCGCGCTACTATACCTAAAACAAAAACAAATCACAAAAACGCTCAAAGCCGCATAAATACTGCTTTGAGCGTTTGGTGTACCTAACAGGAAGCAAACTATTATTCATGCAAACCTGATGTTAAAGCCCACGCATCGTAGACTTATTTACAAAACAAAAACCAATAAGGTATACTCACTTATGAAAATATTATAACTCATAACATTTACGATGGAAACGCAGTTTTTATAAAACTTTATTAATATTTTGTTGACAAAACCAAAAAACTGTTTTATAATAACAAGGCTGTGATTTTAAAACTAATTATCGAGGTGTGGCGCAGTTGGTAGCGCAATAGTTTTGGGTGAGGTTGCGAGCGCGTCCGGCGGACGGTTAAGCGAGCAAAACGAAGCGCCGCGGTCAAAACTTTTAGGCGCTCCAAGCCGTAAAAAGTTTTGGGCACCGCAAGAGGGTTACCAAAACAGTAATTTTATTTTTTTATTGTTCAAATTTAATAAATCGAGGTGTGGCGCAGTTGGTAGCGCACTAGTTTTGGGACTGTGAGATAGGTAATTCAAGTAAAATCCCAGACACCTCAAAAAAGCCTTTAATACTGCGGTTTTTCCGCTTTCATATTTTTTAGAAATATGCTAAAATAGGCCTACGACCACATAGTGTCCCACAGTTGCGGAATTTCTGTAAAAATCCGAGCATAAAATTGAATAAATCGGGGTGTGGCGCAGTTGGTAGCGCGCGACATTTGGGATGTCGATGCCGCAGGTTCGAACCCTGTCACTCCGACCAAAAATCCTTATTCGTAAGAATGGGGATTTTTACTTTTTTACTATTCACTTTTCACTCTTCACTATTCTCTGCGATTTTTGATAGAGGATTTTTGGAAGTAATAAGTAATAGTGAATAGTGAAGAGGTTTGGTGTCTGCTTCGCAGACGTATTTATAATGTTTTGCAAAATGCCGATTTCGGCATTTTCTTTTTTGCGCTAGTTTATATATTTTCACATTCTCCAGTCGAATTTTTACTGATTAAAACTATTAAACAAACAAATAACATCACTCCTTTCTTGTTTGTTGTTATCATAAAACAGCACATATTTACTATTGCATGATTTTATGGTATAATACTTTATAAAAATATGGTTTAACTAGAAATGAGGTAAACGTATGATTTATTGCGATTACAAATATAACTATGCTGACTATGATTTTAGAAATTACGCCTTTATTGAAAATGAAGATCATCAAGATATTAATCCTGCGGTTGTTAAAATTCTTGACAAAAGAACCCATGCTATAATCTCTTCGTTTGATAATCATCTGAAGACCGAATACAAAAAAATTGTTCTTGACAAATATAATTATATTTACATATTCGACAATAAATATGTAATATTTGCCGGGATGATGTATCGCCGTTGGCCGTACTTGGATAAAACAATGTACACAAAAGAAACTGATGACTATTATTTAAACAGAAATTTTCCCTTTGTATTTTGCGAGTTAATTTATAGTGAATTAGATATTCTTGATTTGGAAGTATTTGCCAAACAAATAAATCATCAATTTCCAGCGCACCAACACGCCCTAGAACTTTTTTCTATTCGTTTATGGCGATTTTTAGCCGTTTCCGTTACTGACGGAAATCCTTTTTAAACATCTTATTTCCACTAATTCCGTTAATTCCGAATCTATCTATGGGATGCTATGTGGTCGTAAAATGAACACCGCAAGTAAGATTTTTTGTCTTGCTCGCGGTGTTTTTGTAAATATATTGAAATTTGGAAATATGGTATAGCGGTGCAAAATTTCCACCGCTATAAAACAAAGATTAGGATTGTGGAGAAGTAGGAATTAGATTGTTGATTTTTTATTTAAAGCTTATTTATTTCATTAAGTAAATGCTTCTTAACATCTGTGATGTATTATTGATGACGATGTAGCAGAACTGCCTGAAGAAGTACTTTTTCAGTAAGTATTGCTACGGCAGATATATTAATTTGCGAATACTTAAGGGCGGATATTCCTATTGATAATACCTTTCAGAGGATGAACTCCACACCTGCTACAGTGCGGAACTTAAGGGCAAAGGATTATTGGAAGTGGGACTTGATGCTGATAAAGTTATTTTTGATGATAACGTTAATCTTTGTACGCTTATAATTAACGGAAATACAATACAGGCAGAATATGTAAGCTACCTAAATGGCGAATAAAATTATATGATATCCTTGGATTGCAATATAGCGTTTCGGTAATCAGTTGGTGAAATTTTAAAAAAGTTGGAAAATGCTTTGCTGAATGCATAGACAGAAGAATAATTCAGTTTAGTTGCGATTTCGGAAATATTTAATTCGTTTTCTAAAAGCAAAATTTCTGCCACATTCATTTTCTTTTTATGAAAATAAGAAGACAAAGATTGATTTGTGGTTTTGCGGAATGTGTTTGAAAGATAACCGTAGCTATAGCCTGTAATTTTTGATAGGTCATCGAGACTTTTTATGGAATATATATGTGTATCGATGTAGTTTATCAGATTATAACTTAATTCTTCCGTATGTGTTATTTTATATGATGTTTTTTTAGGTTTGACTTTTTGAAAATTCTGTATAAGGTAAATGAGAGTTTGAGTGAAAATTGAAAGCAATAACTGTTCAGTAAATTCGGTTTTATTATCAAGTTCTGAAATTGCATTGCCTATAAGCCAATTGATTTTATCGTCGCATATTGTACGGTTGTTTGGGGCGTTATGAGTCATTGAAATATTATCAAATTCTTTTATGAAGTTTTCGTTTTCAGTAGCGAATGACATAAAATAAAAATTTAAAATATTTTCTGAATCGGATTCTATTTTGTGAGAATCAAAGGGCAAGGAAAGGTATATATCTCCCTTTTTAACCCTTACAGGATAATTATTCGTAGTGATAACCCCTTCACCGTCGGTAATTACCGTTAGCTCAAAAAAGTTTTTATGAATATGGGTATCAATAAGGGTATTAGTGGTTCCGTGATATTTACCTATCTGAAAAATATAGAAGGTATCGCAGATAAGGGGATTGTCAAAAAAGTTCTTATCATAATGGTATTTTACGCTTGTACTTTTTTTAAAAAGCGACGGATCCCAGAAATATTTATTGTTCGATTCCATATCATTCATCCTTTCAACAATATAATTTTACCATAAAGGATGTAAAAAAGCAAAGAAATATTAAAAAATTTCCATTTTTTTGAATAAATATTAAAAAATGATAAATTATTGATTAAGTGATGACATTTACTAAACGTATGACACTAAGTATAATGTAATTGTAGGATATTACATAAAGTGGATTTGTTATTCAATTTGCATATGTGCAAGTTGATTCATTAGAAAGGAGTAGTTTATTTGAAGATACTAAAAAGAATGATTGGAGTAATATGTGCAATATGCATTTTGCTTTCGAGTTTTTGGATAGGAGCAGTTTATGCAGATGATGAGACAAATATTCTCAGTGATAATTCTGAAATGTCTATTTCGGTTCATCAAGTTGCCATTGACCGCCTTGATTGGGCTAAAACACAGTTCAGCTATGAAGGCAAAGCCCTTACAGATGCTTTTGTTGTGGGAGGCTCTGATATAGAGTCCGCTACAACTATATGGACTGACGGCGACAACAGTAATGTTGCTCATTTTAATTCGAGAAATACTGCAATTACAAATGCCACTGCTATTTCGGCACAGGAGGCTGCAACGAGAAGATTAGCATTGAAAATTGATTTAGGCGGTCACTATGATGCTTCGCTATTAAAAATAAGTGTGCAGAACGGAGGCTGGGCGGCAGCAAGGAGAATATTCAGTTACAATGTTTACGGCACTAAGGAATATTCTGAAAGCACTATACTTGATGATGATAATTTAATAGGCAGTTTTATTGTAGATCCTCAGAACTATTACTCAGGCTCTGCAAGAGAAGTGACATTTACAGATGCCAAGTATATCCGTTATGTTGTTATAGTACTGAATCTTTTGGGATCAGATCCGGGAATTAAGGATAACACAATACTTACAGATTTGAGTGGTGTTCCGGTAACACCTGCTACAAGTTATTTATTCAGTGATATTAACGGTAAGAATGCAGGCTATGACAGATATGCCGGTATACCTTTTATTTCAGAAATTGAGTTAATGGGTAAAAAGAGCCAAGGGGAGCCTAATCCTGAACCTGAGAAAAATGTGCTTGTTGATAACAGCAACCTTACTGTAACACCTCATCAGATAAGTATTGACCGTCTTGATTGGACAAAGACAGAGTTTAGTTATGAGGGAAAGACATTATCGGATGCTTTTGTAGTGGGTGGTTCCGATATTGCCACTGCTAAAACTGTTTGGACAGACAGTGATTACAGTAATGTAGCATATACAAATTCAAAAAATACTCCGATTTCTCCAGCGGGCGCAATTTCTGCAAAGGAAGCGGCAACAAGAAGATTAGCTATAAAGTTAGACCTTGGCGGTTATTACGAGGCCTCTCTCCTTAAAATAGGCGTACAAAACGGCGGCTGGGCAACAGCACGAAGAATATTGAGTTACAATGTTTACGGTACAGAAGAATACAATGAGGCTACCATGCTAAAGGATGAAAATCTTATCGGATCCTTTATTGCAGACGGTCAGAATTATTATCAAGGTACGCCCAGAGAGGCAACGCTTACGGGTGCATCAAAAATCCGTTATGTGGTAATAGTATTCAACCTTTTGGGTTCCGACCCCGGACTTAAGGATAATACAATACTGACCGACCTGACTGATGTTACTGTTACACCTGCTACAAGTTATATTTTTGCTGATGTTAATGGTAGTAACAAAGGCTACGATGCCTATGCGGGAATACCTTTTATTTCTGAGATAGAACTTATAGGCAGATTAGTTGAAAAGGTTCCTGAGATTGTGCCCGAGAAGAATGTTGTTGTAAATAACAGCAGAGTTTCGATAACACCCCATCAGATAAGTATTGACCGTCTTGATTGGACAAAGACCGAGTTTAGTTATGAAGGTAAAACACTTGAAGACGGTTTCGTTGTAGGTGGATATAGTCAAGAAGAAGCAACTGATATCTGGACCGACTCAAACGGTAGCAATGTTGCTTATATTAATTCGAGAAATACTGCCATTTCACCTGCGGGTGCTATTTCGGCACAAGAGGTAGCAACCAGAAGACTTGCTTTGAAATTGGATTTAGGCGATTACTATGAAGCCTCTCTTATAAAGGTTGCAGTTCAGAATGGCGGCTGGGCGGCGGCAAGAAGAATATTCAGTTACAATGTGTACGGAACTGAAAATTATGATGCGGTTACAATACTTAATGACGAAAATCTTTTGGGTACATATATGTCAAACGGGGACGATTATTATCTGGCTTCTGCCCGCGAGGCGGCACTTACGGGTGCTTCCAAAATCCGTTATGTGGTAATAGTATTCAATCTTTTAGGCTCAGACCCCGGACTTAAGGATAATACAATTCTTACCGATTTGACAGATGTTCCCGTAACCTTGCCAACTAATGCTATTTTCTGTGATTTGAACGGTAAAAATATGGGCTATGATGCTTATGCAGGCATTCCGTTTATTTCTGAAATAGAACTTATAGGAAGATTCGTTTCAGCCGCAGATACGGATGATAAAGACGATAATGAAAAAGACGATGAGGAAGAAGATGATGATAAGGATACCGATACCGATATTAATACCGATGTAAACATCCTTTCCAAAAATCCTTATGCAAAAATCACGACTCATCAGGTTGAAATTGACCTGCTGGATTGGACAGCAAGTTCATTCAGCTATAACGGCAAAGTGCTTAAAGATGCCTATGTTGTTGGAGGACTTTCCGCAAATATTGACAAGCAGACTAATGATATTTTTGCTACAGAAACTTGGATAAACGGTTCTAAAAGTGATTTTATAAGATTTAATTCAAAGGAATTCTGGGATGCGTCAGCTGATGCAGTACCGCCTACAGCAGCAGAAATAGCCAAGAGAAGATTGGCGGTAAAGATTGATTTGGGAGGGCTTTGTGATGTTTCTGAGATTAAGATATCGTCACATAATGCTTCTTGGGCGGCTGCAAGAAGAATCTTTAGCTACAATGTATATGCAAGTGCTATGGATGATAAGAATGTTCTGAATGATGATCATCTTGTAGGCGCGTTTATGGTAGACGGCTCTAATTTCTATTCTGCTGATTCCCGCGTTGCAGAGGTTAAGACTAACGGCAAGGTGCAATATTTGGTAGTTGTATTTAATCTTTTAGGCTCTGACCCCGGTGTTTACAAGAATACTATTATGACTGATTTGACAGGAGTTTCCGTAAAACCTGCTACAAGTTATTTGTTTGAAGACTTAAAGGCTTCAAATTCTGAGGGAAGCGGATATGTAAAATTTGCAGGTGCCCCTTGGATTTCTGAAATAGAGGTTATGGGTAAATCTGATATTAAACCTGTAGAAGAGGAAGAGGAAAAGAAAATTGTTCTTACAGGAAGTAATATATTATCAGGTAACAGCAATGTAAAGGCATGGATATTATCGACAGGATTTGATTTCTCTTGGGATGCGGCTTATCCGTTTACATATAACACAGATACTACTCTTGATAAAGAAAATTTCTCAAAGACAGAGATGGAAAAGCTTAAGGATTGCTTTAACGGTAAATATGATGATTTGTTCTTACATCAGCTTTCAGGTGGCGGCGGAACCTCTCACCGCAGAGGTATACTCATTGACCTTGGCGACTACTATGATTTGAATGGTATTAAGCTGTTTATTCCCGATGATAAGGATGCTAAGGACGATACAAGCCAGATCACATATCTCAGAAGGTATTTGTATAACTATTCTGTATACGGCGGAGTTATAGATAACGAAAAGATACTGCTTAACCCCATAGGCTACGGTGGAGAAGCATACGAATTTGAGCAGAGAAAAAAAAGAGCGCTTACGGCGAATGATGTAACGGCTTCGGGGTATAAGCATAAATCTGAGTTCACCTCAGAGCTGACATCTTCAGACTCAGTAAGATATCTGGTTGTTATGTTTGATAAATTGGGTGCCGATGTAGGAAATCTTAACGATACAAAATTCAATACAACCATTACCGGAACAAAAAATGCTCTGCCTGGATGCAGTTGGGCAAATTCAGCCTTCGCATTAAGTGAAATTGAGGTTTACGGTAAGAAGGGAACCAATCCGACTCAAACCTTGGTTGAAACAAACGAGGAATATGGTGTTGCCGTTGAGGTGGTTACCTATGCAAACAGTGAAAAGCTTGAAAAAATTAATATAACCGCGGCACCTATGGATGAAAGCCAGAAGGGTGTATTAATGGAATACGGTCTTACTTCAGCATTTGGGATGTTCAATATTGAATTTTTAAATGCAAGTGGTAAGCCTGCAAATATGGAGGGAAGACTTGTAACCATCAAGTTTAAAATGGAAATGGGTGATGAAATGCTCTTTACTCTTGATGAGGCAGGCAATTTAATTCCATTGGATAGTGAGCTTTATTCTATAGAGGACGATTCGCTTGTTTATTCCTCAGAAGGAGAAAATATTATTTGCAATTTCTTGGTTGCTACTACCGATTACGGTGAAGATGTGGAAACGGAAAAAGAACCTGAGGCTGATACAGATATCGAAAAAGTAGTATCTGTTCCTGAAAAGAATTCGGATTTACCGTGGCTGATAGGTGGCGGAGTATATAACGCACTGATGATTTCCCTCGGCATTATTTTGATAATTCTTTATAAGAAGAAAAAAATATTCAAATAAATTTGAAAGGAAAATTACTATGAAAAGATTAATAGCTCTAATTATTGCAATCGTTATGGTTTTTTCTCTCACTTCTTGCGGTCCTGCTAATACCGAAAGTAAGGCTCAGAGCGGTTCTGCTGCAGGAGACGGAAAAATAAATACCTCGGCATCTATTAAAGAAAGTGATACTAAGGTTGAAGACGGTCTTGATTTAAACGGTAAAACGGTTACTTACGCTATCGGAGTTCAGTTAACAGACGGTATGAAGAGGCAGATTATTGCTTTTGAGAAAAAGTATGGCTGTACTGTTGAAACTGAATATCTCGGCTTTACCGATTATGTTCAGTTGCTCGGCTCTAAAATTGCGGCAGGAAATCATTATGATATTATTCAGGTTGAGGGTGTAAGATTTCCCAATATTGCAATCGCAAATTTCTGTGAGCCTCTTGAAGACGTCATTTCAACCGCTGATATAGGCACTGCCAAGGAAAAGAGTAAGGGCGGCTTTGATGAGGAACTTACCAATGCATTCAAATGGAACGGTCATTTATATGCTGTTGTCGGTGTTGCCGGCGAATTTTCACCTCAGATGATGGTTATGTACTATAACAAAAAATATGTCAAAGAAGCAGGTGCAGAAGATCCGCGTGAACTTTATGAAAAGGGTGAATGGGATTTTGATGCTTTCTACCGTGTAGGAACACAGATTCGTCAGGCATTAAAGGGTAAAGACGTTTATATGTGTGATACCCAGACACTCAACAGGGCGGGCTATTGGAATGGTGCTCAGGCTGTTGATGAGAGCGACAGAGCAAATCCTAAATCCAATATTACCAACTCGGCACAGATAAATGCTTTTAAATTTGCTCAGCAGTGTGCAGTAGGAGCAAATGCGATTTCATGGTTTGGTGACGGCGGAGCTTCAAAATTTATTGAAGGTAAGCTTGCAATGTTTTCAGGTTTCCATTTTGATTTGTACCAAAATGAAGAAATCGGTAAGAATGTTGAGGCTTCTAATGCGTTTGGAAAAAAATTAGACAACCTTGGAATGGTACCCTGCCCGATGGGTCCCGATAATACTGATGGAAAGCAAATGGTAGGATCGTGGCTTTACGGTATCGGTGCCGGTACAGGAACCTCTGACCCCAGAATTGCCATGGCGTTTGCTAAATTCTCAACCACATACAAGCAGATAAACACTACAAAATATAAGTGGTCTGATGATGATCAGGCACTTATAGATACTATTACAGATGGTCCCAAGATATGGAATAACGGCTCTTATGCAGACGGAACTAACTATGTGTATCTTGAATATGCTAAGGCTTGCTACACTATAATGCAGGGTGACGATATTTCTCAAGCAGTTACTAAGTACGACAAGACTATACAAAACTGCATAGATGTTGCTATTGCACAGCAATAAAATTCTTTAAGTAAAAGGAAATTTTACTATGAAAAAAATCATAACATTATTTATTTCTGTTGTGATGATAGTATGCTGTATACCGTTTTCGGCAGTTACAGTAGCTGCCGATACGGTGCCCACATACTATGTTGCGGCAGATGGTAAGGGAAATGGACTCAGTGAAGACTCTCCCATGTCACTTAAATATCTCAATTCAAATGTTTATATTTTCGGTGGCTCAAGAGTTCTCTTCAAGTGCGGTGATATTTTCTATGGAAATATTACTCCAATACTAAAGGAAACCTCGGAATCGGCCAAAGTGGAGTTTGGTTGTTACGGGAAAGGAACATTGCCAATAATTAGCGGTGCTAAAATTGCTCTGAATAATTGGGAGCGTGAAGCAGGCGGTTTCTTTAAATATGATTTAACCGATAAGGATGGTTTCGGCGGTGTTGAAACAGATATTACCAATATTGGTTTTATTGAGGATTCAAATGGTGTGAAATACGGTGCCAGAAGACTAAATGCTGAGGAATGTACCAAGGAATATGATTTTTACTGCGATGAACAGTATCTATACCTAAAGTCGGTAAAGAATCCTTATGAAGCCTTAGGTGAACTAAGATTAGCAACGGGCATAAGTCTTCTTTCAATTTCGAGCAATATGGTTATACATGACCTTAATTTGCGTGATGCGGGTTACGGAATTGTATGGAAGGAAAAAAAGGCTGAAACCACAAAAAATGTTCACATATATAATTGTGTTATTGAAAATATGGGTGGGCATTATATCGGCGGTCTCAACAGCGGTACAAAAGGCGGAAACGGTATTGAGTTCTACAGTTATGCTGAAAACTGTATTGTTGAAAATAATATTATCAGAAACTGCTACGATGTTGGCTTTACCTGTCAGGGAAACGGTATCTGGAAAAATGTGACCGTTAAAAACAATATATTTGCTTATAACACACAGTCCATAGAGGTATGGCTTAAAACCGAAAATCCTGACAGGGACGGTGTGTTCGGTCTTGATTTTTATAACAATATCTGCATAGCTCAGGGAGAGAGTTGGGGCTATGATGTGAGACCTAATAAGCGAACTGCTGCAGATGTTCTTTCTTACTATTATCAGGGCAATACATGGGATATGTCTGTGAAAAACAATGTGTTTTTCCATAAAAACTCTCAAGGTGCTGTTTATTACAATTCAAGTCTTTCTTTTGAAAAGTTTGTAAGCGATGTAAACCCTGTTAATAATATTGTTTATATTCCGTCAGCAACAACCGATATTCATAGGGAAGAAAACATTTCAAAGAATATGGAAGTATGGAAAACACTTTCTGATAAAAACAGCAGTTTCAATATTGTAAGTGATTATTCAAAGTATGAAAATTTACTTTCTCTTTCTGAACATTCAAATGATTTTAACAAAATTTTAAGCGAGGCTAAAGCCGTTGGTTTTAATACAGCAGCGGTTGAACTTACAAGAGAGGCAAATATCGTACCTAACAGTTTCGTATATACACCAATAGGAAAAGATACTGTTGATAAAAACGAAACTGTAACCGATAAAAATGAAAAAACCGATGTGAATATTTCTACTGACAGTAAATCGGTACCTGTTATTCCCATCGCTGTAGTATCGGTTTGTGCATTCTCTACATTGGCATTGGCAGTATTAATTATTCTTATGAAAAAACACAAAATATAAATTCCGGATTCAAAGGAAGTGCTTATATGGCATCGGATAAACTTCATATTCACCGTGATTTTGTAGATAGTCTTTGTCAAGGCTCTCATTTATTATCCAATAGTGAGATAATGACTTCAATAGATAAAATTTCCCGAATAATGAAGGAGCATATTATTGCATCTGATGATACTGTTAGGGCAACGGGAAAAACATATTACATTTCAAATAACGGTAATGATTTGAATGACGGTCTTTCACCTGAAAAAGCCTGGGCTACTGCCGAGCATTTGCATAAAATGGGTGACAATCTCAAAGAGGGTGACGCGGTTTTGTTTGAACGCGGCGGTATATGGCGAAAACCTTTGGGATATACCGACAAAGCCACACCTATGTTTACGGCTCTTAAGGGTGTTTATTATGGTGCTTACGGTAAGGGCAGAAAGCCAATTCTTTGCGGAAGTGAAAGAAATTTTGCCGAGGAGGCGCTGTGGGTAGAAACCGAGCAGAAAAATGTATATCTTTGTACGCTTCCTTTCTATAATGCCGGATTAATGGCGCTGGACCATTCGGAAGAACTCGGATTATACGATGAAAAAATAGCAACTAAAGAGGTTGTCGGTTTGAACGGCTTCGGTGGTTTGAGCGATATGCATAAGGATTGCAGTTATTTTAACGATATGGAGAATAAAAAACTTTATTTTTATTCTGAAAAGGGAAATCCGGGTAAGCGATTCAAGTCTATTGAGATATGCGGCAGAGCAACAATTATCTTGAATTCCTCTGCTGCACTTATTGAAAATTTTATTTTTCAGTATGACGGTTATGGTATAACAGGCGGTCCTGTTATGAGGGTGAAAAACTGTATATTCAGATATATGGGCGGTTGTATGCTGTATCCTGAAAATGATTGCACTGTGCCTTGCGGTAATGCTATTGAAATATACGGCAGTGTGGACGAAATGACGGTGGAAAATTGTTGGATATACCAGATGGTTGATACAGCAGTTACACATCAGATGTGGAAATACGAGGGCGACTGTATTCAAAAAAATATAAAATACACAGATAACCTTATAGAATACTGTCATTGGTCAATTGAATTCAATAATCCACCTTCAAAGGACGGTTCAAAACGTGCAGTTCAAAATTTCGAACACTCGTACAATGTTATAAATAATGGAGGCAACGGTTGGGGAAGTATTAACTTTAACCGTCAGGATAAATCGGCAGTATATAACTGCTTCGGCTGTGCTGAGGTCATAAACGGTGTATGTGAAAGCAATATTTTCAATACCTGTGCCGGAGGACTTTACCGTATGCACTTGCCGGGAGATAAGGATATTAAATACCGTAAAAATATAAACCTTCAATATAAAGGAAATATTTTAGGTCAGTATTTAGGAACCTTTTATAATTACTATGAAAATGCAGCCGAGATTGCCTCTGAGCACAGTAACCAAAAGGATTGTGTATTTATAACTCTTTAAGCCAGTGAGGAGAATTAAGTATGAAATTATTTCCAAAACCTAAAAAAATTATTCCTAAGGATACAGAACTGCAACTTGGAAAATTTAGTTTTATATGGCCCGAAAATGTGGATTACCGCTTGCCTGCGGCTGCTGAAAAACTCATTCAGTTTACAAAAAGTTTCAATGGTGAAACAAAGGTTTATGTTTCATATGCTGATAATGACTGTGATGATTTGGCATTTAATGCATATCAAGGCTACACCCTGGAAATCAATGTAGACAGTATATCGATAACTGCCGATTCTGCTCATGGTGCCTTTTATGGACTAATAACATTACAGCAAATACTTAAAAACGGCAAAACAGTGCAATGTACTGAAATTTCCGATACTCCCGATATGATACACAGGGGTTTTTATCACGATGTTTCAAGGGGCAGAGTACCCAAACTTGAAACTCTTAAAAAATTAGTAGATACATTGGCGTATGCTAAATGTAATTCATTGCAGATATATTTTGAGCATACATACGATTTTGAGGAATACAGGGATTTTAACGCACATTTGGGATATATGACTGCCGATGAGGTGAAAGAACTTGATAAGTACTGTTATGATAATTTTATTGAGTTGATACCTTCCCTTGCTACAATCGGTCATATGTATTCAATTTTGCAGAGTCAGAAATATCTTCATCTTTGTGAATATGAAATATACACACCGTTCGGTCATATCTGGAAAGAAAGAATGCTTCATCATTCAATAGATGTATCAAATCCCGAAAGTATAAAACTTATAAAGAGCCTTATAGACCAGTTAGGTGAGGTTTTCCATTCGAGATATTTTAATCTGTGTGGAGATGAAACCTTTGATTTGGCAAAGGGAAGAAATAAAGGCAAGGATGCAGGAGAGTGCTACATCACTTTTGCCAATAAGATTATAGAACATATAAAAAGTAAAAACAAAATCGCTATGATATGGGGCGATATTCTAAATAAAAATCCGCAGAATCTTTCAAGACTTCCTGACGATGTGATTGTGCTTAACTGGACATATACTCCCGATAAGGAGGGTAGGGATTTTGAGGGCTATAAGCGGAGAATGAATGCCCTTATAGAAAACGGTAAAAAACAACTTGTAGCTCCTGCTACCTGGACTTATAACAGATTATACTCAGAATTTAAAAATTCTGTTCCTAATATTATCAATGTTATTGATGAAGCCCATGCAAACGGCATAAATGGTGTTCTCAATACCAATTGGGGAGATACAGGTCATCTTGCAAACCTTGAAAACAGTTTTTATACACTGTGTCTGGGTGCAGAAAAGGCATGGAATACTGAAAGTTTCGAATTTTATGAGTTTTCGGAAAATGTTTCGGCATTGGTTTTTGATGCTGAAGAAGATGTTTATCCCGTCCTGTATGAGATTGAAAATAACCAAAGCATAATAATGAGCGTATGGTTTGCAGTATTCCATTTTGTGGATTTCGTGAGGGCTTTAGGTATAAAACAGATAGAAACAATATACACAGAGGATGAGGTGCTTGGACGTATTGCCTCACTAGAAGAGGTAATATCCAAAATTTCTGCAATGAAAATGCGTGAAGATTTAAAGCAAAAATCTCTGCAGGCTGCTAGGGGTAACCTTGCTTTTTATCGCCTGACTCTTGCAAATATTCAGAATGTTAATACAGATTCTGCATTTGAGGAAATACAAAATTGGTTTGAAAAGTTCAAGGCTGACTGGCTTAAGGAAAATAAGCCGGGTGAATTATACATATTCGAACTTTTCTTAAAGGAAATGGAAGTATATCTTTCCATTAAATAACCCATTGGTTCCAAATTAGGAGGCTAAATGTTGAAAACATCTATAAGAAGATTAATTTCTGTATTGTTAATCATAACCATAAACACAGTTGTTTCTAACTGCTTCTTGGCGGTTTCGGCTGAAATAACCAAGGATAATAAAGAGACAGATGAAGTAGTTTCAAATAATACAGACAGTTATTTTTATTATTACGAAAAATATAAGGATGAGATGTATTCTGCTACTGAGACTGTGCTGGAGGTAGGTGCAGCAGTGCCCTCAAATCCTATAGAAAATATAGATGATTTGCCTGCGGTAAGACTCGAGAGTGAAGATGACAGTATTATATGGAGTGTTACCGTTCCACGAACGGGCAATTATATAGCGTATATAGATTATTATTCTCTTGACGGTATAAATGATACCGAAATATCCTTACTTATTGATGGTGAGGTGCCTTTTAGCGAGGCTAAGGCTATGAGTCTGCCACGAATATGGAAGGATTCTGACGATATTGAAAATGGAAGCTTTAAAACCGACTTTTCGGGTAACGATTTAACACCCAGTCAGGAGGAGGTTAAGCGTTGGAATAGGGTTGCATTTTCCGATATGCTTGGTATGTATAGCCAACCCTATATTTTTAATCTTGAAAAAGGTGAGCATACTGTAACCCTTAAAAATGCCAATATTCCTGTTGCGGTTTCCAAGGTGGTATTTGGAAATATGAAAGAAGTGCCTGCGTATAAGGAATATATTTCGCAATATTCGAACAGTGACCATGTTTCAGGTGAAAGCGTAAGACAGGAAGCAGAGCTTGCTTTTGAGAAAACCGATAGTTCACTTTCTCCCAAATACGACCGTTCTAATGGGGGCACTCTTCCTAACGACCCTGTGAAAATCCGTTTGAATACTATAGGAGGTTCAAGTTGGACGACCTGTGGGGATTCTATAAGCTGGCAGGTTGATGTGGAAAAGGAAGGACTTTATAGATTAGCCTTCAGGGTAAGGCAGAATTTCAGTGAAGGAATGAACTCATACCGCCGTCTTTATGTCAATGGGGAAATCCCATTCAAAGAAGCAGAGAAGGTAAAATTTGAGTTTGATCCCGAGTGGTATATAAAGGTTGTCGGTGATGATGAACCGTTGTACATCCATCTTAAAAAGGGAGATATTATAACCCTTGAGTGTACCTCGGGTCCTATGGATTATCCTTTGCGGGAAGTTCAGAAAGCGGTTCTCGACCTGAATGAAATCTACCGTGAAATTATAATGATAACCGGTGTGACCCCAAGTATGTATCAGGATTATGAACTTGATTCCCAGTTACCTGAACTTACAGATGATTTGACGGCGGTGAGCAAAAGACTCAATCTTGCGGCAGATGCTATAACCAAAGAAATGGGTAAATCTTCGACAGGTGTTGCCACAATTTTGAAGGCTGTAAAGATTATTGACGAATTAGCAGAGGACCCCTTCTATATTCCTGACAGACTAAGTAATTTTAAAACAAATATTGAGAGTTTGTCATCGCTGTTGCTAACTCTCGGCGGTCAGGCAGTAGAACTTGATAGTATTCATTATATTCCTAAAGGAGCAGAAATACCCGAAGCAAGTATAGGCCTTTTCGCAAATCTTTCTTACAAATTTAAGCGTTTTATTGCAACCTTTTCAAATGACTATAACATTGTAAGTTCTGCAGGTGCGGATAGTGATAAAAGTATCCTTGTATGGGCAGATTTAGGTCGTGATCAGGCACAAATTTTAAACCGACTGATTGAAGAAAATTTCACAACGAAGACCGAAATTCCTATTGTTCTTAATTTGGTTTCAGGTGCATCAACTCTTATAAAAGCAGTTCTTGCAGGCAAGGGGCCTGATGTTGTTTTGCATATAGATGCGGTGACACCTGTAAATCTGGCAGCAAGGGGAGCGCTGGTTGATTTATCACAGTTTGATTTATCTGTCCTTCAGGCAGAAACTTATGATTCTGCTTGGACTACCTATAAGTATCAGGGCGGAATTTACGGTATTCCTGTAACGCAGAACTGCGATATGCTTTTTTACAGAACGGATATTTTTGAATCTTTGGGTCTTAATCCTCCTGAAACCTGGAATGAATTCTATAATGTACTCGAAGTGCTCCAAAGTAAGAATTTGCAGGTAGGTCTCCCTGAAATTAATTCTGCCGATGCAGGAAACTCTTTGGCGATAAGCGTTTTCAGCACCTTACTTTTCCAAAATGGCGGAGATTACTTTACAGATGATCTTTCCAAAACTTTATTTGATACAGAGGTAGCAAATATAGCTTTTGAAAAAACGGTTGAGTTATATAGAGTTTATGGCATAACAAGAGAAATCAGTATCTTTAACCGTTTTAGAAGCGGTGAAGCGCCTCTTTCAATAAGTTCATATTCTTTCTACACTCAACTTACGGCATCTGCCCCCGAAATTGCAGGGCTTTGGGATTTTACCTTAATTCCCGGAACTGTTAAAGAAGACGGTAGTGTCGAGCGCACTGAGAGCGCCACGGCATCAGGTAGCATAATGCTTACACGTGCTGTAGAACGCGGTGTTGAAAATGAAGCATTTGAGTTTATGAAATGGTGGGCAAGTGCTGAAACCCAGACAACTTATGGTAGGGCACTGGAAGGTATATTGGGTGTTATCGGAAGAATAACCCCTGCAAATTATGTGGCACTGGAAAACTTAGGTTGGTCTAAAAGTGAATTTAATAAAATAAATACACAACTCAGTGTTTCTTATAATCAGGCAGCTGTTGTGGGTAATTATCAGATAAC
Organism: Clostridia bacterium; assembly: GCA_017507805.1. Classification (GTDB taxonomy): domain Bacteria; phylum Bacillota; class Clostridia; order Oscillospirales; family Acutalibacteraceae; genus UBA737. The sequence goes on from JAFWAC010000024.1 coordinate 149,507, forward strand.
GAGGTCTCTTACAAGTGCAATCCGTTCGGCTATTAACGATAAGAATTCACCTCGCCGTGCGTTGGCACTTTATAACAAGGATATAAATGACGAGATTTCCCGCAAACGTAAAGAATTTAATATAGGTAAGGAGGGGAATTAATTGAAAAAAATACAAGGACTCAGCAAAGCGGAACTTAAAAAGAATATACCTTATTATGTTCTGTTGGCTCCTTTTTTAATTTTGTTCACGGTATTTATGTTAGTGCCAGTTATTTCTTCGATTATTCTCAGCCTTACTGATTTTAATATGGTGCAGTTTCCAAATTGGGTAGGGCTTGATAATTATGTTCGGATATTTATAGATGATGAAATATTTATGATTGCTCTTAAAAACACCCTTGTTTATGCGCTGTTTTCGGGGCCTATCGGTTTTATTCTGAGTTTTGTTATAGCCTGGCTTATCAACGAATTAGGCAGGGCTACAAGAACAATTGTTACTTTATGTGTTTACACACCTGCCCTTGTCGGAAATGTTTTCTTCATCTGGCAGTACATTTTTTCTTCGGACAGTGCAGGTTTCTTAAACAATATACTGATTCAGTTGGGTGTCACAAGTGATCCTATATATTGGCTTACGGACACTAAATATAACTTTTGGATAGTTATGATTGTTATTATCTGGATGAGTTTCGGTTCAGGTTTCTTATCCTTTATAGCAGGTCTTCAGGCACTTGACAGAAGTTACTATGAAGCGGCGGCGCTTGACGGACTCAGAAACCGTTGGCAGGAGTTATATTATGTAACATTTCCTCAGATGGGTCCGCAATTATTGTTTGGTGCGGTTATGTCAATATCTTCGGCATTTGCGGTGGGAAGTGTAAACAGAGCACTCACAGGTTTTCCGAGTACGGATTATTCGACCCATACAATACTTCTTCATGTAACAGATTATGTTGATAACCGATATGAATTAGGGTATGCTTCGGCTTTATCTGTAATATTACTGCTTATGATGATTTTATCGTGGGCAATAATTCAAAAGGTTTTAAAGAAATTTAATGATTAGTAACAATCTTTTATTAGGTGATAATGTAATGAGTAAAATTGTTAAGTTGTACAGAACAATACAATTTAATCATAGAGTAAATAAGCGCGTGAATCTTTCAAGGTCGTTTGGAGGTACATTGGGAATATTCATATTTCTGGTACTTATAAGTGCTTTTATGGTGTTACCGCTGGTGTATGCTGTGATCCAGTCATTGAAGCCGCTGGATGAGATTTTTGCATATCCGCCCCGCTTTTTTGTTCAGCACCCCACTCTTGATAATTTTAGACAGGTGCTGGTGCTTACTGATAATTTATGGGTACCTTTTGCAAGATACTTGTTTAACAGTCTGTTTATAACCATCACAGGTACGGGCATTTATGTATTTGTATCCTCTATGGCGGCATATCCTCTTGCAAAAGCAAAATTTTTCGGCAGTTCAACCATTAGTATTCTGATTATCTGGACACTTATGTTTTCGGGTGAGGTTACGGCTATACCAAAATACATAGTTATTGCAGGACTTGGATTGGTTGATACACAGTGGTCGGTAATTTTACCCTATTTATCAACCACTATGGGTGTATTTCTAATGCGTCAGTTCATGGTAGCATCAATTCCTGATTCCACCTTAGAGGCGGCAAGGATAGACGGTGCAAACGAATACCAGATTTTTTTCCGTATAATAATGCCGAGTGTTAAGCCCGCTTGGATGACGCTGATTATATTTGCTTTTAAGGATTTATGGAATAGCGGCACATCTGCTATTTATATTTACAGCGAGGAACTTAAAGGTCTTAGTGCAGTAATGTCTAGTATATCGACGGGTGGTCTCGGAAGAACGGGTCCTGCCTCTGCAGTTGCGGTTTTAATGATGATTCCGCCGATTGTAATATTCCTTTATTCACAAAGTTCGGTTATGGAAACTATGACCCATTCAGGACTTAAATAGGAGGACTTTGATGAAAAAAATAATAACAGTAGTTTTAACAGTTCTTCTGGTTTTCTCCACCTTTAGTATCCAAGCCTTTGCAAAGGAGGTTACTTATGCTCCTTATGAAGGGTACGAATATAACGATTATAACGAATCGGTTGCAGCTCCTATAGGCTATATAATGGATGGTAATTTTAATAGCGACGCTATGGGCTTGGAAGTTGAGATAAAAGAACCGTCTGATATTTTATTTGACGGTGAGGATGCCGTATATATTCTTGATAGCGGTAACGGTAGAATATTGGAACTTACAACAACCTTCAGGGTAGTAAAAATCTATGATGAGTTTTTAACCGAGTTGGGAGATATCAAAAAAATCAAAGGTGCTCAAGGGTTATCTTTGAGCCTTGATAAAAGTTGTTTTTATATTGCCAACACTCAGCAATGTGAGGTTTTAAAGGTTCGTAGGAGCGACAGCAGGGTTTTACAATGCATAACAAAGCCTGAAGACCTTGACATAAATACCAACGCTGATTTCGCTGCAACTAAGGTTACAGTTGATAATAAAGGACAGGTATACGTCCTTGTCAAAAGTATAAATGTGGGTGCTTTTGTATTTGATGCTGACGGTGAATTTTTAAAATTTTTTGGTTCAAACCCAATAGTTGCAACAGCAGAAACCCTCAGAAATTATCTTTTGAAGCGTTTTATGACTAAAGAACAAAGAAAAGGTCTTACGAGGATAACTCCTACAGCTTTCAGCAATTTCGATGTGGATGAATATGGTTTTCTCTATACTGTAAGCGAGGATACAAGCCTTGTGTCTAAAGAGGGAACAGTAAGAAGACTTAATTATTCGGGAAATGATATTTTAAAGTCGGGTCTTGTTTTCGGAGATTTAGAGTGGGACCGCCTTTATGGAACGGTATCTAAATATACTTCATTTATTGACATTGATATTGATGAGGACGGTTATATTAACCTGCTTGATAAAGGAAGGGGAAAGGTTTTTCAGTATACTACCGACGGCAAAATGACCGCTGTGTTCGGCTCATACAATGATTTGAACGGTAGTTTTAAAAATCCCGTCGCAATAGAAACAATAGGAACAGAAATATATGTGCTGGATGCAGGAAGTAATACGGTAATATCCTTTAAGCCTACTGATTATACTACTACTCTCCGTAGTGCCTTTTCGCTTTTACAGTCAACCGATACCAAGGCTTCAAAAGAAGTCTGGACAGAAATTCTGAAAATGAATACAAACAGTCAATATGCTTATTACGGTTTAGGGACTGTTGCTGACCAAGAAGGCAATTACACCGAGGCTATGAAAAATTTCAAACTTGCGGGTGCTCATCAGGAGTATTCAAAGTCGCTTAGAGAATACCGTAAAGAATTTATAAGCGATAATTATATTTTAATTATTCTGGCTTTGGTTGTTATTGCGGTGTTGGTAATTATTTTAGTGCGGATTATAAAGAAAAAATCGGTTCTGGTTCACGGCACTGCCTATTCGGCAATGGAAACCAAAGCTTTGTTTCCTGTGTATACCTCACTCCATCCGGCAGATGGCTTCGGTCAATTCAGAATAAGAGATGTGATGTCGGTAAGAGCTACTCTGATTATTGTTGTTTCTTGGTTTTTAATAAAAACCCTCGCATTTTTTAATACGGGTTTTGCATTCAACAATAACCGTGCAATAGATTACAGCTTTTTTACAACCCTATTTTTTACTGCGGGATTATTCATTCTTTTTGTTGTTTCAAACTGGTCCGTATGCACTTTGCTTAACGGTAAGGGTAACTTTAAGACCATAGTTGTAACTACGGCTTATTCCCTTATTCCTTATTTGCTTTGCGAAATTGTGAAAATAGGAATGTCAAATATACTAACTTTAGAGGAAAGCGCATTTATAGGTCTTGTGGGAATAATAGGACTTTTATGGAGCGGAATGATTCTGTTTATAGGTCTCTCCACTATACATGAATATTCCTTTAAGGAAACGGTAGGCTCGGTGTTGTTGACAATTCTCTTTATGGCACTTATCTGCTTCCTTTTAATTCTCTTTTATACTTTGATACAGCAAACGGTTAATTTTGTCCGTTCTGCGATAGCGGAACTTTCACTAAGATAGGCAGGTGCAGTAAATGAAATTGTTAATTAAGGTTTTGTGTTGCCTGCTTACGGTGATTACGGCTTTTTCTGTTATTACAGTAACTGCTAAGGCTCCTGAAACATTGGACATTGTTCCTGAGATTATGGGTGTTACGGATGAAACGGAAGACACCTATCTTATAAAATACGAAAAAATAACTGAAAATGATAACCTTATTCTTTATGCGGATACAAAGAGAGGACATTTTGCATTAAAGAACAAGGCTACGGGTTATTTATGGTACAGTACACCTAACGATGTACTAACCGATGAAACAACTATAGGTCTTGAAAAATGGAACACCCATTCCCAAATAGTGGTTGAGTATGTTTATAAGGAAGATGTTTTGTCTGCCTCAGGTGTCAATACACTCAGCAGTCAGTTGGGGGTAGTAGAGAGTGGTAATGCTGAGGTTAAAAAGTCAGATAACGGAATAAGGGTGGATTATTTCTTTCAGGAAATTGACACCCTCATTCCAGTAGAATATTTCATAGATGGTGATGAATTCAGTGCCAGCATAAAACTTTCAGAAATAAAAGAAGGAAAAGAAATATATATAACTGCAATAAATCTGCTGCCTTATTTTGGGGCAGGTAACAGCAATGAATCGGGCAAACTATTGATTCCCGATGGCAGCGGCGCACTCATAGACTTCAATAACGGAATCGAAACCTCTGTTTACAGAAAAATGATATACGGCGATAATGTTGATAGTGTTGCAGATGTTGATAATACCAAGTCTGAAGTTATAAGAATGCCGGTTTTTGCAGTTATTAAAGAAAATAATACCTTAATGGGTGTGATTACTAAGGGGGATTCCTCCGCTTCAATAAGAGCGGTAAACGGTAACGACAGCAGAAAGTATAATTGCGTAAGCAGTATTTGCGAGTTGCGTTCACTCCAGAAAATGGTGATGTTTAAAAATTCGAGTAATCGCCGAGAGATAGGAAGCATTACAAAATGGCCAGAAAATGCTGATTGTTTTGAGGTGACCTATAAGTTTTTAGACGGCGATAATGCAAACTATGTAGGTGTAGCGAAAGAATACCGTAATTATCTTATTGAGGAAAAGGGACTTACAAAAAGTGAAACAACGCCATCATTTTCACTGGATATTTATGGCGCGATAGATGTTGAGGCGACTTTTTTAGGTGTGCAGTACTCGAAACTAAAGAGTCTTACAACTTTCAGTCAGGCTGAGGAAATTCTTGATGAACTGAAGGCTGAGGGTGTGGAAAATGTTTCGGTTAGATATTTGGGTTGGAGCAATTACGGACTCCTCAATAAAAAATTGCCTAAAAAGGCAAAAGCACTTTCAAAATTGGGTGGCAACAGCGGTTTTAAAGAACTTTTGGATTATACCGCAGAAAATGACGGTATACTCTATGCCGATGTTGATTTATTGAGATTTAGATCAGGCTCCAAGAAAACTGTTGTTAAAAATATATTTAATGAGGTAGCAAAGCATACTGAAAGACTACGCTCGGTTTATGCTATGAAATTGAATATAGACCCATTTATGTATCTTTCCCCCGATAAGATTTCCGAGGTTTCGGATAACTATTTAAAGTCGTTGAAGAAACAGGGGATTACAGATATTTCATTCTCTACACTAGGGAGTTATTGCTATTCAAATAATGGCAAGAAAAACACCTTCCACCGTTATTTCTTTGCGCTGGAGATTGAAAAAACTCTGAAAAACTATAAAGACAATGATTTTAACATAGCCCTTGATGATGCAAATGCTTATGCTGCTGTTTATGCAGACAGAATATATAATACACCGGTTCTTACCAGCGGTTGCAGTATATTTGATGAGGAAATTCCTTTTTATCAAATAGTATTACACGGATACACGGCTATGACTGTGGAGTCAACTACTGCGGCACAGGAGTATAAAGTGAATATACTCAAGGCTGTTGAGAGTGGAAGCGAACTTTTATATTCGGCAATGTATGAAGATTCTTCGGTGCTTACCAATACAAGATACGATTTGTATTACAGCACAAATTATAAACTCTGGATAGATGAGGCTTCCGAAATAGCCGTCCGTTATTATGATCTGCTTAGAAAGATACACGATAAGGAGATTGTTTCTCACAGAACATTGCAGGAAAATGTTTGTGAAACCGTATTCCAGAATGGTATCAAGGTCATAGTGAATTATAATGAAGATGCTGTTACCATTAACGGTAAGACTATAGAAGGTTTGAATTATATTACAGAGGAAGGAGCAGAAGAATGAAAACAAAAAAGCAATTAGGTTTGACTACAAGGCTTTCCTGGACGGGATTTCTTTTTACTTTGCCATTTGTAATAGGTTTTGTATTATTCTTCTTGCGTCCTCTCTGGCAGTCTCTCACATTTGTATTCAGTAAGGTGGATATAACGCTTGACGGTTATATCACCACCTTCAACGGACTTCAAAACATCAATTACATTTTTCGCGAGGATGCTACATATACAACAAATCTGATCGAAAGTCTTACAAATTTAATTTGGCAAGTACCCCTTATTGTTGTTTTTGCATTGTTCTTTGCTATTATTATGAATCAAAAATTCAGAGGAAGAGTGTTTGCCCGTGCAGTTTTCTTTCTACCTGTAATTATAGCGTCAGGTATAATTTTAAACATTATTCAAAGCGATGCTGCGGCAAGCAGTATGCTTTCGGGTGAGGTGGTTTCAGGGGGCACCTCCTCTCAGAGTGATGCACTTAAAGATTTGCTTGCAAATTCGGGAATGGATTCAAAGGTGATATCTGCAATTACGATGATAACCGATAACCTTTTTGATCTTACTTGGAAAACAGGAATACAGATGATTCTGTTTTTAGGAGGACTTCAAGGAATTTCACCTTCCCTCTATGAGGCGGCAGAGGTTGAGGGGGCTACAGGCTGGGAGAGTTTCTGGAAAATAACACTTCCTATGCTAATGCCTATTACCTCACTGAATGTGGTTTATACAATTATTGATAGTTTTACTGATGCTAATAACAAGGTTATGCTTCAGGTAATGAATAATGCACAATTGGTGCGTTACGGTTGGAGTTCGGCAATGTCATGGTGCTATTTTTTACTTATTGCTGTTGTCCTTTCTTTGGTGTTCATTGTTTTTGCAAAAATCCAGCGGTCAGGCGACCGTATCAAATACTGACGGAGGTGTTTTAATTGAAATTTTTAAAACAAAATCCAAAGGTATTGCGGGACAGGTCGGTTAAACTTTGTATAGATTTTCTAAGAACGGTGTTTATAATTACTCTTTCGTATCTTTTTGTTTATCCATTGCTTTTTATGGTCTGTACGGCTTTTCAGGATCCCACTTCTGTAAATGACCCAAGTGTAATACTGTTTCCTAAAAAATGGTCACTTGAAAGTGTTAAGGAAATGATAGAGGTTCTCAGATATTGGGACTCTGCATGGCTTACTCTTATCATAGCTGTTACAAGTACATTGGCATCTCTTGTTTCGTGTTCTTTGGTAGGATACGGACTTTCGAGATATAAGTTTAAGGGTCAGAATTTAATATTTATGCTGGTTGTACTCACAATTATTGTACCTCCGCAGACTATATTACCCTCCAAACTTCTTAATTTCCAATTCTTTGATTTTGGTGGTTTACTTTCCCTTATTCCGGGGAAACCGTCTGTAAATCTGCTTAATACTGTATGGACATTTGTGTTACCCTCGCTTTTTGCTACGGGTCTTCGCTCGGGACTTTTTATCTACATATTCAAGCAGTTTTTCTCAGGTCTTCCCAAGGAACTTGAGGAGGCAGCAAGAATAGACGGTTGCAGTGCAATGCAGACCTATGTGAGAATTATTATTCCTCTTGCAGTACCTGCATTTATAACTGTTACGCTTTTCTCGTTTATATGGCATTGGAATGATTTGTATTCATCTTCAATGTTCTTTACCAATGATGTGAAGCCGCTTATGCCACTTCTTAACAGTCTTGATACCTTACTTGAGCGTTCATCAATAGGCTCAAGTGCTTATGTTGCAAGAACATATAAGGCTTCTGCTACTTTGCTTACTATTCTACCACCTTTGATTCTTTATATTTTTACACAGAAGTATTTCACGGAAAGTATAGAACGTTCAGGAATTGTTGGGTAAGGGAGGTTATGACATGAAAAAAACCACAGCAATTATTGTTATATTATTGATATTATTAATATCTGGTTGCACAGAAAAGCCTGTAGTAAGCAGTGAAAGAGAGGATAAGGATGTGACAGAGAGTAATAGTTCAAAGTCCGAAATAGTTATTGATGACAGCACTGAGTATGATACTGAATATATTAAATTCCGTTCGGGTTTAAACAATACATATCATGCACTTACAAGTGATAAGGAATTAACGGTTGCGTATTTAGGAGGCTCTATAACAGCAGGAGCAGGCGCAACCGACCCAAATTTCTCCGCATGGCGTCCTCTTGTAACTCAGCATTTAAAAAATGAATTTCCATCAGCCAAAATTACTGAAATTAACAGAGGAGTAGGAAGTGCCGGTTCTTTACTTGCTACATTTTATCTTGATGATAAGGTCCTTCCCCATAAGCCAGACCTTGTTTTTCTTGAGATGGCCATAAACGATAATTTTACCGTTTCTGATATAGAGAGGGTGTATATTCAGTATGAAACTATAATTCGCAAGTTACGGGAAACTAATCCTTACTGTGACATAGTTGCAGTTTTTACAACAAGTGATAAGGTGGATGCCACCCAGCCATTCCTACAGGCAATGGCTCAGGATGAAGTGGCAGGTTGGTATTCTGTGCCGTCTGTAGATGTTGGCAGAAAAATGAGGATAGAGAAGAAACTTGTAAGGCCTAAGGTTGGTGACCAATATACACCGCTTTGGAAAAAGTATTTTACGGATAATGTTCATCCCACGGATGAGGGACACAAATTCTATGCAGAAACGCTTATTGAGCTTTTAAATAAAGCTTTTGATGTTGCTGAAACCCAAAGTGTTTCTAAAACTGAAAAGAAATTGCCTGAGAAAAAGAATTCAGAGCTTATGTATAACCTGAATTATGTAGAAACCACCGATTTTGATTTGAACGGTTGTAAGAACTGGCAGCACGCAGGGGAAGGTATGACATTTGTATCTCAGATAGGTATAAAAAATTATATCTATACTGAAAATCCCGATAATGAGTTGGTTTATAAGTTTAAAGGCAGTAACTTTTATATATTTAGCAGTTGGATTCCAAGTGCTACAGGAAGCGAGTTTCAGTATTCCATAGACGGTGGAGATTGGGTGAGTATGCGAGGTTATATGGTATACCCAATACCAATTGTCGAAGGTCTTAAAAATACAGAACATACTATTAAATTCAAAGCAGGCGGTGTAGGAAGTAATGCACCTACGTCTGATGATAAGCAATTTAAAATCGGTGCATTTTTATATTGGTAATATAAAATTTTTATGTCAAAAATCTGAAAGGAGGAAATGAATATATATTTTTTTCACGGCAAAATACAAATATGTAAATTTTAGGAGGAATTCTCAATGAAAAAAATCAGTAAAATTTTAAGCTTGATTCTGGCACTAAGTTTAGTTTTATCAGCATTCTGTTTCGGTACTGTATCTGCCGATGGAACAACCGACACTAATATTTTATTAAATAATGCTAATATTTCAATTACGCCCTTACAGGTATTAACCGAGGGATTAGATTGGACAAAGACCGAGTTTAGTTATGAGGGTATGGAAATCAGCGATTCATATCTTACAGCGGGTTCTTACGGTGCTTTGACTAATGGGGACTATGCAGATGTTACACAAATAAATTCAAAAACAGGTGTTACATTAACCGCTAAAGAGATTGCAACAAGAAGACTTGCATTAAAGGTTGATTTAGGCAACTATTATGATACTTCCCTTGTGAAAATAGGGGTTCAAAACGGTGGTTGGGCACCTGCAAGAAGAATTTACAGTTATAATGTATATGGTGTTACCCAATATGATTCTGAAACTGTTCTTAATGATTCTAACCTGATTGGTAGTTTTATTGTTGATGGCAATAACTATTATACAGCCGGATTAAGAGAAGCAACATTTGAAAGCACTACTGTTCGTTACATAGTAATTGTATTCAATCTTTTGGGAACCGACCCTGGAATGAAAGATAATGCGATTCTTACAGATTTGACTGATGCTCCTGTAACAGTTGCTACAAGTTATATTTATGACGGTTCTAAAAATACGGGTTATGATGCAGTTGCTGGTATGCCTTATCTTTCTGAAATTGAAATATACGGCAGTACTGTGGCTCAGAGTAATGTTTTATCAGGCAATTCAAATGTTACTTTCTCACCATTACAGATAGCAACCGATGGACTTGACTGGACAGCATCGTCTTTTAGCTATGAGAGCTTGGAGATAAGCGATGCAAATCTTGTTGCAGGCTCGTTTGATACTTTGATTGACGGTGACTATACAACCGCAACACAGATAGACTCATCAAATACTCTTTTAAGTGCATCAGAGATCGCTACAAGAAGACTTGCATTAA